>NZ_AP025509.1:669847-1339695 GCF_024347615.1 Vibrio splendidus | reverse complement strand
CGATGATCGAGAATTTATCTAGGTAAGGGATCATGAACACAATGCGATTGTCTTTGTTTTGCAGAATGTACGCTTGTGGCTCGTCATGAATGCGTGGCACAACAATGTGTGAGCCTTTGATAAGACGAATGTTACGAGGCGAAGCCTGCTCTAATCCATCATCAAAGAACTGTTTAACCCAAGGACCAGCAGCGTTAACAAGCGCTTTTGCTTTGCGTTCAAAGCGTTGGTTTGTCATCACATCAAGGATCGTCACATGCCAAATACCACCTTCGCGGTGCGCTTTTTCAACACGGCAGTAGTTACGTACTTCTGCGTTGTTCTCTTTTGCTGCTAACACGTTAAGCAATACCATACGCGCATCATCAACCCAGCAATCTGAGTATTCGAATCCCGTCTTCATTTCTGGTTTCAGTAGGCCTGATTTCGCTAGGTTGACGGTCTTACTTCCCGGAAGAGTGGTGCGCTTACCCAAGTTATCGTAAAGGAATAGGCCACAGCGAATCATCCAAGCTGGGCGTAAAAATGGTCGATGAGGTAAACGAAAGCGCATTGGTTGAGCAACATGAGGTGCTTTTCTTAACAAGACTTCACGTTCAGCGAGTGCTTCCGAAACCAAACGAAATTCGTAATGTTCAAGGTAGCGTAGGCCCCCGTGGATAAGCTTTGAGCTAGCGGAAGACGTCGCAGACGCGAAATCATTTGCTTCGTATAAGCCAACGTTTAGACCACGACCTGATGCATCTGCCGCGATGCCTGCACCATTGATGCCGCCGCCAATCACGATCAAGTCTAAAGTGGAAGATGTACTGTTGTTTGAATTATTTTGTTGAGCACTCATGGTTTTGACCTCTTCTGAGCGAACGAGCATTTTAGAACATAATTGAATCCTATATGAACTTTCGTTTGCGGTCATTTATTATTTTCGTTTATGCGCGTTTTATGTGATTTGGGCATAAAAAAACCTCTGCTTATGAAAGCAGAGGTTCAAATAAGTCTAATTCGAGCATAGAAGCGACAGTGGTAGTGAGCAAGCTTTACTTTTTTAACTTTTCTATAAAGAATCGTGATTCATTATAGAAAGTGGCTCACCGAGCACTTATGTGAGTTATTCGCTCACAGGACGAGCGGTATCGATCACTTCTAATGGTATTGCTGAATCTTTAAGGATGTTGAGAATCTCTTCTGGTGGCTGTTTATTGGTAAAGACCATGTGCGCTTGAGAGATATTACCGAGCTTAACCATCGCGTTACGGCCAAACTTAGTGTGGTCGACGGCTAAGAAGATGCTGCGACTGTTTTCGATGATAGCTTGTTTCACACGAACTTCGTGGTAATCAAAGTCGAGCAGTGAGCCATCAAAGTCGATGCCGCTGATACCCAAAATACCGAAATCAAGGCGGAACTGCTTTACGAAATCGAGTGTCGCTTCGCCAACTATGCCGCCATCACGGTTTCTCACTTCGCCACCCGCCAAGATAACCTTGATCTCTGGGTTCGGTAGAAGGATGCTCGCAACATTGATGTTGTTGGTGACGACTCTTAGTTGTTTGTGGTTTTTGTTGAGTGCGCGTGCCACCGATTCTGGCGTGGTACCGATATCAACGAATAGGGTTGCACCATCTGGGATGTGCTTAACTAGTTCGTCGGCGATCACGTCTTTTTCGTTGAAGTTAAGCGCTTTACGCGTGTTATACGAGGTGTTTTCCGAGCTTAAAGGAATGGTTGCACCACCATGATAGCGACGAATTTTGTTGCTATCGGCAAGTTCATTGAGGTCTCGTCTGATGGTTTGTGGGCTGACATCGAACTTTTCAACGAGCTCTTCGGTACTCACATATCCTTGTGTTTTTACCAGATCTACAATCTGCTGGTGTCTTGGTATCTGCTTCACTTAACTTACCACTCCCTGCGCGCAAAGGGCTCTAGCGCGTCAAAATCGAAAATATAAACTCACGCTATTGTGCTCGAATTGATGAAAAGAGAGAAGTAATGATGGTAAGGAATCATGTCTAAACCGCAAAAACGCTGCGCAAAACGCGGAATTTGAGCCTGAAACGCAAAAAAGAGCACAAAATAGTGCTCTTTTTAGTTTCGTTTGCTGAGGTTCGAACAATCTAGTCGATTAGATTACTCGAGTTCCTAGATCAGCGGCTAATGATTAACGATTAGTTGAGTACTCAGTATCACTCGTTGTCATCGTCATCGTGTAGCTCAGACCAAACCTGTGCACACTTGATAGCACGTTTCCAACCTTTGTAACGGCGGTTACGCTTCTCTTCGTCGTGGTGCGGCATGAATGTGCGGTCAAGAACGGCTTTGTCTTGAAGCTCATCAATACTGTCCCAGAAACCAACCGCTAGGCCGGCAAGGTAAGCGGCACCCAGAGCGGTTACTTCTGTTACTTCAGGGCGGTGAACTTCAGTATCCAGCACGTCTGATTGGAATTGCATTAGGAAGTTATTCGCTACTGCGCCGCCATCAACACGTAGTTTCGCTAGCTTGATGCCAGAGTCAGCTTGCATTGCGTCTAGTACGTCACGAGTTTGGTAAGCAATACCTTCCAGCGTTGCACGGATGATGTGGTTAGAGTTAACGCCACGAGTCAGGCCAACAATCGTACCGCGAGCGTAAGCATCCCAGTATGGTGCGCCTAAACCAGTAAACGCAGGGACTACGTAAACGCCGTTTGAAGAATCTACTTTCGTTGCGAAGTACTCAGAGTCTTCTGCGCCAGCCAGCAGCTTCATTTCATCACGTAGCCATTGGATTGATGCGCCGCCCATGAATACTGCACCTTCAAGTGCGTATGCAGGCTCGCCTTTAGGACCACATGCTAGCGTTGTTAGTAGGCCGTTCTTCGACGTTACTTTCTCTTGGCCAGTGTTCATTAGAAGGAAACAACCTGTGCCGTAAGTGTTCTTAGCTTGGCCTGCTTCTACACACATTTGACCGTAAAGTGCAGCTTGTTGGTCACCCGCAATACCCGCGATTGGGATACGAGTACCGCCTTTACCACCAAGGTTCGTTTGACCGTAAACCTCAGAAGAGCGCTTCACTTCAGGCATCATGATTGCTGGAATGCCCATTTCATCAAGTAGCTTCTGATCCCAGCATAGGTCGTTGATGTTGAACAACATAGTACGTGACGCGTTGGTGTAATCCGTAACGTGTACACGTCCTTGAGTCATTTTCCAAACCAACCAAGTATCAACTGTACCGAACAGTAATTTGCCAGCTTCAGCGTCTTCGCGAGCGCCTTCAACGTTGTCTAGAATCCATTTTACTTTGGTACCTGAGAAATACGGGTCAAGGACTAAGCCAGTATTGTCACGTACGTAGTCTTCTAGGCCACGCGCTTTTAGGTCTTCACAGATGTCTGCAGTACGGCGACACTGCCATACGATTGCGTTATAAACAGGCTTGCCTGTCTCTTTGTTCCAAACAATGGTGGTTTCACGTTGGTTCGTGATACCAATGCCCGCTAGCTCATCGCTGCGGATGCCTGCTTTAGCAAGAGCTTCAACCAATGTAGAGCTTTGAGTCGCCCAGATTTCCATTGGATCATGCTCAACCCAACCCGCTTTCGGGTAAATCTGAGTGAATTCTCGTTGAGAAGAACTAACGATGTTTGCATCGTGATCGAGGATTACAGCGCGAGAACTTGTGGTGCCTTGGTCTAGGGCAACAATGTATTTTTGCTCGGTCATGGTAAGAATCCTTTTTCTTTCGTTATTTATATTTTAGTAAATGTAAGGTCGCTTAGGGATTAAGCTTGAGCTTGTTCAGCTTCTTCTTCTGTTTCACATTGGTTTGGAATTGTGCAGCCTTGGCCTTCTACTGGTAGGTAAGCACCGATAACACGTGGGTACAACCAACCACCAAAACACGCACCAGCAATTGGAGCAAGAATTGGAACGATGAAGTAAGGAATATCACGAGCACCGCTTAGTGCGAAATCCCAACCTGCAAAGTAAGCGAACAGTTTTGGTCCGAAGTCACGAGCAGGGTTCATTGCAAAGCCCGTCAGTGGACCTAAAGAACCACCGATAACCGCGATAAGAATACCGATCAGTAGAGGGTTCATTGCACCGCGAGACGCGCCGTTGTTCTCATCACCTAACGCTAAAATGGCAAACATCAACACTGCAGTAATCACGAATTCCACAGCAAAAGCGCCGAAGAAAGAAAGTGAAGCATGTGGGTAAGTCGAGAAGATACCAGCAGTTGATAGTGCGTCTTGGCTGCTACGAACAAAGTTATGTGCGATTTCGTAGTCAGTAAATAGGTTGCTGTACAGGCTGTAAACCAATGCTGCAGAGCAGAAAGCGCCAAGCAGTTGCGAAATGATGTAAGGCACCACTTTCGCTTTATCGAAGCCATGGAACATGGCCAGTGCAATCGTTACGGCTGGGTTGATGTGTGCGCCTGAAACGCCGGCAGTACAGTAAATTGCAATCGCAACACCGAAGCCCCAGATGATGCTGATTTCCCATTGTCCGAATGTCGCACCAGTTAATACCAGAGCGGCCACACAGCCAACGCCAAAGAATATGAGTAATCCTGTGCCGATAAATTCAGCCAAGCATTGCCCAAATAAAGAAGGGTGTTTGTTTGTTGTCATGTTCGAGTCCTTTTTAGTTTTGCTTATCTAGCACGTGTATTGTGCATATATTTGCGAACTCGAAAATAAACGAACATCAAAAGTGAGCGTTTGAGCATAAAATTGTTAATTAAAGTCACTTGAAATGTTAATCCGAACACTTTTGCTCGAAAAAGATGCTCGCATGAACGTCATTGCTCGAATTGATAGGTTGCGAAGCCGCTCAAACTACCTATATGTAAATGAATGCGCAACTGGTACGAGGAGTTTATGTTTGGATTTGTGATGCTACTTCGTGAGTGGCGGATTATTAGACTTAATTAGGGAGGGCTGTGTGATGTTTTTGCTATGTAACAAGGGCGTTAACAAATGAGCTTATATGCATAAATGAATAAACTGCCAACTAAGTTGTAGTTTGGCAGTTTCAATTTGGATGTTTGTTCTTGTTATAAGTTAAGAACTTACAGCTCTAAACCAGAGCTGCAACCTTTCCTCTCGCAACCAACTGAGCTCGGATCGAGTCATACGCCCAGTTGAACGCTATCGCGTAAAGTACGAAGAAAATAACTAGGCCGATGTCCATGACCAGTACGGTAAGGAAGTCGAGTTGTAGAACCCACATCAAGACAGGTAGAGTCACTGTCATCAACCCAAGCTCAAAACCTAATCCGTGCAGAACGCGTGTTTTCTTGGTTCTTTTGCTTCGGTCAGCTCCGTAAATTTTGTCGTAGCCATAGTTGTAAACGTAGTTCCAAGCCATCGCTATCAATGATATTGCGAGTGCTAAGCCTGCCATTTCACCTGCGCCGTTTCCTGTAATATAGGTTGCAAGCCCTGCCATCAAAACCAAAGCAACCAATTCAAATAGCACCATGTGCAACATGCGTTCTTTATGTGACATTTTTCTAACTCTCTTTACGATTAAATAGCCGCCGATGGGCTAATGACTTGGCTAGATAATATCTACTTAAGTGATAATATAAAGATAGTTAGCATCACATCTTGTGATAGTAAGCTTTGGGAGAAACCGAATGTACAACATTGAACAGCTGAAAATGTTTGTGTATGCCGTTGAATTAGGGTCATTTTCTGCTAGTGCTCGTCATTTGGGGAAGGTGCAGTCGGCGGTAAGCCAAGGCATCAGTAATCTTGAAATAGATTTTAATGTTGAGCTTTTTGATCGTTCGACTCGAAAGCCTTCACTAACCAAAGCAGGCGAGCAGTTATTTAAACAGGTGAAAGCGATCGTGCTTCAGGTTGAAGATCTGAATGTGACGGTTAACGCGATGGGTAGCGGTGAAGAGGGGCTCATCAAAATTGCATTAGATGATTCATTACTGGTTCCGAACTTATCTAAGATCCTTAGTCAGTTCAGTCAACAATTCCCTGCTACTGAAGTTGAACTGGTTGCGTGTACCACAACAGAGGTCAATCCGTTAATTATCGAAGAGAGAGCCGACATTGGATTGATGTTTACCAACTTGGCTTTTGATGTCGGTTCTGAGCCATGCTTTATCGGTCACTTACCGTTTATTGCTGTGTGTCATCCAAGTCATGCGCTCGCAAAAACAGGTGTGGCGAAACTCACTGACTTACTCCCGCATCGTCAGTTAATGTTGAGGGGAGACAAAGGCAAGGTGATGGATCAGTTTCCGCTGATTGCCGGAAAGGTATGGTGGTCAAACAGCTTTATTGTGATCAAAGAGATGGTACTTGGCAGCGATATTGGCTGGGCATACTTACCCAAGCACCTTGTCGAAGAGGAGCTGAATAAGCAGCGTTTAGTGGAGATTAATGTCTCATTCGATCACAAAACATGGTCGCCGCCCGTTGATCTTGTTCTGTCTAAAACACGCTCTAAAGGCCCTGCGTTACTTTGGCTTGAACAAGCTTTGAAAGGCTTATTAGACGAAACGTAAACTGGACGAGACTTAAATTGGATCAAACTGAATAAAGAAAAGGCTCACCGTTTAACGTGTGAGCCTTTCTGTTCAAAGTGATACTGCTTTTTGTTAGTTCTAGTTCTAGTTCTAGTTCTAGGTGTAGACGTAGATGCTATACGCTAGGTTTAACCGTCTGACCGTTGTAGTACTTGTCTTTCATCTTAAGCGCTACGTTCACTAGATAAATCAACACAGGTACTTCAATCAGTGGACCGATAACACCGGCAAACGCTTGGTCTGAGTTGATACCGAATACTGAGATAGCAACGGCAATCGCTAGCTCGAAGTTGTTACCTGTCGCTGTGAATGCAATTGATGCGTTCTTGTCGTATTCAATACCCATCTTCTTACCAATGAAGAAGCTGATGAAGAACATCGCTGTGAAGTAGATAGTCAGTGGAACAGCAATCAACAATACGTCCATTGGCAGTTCTAAAATCATCTCGCCTTTTAGGCTGAACATCAGAACGATAGTCGCCAGTAGTGCAATCAGTGTGATTGGAGAGATGCGTGGAATAAACACATCGTTGTACCACTGCTCGCCTTTCATCGACACAAGGATCTTACGGCTTAGGAAGCCCGCTAAGAATGGGATACCTAGGTAAATAAGTACACTGTGTGCAATGTCGATCATCGAGATATCAACCAACATGCCTTCGTAACCAAATACTGGTGGAAGAACGCTGATGAACAACCACGCCATAAAGCTGTAGCTCACTACTTGGAATGCACTGTTTAGAGCAACCAACGCCGCACCGTATTCTTTGTTACCGCCGCCGATGTCGTTCCAAACCAGCACCATCGCCACACAGCGAGCAAGACCAATCAGAATTACGCCGACCATGTAACCTGGGTGGTCACCTAAGAATGTTAGCGCCAACACGAACATCAGAATAGGGCCAACAAGCCAGTTCATGATCAGAGATAGTTTGATGGCTTTCTTATCTTTGACCACGGTGCCTAATAGGTTGTAGTTAACCTTAGCAAGAGGCGGATACATCATTAAGATAAGGCCAATCGCAAGCGGAATGTTGGTGGTACCAACCGACATCGATTCATTCCACTGTTCGATCTGTGGGAACAGGGTGCCAAGCAATACACCAAGGCCCATGGCAATAAAGATCCACAGTGTTAAGTAGCGATCTAGAAAACCTAACTTTGGTTTCATGATAATCTCTCTTTGTTGATATCGTTAATCGTCGAAAAACGATATTTAAAGGCAAAAAATACGCTTAGTTTATTGTGTTCGACAAACTAAGCGTGGTTAATCTATTTTAAAATGGTGTCGATTAGCGTCTCAAATTGCTGAATATTATCTCGATTAATGCGGTAGCACATCTTCGGTGGTATCGATTCAGCAGTGATGAAACCAGAGGTTTTCAAGATTCTTAGGTGCTCTGATACTGTCGATTGCGCCAAACCTAATTCGCTAACCAAGTCACTGTTCAAACAGCCCCCCGATTTTTCTAGCGTTGAAAGGATACTCAATATACGAACTCTTGCCGGGTGAGCGAGCGCTTTGGCCAGAGCTGCCATTTGCGTTTCAGCTTCGGTATCACCATGTCCGATTGGTAGAGCACAGCCACCAGTTGTAGAGCAAGTTTCGTTCATATTGATGTTTCGCTTTCCATAATCGTTAAATGACGATTAATAGTAAGCCCATTTTATATAAGGGTCAATGTGATCTTTCAATTTGCTTCTAAATTGGATGTCAAAATCCATATTTATCATTGAAATTCAATAGACTAAGACTTGGATGAACCAAACCAGTATAACGGCCACTTTTGTTGTGAATCGCTGTTATTCAATAGCGTACTGATACCAACCAAAGCGATGCTGCCTACTAATACGGGAGTGAATAAGAACGTCCAATCCACATGTGCGGTACCTGCCAAAGCTATCACAATCGGATTGGCGCCAGCGGGTGGGTGAACCGCTCGAAAGTATTGCATTAGCATGATGGATGAGCCGACAGCGATTGCCATGGCCAAATAAGAATCCCCAAAGCCATATAACACGACTAAACCCACTGCAGCCGAAATAAAGTGACCCGCGATGACGTTTCTAGGTTGAGCTAACGGCGATGTAGGCACCGCGAACAGTAGTACGCACGTCGCACCAAATGGAGCCATTAACCACGAGAAGCCAGAGCTTTCTGCTAATAGGCACAAGGTTAAGATGCCCAGCGTACCGCCAATAAAACCTTTAATCAGTTGGCTTATGCTTGCTTTCGGAGGAAGAGCTCCACCACCAGATAGTTTACCGATCATAATCATTTCCTCTTGTTATCTCTTTTTATTGCAAGTGTACAGATCTGTACTGTTTGATTTGAATGATACAGATCTGTACACTTCTTGCAACGAGAAATTGAGCTCTACGATTTCAGAGCGATTTGAGGTTGATGAACGATGAGTAAAAAAGATTTGATTCTGGATGTAGCGGAGTCGCTATTTAATCAGTTTGGTTATACCGCTGTTGGGGTGGATATGATCCGAGACGAAGCGGCGGTTTCTAAGACATCCATGTATCGTCACTTTGGATCGAAAACCAAGCTGATTGAAGCGGTGTTAGAAAGGCGTCATCAGCGTTTCGAGTCGAGTTTAGAGGCGGAACTGTCATCAACCTCAGGATTGCAAAACCAATTGGATGCGCTGTTAGATTGGCATCTTGCGTGGTTTGAACAACCCGACTTCAAAGGCTGCATGTTCATGCACGCCTTGGCGGAATTCAAAGAGTCCGAAGATGACATTGCGATGCTCTCGCGACAGCACAAGGCTTGGCTCAAGAGTACTATTTACAAAGTAGTCAGTGGTGGCGAAGAGGTAGACGTTGCAACATTAGAATTACGCAGCGAATCAGTCATGACCTTCATTGAAGGGCTTATCGTGAGAAGTGAGTTTGGTGAGTTAGACGCGAGCTTAGATTCAAACTCAGATTTAGGCGCTGACTCAAAGAAAAAAGCCTACCGAAAAGCATTGCATTCACTGGCTACTCTAGCGATATAATCGAAGGCAGAACCGTTACACAAGATAACGAAAAATCATAATTTACACTTTAATTTTTACTTATAGGTAAGCCCTGAAATGCCACAACAGAACATCAAATTTATCGCTGCTGATATGGACGGCACTCTGCTTAATGAACACGGAAAGTTAGACCCAGAATTTTTCAACCTTTACGAGCGCTTAGAAGCTCAAGACATTATTTTTGCTGCGGCATCGGGTCGTCAGTACTACAGCTTGATGGAAACCTTTGCCCCGCTAAAAGATCGCATGATGTTCGTTGCTGAAAACGGCACATTGGTGATGCATAAAGGCCAAGAGCTTTACAGTTGCTTACTTGATACTGATGCCATCAAAGACATCATTAAAGAAGCTCGCGCGATTGAAGGTGCTCATGTGGTGCTATGTGGTAAGAAGTCTGCATACATCGAAACCAAAGATGAGCGTGCTCTAGCGGAGATCTCTAAGTACTACCATCGCCGTGAGCAAGTAGAAGATTTACTGGCGGTAGAAGACGATTTCATCAAGGTGGCTATCTGTCACTTCGACGGTTCACAAGAGCAAGTGAACCCAACTATTGATACCAAGTTTGGTGAGAACTACCAAGTGGTTGTCAGTGCGAAAATTTGGTTGGATGTGATGAACGCTGAAGCGTCAAAAGGCGCGGCGATTAAACATCTACAAAACACATTAGGTTTCACTTACGAGCAGACCATGAGCTTTGGTGATTACCTCAATGACTTAGAAATGCTTAAAGAGAGCTTCCACTCTTACGCAATGGAAAACGCGCATCCAAAGCTGAAAGAGATCGCTCGTTTTGGCGCGCCAAGTAACATCGATGCGGGTGTGTTCCAAGTACTTGAGAAGCTGCTAGCGTAACGCGGTTAAGCTCCAACAGATTTTTATTAAAGCCAGCTCGGTAACATGAGTTGGCTTTTTTGTTGGCTACAGATCCAGTTAGTTAAATTTGAACGATTGTTCAGGTTGTTGTAGTCTGAAGATAAATTGGATGCCTGCTTATACAGCGGACATGCCTTATCAATGATCATTTGGAATGACGATGAGCAAGAAACTTCAACTCGATATTATTTCTGACGTAATGTGCCCGTGGTGCGTGGTCGGTTACAAAAACTTAGAGCAAGCTATTGTTGAGCTTGGCTTAGCAGAGCAAATTGAACTTGAATGGCAGCCGTTTGAGCTCAATCCTGATATGCCGCAAGAGGGCGAAAACCTGCGTGACCACATCATGAGAAAATACGGCTCTAGCGCAGGAGAGAGTCAAAGTTCACGCGAACAGCTTGCGGTGCGTGGCCAAGCGGTTGGTTTCGATTTCAATTTCTATGACAGCATGAGAATGGTTAATTCCCGTCATCTGCATGTGCTGCTCGATTTTGCACTAGCGCACGGTAAACAGACTGAGTTAAAGCTACGCTTCTTTACCGCTCACTTCACAGAGCAAAAAGACCTGTCTGACCTTGAAGTCATTGCACAAGAACTTGAAGCGGTTGGCTTAGATTCAACGAAAGCGCTGAAACGCTTGAAGAACATCGACAACTTAAAGCAAATTGAAGCGCAAGAGTTTGAATGGCAACGCATGGGCATCTCAGCGGTTCCTACCGTGGTATTCAACCGCAAGAGTGCAGTGACAGGCGCGCAGACGGTAGAAACGTATAAGCAAATCCTTCAAGAGCTTATTGCTGAATCATAAGCCAGTCATTGGTATCAATTAGAGTCTGAATTTCATGGAATCACTTTCACTCGCTCAAGCGCAAAAAATTGTACTGCTTTCGCAA
Organism: Vibrio splendidus; assembly: GCF_024347615.1. Taxonomy (NCBI): domain Bacteria; kingdom Pseudomonadati; phylum Pseudomonadota; class Gammaproteobacteria; order Vibrionales; family Vibrionaceae; genus Vibrio; species Vibrio splendidus. The sequence continues at coordinate 1,328,354 of NZ_AP025509.1, read as the reverse complement.
AAGTTACCGCCTAAAAAGCAACGTAATGGCGGCGCCTTGGCGAATACGCTGTCTGCGATTGAAAACCTTGGCTATGTGCAAATTGATACCATTTCCGTGATTCAGCGAGCCCACCATCATACGTTGTGGAATCGAAATCAAGACTACCAACTGAACCATCTTGATAAGCTGTTAGAGCGTCGAGAAGTGTTTGAGTATTGGTCGCATGCCGCCGCGTATTTACCCATTCGAGATTACCGCTTCAGCCTACATCGAAAGAATGGGTTTGCGAGCGGCAAGCTCAAGCATTGGTATAAAAAGGATGATGCATTGATGGCTCATGTTCTCAAACGTATTGAGAATGAAGGGCCGTTGATGGCGAAAGACTTTGAAGGGGATAGACCAAACCCCGGCGGATGGGGCGGTAAACCTGCCAAACAGGCGCTAGAAACTTTGTTTATGCAAGGTGACTTAATGGTGCCGAGCCGAGTGAACTTTCATAAGGTGTATGACCTAACCGAGCGAGTTCTACCGAGTGGAATTGATACCTCTGAGCCGACAGAACAAGAGTACATCGAGCATCTGATAACACGTTATTTAGAGGCTAACGGAGTTGGAATAGCGTCGGAAATGAGCTACCTACTCAAGAACACAAAGCCTTTGATTCAGAGAGCACTCCAACAGATGCTTGAAGATAAGCAGGTTCTGAAAGTAGATATTCAAGGCTCTGATTACTATGTCCTGCCAGGTGCTTTTGAACTGCTGAATCAACCTCTTTCCAGAACCAAGCTTAAGATACTGTCTCCGTTTGATAACCTGCTGATTCAACGAAAGCGAATGCAATCATTGTTCAACTTTGACTACCTCCTTGAATGCTATGTTCCAGAGGCCAAGCGTCAGTTTGGTTACTTTAGTTTGCCGATTCTGTGGCAAGGTAAGCTGGTGGCGCGAATGGATTGTAAGGTCGATAGGAAGACCCGTTTACTCAATATTCGTAACTTGGTTGTTGAAGACAAAGTTAAAAGTCATGAGTCATTGATTCACGCTTTGTGCGAAGAACTTAAACACTTCATGGTGTTCAACCAATGTGATGAGATGACCGTCCATAACACCACACCTTCTGATCTTGGCAAACGCTTGATGAGTCATTGGCAAACAGCCTAGCGGTCTTTGTTGTTTAGAAAGCGCTTAGTTACTCAGAAAGAGCGGCTAATAAAAACTCGACAAAAGTTCGGTTCTTTAAAGAGAGTTGCTTAGTTTTGTAGAGCAAGTGAATCGGCTTGGGTAACGGCGCCATGCCGGGCAAGATCTCCAATAGCGCGCTACGTTTAATCTCTTCTGCGACCAAGATAGTCGGTTGCAATAACACGCCTACGCCTTGAAGGGCTGCATATCGCAACACATCACCATTATTCGACATCAAGCGCACACGCTCTTTATTCGGTGTGGCGTGAGGAGCTTGGCTGCTGTAACTGAACCCAAGCGACGGGTGCTGCGCCAAGTCTTCTAATACTCTGATTTCAGCATGTTGGTTAAGGTACTCAGGAGCCGCGCAGTAACACATCTCATAATCCCCTAAGTATCTGGCGACTAAACTTGAATCGGACAGGTCGCCAATTCGCACAATCAGGTCAATGTCGGATGAATAAGGGTCGACAAGGTCATTATTCAACATCAGCTCAACGTTAATGGTTGGGTGATGTGCGAGAAATTTGGCCACGATAGGGGCGAGCACCTTGTTTCCATAGGTAACTGGGCAGTTAATTTTTACCGTGCCTTGCGGTTGATTTTCCAAGGTCTGAATCAGGTTCTCTGCATTGCTGATGTCTTCGAGAATTCGCTTACACTCACGATAGTAAAGCTGCCCTGAGTCGGTTAACGATTGCTTACGCGTGGTGCGGTGGATCAGCTGAGAGTTCAGACTGGTTTCTAAGGAATGGACATGCTTACTGATCATGGTCGCCGACAGGTTGAAGTGGTTGGCGGCGCTACGAAAGCTGCCTTGTTCCACCACGTAGACGAAGACTTTCATGCTGGTTAACTTATCCATTAAACACTCTTGGTTGATAAACAATAAACAAAACGTGAGTTTATCAATTATTAGGGGTTAATTATATTAATGGCAAACCGATAATTAACTAAAATAAGAGCGTGAAATGCCTCAAATGAACGAAACCATCTTTGTCACTGCCGAACTGAAGATCAAAACTAACATAGAGCGAGCTGCTGCGATCGAAGCCATCGAACAGTTTTGTTTAGACATGCAAAGCGAGCCGGGCTGCCTGCAAGCGATTGCAACCTATGATCAAAGTCAAAGTGATCGCGTGATCTTGCTAGAGCAATACGCAAACCGCGAGGCGATCAATCAGCACTTTGTGATGCCTCATACCAAAGCGTTTATTGAGCGTGACATTACCGAGTTGGTTCAAGCATTCGAAACGCAACGTGGACCTATCAAAGCACAAGAGCAGGAGATCTAAGACATGAAATGGGGAATCCTAGGAACTAGCTTTATCTCAGGCGTAATGGCGGATGCGATCAAAGGCGATGCTCAAAGCGAGCTGTATGCCGTTGCTGGTCGTACTGAAAAAACACTTAACGAGTTTGCTGCCCAATACCAACCAACACGAACCTTCAACAGCTATGACGCCTTGATTGAAGATGAGTCAGTCGACATCATCTACATTGCTCTGCCAAACCATGTTCATCATGAGTATGTGATTAAAGCGGCTCAAAAAGGCAAAGCGATCTTGTGTGAGAAGTCTCTGTCGGTTGATATGGAAAAAACCGAGCAAGCTCTACAAGCGGTGAAAGCATCTGGCGTGTTCTTCGCAGAAGGTTTGATGTATCTAAATCACCCGCTTATCGCTAAGCTTCATCAAGAGTTGGCAACCGGTGAGATTGGCGAAGTGCGCTCAATCCAAGGTTCCTACGTTGCGGCGATTGATCAGTTCGTTAACCCTGCGAGCAAAGGCGCCTTGTACAACCTGGGTTGTTATCCAATGTCGCTGATTCATTCTGTTGCGCAGCAGCAATTTGGCGAGAGTGTGTTCGATGATGTGCAGATCTCGGCAATCGGCCGACGTGGCCAAGATGGCAATATCTGTGAATCGTCGGCGATGATGCGTTTCAACGACCGTTTTACTGCGCAAATCCACACTGCTGAAGATCACGGCTTAAAGCATGGTTTTACGATCCTAGGTAGCAAAGGCTGCATCACGCTCGATACCAACCCATGGCTACCGACTGAAGACAACACATTCACGGTTGAGATCTATGAGACGTCGACACGCGAAGTGAAAGTCGAAGCGCAAGGCGATGGCTTCCATTATCAAGTGCGTAATATCCGCCAAGCGGTTGAGCAAGGTGACACACAACTTGCTGCGCCGATGGCGACTCATCAAGACTCTCGCGTGATCATGAAGTTACTGACTGATTGGGAACAAGCGGCGAGCTAACATCTTCGTAAATCCTATATCCGCCTCATGCTTGATTGCTTCGTCAGTGATCAAGCATGAGGCTTCTTCTCTATATTCTACTCGCCTCTTCCCAATAAATACTTTGCATTTGAAACTGCCACAGTGTCCAATATCAGGTAATACGAAACTGACCGAAAAACCTTATTTTTTAAGGTGTTAAATAGGACCTTTACCGCATGCGTAAATCAGATAAGAAAATCGAGAATCAAATCAGAGACGTGTTAACTGACGTTTGTGAAGACACGCTGAAAGGCTTCGATGGTTTTCTGTGGGTGACTCACTCGGTCAACTTCTCTTCATTCCCGCAAAGTTTGAAAATTGTCTGCGTATTCGATACCAATCAGGATAGAACGAACTTCTTAAATGGCGAAGGTCAACAGTGCGTCTCTGGGGCTATCCAACAAGCGTTCAATCAGGTTGGAATTCAACTGAAGAATATCTATAAGCACGTTAGCTTCGATACACAAGAAAATTGCGACCGTGACCATCAAGGGAAGTGGAACAAAAGGCTTTAATAACCTGTAGCGCTACTTTGAAAGCGACCTAAAGAGACGAAAGCCTACGCGAGGTAGGCTTTGTTACTGAATTTTGTTTTGTTATTTAATTGCGGTGCAGAAGCTGACGTCTGAATACTGAGTTTGTGGATCGTAGCTGTGGTAGAGCTCAAAGCAAGGACGGTCTTCGGTTTCGATACCGGACTCTATGACCTTACTCATCAGGTCATCCCACGCTTTAGCGTATTGGCTTGGCTCGGTGATTTTTTGTCGCATTACTGCATATTGCCCACCGGGAAAATCTTTTAATTCGATCCCACTTGGCACTTCAGTGTCGTCTGAAACCATCAAGCAGATGTCTGTTCGGCACTTATCTGTTGGAGTGATTTCTGGATTGTCATGATAGATAAAGATGCAACTATTACTCGCTAGTCCTTTCATTTCTGCCCATTGATAAAGACGACCGCTTGGCTCTTCATAGCCTTGTCCATAGGGGCCTGTCACTCGTACATACGCCAGTTTTGATGCTTCAAATTGTTGTGTTTTCATTGTCATACTCCATGTTGAAAGTTCGGAGTTAGTATATGAATTGCCGTCAGTTGCATCGTTTCCATTCTTGCGCAACGAGTGTCCAATCTTGCTATTTCGAGTTAGTTCGCTGAACGCTTGGTAATCTTCGCAATCGCGAAATGCACTCGGTGTTACACCGAAATGTTGTTTGAATGCCTTGGCAAAGCTCTGAGACGACGAAAAGCCATAATCCAATGCGACGTTAATAATAGGTTGTTTGGATTTGAAGAGATCATTGGCTGCAGCTTCGAGTCTCAATCGTCTGATGAAATCAGCAAGCGTCTCGCCTTGAACGGCCTTAAAAGTACGATGAAAATGGTAGGGTGAAAAGTTGGCTAACGCCGCGACTTCTGGCAGGTTCAATGGCTCGTTAAAGCGTTTTTCTAGATAACGGATAACGGGAATCAGCCGTTTGTGATAGTCAACTTTCATTGCTTTGCTCGCCTGTCTGGCCTTGTTTTGATATTAGACAGAGAGCCTAACCTATCCAAACAGAGTTGCAATATTCACAGTGTAAAGGTGAGATTGGGTACCGGAAATCACAGTATGTTTATGAGGGGGCCCAGATCGTTTAGGTGTTCTACAGAAGAAAAAGAAAACTGGTTGGGTAGATAGCCGAGCCATTAAAGGCTCGCACATCCAATTATTTGATGACCATTATGCCGGAGCGTTAATTACTTCAATACCTTTGTCATTTAACTCTTCAATTACGCTGCTTGGGAGATTGGTATCGGTAATGACACCATCAAGTGACTCCATATCAAGTGCGTGAAAGCTTGCTACTCGACCATATTTGGTGGAATCCGAGATCAAGTAATTGGTTTGGGCTGATTTTACAATCGCCTTTTTCACTAATACTTTATTTTCGTTTGGTGTCGATAAGCCTTTTAAGCTCCAAGAAGAAGAGGAAATAAACGCAATATCAATATTAATCCCTGCCAAGAACTCAGCTACTTTGCCCCCAATGCTCGATTGGTTCTCTCGATCGACTTTACCACCTGTATGATAAATCTCGCATGGTGAGTGGTTCATTAAATAAGCCGCGATTGAGAAGTCATTGGTGATGATTAACAGATCTTCACGTGTTGCTAACTGATGGGCGATTTCCAATGAGGTCGTTCCAGCATCTAAATAGACAGTGGCATCTTTTTCGATAAGTTGGGCAGCAAGCTTACCAATTTGGACCTTTTCGTTTGCTTGCTGTTCTACTTTAGCATCATGAGACAGCTCGCGATGCAAGGCTTGAGCTAATTGGACCCCTCCAGATACTGAAACGACTTTTCCAGAAGCTTCCAGCTTTACTATGTCTCGACGAATGGTCATGTGTGACACGTCGAGCTGTTCGACTAACTCAGAAATACTAATCACTTCTTGGTGTGATAACAGTGACAAAATGGTTCTCTGACGCTCTGCTGGAATCATGGTTTTCTTCTATGTTCTTGTTTTTCATAATCCTAACAACCTTTACCTTGTTTGTGAAGATCTGTGAACTTATGTTGCCTTTTTGGGCTTTAAAGTGTGATAGCTGCCTTTTACGTGAATTTGTGCTGCCTCTAAAGGGCTAAATTGAGTTCGCGTGTTAAGTTTTGTTAAGGATGTGACTTGTCACTAAGTCATCGGCAGATGCTTCACATATAATCACAAACATAAACAATAATTAACAAAATTAAAATGTACGAAATTACCAAGAAGGCATTGATATTATGAGTGAAGTTCAATCTGTCGGAGTGATCGGTTTAGGTTCAATGGGAATGGGTGCAGCGAAATCGTGTGTACGTGCTGGCCTTGATGTCTATGGTTTTGACCTAAATGCACAAGCACTAGAAGAACTGGGTTCGTTTGGTGCAAAAGCGGTATCGACGAATGCTGTCGAGTTTGCAGATCAACTTGATTCGGTATTGGTGTTGGTTGTGAACGCACAACAAGTGAACACAGTTTTGTTTAAGACTGGCCTTGCTGCGGCACTAAAGCCAAATACTCCAGTGATGGTGTCCGCAACGATCTCTGCTGAAGATGCAAAACAAATTGAAGGCCAGCTCGCTGAGCATAAGCTTGTAATGCTTGATGCTCCGGTATCTGGCGGTGCGGTGAAAGCGGAAGCTGGTGAGATGACGATCATGGCATCGGGTGCTCAAGGCACATTCGACACGCTTGCTCCTGTTCTTAATGCAACAGCTGCTAAGGTTTACAATATCGGTGAAGCGATTGGCCTTGGTGCGACAGTGAAGATTATCCACCAATTGCTTGCCGGTGTTCATATTGCTGCGGGCGCTGAAGCGATGGCACTAGCCGCACGCGCAAACATTCCGCTTGATTTGATGTACGACGTTGTTACGAATGCAGCGGGCAACTCTTGGATGTTCGAGAACCGCATGAAGCACGTAGTCGATGGTGATTACTCTCCAAAATCTATGGTCGATATCTTCGTTAAGGATTTGAACTTAGTCGCGGATACCGCTCAAGACCTGAAATTCCCACTTCCACTATCGAGTGCAGCACTGAATATGTTCGTGAGTGCGAGTAATGCTGGCTTTGGCCAAGAAGACGACAGCGCTGTGATAAAAGTATTCCAAGGTATTGATCTGCCAGGTGTAACCCCGTCAAAGGTGGAGAAGTAATTATGTTATTAGGTGTAATTGCGGACGACTTCACTGGTGCAACAGACATTGCAGGTTTCTTGGTTGAAAACGGTATGCGCACTGTTCAACTGAATGGGATTCCAACGGGAGAGTTTGACGCATCAGCAGATGCTGTGGTTATCAGCCTTAAATCTCGCTCTTGCCCAGTTGACGAAGCGGTGACGGATTCTGTTACTGCGCTTAAATGGCTTCAATCTCAAGGTTGCCAACAGTTTTACTTTAAATACTGCTCAACGTTCGACAGTACCGCTGAGGGCAATATTGGCCCTGTAACTGATGCGCTTTTGACTGAGCTTGGAGAATCTTTCACTATCGTTTGCCCTGCATTGCCAGTAAATGGTCGCACGGTTTACAACGGCCACTTGTTTGTTTTTGGTGAGCTATTAAGTGATTCAGGTATGCGTAATCACCCTGTTACACCAATGACGGATTCAAGTGTGGTTCGAATGATGGATGCACAATCAGAGGGTGTTTCTGGCTTGGTTAACTTCCAAACCATTGAACAGGGCTCTGATGCAGTCACCTCTCGTTTTAACGAACTCCAAGCTCAAGGCTGTCGCTACGCCGTGGTAGACGCATTCAATGCGCAGCACCTAGTCACGTTAGGACAGGCTGCTAAATCATTAAAGCTAATTACTGGTGGTTCAGGTTTAGCTGCGGGTATCGCTAAAAATTGGACAGAACATCTAGCTGACCAAAGTGATGCAAAACATGCAGGCAGCCCAGTAAAAGGACCAACCGTTGTGTTCTCTGGTTCTTGTTCTGTGATGACTAACCAACAAGTTGCGGTATACAAGCAGCTTGCTCCTCACTTTGCTATCGATGTGAAGGCTTGCTTAACCAATGATCAATACGCCAATGAAGTGTTCGATTGGGTAATGACCAACAGCCAAGGAGATTTTGCTCCTTTGGTTTATGCAACGGCAGACGCTGCTGAGCTTAAAGCTATTCAAGAAGAATACGGTGCACACGCTTCAAGCCATGCCGTTGAACAATTCTTTAGTCAACTCGCTATCAAACTGCAACAACATGGCGTGAAAAACTTCATTGTTGCTGGTGGTGAAACATCAGGCGTAGTGACCCAAAGCCTAGCTGTGAAAGGTTTTCATATTGGCCCTCAAATCGCACCAGGTGTGCCTTGGGTTAAATCGGTTGAAGGTAAGCTTTCTCTGGCTCTTAAGTCAGGCAATTTTGGTGACGAAAACTTCTTTGCTAAAGCGCAGTCATTCTTTTCATAAGCGAGATTCAGATGAGTAAAATTGTGATGAACGAGCAGCAGTTAAGAGAGCAAATGGTAACGCTCGCTCGTTCAATGTTCGAAAGAGGTTACGCGACAGGTGGCGCAGGTAACCTATCTATCAAATTACCAAATGGACATTTCCTAGCAACACCAACAGGTTCTTCGTTTGGTCGTCTTGTGGCTGAGGAATTGTCGGTTGTCGATATCGATGGCAACCATATATCAGGTAAGAAACCATCAAAAGAAGCCGCGTTCCACTTAGCGATTTATAGAAACAATGCAGAGTGCAATGCGATTGTGCACCTGCACTCTACATACCTAACTGCACTGTCTTGCCTTGAAGGGCTAGATCGTAACAACGCGATTAAGGCTTTCACACCGTATTTCGTGATGAGAATTGGTGAGTTACCAGTGATTCCTTACCTACGCCCCGGTGACCCACAAATCGCTGAAGAATTGGCAAAGCGAGCGGGCGACTACCGAGCATTTTTGTTGGCGAATCACGGCCCAGTAGTAACAGGCACTGACTTTGTTGATGCCGTTGATAACGCTGAAGAGCTAGAAGAGACCGCCAAATTAGCATTCTTATTGAAAGGAAATGATATCCGTTACTTAACGGACGAAGAAGTGATGGATTTAAAAGGGAGAGGCAAATAATGGCTAAGTTCGCAGCAAACTTAACGATGTTATTCACAGAAGTGCCATTTCTAGAGCGTTTTGAGAAGGCGCACCAAGCGGGTTTCAAAGCAGTTGAATACCTATTCCCTTATGCATTTGAGGCCGAAGAGCTTGCAGCAAAAATGCAGAAATTTGGTTTTGAACAAGCACTTTTTAATATGCCTCCAGGTGATTGGGACGCAGGCGAACGAGGCTTCGCAGCGATTCCTGGCCGTGAAGATGAGTTTAAAGCCAGTGTTGATACCGCACTTATGTACGCTAAAGCGCTGAATTGCAAGAAAGTTCACGCGATGTCGGGTCTACATAATGCGAATTTCACGAGACAGCAACACGTTGAAACCTTCACCTCAAACATTCGTTTTGCCGCAGATAAATTTGCTGAGCAAGACATTGAATTGATGATTGAACCGCTGAATAGCCGTGATGTTCCTAATTACTTCGTTGCTCACCAACGTGATGCTGTCGAACTGATTAAGTTGGTCGATAGGTCAAATGTGAAGCTGCAACTCGACCTTTATCACGCGCAAATCATGGATGGCGACTTAAGTACTTTGATTCGCGAAGTGGCTGCTTATACCGGCCATATTCAAATCGCTTCTGTACCAGAAAGGCACGAACCATCGGAAGGCGAGCTGAATTATCCACATTTATTTAATGTTCTAGATGATTCAGGTTACCAAGGATGGATTGGTTGTGAATACAACCCCAAAAATACAACTGAAGCTGGTTTGGAATGGGTTAAACCGTATTTATAGACGCAGCCAGCACGAGCCTTTAAGGCAGATTTGAACTCGTAAAAATAAGATAAAGCGGCCAAAACAAAAAGTCGCTGTACAACAAAGTGCAGCGGGAGGCGCACCTATGTCTCTCGTTTGCAAACCCTACACAACAAAAATAGACACAAAAAGGAATACACAATGGATGGAGCACTGATAGGCATTGTAATTGGCATTTTAGCCATGATGGGCATGATCATAAAAACAAGAATCCCAGTGGCGCTTGCTATGATTATCGCAAGCATCATCATGGGTCTGTTTGCTGGGATGGCACCCACTGAACTTATTAATGCAATCAAAGCGGGCTTTGGTGGCGTTCTTGGTGGTATTGGTTTAATTATCGCGTTTGGCGTGATTATGGGCGCATGTTTTGAGCGTTCTGGCGCTGCTGTAAGAATGGCAAAAACGTTTGTAAAGCTATGTGGTAAAGGTCGTGAAGACTTGGCACTTGGTTTCACAGGTGTACTTGTCGCTATCCCAGTATTCTGTGACTCTGCGTACATTATTTTACACTCGCTTGTTCGCGCAATTTCACGTGATACAGGTAAGTCAGCGGTAGGTTTAGGGGTGACACTGGCACTTGGCCTACTGATCACCCACGCACTTGTTCCACCAACACCGGGGCCAGTTGCTGTTGCGGGTATTCTAGGCGTTGATCTAGGTGAGTACATGATGTGGGGTTTGATGGTATCTATCCCTATGATGTTGCTTTCTATGATTTACATTCGCCGCGTGGGCAATGAATACTACCGTGTACCAAACGGTGAAACATGGATCACTAACCAAGCTGATTGGGCAAACCTAGAAAAAGTAAAAGAGACGGATGACAAAGAACTGCCAAGTAACTTCTTATCATTTGGTCCAATCCTTCTTCCAATCGCCTTTATCCTAATCAACACACTTGTTGGTCAGGGTGACAGCGCAATACACACTGTGATCTCTTTAATTGGTAATCCTGTAGTTGCAGTTGGTATTGGTGTTCTTATGGCGCTATACGGTCTTACTCGCCATATTGAGCGTAAAGACATGGTTAGCTCTATGGATGATGCTCTGTCTACTACGGGGCTAATTCTTGTAGTGACTGGTTGTGGTGGCGCAATGGGGGCCGTACTTAAAGCATCAGGTGCTGGTCCTCAAGTAGCAGAAGCGATTGCAAGCAGCGGTATTCCTCCATTATTAGTTCCGCTAGCCATCGCATCAATGCTTCGCTTAATCCAAGGTTCAGCAACGGCATCAATGATGGTGGCAGCAACGATGACACTGCCTCTAGTTGAAACGTTAGGTCTAGACCCTGTGTTCGTTGCACTAGCTTGTGCGGTAGGCCCGGTTGGCTTCTCTCATTTGAACGACTCTTACTTCCATATTATCAACCGTACCTTAGGTATTACTGAACTTGCTGACCAAATCAAAATCTGGTCTGTATCTTCAACCGTAGCATGGGCAATTGGTGCAAGTATCATAATGATTCTAAACCTAGTCTTTGGTAAAGGCGGCACGTTGATCGACCCACTGATTCCAATTGCGGTCCTAGGCGCTGTATTTGTATGGCTAAAAAGCAAAGAGAAATCACAAGTAAAGACAGCCGTTACTAACTAATACTGCTTACCTTTATATACTGCCCCTATTAAGTGATTAGCTTGCTGATCTTCAATAGGGGCATTTTTGGATCGGGCACTCATCAAACCTAATATTCTTTTGGATCTCTCAGTATGAAAATTGTTATTGCACCAGACTCGTTTAAAGAATCTTTATCGGCTGTATCGGTGGCGGCGTGTATTGAAAAGGGCTTTCGTGAAATCTTCCCTGACGCTGAATACGTGACCTTACCTTTAGCTGATGGAGGTGAAGGTACGGTAGATGTTTTGCTGCAAGGCTTGGTAGGGCAAAAGCGAACATATCAAGTTGAAGGGCCGTTGGGCGCATTGGTTCATGCTGAATGGGCGATGCTTGAGCCATCCGATAGCAACCCGAACAAAACGGCATTGATTGAAATAGCTGCTGCATCGGGTTTGGACTTGTTGAAACCAGAGCAGCGTGATCCGTTGATTGCTTCTTCATTCGGCACAGGGCAATTGATTTTGGAAGCGATAGAGCAGGGTGCTCAAACCATCATTCTTGGATTGGGTGGCAGTGCGACTAATGATGGTGGTGCGGGTATTGTTCAAGCGTTAGGTGGGACACTGTTAGATAATGCAGGGCAAGAGCTTAACCGAGGTGGTGCTGCGCTAGCGAAGTTAGCATCTATTGACCTTACAGGTCTAGATTCACGCTGTGCTGATATCGAGTTAATTGTGGCGTGCGATGTCGATAATCCGTTGTGTGGTGACAACGGTGCTAGCCACGTATTCGGCCCACAAAAAGGGGCGACACCCGAACAAGTCTTACTGCTTGATAAGGCGCTAGCGAATTCTGCTCAAATCGCTGAATCGCAAGGTTGTGTTGGTGGTGAACCCGTTCAAGAGCGTGCTGGTTATGGCGCGGCTGGTGGCACGCCGATGGGACTTGGTCTGCTATTTAATATGCAGATTAAACCGGGGATTGAGATGGTGCTTTCAGTTCTTCAAGCCGATGAAGTACTGAAAGGTGCTGACCTTGTGATTACTGGCGAAGGGCAAATGGACAACCAAACGCTACAGGGAAAAACACCTTATGGCATTGCTAAACGTGCGAGCTTACAAGGTATTCCCACCATAGGAATTGCAGGATCTTTAGGTACTGAAGTCGAAGCTTTATATGGTGAAATGAGCAGCTTGTTTGGAACGGTACGTTCTCCTCAACCACTCAATCAGGTACTGAAAGAGGCTGAAATGAATCTAACCAGAACGGCAAGAAACATAGCAGCGACGCTAAAGCTAGGAAGAAAGATACTTAGCTAATCAGTGTGTCACATCGTTGTTTCTAAGTTGGCCGATTAATAGGTTTTATAGATTATAACGATAAATACAAACGATTATATTTTATGCCATTAGAGGTCTATTCTATATCCATAGTATTTTAGGGGCTTTTGAAAGGGAGCCAGTATAAATATCAAGGTGCACTCACTATTGCTGCACCTTTGGACCTTAAGGAATAGATCATGAGTAAAAAACTAACTACAGCTGCGGGTTGTCCTGTTGCTCATAACCAGAATGTTCAAACTGCGGGTAAACGCGGTCCTCAACTTCTTCAAGATGTTTGGTTTTTAGAAAAGATGGCGCATTTTGACCGCGAAGTCATTCCAGAGCGTCGTATGCACGCGAAAGGTTCAGGCGCTTACGGCACATTTACCGTGACACACGACATCACAAAATACACCAAGGCAAAACTGTTTTCTGAAATAGGTAAAAAGACCGATCTGTTTGCACGTTTTACAACGGTTGCGGGTGAGCGTGGTGCCGCCGATGCTGAGCGTGATATCCGTGGTTTTGCATTGAAGTTTTATACCGAAGAAGGCAACTGGGATATGGTGGGTAACAACACGCCAGTATTCTTCCTTCGTGATCCTCTTAAGTTCCCAGACTTAAACCACGCGGTTAAACGTGACCCGCGCACCAATATGCGCAGCGCGAAGAACAACTGGGATTTCTGGACTTCTCTTCCGGAAGCTCTACACCAAATCACCATCGTAATGAGTGACCGTGGTATTCCTGCTACTTACCGCCATATGCATGGTTTTGGTAGCCACACGTTCAGCTTTATTAACGCAGACAACGAGCGTTTTTGGGTGAAATTCCACTTCAAATCTCAGCAAGGTATTAAAAACCTGTCTGATGCAGAAGCGGCACAAGTGATCGGTGATGATCGTGAAAGCCACCAACGTGACTTGCTAGACAGCATCGATAACCAAGACTTCCCTAAATGGACGTTGAAAGTTCAAGTGATGCCAGAAGCGGATGCAGCGAAAGTGTCTTATAACCCGTTCGATTTGACTAAGATCTGGCCTCACGCGGATTACCCATTAATTGAAGTGGGTGAGTTTGAATTGAACCGTAACCCACAAAACTTCTTCGCTGAAGTTGAGCAGTCGGCATTCAATCCTGCCAACGTGGTTCCGGGTATCAGCTTCTCACCAGACAAGATGCTGCAAGGTCGTTTGTTTGCTTATGGTGATGCGCAGCGTTACCGTTTGGGTGTTAACCATCAGCATATCCCAGTGAACGCACCTCGTTGCCCAGTACACAGCTACCACCGTGATGGTGCGATGCGTGTTGATGGTAATTTCGGTAGCACATTGGGTTATGAGCCAAACAACGAAGGTCAATGGGCAGAACAACCTGACTTTGCAGAACCAGCATTGAACTTAGATGGCGCAGCGGCACACTGGGATCACCGCGAAGATGAAGATTACTTCTCACAACCGGGTGACCTGTTCCGTCTGATGACACCAGAAAAACAAGCGATTCTGTTTGATAACACTGCTCGTAACCTAGGCGGCGTACCAAAAGAGATTCAATTGCGTCACCTAAGACACTGTTACAAAGCCGACCCAGCTTACGGTGAAGGCATTGGTAAACTGCTTGAAATCGACGTGAGCGAATTTAAGTCGTAATCAATAAACTCGTTTAAATAGTTGAAAGGCCGTTTAGTGAATCACTCAGCGGCCTTTTTTGATCATGCTGTGCATTAAGTGAAGTGTACCAGGTGAGGTGTATCCCGCGAAGTGCACTTAGGTGAGATGTATTGGTTGATAATCTATTAGGTAAGCCATGTTAGCGATGCCAATTGTTTGAAATTTAGCACCATTTGTATTGATAGTTTTTACCTATCGAATTGATAAACATATCCCATTATCTTTATAAGATGGACGGGATTATCCTACGGCTATCAGTTTATAAAGTAATAGAGTTTGAGATGAGTAAAAGCGCATTAATTGTTGAAGGTGGGGCAATGAGAGGCATCTTCGCAGCCGGAGTGTTGGACGCCTTTATGCAAGACGATTTCCGTCCCTATGATTTTGCTATTGGTGTATCTGCGGGCGTGTCGAACCTCGTTGGTTACTTATCTCAAGCGCCAAAGCGCAGTTATAACGTGATTACTACCATGGCGACCGACAAAACCTTCTTTAATCCAACTCGCTTTGCTAAAGGCGGTAACTTGGTGGACGTGAAGTGGTTGTGGGATGAGTCTAACCAACGTTACCCACTCGATTGTGGTGAACTGTTTTCAAGTATCCCTCTCATTGCTGCTGTAACAAACGTCGATACAGGCAGTGCCGATTATTACCATATCAAGCCAGAAAACCTCTCTAACGTGGTTGAGGCGACAACCGCTTTACCTATTGCTTACCGCGAAACGCCGTGCTTCTCTGGTGGTTGTTATACTGATGGTGGCGTGGCTGATTCGATTCCAGTGCGTGAAGCATACCGACGTGGTGCAAGTGACATTACGGTGATTCTTTCTCATCCTTTGAGTTACCGAATGAAGCCTCAAAAGCATCAATGGATGCTAAAAAAACTGTTAAAGAAATTCCCCAATATTGCGGAGTCGATGGCGGTACGTGCTGAAAACTATAACCAGTCTTTGGAGTTCATTCGTAACCCTCCAAAAGATGCGACCATCAAGGTGATTGCGCCGCCAGAAGCTTTCGCAGTGAAGCGTTTAACTATGGATCAAAATACTCTCAATGCAGGTTATGAGATGGGTGTTAAAGCAGGGGAAGAGCACCTTGCTATTCGAAAAGGCGTGTATGGTTTAGACACTGAAGATTGTCATTTCTGCGTCTAGGAACGGTTTTTGAATACTGGACAAACGAAAAAGCCACGCTGTTCACTTAGGAATAGCGTGGCTTTGTATTTGCAGAGCTAGTTTGTTTTTAACTCAGTCTGCTATTAACTCAATCTTCTATTAAACGAGTTCGTTGCCGCTGGTGTTTCCAGTAAAGAAGGCATCAACACTGGTGAGCGTTGTATTGGCGATGTTGAACAAAGCATCTTTAGTCAAGAAGGCTTGGTGACCAGTGAACAATACGTTGTGACAAGCGGATAGGCGACGGAATACGTCATCGACAATCACGTCGTTAGATTTGTCTTGGAAGAACAACTCTTTCTCATTGTCGTAAACATCAAGACCAAGCGCGCCGATTTTGCTTTGTTTGAGTGCTTCAATCGCAGCAGTTGAATCCAGCAGTTCACCACGACTGGTGTTGACGATCATCACGCCATCTTTCATTTTGCCAAATGCCGTCGCATCCAGTAAGTGGTAGTTCTCTTTACTCATTGGGCAATGCAGAGAAATCACGTCAGATTCTTGGTAAAGTTCGTCGAGTTCTACGTATTTAGCACCCAGTTCTTTTGCCAATGGGTTCGGGTACGGGTCGTAGCACAAGATGTTCATGCCTAAACCTTTCAGAATACGCATGGTTGCTAGACCAATTTTGCCAGAGCCGATCACACCGACGGTTTTACCGTGGAAGTTAAAGCCAACCAAACCCTCAAGAGAGAAGTTCGCATCGCGAGTACGTTGGTATGCTTTGTGTAGTTTACGGTTTAAACACATCATCATGCCGACCGTGTGTTCTGCTACCGATTCTGGTGAATAAGCAGGAACGCGAACCACTTGCAGACCAAACTCTTTGGCTGCATCTAAATCGACTTTATCAAAACCTGCACAGCGCATCGCAATCAGCTTAGTGCCGCCTTTCGCTAGAATCTCTAGCACATCTCGCGATAGGTCGTCGTTTACAAACGCACAAACGACTTCGTTGTCGTGCGCCATTTTTGCTGTTGTTGTAGTGAGTCGAAAATCGTGAAAATGGAACTCGGCGTTGAGTTCGCCTTTTGCAAGTTCAAATGATTTTTCGTCGTATGATTTTGAGCTAAAAAAAGCAATGTTGAGCATGGCTTCCTCTCTTACCTAAAATATAAATAATCCACTGATTCATTATCTGAAACGGGATTAAAACTAATAACTTTGTCCAGTGTGCTAGAGTTTTTTTGTCTTGTCTATCACCATTAGTCACTGTAATTACTATGGTTATTTGATCTTCTATCATCACTTTTTGAACATCGGAAATCACACTACGAAGTAGCTTGCTTATAAGTTCATCAATATTGAATGGTTCTTACTTTCGGGTGTTGAACATCTTCTTGGTCTCTTTCTCAGACCAGAAGTTAATGTTGAATTGTGCGTCGTCGCTAAGCTCTACTCGATGCCAATATTGAGGCGGGCTTGTGGCAAATTGCCCAGCTTCGATTGTGATTACACTTTCTGGTTCTGTCGCTTCTGCATCGGCAAAACCGTAGAAGGTGACGGTGCCTTCCATTACGCAGATCTGGCCGAATACGCCTTCTGCGGTGTTATGGTGATTAAGCAATGCAGCCGGTATGTTGTCTTTGGTGAAAAATGGCGTTGAACGTTGAATTTTCCAGTGTGACGGAATACGTAAATGACTCATATAAAACCTCTTATCTGTCTGTATTTTGAATACAAGCATTAGCTTTGATGGAATTGGTGACTGTGATTACCAGTAGTTTTCACTGCTGAATTGGCCGGGTTTTCTGCGTAAGTGCTTCTCGAAACCTAAGCTGGTTAGTGCTTCACTTGTGTCGCGAACCATTTGCGGATTGCCACAAAGGTAGAAAAAACTGCGGGTTTGATTGAAAGCGACAGACGTGGTTTGCTCAAGGTTGCCTCCAAGTAACAAGCTTGGGATTCGTCCGCGCAAAGTTCCGGTGACTGATTCTCTAGAAATAATTGGCACATATTGTAGTTTCCCTTGGAAGTGATTAACGAGTTGAGCGATACGGTCTCGATAAGTCAGGTCTTGTTCTGTTCTTACGGCATGAACCAGTACAAGGT
This sequence comes from Vibrio splendidus, assembly GCF_024347615.1. Lineage (NCBI taxonomy): Bacteria > Pseudomonadati > Pseudomonadota > Gammaproteobacteria > Vibrionales > Vibrionaceae > Vibrio > Vibrio splendidus. The sequence goes on along the minus strand of NZ_AP025509.1, from coordinate 1,310,723 downwards.
TTTTGAATGACATTACTTTTTCGACATCTGAGCCGTTTTGCTGCTGTATCTGCATGCTTTCGAGCATTGAGATAAAAGGCCCAACGGCAGTCCCGGTTGAAAGCATCCATAGATCGTCGGCGATCTCTGGGATCTCATCTAAGGTCATAAAGCCGCTTGGGTCTTTGCCGACAAAGATGTCATCGCCTACCTTCAACTCATGAAGTTGAGGTGAAAGCTGACCGTTCTGATCCTTAATAATCAAAAACTCCAGATGTTGGTGACCTTGTTTGTGCTCTGGCGCATTCACCATTGAATAAGCCCGTCTTACGAACTCATCCTCTCTGTTAAGCAAGCCAAGTTTCGTGAATTGACCCGCCTGATAGGGAGAGACGGGAGCACTGACTTGCAGCGAGAACAGTTGATCTGTCCATTGTGTTTTATGTAAGACTTTGCCAGTTACCAAACCATGAGGAATATCTGTCATATCATCACCTTTACTTAGAGAAGTTATCTCATTAAGGATACTCAACTATTTACACTTTGGAGTTGCATGTACCATGCCATTAATGAGAATGCTTATCAATACTAACGATTCGGTGAGAATGAACTTGAATGATGTCAAATAGACTTTACACTTACTGCGTCTAAATGACATCTTTATTGTTTTTTGATGTGATTCCTTGTGATTAAGAACGATGAATTGCTCTATGGACACAGACCAAAATTGATACAGTGGTTTGACCCCCAGGGTATTCAACCAATTACTAAAGAGAATATTTTACAGATGAGTATAATGTCGGCTTTCGATCTCAATATAGCCGTGTTTTATGCTTGATAATCTTCGTATGGTCTTGAACGTATTGTTCGTGACTATCAATACCGCAATGACTGCGTTTACCGTGAGCTTCTTTGGCCTCATCAAACTGATTCTTCCAATCTCTATTGTTCAAAAGTCATGTACTCGTTTAGCGAATTTCACGTTTTGGTGTTGGGCTTCGCTTAACCTTTGGATGTTGAATGTGAATAACGATATCGAGTGGCAAGTCGAAGGGGGGGAAGATATCTCGACCAAGCAGTGGTACCTGATGATGTCGAATCACCTGAGCTGGGCGGATATCGTGATCTTGTCTTCTATCTTGAAAGACAAGATGCCGATGACTAAGTTCTTCCTCAAGCACGAACTGTTGTATGTTCCTTTTGTTGGATTGGCCTGCTGGGGCTTGGATATGCCGTTTATGAGACGTCACTCGCGTGAGTTTTTGATTCGTAACCCTGAGCGTCGTAATGATGACTTCGACGCAATCAACAAGGCATGCACTAAGTTCAAATGGGCACCAACAACATTGGTCAACTTTGTCGAAGGGACACGTGCAAATCACGAGAAGCTGGCGACAGCGAAAACACCGTATCGACATCTACTCAAGCCAAAAACCGGCGGTGTGGCGTTTGCTCTGTCTGCAATGGGCCCAATCTTAGATGGTATCGTCGATGTTACTTTAGCTTACCCAGAGAATCAGGCATCTCCGTTTGAAGACATGCTGAAAGGTAAGATGAAAAAGGTGGTCGTGCGTATTAAATTGCATCCGATGGATGAGAACGTGAACGGCAATTACTTTGAAGACAAAGCGTTTAAGCGCCGTTTCCACAGTTGGTTGAACAACACGTGGAAAGAGAAAGACGAGTATCTCGATACGGTTTATGGGGTTGATAAGGTCTGTGAGGTTGAAACGATTGATGAGGCTGATGCGGTTCACAAGAAACAAGAGCAGTAAGCTCAAACCAAATTGATAGCATTAAAAAAGCCGATAGTTCACTGAACTATCGGCTTTTTTATTGAATTGGCTGTATCAGAGGTAAACGATAGAGTTAGTACTTACTATAATCTAGTGGCATTAGAATCAATGCTACATGCAGAACATGTGAGGGCTAAATCGCTTGGTAAGCATTGATGATGTGCTTCACTTGGCTCGGTTTGCCTTGCTTCTCTTGCCCTTGATGGATACGTAAGTAGTGCCGCAATGTTTTGGCTTTGTATTGCTGAGATATCTGTAACTGCTGTTCGCAACTCGGCGCCCAGATCTTGTCACCCACGTTTGATATATCACTAACAGCTTGGTTCTTTTCAGCTTCGCCTTGGTTATTGCTGACCAATAAAATTTCGTAATAACGACGGTTTTCTTCGATCAGTACTTCATCAATAAGACCGAACTTGAGCGCTTTTAAATGGCTTCTTAGCTCGAACTGCTGATGGACTGGGCAAAGCAGAAAATCGATATCTTTGTCTGGATGCTGGCGATGAATGTCGTCGACGAGCTTTTGAGTCAGATCGCCACCCACACCGGCAATAATAACCAGGTGTTTACCAATATGTTTCTGGAGCGGAATAGCGGCGACATCCATGCAGTAAACTTGCCATTGGCTGGTAACCGTTTGTTCGGCTTTATTACTTTGTGGAAAGTAGCGCGCTAGCTTTCCTTCAAGCTCACTCATCAAAGACGGGACAATATCGACAAAGTGAATCTGAGGCGCTTTATTATCCGACAGCAGTTGAACACCCAAAAAGCCATGATCACAGCAACAGTCCCAAATATGCAGGTAGTCATTGCTGACAAGAGAGCGGAGAGTTTGCAGTCGGTTGCTGAGCTTCATAAGATTCGTGTCGTTAGAAAGGGAATATTGTCGTGTCGAAGGCGCATTGTAATGACTTTCTAGAAAAACAAAAGCACCTAGGGTGTGAATCCTAGGTGCTTTGTGTGCACATACGAATCTATGGCGTGTTATGAAGCTTGCGCGACAGCCTTTATATGCCCTTCCACTCGGTTCTTTCCGAGCTGCTGAGCGATGAGTTTCGCCTGTTCTGCAAGCGCTAAAGCCGAATCTGTTTCACCTTCTATTTGCGAGAATCCGACGCTGACACCTAATGATAACGTGATATCTGGCGCGGCAATGGCTTGCTCACTAACTTCAATTCGACATTGGTCTAGCTGGAATTTGGCATCCTTTACATCATTTGCTTTGAACAATACAGCGAACTCCTTGCCTCCAATACGTGCAAGACAAAGCCCTTTAGGCTTAGGGAAGTATGAGCGTATCGCTTCTGCAGTCAGCTTGATCATCTTGTCACCAACCGCTTCACCATAGGCGCGATTAACGTGGTCAAAGTTATCGATGTCGAGCAGAGCAACATAGGTATCTGGCTCGTCGGCGTAGTTTTCCAATGCGATATTGAAACTGCTTTTGTTGTCCAACTGAGTCATCAGGTCTTTACTGCTCAATTGATGGTGGAGCAGTAAATTAGACAGCGAGACCTCGGTGTAATCTCTGATCATACGCAGAATACTCTGGCTGATCGGTAAGTTCGCGTTCACATAAAGTACTGCGACCAACTGTTTGCGAGAGTACAAAGGAATGCAGTAGTGACGTTGGTATATTTTGAGTTTACATGCCAGAGGATCGGCGTACTTACCACTTCGATAAGCCATGGTGTCTGGTGTAAATCGTTCTGCAAGGGCTTTGTCACAATGTACCGTTGATTTGTTTCCGTGATAGTCGATGGTACTGAATGCGTGGTTTTCAGGCTGATAGAGACAGAATTGAATCCCTTTTTGGTAAGTAAAGCTATCCAGTATGGATTTCAACTCTCGCTTAAAGCTTACGAGGTCATCGACCTTATTCAGTTGAGATAAAGATACGTTCAAGCGATAAGACAAATAGTTTGCCCCAACCCACAAAAGAATCAGAGAACCAAGTACGACACCAGTTAATGTGAATTGATATGAGCTGGTTAGGATATCGTGACGATCAGTACCTGCGATGAACACCCAGTTCAAGCTGTTGTCAGCATCGAATACCGATATTTTGAAGTTATCTTGATAGTAGTATTCGTGTTTACCGACGGTTTCGCCTTGTGAGAGTTGGTGGCTTATTCCAGCGTGGTAGCTGATAGATTTAGAGCCGATACGTTTCGGATTAGGGTGAAAGACAAGTCGTTCTGTTGCTCGATCAACCACAAACACATAGCCGTGATTAAGCGTTTTTAAGTCTCTTAACCCTTGGGTTGTGTGCAATAGATCAAACTCAATCCATATCTCTTCGTTCAATCTTTCCGCTGTATGTTTTACCGCGAATACCCAACGACCATCGGGCTTTTGATAAATAGAAGAGATATAAAAATCCTCCACAACACTGTCTATTGGGTTCCATTTGATGGAGCCAACTTGTTCGTTGGAAAGAGGTAAGCCACGACTTGATATATATTGTTGGGTTTGAGGTTGGTATCGAACGATATCAGAGAAGTTAGGTGTTCTTTTTAGAATGTTATCACTCAGTTCTCTGAATTTTCGGTCACCGATTGGAGCCGTTTGAGGTAAGCCTAGACTGGTTTCTAAAAAATAGAGCTTGCCAAATGTGGCTTCGATGTTGGAACGAATCGTGGAGCTTGCGATTCGAATATTTGATGATGATTGTTCGGTTGCTGCTGTTTCTACTTTTTCAAGCTGAGCGACAGCAAGATAGAGCATCCCTCCAGTTAATAAAATAATGTATGGTTTAAAAAGCCGAATTAATGTTTTAGGTAAAGCCATGATATCCAAAGACGTTATAGATTCATTTTTATAGTACGGCCATACTAAACAGTTTTCGTAATCACATCAATGCAAATGATTCCATATAAATGAATGATTTCTGTGATATTCGGCTAACAAAAAAGCCAGTTATAAACATAACTGGCTCTTATGGTTTCTGGTGATTTATTAAGCTAACTTAGCTTTTAACTTAACTTAACTTAAATCAGTCTTGTCTGGCGAATAGTGCAGAATCGCCATTGAAGCTGGAGATAACAGCATTTCACCTTCAGCATGACCTGGTTTTACATTTCGTAGGTTCGTATCGCAAATAGTTACCCAGTTTTGATCACGGTCACTAGGTAAAGAAAAACGCGCCGGTGCGTTGGTTTGGTTGATTAGATAAATCAACTCGTCACCATCTTTACCAATACCTAAATGCAACGCAACCGAGCTTAAACGGTTCCAATCATCATGTTCCATGAGAGTGCCATCGACACGGCTCCAGAAGATGCGGTTAGAGTTACGCTTTTCGCCACTGAATGCCTTAATAAAAGGCACCATGTATTGCTGACGTGCGGAGATCATCTCAGACAGCCAAGTCTTGAAGTAAGTCTTACGCTCTGAATCTTCCCAGTTCAGCCAGCTGGTTACGCCGTCTTGGCAGTAAGCATTGTTGTTACCCTTTTGAGTATGAGATAACACATCAGCCGTCAGAATATGCGGAATACCAAAGGCGAACAGCAGGCTTGCCATGAAGTTACGCTTCTGTTTTTCACGTGTTGCGACGACCAGGAGGTTTTCGGTTTCGCCTTCAACGCCATAGTTTTCAGAGCGATTGTCGCCGTGTCCATCGCGGTTGTTCTCACCATTCTCTTCGTTGTGCTTATGTTTGTAAGAAACAAGGTCCTGCATGGTGAAGCCGTCATGGTAAGTGATGTAGTTGACGGTCAATTTGTACGGCCAATGAGCAGCACTGTAGATATCACGCGATCCCATCAAGCGAGTTGCAAACTCTTTCAGATAGCCTTGATCACCGCGCCAGAAGCTGCGTGTAATGTCTCTGAGCTTGTCGTTACACTCATTCCAACCTAAAGGAAAATTACCGACTTGGTAGCCATTCGGGCCGATGTCCCAAGGTTCTGCAATTAGCTTGGTTTCTTTAAGTACCGGATCTTGAGCAACGGCTTTGAAGAAAGCGGCCTCAGGATTGTAATTATCGCCTTCACGGCCTAGCGTTGCTGCTAAATCAAAGCGGAAACCATCAACTTTAAACTCATTAACCCAATAGCGAAGCGTATCCATCACTAAGTTGAGTGCTGGCTGGTGGGTTAGGTCGACCGTATTACCGCAACCAGTAAAGTTCGCATAATGACAACCATGTTTAATGTAGTAGCGACTATCCAGTGCTTTTAGGTTGAAGGTCGTTCCACCTTCACCGCCTTCTGCTGTGTGGTTGTACACGACGTCGAGAATGACCTCGATGCCATTACGGTGCAGTTCACGAATCGCAGTTTTGAGCTCATTCACGGCGTCCTTTTCGGCGTAGCGTGGGTCAGGCACCATGAATAAGTATGGGTTGTAACCCCAATAGTTCACTTTCCCCATATCTAGTAGGTGAGGCTCATGCATGCACGCAGCAATAGGTAAAAGTTGTAGAGAGTTGATATTTTGCTGTTTGTAGAACGCGAGCATTTCAGGGCTAACTAACCCTAAGTAACGGCCTTTAGTATGGGTCGCGACTTCAGGGTGAAGTTTCGATAGGCCTTTTACATGAGTTTCGAAAAGAACGGTCTCTTCTCGGCTAATACGCGGCTTGTCTACATCTTGCCAGTCGAAAGTGTCATCAATAACGACACATTTCGCCATCGAAAAGCTTTTTTCATTGGTATATGGCGTGGCGTAATCGAGCGGTTCGCTGATTGCTTTAGCGTAAGGGTCTGAAAGTAAGATTGGACCATTTTCAGTTTCAGCAATGAAGCCGTATTTTTGTCCTGCTTTTATTCCGTCGATGAACACATATCCAATATCAGCGTATTCATTTTCCAATTTATAAGTGGTGAACTCATCGTTCTCGTCAAAGAGAGCGAGGGAAAGGGATTTACAGTCAGGAGAATAAATTGAGAAGTTGCAGCCAGTGTTACCTAGCGTTGCGCCTAGTGGATAAGGGCGAGCGAGCGTTCTAGTCATTGCTTGATTTCTTGTTCGTTTATCGACATCAGTGAACTATAAGTAAAAAGCTTTGTCACAATAAGGTCAAGCAACTTCACAGATTAATTACGGTTAAAAAAATAATTCATCGATGAAGTTCAAATTATATATTTGAACTAGATCGCACTTATATCGAATAATTAGATCTGTGTGCTGTCTACTCCTCCTAGATTAAGTGATCTACCTCTTTAAAACACCGTTCTGTATATTTTCTACTCCCCTCTAGTCCCCCTTAATTAACTTAGGGGTGGAGGAAGTCAAACTTGTCATCCCCTCTTAATATTGACTCCGTTGAAACGAATCAGGGGCAACCCTAAACCTCTCTATCTTACGTCCGCCATTACTGCCTTTGGTTGTCGCAAGAGAGCAAAAATATAAAAACCTAAAATAAATCGTCCTTAATGGAGTTAAGAATGAAAAAAGTAAGTTTGATTGCTGCTGCAGTGGCAACTACATTAGCTGCTGGCTCTGCGTTCGCTGTAGATTTTAATGGTTACATGCGTGCTGGTACTGGTATTAGCGGTAACGGTAACGGTGATGTATCAGTAAATAAAAACGGTATTGGTCGTCTAGGTAACGAAAACGATAACTATTCTGAGTTTGGTTTAGCTGAAGAGCTGAAAACTGGTGAGCAAACGTGGCGCGTTGAGTCAATGATTGCTTCTGGTGCTCCTGGCGCAAATGGTTGGGAAGATTCTGACTTTAACGTTGCTCAGTTTGCTGTTAAAGCGAAAGGCGTTCTATCTTTTGACCAAGAAGCGACTCTTTGGGCTGGTAAAACATACTACCAACGTAAAGACATCCACATCACTGACTTCTACTACCTAAATACATCAGGTACTGGTGGTGGTGTTGAAAACATCTCTATTGGTGACCAAAAACTTTCTGTAGCGCTTATTCAAGATGGTGACACTGACGATTCAACGGGTTACATCTTTGATGCTCGTCTAGCGAACATTGGCCTATGGCAAGATGCTTCTCTAGAATTTGCACTAGCATACAACTTCGCAACTGATTCAGATGACGCAAGTGAGTCTGCTGATGATGGTCTACTAGCATCTGCGATTTTACACCAAGGAACGAGCAACGGCTTCCACCAAACTGTACTTCAATACGGTACTAATGGTTACGGCGTACAAGCTGCAAACTTCTGGGGTTCAGGTTCTTACTACTCTCGTGGTACTGAAGCATTCAACGAAGCATCTGGTTTCCGTCTAATTAACTGGGGTGTAATGAACCTTGGCGAATCTTGGGAAATGGGTCACCAACTAGCTTACCTAGCGGGTAGCGATATCGGTGGTGCTGACAAAGATGGTAACTACACAAACAAAACTTTCGATATCGACCAGTATTCTGCTGTAGTTCGTCCAATGTACAAGTGGAACGACACTATGCGTACAGTATTTGAAGCTGGTTACAACGCTGGTGAGCGTATTGCTGACGGCGGTCTAGCAACAGAAGACTTCGGTAACGCTAAATTCACAGTAGCTCAAGCTTGGGCTATGGGTGACAGCTTCTGGGCTCGTCCTGAAATCCGTGTTTACGGTTCTTACATCCTAGATACTGAAAATAAAGAAGCATTCAACGGTGACGATACTGAATACGTGTTCGGTATCCAAGCTGAAGCTTGGTGGTAAGCCACTTAGCTTAAATCCTAAACTGTCCTAATTCATAGCCGGCTTGCGTCGGCTATTTTTTTAAGGAATGTACGATTAAGTTGATCGTTCCCTAGGTGAATAGTTCTCTTTGTGGTAATTAAAGTTAGTAAATTTCTTAAAAAAATAACAAAAAGGAAGGGTTATGTATTTTAAAGCTCTTATGCTAAGTGGCTGTGTTGCGTTAGCCGGTTGTCAATCTGCGCAAGTAGTCGAGCAAGTGCAAGTTGCGCAAGCTGAACAAGTTAACTCTATTGCTGGTCTTCAATTTGCTTCAATGAAGCTGCCAAGCTCAGCAATTTTTGATGTAACACCAGATAGTCAAATATTAAATTACCAAGGCATCAACAGCCCTGTGGTCGCGATAGAGCTCCCTGCAGACCGTGGTGAGTATTCTATTAAGATCACGAGCATGATCGGCGATACAGCATTTGTACCAAATGCCGTCATTTACGATAAAAATGGTCGTGAGCTAGAGCGTTATGGTAAAGAGAGTTTCGAATACGCGAAACCAAGATTGCACTTGGGAAATCGCTTAGTTGCTGACAACGATTTTTACCCACCGACGACGTCTGAATCGGTTTATTTAGTTATCTATACCGAGCAGCAAGATCTGGATGGTTTTACTGATGTCATTCATCCTGCTCGTTTAGATGCAGAAGGCCGCGGTAACTACTTGCCAGAAATGGAAGATATCCCAGTTCCGAACGCAAACGTAGGTAAGATTGAAGTGACTCTTGATAGAGTAAGTTTCTTCTCGTTTGGTTCTAGCAGTGATTCTAACGCTAAGCCAGCGGCGGCAGCGAAGCTTGATACCATTCAACCAGAGACGCAAACTTACTACCATAATGCAATTCAAACGGCAGTAAGTGAAGATAATATTCCGAAAGCTCTGAGCTTATTAGATGAAGCAAAAGCACTCGGTATTGAAGGCGCACAAGAAGTATTTGTAAAAGCCGTCAATAAAAAATAATCAAACGGTTTGTATATACTGAATGATATGAAAAGAAGGGCTCCTAGTTAGGGGCCTTTTTATTGTTTGTGATAAGTGAAAAGGAATATTTATATTCACTCAACACTGGGTCTTAAATAACCACTGACTTACACCTAATAATTAATGGCTAATATAAATGGACGTTAATGGTCGTTTATGGTTTTGATATTACTAATTGCCAACTAAAACACTTTCGTCTATTTTACTCTTCTCACACAACTGAATACGAGCTCTATTGTCGAATCGCCATTTCATTTATCAACCTAAATCTAAACTCGGATTCCTAAATTTCACATACACTTAAACTAGACGCTCACACTGAGTCGTTATGCTTTCTACTAAGAACTAAGGTGGCTCGTCTATCACTTAACACTGAGTATTTACCGATGAGAAGCAAAGCAATGGTGTGGTGCATTGGGATTGGAGTTTATTGAGGATAAAAAAAGGGAGACTGACGTCTCCCAAAAGGCTAGCTTGCGCTGGTTTTATTATCTGTTTATTAGAATCATAAGCTTTAAGGCTTAATTCTTGGTTACTGAAACGACCGCTTTTTCTACATTGTCATCTAACTCATAAATCGCATTCAGAATGAATGTGTAGTTGCCAGCTTCTGTTACGCTCAATTGGCAGTTACCATCAGTTCCAAGATTGATAGAGCCATCTGCAAGTTCAGCGGACTTACAACCGATATCAATGGTTTCCCAGGTAGAACTCCCAAATTTGAATTCATAACTATTAGGATCTAAAGTTGCTGTTAAAGAATAAACTCCGTTACTAACAAAGCTCATCGCCCAATCATCAGTTGCGCCCCATTCATTCATGTTACCTCTAACGTAAACCGTTGTTTGCCCGTATGGCGGAATGCTAGATACATCTTTATCTGAGTTATCGACTGGCAGACCGACACCTTGCGCATCGCCTTGAGCCTGTACAAATACTGCTGTGGTTAATGCAGGTACAGTGAACGTTTCAGCGGCAAAGCTTGCGCCTTTGACTGTGTCATCAGCTGAGCTCTGTTGAACGGTATGAAGAGTAAACCCCGTCGCTCCTGTGATTTTGAATGATTGAGATTCATCGGTAGAGTTTACAACCGCGACAATCGCATCGTTCGCTGGATCGAGGTCTGTACCTGCGGATGCACCATCATCGATAGACATCACGATTAGGCCTTCGACTTGATCCTCACCAACATTGCGGAAGTCGACACGCTTCATGACTTCGTCTGCTGTGTCTAAGCGGAACAGTTCGCTTGAGCTACGGATTTTTAATAGCTCTAGGAATTGCTGCTTAGTCAGCTCAATGTCGTCTGCGTCTGGTTTAGCCGTGCTGTCAGCTATGATAGTTTTGATCAAATCCCAGTTAGCACCATCTTTGTCTTCACGTGGTAAGCCAACATTCCAGTTATTGTTAGTACCGTCAAACATGACGCGGTTGTACCAATCACCAGAGTCGTAAGAATCGCGCTGCATAGACTTAGAACGAAGTAGTTCAGAACCCATATGGATGAATGGTATGCCTTGGCCTAACATCACGGTAGAAAGCGATACCGACTGCATGCGAGCACGCTCTGCAGAACTAGTACCTGCAGCGATCTTGTAAGCGTTGTTGTCCCAAAGCGTTTGGTTATCGTGTTTTGAAACGTAAGAGATGTTCTCTGAAGGCATTTTGGTGTAGCCAGCGGGCGCACCGTTGTAATCGACGTTTTTACCCAGTTTGGTGTCGCCTTTGTAATCAATCAACACGTATTCTGCGAGGTTACCTGCCATGCCTAAACGAACAAGATCTTGGTTGTGTAAGCGACCGTTGATTGAATCTTGATCAACTTTGGTCTCTTCGTTGGCAATCGCTGCGTTACCAAAGCCTTGGTTAAAGCGAAGTGGGTGGTTGCCTTCTGAATCGACGCCACCATCAAACGGGCTACCGCCACGTACGGCGTCACGCAGACGGTCCGAGAAGGTACCGATCTCAGTGCCTGCCATGTTGATTTGGTTCGCTTGATCGAAGCGTGCGTTATCCGCTACTTCACCGAAATCCCAACCTTCACCGTAGAACAGTGTGTTCTCGTCGATTTTACGAACTTCAGCAAGAGCTTCTACCATCACGTCTTTTGGCTGGTGGCCCATTAAGTCAAATCGGAAACCATCCACTTTATAGTCGTCAGCCCATACCTTAAGTGAATCGACCATCAATTTACCCATCATTAGGTTTTCAGTTGCAGTGTTGTCACAACAGGTTGAGTTTTCGACGCCACCGGTGTTGACGTTAAGGCGGTGATAGTACCCAGGGACAATCTTATCCAGCACTGACTTATCGTTCACGCCAGACGCATTGGTATGGTTGTATACAACGTCCATGATCAGCTTAAGATCCATGTCGTGCGTTGCTTTCACCATTTGACGGAACTCTAGAATACGCTTAGAACCATTAGGATCTGTCGCGTAGCTGCCCTCTGGAACCGTGTAATGGAATGGGTCGTAGCCCCAGTTGAAGCTGTCGAGCATACGCAGGTCGTTCATTAGCGCTTGTGCATCGCCTGTTGAAGGATCATAACCATCGAGTACTTCTTCGATGACTTTGTTTTCGTCTTCGTTTCCACATAAGGCGGCAGTCGGTTTTACATCACATAGCTTACCAACGGTGTCAGTAATATCGACACGGCTCGCTTCATCTTCATCGACGGTAGCGATATCGAATGCCGGTAAGATATGTAGTGTCGTTAAGCCCGCATCTTTCAATTCTTGAAGGTGTTTAACCGACTCACGATCTGCTTCTGTGAGAGCGAGGTACTTGCCGTTTAGGCTCTTTGTGCCGAGCTTATCGCTGAAGCTAAAATCACGAAGATGTGACTCGTAGAGTACGTGGTCTTCGTCTTTCTCTACGGTTGGGCGTTTATATCCAACCCAACCTTCAGGCATTAATGCTGAATCATCAAGATCGATGACTTGAGAGTATGCAGAGTTTTTCGATAAGCTGAGTGAGTAAGGGTCGGTTACTAAGCGAGTCTCAATGTTGCCTGTGGTTGGGTGGTAAACCTTCACTTGGTAGCGATAGTAACTGTTGACAGCGTTAGGTACCGCGTCAGTCGCCCAAATACCCGTCTCAGTGCTTTCTTTCATTGGAAAAACTTGTGAGCTTTTCAGGTCTTCGCTGTAAAGAACGAGCTCTACATCTTGCGCTGTTGGTGCCCAAAGCTTGAAGGTAGCCGCACTGCCTTCAACAATCGCGCCTAATTCTTCAGCCATTGCATTACCAGCATCTTCGCTAGCAAATACCGCATCAAGCACACCAGGTTTTTGAACCTCAGTTGAAGAGATAACATCGCCACTGGCATTGTAGGCAACAAAAATTATCTGAGATTTTAAAATAGTGCGAAGTGTGCTGTCGTCAACATCGATAGCCAGGGCTGGTAAGCTTGCAAGGTGGCGGAAACGCTCTTTCAATTCAGAGGACAGCTCCCCGTCTTTGCTTAGTTCAATTGCAGTGCCGCCGACAATTTCTTTGTCGTCGTTCATCGTGATGCTGTTATCTAACGCATAGAAGAGTTTTACAGAATCGGCATTACTAGCTGCTTCCCAAGCGATGGTGGTTGCATCTAACCAATGTGCTTTTTGGCCATCAATATTGACTGGTCTTTCTGAGATTGGGTCGTAGTACAACTCGCTGCTGCCATGAAATCCGAATACACCTTGCGAATCACCAAGCTTGGTTAACTCGACTTTCGAATTGGCACTACCAAACGCTTTTTCGTCGCCATTGTGTAAGATGAAGTTCATGCATTTATGCGGGTCAGAAGCATCAGGATCGACTTTCAACACATAGTAGGCACCGTAGGTATCGCTGATACCATCAAATTCGTAAGGTGCTTCCCAGTTAGTACCCGTTTCACTTAACCCCATGGCTACTAAGTCTGTGCTGGTACAGCCTTCGCCATTCCAAAGGTGCAATCCCCAGCCATCATAGGTCGAGCTAGACGTGCTAGCAGCCGCGACATCACGTTTGTAGTAAACAACGACTTCGTTTTCGCCAGCTTTGTATAAACCACTGTTGCCAGCATCCGTGTCGCTGTCGTTATCACTACCACAGCCTGTGATAAGGGTGGCGGTGAAGAGAGGTAGAATCGCTTTGGCTAGCGTTGATCGTTTGAAGCTTCTCTTTTTTGTAATGTTGAAGGTGCGTTGTAGAGTGATGTTCTTATTAATATTTATGTTGTTCACGTTTGATATCCATATTTCACTTTTTATGAAGATGAATATCCTAGTCCGAATGATGGCCAACTATTTGTGATGGCTATATGTAAAGTTATTTTTAATACGTAAAAATAGGAAACCTAGTGTCAGTATCACGCTTTGTATTTGGTTTAAGTGAAATTAATTGGATCAATAGCTCATATGTTCGATATTAATAACCCAAGGCGTAGAAGCTAGGAGTAGATAATAAGGATGAGATCTCATCCTTATTAATGTGAGGAAGATATCGAATTGAGGTGAAGTTAATTTAATGCGGGAATTAAGTTATTTATCAATTGATTGAAACTCAGATTATTTGGAAATTAATAATGATAAATATCCTATTCAGATAAGGGAAATACCCAAACCAACGAAGCCAGTGGCTTTAGTTCAAGACTAAAACTGCCAATACTTTTCTCAACGTTTAATACCTGTTGTTGAATGCCTTCAATATGTTCATCTAGCAAGTAATTGCCATCAGCGATTGTGAGCGTTTGTATAAGATCATTTGGAACCGTTAAGTGAATATTCTCTGTGACATGTTGGCTGAAATTCGCAGCAACTATTGTCACCTCTTGGTCGTCATAGCGCAGAAATGTGTAAACCGAATCACTCTGATTATTGCTTTTATGTAAGTCTCGATATTCACCAGTCATTGAAGAGTGCTCAAGCGAAAAGTTCATTACCTTCTGATAGAAGTGACGTAGTTGCTTTTCGTTGTCGTTTAATAATCCGGCATCGAATGCACCGTGATTCATCCATTTTTGGTGTTGTGGGACTCCGACGTAATCGAATATAGAGGTACGAGAGGGCTGTCCAAACCCTGCGTTTTCCGCTCCAGGTTCACCAACTTCTTGTCCAAAATAGATCATGGTTGGTGAACTGCTCAATAACGCACTGACTAGCATTGCAGGTTTCGCGATATTTGGATTGCCAACAAACTCGGGAGAAGCGACGCGTTGCTCATCGTGATTGTCCAAGAAGTGCAGCATGTGGTGTTCAATATCCATCATCTGATGTTGGATTTCGGGGATGATAGCCGTTGAAGCCTTGCCTTGCATGATGTCTTTGAGGCCATCGTATAGATCAACCTTGTCATAGAGGTAGTCCATTTTTCCTAAGTGGATATAGTCGCGATATAAGTCCGGTTGGTACACCTCAGCCATTAAAAAGGCATCTTGGTTTTTCATCTTTATAGATGAATTAAGGTAACTCCAGAACTCAACAGGCACCATCTCAGCCATGTCGTAGCGGAACCCATCAACACCTTTTTCTAACCAAAACAATGTTATATCTCGAAATTTCACCCAAGAGCTAGGCACAGCAGCCGATTCCCAGAAATGATGATGCTCTCGGTAATCTCGCTGGGCATAGTCACTCGGTAGTTCAGGGAAGTCTTTTGAACCGTCTGGTCGCACGCCATAATTGATTTTCGCCGTTTCATACCAATCATCGAAACTAGGCTTGGCTAAACGTGAGCCGTTACCCGTCCATTTGGCGGGCGTCTCTATAAACGGGGAGCTTAGGTTAGGGTGCTGTTCACCACCAAGCGGCGTAAAGGCGGGCTCGATATCTGGCAGTTCAAAAGTGCTGTTGGGGATGTAGTAAAAGTTATTGTTTCTGTGGTATTCCAGCGTTGTGTCATCTTGAGCGCCGAAGTCACTGACGCCTTGTGGGTTGTTTAAGCCTTGATAATGACGCGCAACGTGATTCGGTACGATATCGATGATCACTTTTAAACCGTTGTCGTGGCTTCTTTTTATCAATGCCTCAAACTCTTCTAACCGATGGTCAGGATTATTGGCGAGGTCCGGATTGACGGAGTAGTAATCTTTAATTGCATAAGGGGAGCCTGCTCGGCCTTTTACCACGCTTGGGTGATCGTCTGAAATACCTATGTGTTTGTAATCATTGATGACGGCGTGATGCGGCACTCCTGTATACCAAATATGAGTCATTCCGAGCTTTTGAATTTCAGACAGCGCTTTATCGGTAAAATCACTGAACTTACCGACGCCATTTTGTTCGATTGTGCCCCATGGAACATGTTGGGTGTTCTTATTACCAAATAAACGCGTAAAAACTTGGTAGATGGCGTACTTTTGGTTGTACATATTTATAATTCCTTTAACTTCCATCATGTTATGTAGGGATGAATGGGCTTGTTTATTCTTTGCAGGCTAACCGAATTACAATATGCCTTACTCATCCTTATCAAAATCTACAGGGCGTAATTGCTACAGTATGTGAGCTGTTACCCAAAAGGAGTTGATGTTGTCTTCATCTATTCAAATCGTTATCACTTATCTTGTTCTGGTAGCGGTATCTGTGTTGTTTGCGGAAAGTTCTAAAGCGCTGTTGGTGTGGTATTTGGTTATCGGTGTGGTGACGTTTTTTGTGTATGCGAAGGACAAGCGAGCAGCGATCAATGGCAATTGGCGTGTGCCAGAGAAAACCCTGCATACTTTTTCTGTTGCTGGTGGTTGGTTAGGGGCGTTGATCGCTCAAGATAAGCTGCGTCATAAAACGCAAAAGCAGCCGTTCAGATCTATCTATTGGCTGACAGTGGCAATGAATGTAGCGGCGTTTGTGTGGACGCTAACCCCAAGCGGGCAGGCAATTTTTGGTCGTTGGCTTAGCGAGATTATTGGGTATCTTTAACGAGAATGATGGCTAGTAGTCGTGCACTAACCATCTCAATATAGGACGTTATTTGATTAGAGCATCGGAATTGTCGATGCGAGCAGCAAGCCTGCCATACCGTAGTTGAAGCTTTTGATGCGGATGGGTGTTGTTAACCAGTGTTGCAGTTGCTTGCCTGCCGCTGTCCAGAAGGTCACGGATGGCAAGTTGGCTAGCGTGAAGATACCTGCGATGATCGCAAGCTCCCACCATGAACTGCCGCTGCTATAGACTGAAATCGCCGTCAGCGCCATCGACCAACCTTTAGGGTTCACCCACTGAAAACTTGCCGCGCCGATGAAGGTCATTGGTTTAAAAGCTTCAGTACTTTTCGCTTTGCCGCTCAGTGCTATCTTGATTGCAAGGTACACGAGGTAAGCAAGGCTTAGGTATTTCAAAATTTGGTGAGTAACCGGATAAGCGTTGAAAATGCCCATTAAACCGAAGCCAACTAACAGCAACATGGCTGCGAACCCTAGAGCAATCCCAAGCATGTGCGGAATAGTACGGGCAAAGCCAACATTTGCTCCTGATGTCATGAGCATGATGTTATTTGGACCTGGTGTGAAGGTCGAGACAAACGCAAACAAGGCAAGTGCGCTAAGTTGTTCTAAAGGCATTATGGTTCTCCAGCAGTAAAATGAACGAAGTGACTGACCGGTCATGACTTTCACGTGTTGAGAAACATAGTAGGTGGAAAGTGAGGCAATTATGTGCTTTTATTTCCTCTATTATCACTAAATGCACAATAATAAGTACTTATGGATAGATTTGACGAAAGGATATTGCAAGAGCTTAAATTGGACGGCAGAATCTCCAACATTGAGCTGTCAGAGCGGATTGGCTTGTCGGCTTCTGCGACCTTAAGACGCGTCCAGGATCTTGAGCGTAAAGGGGTCATTCAAGGTTACCGAGCGGTTCTGGATAATGGGCTGATGGGGGTCGGTTTTATTGCTTATGTTTCGATTGGTTTATCGAGCCACAGCAAAGCGGCTCAGCTGGAGTTTGAACAGCACGTCAGTATGGAAAAAGAGGTAGTGGAGTGTCACAACATTACCGGTGCCAACGAATACTTGCTAAGGGTAGAAACCAAAGATCTACCGGGCTATAAGAAGTTTCATGCCGATGTGCTTGGGGAATGTGCTCAGGTGCAATCGATTACGACTATGGTTGTGATGGATACACCCAAAGACGAACGCTAGTCGAGTTTTTATTTCAGGAGAGGCGCAGTGCCAAATACCAATCAGTTGTTATTGTTCTTAGATGTGGTTCAACAAGGGTCGTTTACCAAAGCGGCAACTTTGCATGACATGGACAACTCATCGCTCTCTAAACAGATCAAAAAGCTTGAGCAAGATTTAGGTGTTCAGCTGCTGAACCGCTCTACACGCTCGTTTTCGTTGACGTCGGCCGGGGAAGATATTCTCGCACAAACCTATGTGCTGAAAGACACCATCAATCAGATCCAAGGCATTGCAGATTCATACCAGTCAGAGCCTAAAGGCGTTCTGCGAATTACCTCACCGATCTATTTTGGGCAGCAATATCTGCAACCTATCATCACTCAGTTCATGAGAAAGTACCCTGATGTTCAGATCGTACTTTCCTTAGACGATAAGATCGCCAATATCATTGCCGGGCAGTTTGATATCGCGTTTCGCTTCAGTAAGCTTGTTGAATCGAACTTGATTGCCAAGAAGATTGCCGACAGTAATTTTATGTTGGTCGCGTCAAACGATTTTGTTAAGGAGCATGGTGAGCCTAAGACGCCACAAGATCTGCTCGCGCTACCTGCCGTGATTTATACCAATGGTGATATGACGGTCGACCATCTGCGCATTAGTGAAGAGCCGGGAGGTAATACCTTCCAGAGCTTAACGATTCGTGGCAACTACAAGGTCAGTGATGTTCGTACTATGGTGTCTTGTGTGAAAGATGGCCTAGGATATGGCTTCCTTGATCAATCAAACCTGTATGCCTCAATGAAAGAGCTTGGCTTGGTGACTTTGCTTCCGGATTATCCGATCTCTACGATTGATACTGCAATCTACGCTGTGTATCCGCACCGTAAACAGACCAAACTGGTCAAAGAGTTCATCACTACGGTTCAAGACTATATCGGCTCTCCGACGATTTGGGAGAAGATGCAGCAAGATTAGCTGGATCTCTAATCGTTCAAACATAAAAAAGGAGCCAGAACGTCGAACGATCTGGCTCCTTTTTATTCCTCTGGCTATAGCTGATTTACAATGTAAAGCTTAGCTATAGCTGACGTGAAAGGCTCTTGTGCACTAATGTCTATCAATGCTCATGAATCACTTTTTTACCACTTGGGTAGGCTTTTGAACCCAGTACATTACCGTCGACTTCTTTGCCATAATAACCTTGGTGGTTGTGGTAACGCTTAGCATTACCTGCAACATCACCCTTGTATCGTGGGTCTTGTGGGCGTTCATGACTATTCACAAACGCAGCCACATCCCATGCATCTTGAATCGAAAGTTGCTGGCTCTTTCCAAGCGGCATGTTTTCGTAGATGAAGTAGGCTGCTGTATTTACACGGTGCATACCTGCGCCCCAGTTGAACGAGTTCTCGCCCCAAAGAGGTGGTAGGTATGAGCGACCATCCGCCCCTTTAATGCCTTCGCCATTTTGACCATGACAGGTTTGGCAGCTGGTTTGGTAAACCTTTTCACCACGAGCGATTGACGGCTCTTGTTCAGGGTTTGCAATCTTAGGGTAGCCACGACCGGCAAGCTTACTGCGTTCATCGATTGGGTATTTGCTTAACAGCTCTTCAGGAAGAGGGAAGCTTTCAGCTTTACCACCAACTTGTAAATCAGCATCGCTGATCTCAGGGACAGGCGTGTCTTGCATGCCGTTCTTATCTAGGATTCCACCCATCGCCAGCCAGTATGAATAAGCCGTTAGTGCGACCATTTCTTTTGAACCCTCAGCCGGTGGTAGGCCATTCATTGAGTAGGTGAAGCAACCTTGGATACGTTCTGCGTAGCTGTTTACCTTGTCGTTCTTGGAACGATACGCAGGGTAGGCCATGTACGCACCCCAAAGAGGTGCTGCGTTAGGCTTCATGCCCGCTTGCATGTGACAGTTTACACAGTTTTGTTCATTGCCTACGAACGTACCACGCATCTGTTGTGAATCGACAAACAGCGAGTACCCCAATTTTACTTTGTCGCCAAATTCCCCAGCAGGGATATCAACCAAGTCTCGTGGCACCAGATATTTGTTGTCTTGAGGCTTCTCAACGGCTGGCAGTTCGGTTTGGCGATCGGGCAACTCAGCTTCGGCATAAGCGATTCCAGAGGCAAGGGTTGCGGTAATTAAAAGTAATGTTTTCATGCGAGCCCTTTAGTATCGGAAAGAGGCGAAGTAGTAAGACAGGTTTTTGATCTCATCGTCGGTCAACTTGCCTGCGATGTTGCCCATCATGTTCAAATCATCACCCTTACGAGTGCCATTTTTCCAGGCGTTGAGCTGAGTTTGAATGTAGTCGGCATGCTGGCTTGCTAGGCGCGGGAATTTGTCTACGCCCATACCGCTTGGCCCATGACAGGTTGCACAGGCTGGAATGTTTCTATCCCAATCGCCTTGGAATACAAGTTTACGATAGGGGTTATCGATATCAGCCTGTGAGCCGCGCTGCTCTAAATCGGTAAATTCGTATGAAGGCAGTGATGCAAAGTATTCTGCGACCTCACGACGAACAGCGGGATCAGATACACCGTCAGCCATTCCCTTCATGATCGCGCTTTGACGCTCACCACTTGAGAACAGAACCAGTTGATGCTCTAGATAGTCAGCATTGAGCCCTGCAAGCATAGGGGCAATGTTGGGCATGCCTTTACCGTCGGCTTGATGGCAGCCACTACAAGTTTCTGCGGCTTCTGGCATTGGATTGGGTGCTGCTTGTGCAAAAGCGGATAAAGAAAGGCTTCCTAGAGCAGCGATGCAAAGCGTTAGAGTTTGAGTTTTAATTGTCAGCTTAGTCATGAGGCGTCGCTATTGGTTGTAATGCACGCATTTTCGACATAATTGGTTGTTCGCGCTATTGTGGATTTCCACATTAATTCACTTGGAACTTGAGGTGAGTCTCACATTAATAACCTCAGTTACCATAATGGTATTGATGTGAACTTCGATAGGTTGATCCAACTGCCGTTTATGAAATGCAAGGGAACTGCCATGTTCGCCTCGGTATAACTGCTTGTTAAGGCTCTTTTATGGCACCGATTGTATAAGCATAGCTGCTTTATGGAGGCGGGCTAAAAAAGTTGTGGTGAAATGAAGATTACCTAATGGCTTTGGGTTGATTACTCTATCTAGAGCGGATGCTTTATCTAGATTGGGTACTTTATGTAGATTGGACGTTTATCCAAATAGGGTGCTTTTCTAGATCAAGGGGACGAAAAAGCAGAGCAACCTCGAATGACGAAGTTGCCCTGTTGTGTTCTCATCTGCAAATCAGATAAGGAAGTGTTTTGAATCAGTGATTAAGTTATAGCTTGCTGAGTTTAAGCTAGACCTTGTAGATCTTAGCCGGAAGCGCTTGCCTTGCTGCTGCCCCCACAACCCAATCCAACATGACGCCTTTGCCTTCTCTCGTCGGGTCAATCAAGCCTATATCATTGATGTTAACGCCATCGTTCGACTTCATCTTCACTGGTTGTTGTGTGTCACCAATCCAGTGTGCACGCTCACCGAGCTCTTTGTGTCCAAAGCCGTGTTCAAAGCCTAATGTGCCTTGTTTGATGCCATCAATCACCATCGCCAACGCGTGTGTGGTTGAACTCGGTGTTTCAATGGCAAATACGTCACCAGTTTTGATGCCAGCAGAAGAGGCGTCTTGCGGGTGAATGTAAACTGGGTTCACGCCTTTGATCGACTCTAAACGTGGTGACAAGTTAGACACCGCACTGTGAATATTGGACTTGAAGTTAGTTAGCGTAAATGGCCACTCTGTTACTGGGAACTGTTTAGCCAAAGGCGTGCCGTCTGCCAGTTTTTGTGGATACCATGTCGGGCAACCCATGTACTGTTCGCCACTGATGGTGTTGCGAGAGGTACCCAGCTTTTCATTCCAGATAGCCAAAGGTTTGGTCCATTTGTACTTCATAGTTTCATTGGTGTAGGCATTGGTTGCGTCTTCGAAACGACCGCCACGCGCAAAGATATACGCCACTTTGAGCATCTCTTCTGGTTTAAGCGTTTTGTTCATTACAGGTATAAGGCGCTCTAGACCAGACCAAACAATATCTTCCGCGTCTACATTCGGCACACCGCCTTTTGCAAATGCTAAGTTAGCCGCTGAGCGCAGGTAGAAGTCTTCAGCGCTATGAATACCGTGCCAGTTACCTTGGTTGTCTTTGATTACGTTATCGCCAAAGCCACCTAAGCCCAGTGTTTTCGCCAGATCAATAAAGAAGTTCTCTAGGTTGATGGCGCGCCCGTCTTGAGTGCGTGAGGTTTTAGGCTCAACAATCGGCCAACGAGCGGTGATCGCTTTGGTCGCGACGCCATGCCACGGGGTTGCCATGCCCCAGCTTTCGTAGGTCACCGTGTCTGGCACTAGGTAATCCGATAAGGCAGTCGTTTCATTGATGAAGGCATCGATAGACACGATCAAGCCAAGCTGTTTTGGATCCTTAAGCTTTTCACCCAGCAAGTTGTCTAAACCCGGAACACCATAAAGTGGGTTCGCCATGTGGTTGATCCATGCCTTTGCGCGGTAAGGATAGCCATCAATCGCAGCTGATAAGTGCTCGGTTAAAAGCGGCGCTGAGATTGGGTACCACGGCGCGCGAGTCGGGTAAGGTGACTCGCCTGCGGCAACGCGACGTTTGTATTCGCTGGTCTTGTGATACGGGAACTTGCTGCGGGACAAGAACACACCTTGAGGCTTAGTCTTACCCTTGAACTTGGTAAAGTCGTAACGTGGGCCAGCAACGGAAGTTGGGTAGCCGCCCGCTTTCGCCATCGCGCCGCCTTTTGCGTTGATGTTACCGATCAGAGCATTCAGCATCAGAATAGAGAACGAGTTATAGAAGCCGTTGGTGTGCATGTTGCCACCGTGAGTATCCACGACTGCTTTTGTACCGTAGCTGGTGAAGCGTTTTGCCAACGCAATAATCTGGTCTTGTGGGATTTCACACTGCTCACTGTAGTATGCAAGGTCATATTTGAAGGCTTCTTCCTTCAATCTTTGTAGAGAAGACTTAACACGAACAGTCTGACCATCGATTTCTACGTCTTGATCGACGAACAGAGCCGCTTCATTCACCTGAATATGTGATGATAACAGTGACGTTGTCACATTAAGTGCGATAAATCCGTCATCGTCAGACATCGGTTCGCCTGTTTCTAGCAACCCTATATCCGATGCACGAAGCATACGCCCATTTTGTGGGTGCGACTCGTCACTGATCACAAGGTGAGATGCATTACACCAGTGTGTGGTGCCTGCTTTTTGCATCGCTTGTGCGCTTGGGCGAGACAAGAAGTCGTGATTGTATCGTTGGTTCTCGATGATCCATTGGATCATACCCAGAACTAATGCTGAATCGGTGCCCGGTTTGATCGGTAGCCAGTTATTGCGATCGCCCGCCGCAAGGCTTGACGATCCTGCTGGAAGGCTCGGTGTCACTATGGTGTAGCTGAGTTTTCCGTTGGTACGAGCCTCAGCCAGCTGTCTTGCTTGACGCTTAAACGGGTTACCCGCTTGAGCCGGAGACATACCGATGAAAAGAATGAACTCTGCGTTGTTGAAATCTGGTTTTAAGTGCGAGAACTTGTCTAGATCGTTCATGATCGCACCTGAACCCGCACGGAACGCGTAACCACAGTAAGAGCCGTGGTGACCAAAGTTGCGTGTGCCGTAGCTGTTAAATGCAAAGCGCTTCAAGATGTCGTCACGGCCTTCATTACCGGCATTGGTCACAAGCAGTTGGTTGGCTTTTGGTCCGTATTCAGGGTTGTTTGGATCGAGTGGTGTTTCGATGTCACGAATCGATCGTAAGCCCTCAACTTCACCTTCACCGAATAAGTCACCACCCTCGGTGATCTCAGAGATAAGTTGTTCGTAGCTGATTGGTTCCCACTTGCCTTCACCACGCTTACCAACGCGTTTGAGCGGTTGAGTGATTCGGTATGGGCTGTTTTGAATCTCCAACATGCCATTACCACGGGCGCAGGCTGTCGAGCGATTATTGATGCCTGATTCACCAGACAAGCCAATGTAGGCATCTTTTACCGGTGTTTTGAACGGGATCTGCTGATCACTTGATAGCGGGTGGTACGGGTTACCTGAGATACGTAAGATCTCGTCATTGCGATTATCGATACGTACACGCAATCCACACAGTGTCCAGCAACCAAAACACATAGAGGGTGCAACACGTTGGTTTGGATTTGGCGAGATCTTACCTTGCTCATCGACACTGTATTCCGTCTCTAACGAATTACCGTGGTGGATGTGATTGGTTTTCTTACCGGCAGTGCCATCGATAGCACCGTGAACCATGTGTTTTGTGGTTGTCGCATAACCTGCAGCAAAAGCTCCAACACCACCGGCAGCAAGGCCTGTTTTCAAAAATTGACGACGTTTGTTATCCATGATGATTCCTCAGACTACAAGCTATGTGAGCGGTTAAGTGGTGATGATGTGTTTTGGTTTGGCTTAGATGCTGTCTTTGTCGCAGAGCCAGTTGATCTTGACGATCCAGCAGACACGATCTCAGAGGCGAACAACGCAAGTGCTAGCCAAAGGCCACACATACCAACAATGCCGAGTAATCCTGCGCTACCCATCGGCAGTTCATAAGGGAATGCACCCACATCAAAACGGGGAATGGTTTGAACTTCCATCATGGTGACCCAACGTACCGCCCATGCAGAAACTATGGTCGCAAGCGCAACACAGATAATTCCTAGCTTACTTTGCGATAGGCGTTGCAGTGGTAGAACCAAGATCATGCACAGCAAAATGCTGGTGGTCATGATGCCTAAATTGATGCCCCAAGCGTCGTTCTCATACAGGCTGAAGTGACCATGGTTAGATGCCCAAATCGACGTGAGAATGATGGCAAGGCCACCCGTTAAGGTAATGGTTCTTTGTATCAGAGCTAGGTCTGTTGGTTTTAAGCTTGGTTTGCTTGAAGGCAGCAGAGCCCAAATCAACAGCGTTAAACCCGTAGCAGCAAAGAATGCGGTCGTGAACCAAAGTAGTGGAGAAGCCGGTTGATGCCAAAGCGGTCGGCTCGCCAAAATCGCAATCTCGGCACCTGTATAAAGCGCGATGCTTAGGCCCGAAATAGCCGTCACAGCAGCGAGTGCAATCATCAGCTTTGATGATATTTGCCATTTACCTAGCGTCAGCCAAGACAAACGTTTTAGAAATGGGTTTTCACTTTGTTTAAGCTGTGCGATGTCGTCACGCAGGTAAACCCAAGCCGTCGCGACAGCCAGACCAGAGAATAGAGGTAGAAACAAAGAGCCTAATGACATCCATGACCAAGGCGTGATGTGAGCATAGAAATGCCACGCACGTCCGGGTTGATGCAAGTCACCAGTAAGCGCTAATGGCCCAACAATCGCGCCGATTGCCATCACAAGCACAAGGGCTGCACGAAATTGATGACTGGTTGAATTTTTAAATATCAGGGCAATCAAAAACAGAATCGCCGCCGCGTAAGCCGAACCTATGTAGAAGAAATACTGAACCGCCCACGGTAGCCAAGCGATCTCTTGAGCGGGAACTAACACCTCAGTGATATTCATGCTGTCTCTCCTTGTTTGCCTTGTGTCGCGATTGCCAATTCTTGTTTGCTAGAGGATGAGTTATCGATGGCGGCTGGATCATAAATCGCAGGTTGGCCTTCAATGTGGCTAACGAATCGCTCGTTCATGCCGATATAGAAAACATGGGGGTTGGTATTCTGCTCTGGCTTAAGCACCTTGATGTCGTATTGGTTTTCATTGAGCAGACGGTTGATCTCGCTGTTTGGATCTTTAAGGTCGCCAATGACACGCGCGCCACCGACACAGGTTTCTACACAAGCAGGCAGTAAGCCGTCTTCGAGGCGGTGTGCGCAGAAGGTACATTTGTCTGCGGTAAGGGTGTCGTTATTAATGAAACGAGCATCGTAAGGACAAGCTTGAACGCAGTAAGCACAGGCTACGCAGCGTTCGTTGTCGACCATCACTATCCCATCTTCACGCTGGAAGGTCGCTTGAACAGGACAAACCTTGATGCAGGGGGCGTTGTCACAGTGATTACATAGGCGAGGTAACATGAATGATTTCACGTCTTGTTGAGCCGTCGAACCATCATCAAGGGAGACTTCATACTGTTTTACGGTGGTTCTGAACTGGCCAATTGGTGCTTGGTTTTCAACGCTACAGCCAACAGTGCACGCCTGACAGCCAACGCACTTACGTAAATCAATCGCCATGGCGTAGCGTTTGCCTATTTCGCCTTTGCGGTCAGGTTGGTTGTTATTACGAATGGCTGTGCTTGCGACTGCGGTGTTGATTCCGGCAATGGGAATGAGCGCAGCACCAGCGGAAACCTTGCCGAATTGGCTAAGAAACCGTCTTTTCAATGAGTCCATAGAGGTACCTATAAATGGGTATTCGATCTGTTAGGCTCATTGTCAGTTTTTGACCGTTCACGGGGTATTGTGGATTTCCACATACCCAGATCAAAGTTGATCTAGAACAAATGTGGTTTTACCAATCTAGCTGTTATGCTTTGTTTTAGAGGCTTATTTAAGGCGCTCAAGCATGAGCTAAGCGCGAAACACGCCGCTGACATAAAATGAATCGAGAATAAATTGAATAAACAGTCCATTTGGAGAAAGAGATTTCAGTGACAGTCAGAAACCTAATATCAATCGTTGGCCTTTGTTGGTTGAGCTTAACCGCAGGAATCTGTTTAGCCGCTCAATCGGAGCAAGAGATTGCAACGACAAGCACTGTTGAGTCTGAGCAAATCATAGAGGTTGGCGTGTTGGCGACTCGAGGTAAGCTTTCCGCTCAGCAGCGTTGGCAGCCGACAATGGATTGGCTGTCGGAGCGCATTCCCGGAAAATACTTTGTTCTCAAGCCTTTCAACTTGGAAGAGATGGCCGAAGCGGTAAAAGATGTCACTGTTGATTTTGTCATCACCAACCCCGGTCAGGCGGTTCGATTAGGACGCCAGTATGCGCTTTCTTGGATGGCAACCATGACCAGTCATAACTTTGAAGCTCAAGGCACCAGTAATACACGTAGCATTGGTTCTGCCTTGGTGGTGAGAAGAATGTCGCCTTATATCTCTCTCGAACAACTTAGCGGTAAGCCGATTGCGGCAGTATCTGAAAATGCTTTTGGTGGTTACCTCACTATGCGTTACCAAGTGATGCAACAAGGGCTCAACCCCAATCACTTTTTCTCTAATACTCAGTTCTTAGGTTTCCCTATTGATGCTAGCTTGTATCAACTGCGTGAAGGGCACATTGAAGCTGCGGTGGTGCCTGCGTGTTTGGTCGAGAGCATGATCAGCGAAGGTTTGCTGGTGGCGGGTCAATATCGTGTTATCGAGAATCAAGCACCAGAAGGGTTCCGATGTCAGGTGTCTACACCGTTGTATCCTAACTGGTCGTTTGCCAAAACAGAGCGAGCGTCTTCGGCACTGGCGAAACAAATGAGTCAGGTGTTATTTGCTATGCCAAAAAGCAGTGCGCCCGCCATTGCAGCGAATGCATCGGGCTGGACGTCACCGACAAGCCTGCTGTCGATCGATAAGCTATATCAACAACTCGACATGCATCCACTGCAACAACCTTGGTGGAAAGAAGCGTTAATCTGGCTCAAGTACAATCAACAGTGGGCATGGGCGTTCTTTATTCTTGTCGTGTCTCTGAATGCTTACCACTTCTGGCTAGAATACAAATTCAGTCGCAGCAAAAAGCAACTAGAAGCGACGCTGTATAAGCTGAAAAGTAAGAGTGAACAGCTAGAGCACTCACAACGAATCGCGGTAGTTGGTGAACTGGGAAGTAGCTTGGCACACGAGATTAATCAGCCTTTGGCAGCTATTCGGAATTATAGCGAAGGTGGTTTACTGCGGATTTCGAAGAACAAACCGCTGACTGACATAGAGCCTGTATTTGAGAAGATACAGTCTCAAGTGGACCGTGCTGATGCGATCATCCAGCGCCTAAGAAACATGATCAAAAAACGCTCATCAGATAAATCTCAAATTGATATAGAAGTGCTTCTTACAGATACCATCGAGCTACTGCAGTTTAGATTAGAGAAACACAAGATAACCATTGAACGTTATGTTGTGGGTAAACCTATCACGCTATATGTTGACCCTGTCGGATTGCAGCAGGTAGTTGTAAATTTGATCAACAATGCGACTGATGCGTGTAATGCTCAGATGCATCGCGAACAAAGCGCTACGTCTGATATTGGTAACAAAAATAACGAACCATCGACAATTAAAGTGATTACCGAGTATCAACCGGATAAAATGATGCTGTCGGTTATCGATAACGGCACGGGCTTAGATTTTACCGAGCAACAAGTCACTCAAGCCTTTGTGAGCAGCAAAGAAAACGGCTTGGGATTAGGGCTTGCGATTTGCCAAGATGTGATTGAAGACCACAGTGGCAAAATGAGCATTACTTCACTGACTCCTCATGGTTGTCATGTCGCGGTGACACTACCTTCCTCTATTTCAAATGATTCATAAGGAATCTTGTTATGTCTGAACTTCATCAAACGTTGCCGGTCTATGTGGTTGATGACGATGAGTCGATGCGTGACTCATTGGTGTTCTTATTGGAAGAGCATGATTTTACGGTGTCAGCCTATGAAGATGGCCCGAGCTTTCTGGACTCAGTGGATTTGAGTGCGCCAGGTTGCGTGGTGTTAGACAGCCGAATGCCTGAAATGAGAGGGCAACAAGTTCATGAGTTGATGGTGAAGGCGCAGAGCCCACTGTCGGTGATTTACCTGACGGGTCACGGTGATGTGCCAATGGCGGTTGAAGCCTTACAAGCCGGCGCGGTGAACTTCTTCCAAAAGCCAGTTAAAGGCGGTGAGTTAGCTGAGGCGATCAAACAAGGTTTGGACGCTTCTGAAAAGCATTTACACATGAATGTTTACCGCCAAGCGTATGCATCGTTGACTGACCGAGAAATCGATATTCTTAAGCAGATCATTGACGGAAAACGTAACCAAAAAATCGCTGATGAGTTATGTATCGCGATGAGAACGGTAGAAGTACACCGAGCGAGTTTAATGAAGAAATTTTCTGCTAAAACGGTTGCTGAACTGGCTTACATATACGGCCAACTGAACTAACTACAGCGACATGGGATTGCTAATAGGTATTCATCAATTTCGTTGTCGTTTTTTAAGATTATTTTGCTTAAAGGTGGTCTTCATTATCGAACTCTATTGAAGCAAGATCACACCATTTATGGAGTGCATAAGGATAGGTCTTAGTAGACTTTTTATCGCTATGTATTCCTGAGATACTGAACTAAGTTCATTTTAGGGCGGAACGTTTTAATAACGGCGCTTTTCCCTGTAACTAGAAACATACCATTCACTATGGGTTGATCACTTTCCCGGTATCGGGGCTAGTATCAGCCGAGTTAGGTTAAAATATTTTATGAGTACAATGGGAATCGCAATTGGTGCGACGGCTCTTTCGTTAATACTTGTCGCCGTGTGGCTGATCTCTTTATCGCTAAGAAAGCAGCGCTTGGAACAAGAACGTAAGGCTCGTGCTGTCGCTTATCGAAAAGCGATTGAAAAAGCGCGCATACAAGAGCAAAAAGAGCGTCACTTCAAAGCCGAAACCGGGCATGTACCGTCGATACTGTATTTGGCAAAAGAAGCTGAACGTAACAATATTAAGGAAGCTCTGTATTGGTACGACAAAGCGGCGCAACTCGATAATATCAATGGCATGTACGGCATTGTGCGCCTAAGCATGAAGCGTAAAGAAGACCTGATTTTAAGAGAAAAAGCCAACTTTTGGCAGCTTGCGATATCCGCATTGGACAATGACGTGTCTGCGAAATTTGAGATGGGCAAAGCGCTCGTCTTTGGTCGTGGAACTGATAAAAACATCCCTAAAGGTTATACCTATATTGAAGAGTCTGCGGCTGGTGGTAATACTGAAGCAATGCTGTTTATCGGTGACTGGTGTCTAGATAAAGAAAACCCAGACTACTCTGCCGAAAGCTCTGTCGAGTGGTACCAAAAAGCTGCGGAAAAGAATAGCTTAGACGGCAAGATCAAACTCGGTATGAGTTATTTGAACGGTGTTGGTGTTGAGCCTAACCATGGTGAGGCTGTTTACTGGTTTGAGACGGCCGCAGAAAAGAACAGTGCAGAAGCCATGTTTAGAGCAGGTGAAGCTTGGATTGACCATGGTGAACACGGCAACGCTATCGCTTATATCTGGCTATTTCTATCGGCTCATTTTGGTTACTCAGAAGCCAAGCATTTGAGGGATAAAGTAGGCGGTGAACTCGGTGTGGATGCCGTCGTGGGCTTACAAGCTCTGACTAAACCGATAATGACCAAGCTGACCCAAGAAGCAATCACTAAGCACTCAATCATTAAGGCGCTCAACAAGCTCTACAAACGCAATGTCCCTGTCCCTAAGAAGGTTAAAGAAGCGTCCGATGAAGAAGGTGAGGAGCTAAATGTCGATGGTAGTCATATAGAGACCAAAGCTTCGAGTGAGCAAGGTTCTAACGTCGATTACAACCAGCAGGCGACGCCAAACCATGATAGCGGTGCTGCGAATCAAGGGTCATCCAGCGATCAAGCAACGCATAACAAAGAAGCAAGCCCTAACTCTCTAGACTTCAGTCAGGCAGCAGTGGATCCAAGCTGGAAAAGCAACCACTAAAACGTGTTGGTTAGCTTTGATGAGTTAGACAAAAATGACTGAAGCTATAAATCTATAAATCTATATAGCTATATAGCTTCTAGCCGTAATCTAGAAAACCAAGACAACAAAAAAGGGAAGCGAATGCTTCCCTTTTTATTTGTGTGCTATTTGCTTTTAGAGCTTAGAGTTAAAGCCTAATACCAAGAGCTGTTAAGCTTTGTTTTGCTCAGCTTTACATACAGCCGCAGTGAACACGACGTCAGTTGAGCTGTTAAGCGCTGTTTCAGCCGAATCTTGAATCACACCAATGATGAAACCAACCGCTACAACCTGCATCGCTACATCGTTTGAGATACCGAATAGGCCACAAGCTAGAGGAATCAGTAGCAGTGAGCCACCGGCAACGCCTGATGCGCCACATGCTGAAATTGCAGCAACAAGGCTTAGTAGAATCGCAGTGAAGATATCAATCTCAATACCCATTGTGTGTACAGCTGCAAGCGTTAACACAGTGATGGTGATTGCAGCACCTGCCATGTTGATGGTTGCGCCTAGAGGGATTGATACAGAGTAAGTGTCTTCATCTAGCTCTAGCTTCTTACAAAGGTTCATGTTCACTGGGATGTTTGCAGCGCTTGAACGAGTGAAGAATGCCGTTACACCAGACTCACGAATACATTGCAGTACAAGTGGGTATGGGTTCTGTTTTGTCTTTACAAAGACAAGCAGTGGGTTAACGACAAGAGCAATGATAAGCATTGAGCTTAGTAGAACCGCTAGCAGTTGACCGTAGCTTGCTAGTGCATCGAAGCCCGTTGTTGCGAATGTAGCCGAAACAAGACCGAAGATACCGAATGGCGCAAGACGAATAATGAAGCGAACAATGTGTGAAACACTGTGGCTAAGGTCTTCGAAAACCGCTTTGGTTGTTGCAGATGCGTGGTGCAGTGCAAGACCAAGACCGATTGCCCAAGCAAGAATACCGATGTAGTTCGCGTTCATTAGTGCGCTAACTGGGTTATCTACAAGCTTGAATAGAAGCGTATGAAGAACTTCTGCAATACCTTGAGGAGGGTTAGCACCTTCAGCGCCAGCAACCAGTGTCAAAGTGGTTGGGAACATGAAGCTCAGTACTACAGCAGTCAGTGCTGCAGAGAACGTACCAATCAGGTAAAGCACAATGATTGGACGCATATGAGTATGCTGACCTTTCTTTTGGTTTGCGATAGAAGCTGCAACAAGAATGAATACTAAAATTGGGGCAACAGCTTTCAGAGCACCAACAAACAGACTACCTAATAGGCCTGCATCTTGAGCTGCTGAAGGAGAAACCATGGCGAGAACGACACCGAAAACAATACCAGCAAGGATCTGTAGAACGAGATTTCCACGAGCGATGCGGGCGAGCATGTTGTGATTTTGCATAAAATACCTGCAATTGTTAATTTATTATAGTGATGTATTTTTTTATAAAGTTGTACCAAATCCAACTATACACTAGTGGAATGGGCGGTCATATTAGCGGGATCTAAGAGGGTGTCTAGGAATAGTTTACTTTTAGGGTGATTGTTTGCGCCATGTGGTGCTTTTGGAGCTAAATGTTAAATCTTTGTGCTTTTGTTGAGGTATAAGCCTGCTGAATAATGTTCCATTGGCTTAATGTTCTAGTATTTATGGTGTGTAAACCATTACTGATAAAAACATTGTGTTCGGAAATAGCTGCCTAAACTTGTATAGGTAAAAAAGCCACTTCAACAGACATCACCTGCTTTGCTTAATCTACGTTGGTGCATGACTTGCCATGTTTTGTCGTCATCTAATCTTTCTATCGGCATTCCCACCTACTTAAGCAGCGTTAGCTGTGAATCTCATCAGCTCTCCTTAATAGCGTCAGGCTACTGAACTTAATACCTTGCTACTTTGATATACCGCACACATTATCTGATGATTTATATCAACATGTTATTTTATATGACGTAATTTATCTAAAATTGCCGTTGTAAGTGGGTGGCATATATCCTGTGTTGGTCTTAATTTACAAGAGTATGAGCAATGAGTTTAATCAGTATCCCTTATGTAGAGACCTCTGCAGATACCGTTTTACATATAGCAGCCGCTATCGTGCTGATCAGCACCATAGCGGCTGGCCTGTTCGGTTTTTGGAAGCTTCACGAGATCCCTATTCAAAAGGCTCATAAGACTGACCACCATCAGATAGGGTTGATTACCGCGCTCACTTGGATTGGCTTCATTTGGCACTGGGTGTGGGTGCTCGCCATTATCATTGCTTTTGTAGATTTTGAAAAAGCCATTATCCGACTGCGTGATTTATGGAATTCTCCGGCTCAAGTTAATCAATCAGAGGATGTCTAAATGTTAGAAGGTTTAGCGGTTTGGTGTTTGTTCATCTATTTATTAAGACTTGTTGGCATGCCTTGGAACACAGGGACTAAAGCATTCGCTTATCTAGGAGGCAGTGGTTGGTTGTTATTTGTGTGGGTAGGATTAATTAACTATACACCAATGGATTTGTCGGGAGGCTCTGTGGTGCAGTCTCCTCACATTCAACTTCGCCCAACCTCAACCAATGTCTCGGGCAAGGTCGACCAGATTTATATCACCCCGAACCAACGCATTGAGAAAGGGCAGTTAATCTATGAGATTGAAAACGAGCCTTATCAAATTGCTTATGAACAAGCGAAGATTTCGCGCGACTCGGCAAACGTAGCGGTTAGCACTGCGGCTGAAGAAGTAAAAATCGCTGAATCCAGCTATCAGGCAGCGTTACATGATTTTGAAATGACACAAAGTGAGCTTTCAGCTGCTCAGTCAAATAGAGACTTACAGAAAAGAACGTTGAAGCGTTATCTTGAACAAAACCGAGTCGTGCGTAATACGATCACTGAAAGCATGATTGATAACCAGCAAACGGTCGCCGATTCTGCTGTGTACACTGTGGCCAAGCTTGAGTCACAGCTGAGCAAAAAGAAATCTGATGTAGAGAAAGCCAAGCTACAAATAACCAAAGCGGAACTCTCGGTTGAATCCCGTCAGTCAGACTTTAACGAAACAATTCAGAAGGTGAATAAAGCGAAATGGGATCTTGATAGCACCAAGATTTATGCACCCGCTGATGGCTTTGTGACTAACTTTATTCTTCGTGAAGGTCAGCTTGTTTCTAGAGTTCCACGATTGCAGATGTACACCAACGAGAAATACGTATTGATGAGAGTGAATCATCAAGCGATTAGAAATGTTAAACCGGGTCAATTGGCTGAATTTACAACGCCAGTTTATCCAGGGAAAGTATTCACGGCAGAGGTTGAAGGTATTATTGAAGCAACCGGCGAAGCGCAAAGTAACTTGCTTGGCTTTGACCAGAATGTTCGCTCTACGACAGGCAAGAACCTACAAAACAAACATCACTTTGTTAGGTTGAAAGTCTTTGAACCTGAAGGCTATAGCGTACCAGTCGGCTCGGTTGGTTTAGCTTGGATTAGCGGAGAAAAGCCAACAGAGCTTATGGCGTTTCTTGATGTAATACGTGGAATCATTTTACGTATGAAGTCGCAGCTTTACTACTTCTACTCTTTCTAGATCTAGAACCAGAGTTAATTCGGTTATTTAATTCCGAATTATTCAAAATAAGATTATTAATGAAATTACGGGCCACAGTCGTGGTCTGTAATTTTAATATGTTTGCTATTCAGTGAATATTTAATCGAAAGTCTAAATTTAACTGGAATATATTTATGCTATTCATATCTTCTGAAATAAAAAGATGCATTAAACCTATTATCTCTCTGTTGCTATTAACGAGCTTGGTGGGCTGTCAGGCGACTCAACGTCAGGACGCAACGACTGGTGAGATGGAAACGAATTCCACTACAAAAGGGGCTGCGATTGGTTCTTTGTCTGGTGCTGCGATTGGTCTCCTGTCTGGAGATAATTCAAAAGAACGGAAAAAGAGAGCGTTAATTGGGGCAACGGCTGGCGGTCTCATCGGTGGAGGAGTCGGCTACTCACTGGATAAACAAGAGGAAGCTTTGCGTCAGGAGTTGCTAGATTCAGGCGTTCAAGTAAAGCGTGTTGGTGAAAATGAGTTAGTGTTGGTGATGGAAAACGGCATCGGTTTTCGCTCTGGTGAATACCTACTTGAAGCGACGGTATACAATTCATTGAATGGTGTTGCGAGAATATTGGTCGAGTACCCAGATTCGTATTTGCAGATCAAAGGCTATACCGACAGTACTGGCAATGATGCTTCTAATCAGCAGTTGTCTGAGAAACGTGCTGATTCAGTAAAAGCTTACTTAGTGAATCAAAAAGTGAAAGGTGGACGAATCAGTACCAGCGGCCTTGGTGAACGTTACCCTATTTGTGACAATGCAACCGAAGACGGAAGAGCCTGCAATCGCCGTGTCGAGATCAGTATCCAAGCCATCTAGCGAGGTGATGCAATCTTTCTCATCCGCAAGTAGAGACATTTTGCGGATGTTCTATTTTATTCTAATGACTTGAGGTATTGCTTTGGTGTCATGCCTCGATGTTTCTTAAACATATGTGTAAAACTGTCTAGGTGGCTATATCCCAATTTGTGGGCAACTTCGTCGACAGGCATTGATTGGCTTAGCATCTTGACGGCTTTATTACTCAAGACAAAACCACACATTTCGGTGAAGTTATGGCCATACTTGTGGAATCTGCGTTGAAATGTTTGTGTAGATAGACCAAATAATTTCGATACTCTTTCGAGCGTCGGTAATCCAAAGTGACATGAGTAATTGATGGCCTCATAAACCAATTTAGTATCATCGCTTGGATCGGGCATATCTAAGCATCGATCCAAGTCCTCAAAATTTAAAGAAAAGGTTTGTTTGGTATCTTGATTTTCAGCCAGATTTGCCAAGCGTAAGTTGGAATGAAACCAGATCTCTGTTTGATGATGATTCCATGTTACGTCACAGCCAAAATAGTCTCGATATAGGTTCTCATCCGCACGCTCCCCAGAAAGTAATACGCGCATCGGAGCGAAATCTACCCCAAGGTATTTCTTCAATATCTTTAACATCAAAACAGCGACTCTAATACTGTCATGAACGTCTAAGTGTTCTGCGTCATACTGATTGTTGTAAGTCCACTTGATGATAGACCCCGCAGGTGCAGCAACCCAAAAAGCACCGGATTGAATACACCCCATGCCGTAATTTACCTTTCTTATCGTCGACATTAAGTCATGACCAGAGAACATCCATTGGCCTAATCCGCCCAAGTCTTCGACCCGGAAATGGCGCACAGCCTCGAGCATAAAGTTTGGGTTTTTTGTATAGCATTCGAGTTCTTCATAAAGCTGAAATACCTCAGAAATGGGCAACAGGTTCATTGTGTGATTAAACGCGGATTGGGGAATTGTCTGTGGGGAGATTGGATCTGAATAATATTGATTACATACGTTGTAATACAAATTCATCAGGCTATTTACCCTTATAAAGTAAGTTGTGTTGATAGTCATTGATCCATCCAAACCTCTGTGAATTAGGTCATAAACATAGCATAAATGACGTAATTTAACGAGTTTTAACAGACCCCAACGATGTTAGTTAACATCAAATATATCGGTAAAGTAGTGGCGATAATATTAGTAATAATGGTGTCAACTACAATTGTTGATAGCTGTAAATACTGAGTTGAGTAAACCCCAATACTATTTTTTGAGAACCATAAATAAATTGGATGGAAATTTATTTATGGTTTCAGCGTTTTTTAACTTCAGAGAATTAAATAGAGATTAATTAATGACACATACTCCTAAGATAGAAAAAATTAGCGTGTTTGATCGTATTAACGCATCGGCACTGATGTTATTGACTTCTGAATATAAAAGCTTGGAGCAGTTGCGAAGAAAAAACGACTATCCAATGTTCCCAACATTTGAAACGACACCATCCATGCCAATAAAGCGAACCAAGATAAATGGTGTCGATATTCGATACGCACATTCTGAAGCGATTGGTAAACCGACTCTTGTGATGCTTTCCCCTTTTCCTCAAAGCATTCTTGCGTATGCCCCTATTTGGACAGGGTTGGCTGAAAACTACAACCTATATGCCTACGATATGCCAGGATTCGGCGGCAGTACTGGCGGGTTTGAATATATGTCTTTCAAGGCCCAAGGTGACTTTTTAAAAGATTTCTTGAATCATTTTGATATTCAATCACCACACTTATTAGGGCCTGATGTTGGTATGCCGGCGATCGTTTATTACACGGGCACTTATGACAACGATGTAAAAAGCCTATTGATAGGTGATGGCCCAGCGATTGACCCTTCGTCAAATGCAAGTGCCATTCGCAAAATGGTCGACTCATCATTCTGGCGCACTGTCTTTAAAGTGACAGGATCTGGGTCTTTAATTCAAGGCTGTATCAAGGTTTGTTATACAAACTATCGCCCTAATGAAGAAGAGGTTTCGGACTATATCGCATCGTATCGCAATCGAATGCCCGCCGTAATGCAATGGTTCAAAGATTACCCAAAAAGTTTAACAACGGTTGATCCACTTCTCGAGAGAATTGAGTTACCTACTCAAATATTTTGGGGAGAAAACGACGCCATTCTCTATGTCGAGAATGGGGAACGTCTCGCTGAACGCATGCCGAATGCTGAATTAACAGTGTTTAAAGACAGTGGCCATTTTTGTTATCAAGACAGTCATAAAGAATTCGAATACATGGTAATTGATTGGATTACTAAGCAAGAGGAAAAATAAGTGGTTATTGAGACCGGTAAACAGAAATTGAATAAGAGGCTCAGGTTATTTTGATATGAACAAAGAAAGAAAATATCGGGTGTTCAGTAGCTTACTGATGAGTTTCACTTTGATGTACGCTCATACCTCGTTGGCACAAGAAAAACAGCCGAACGTTTTAATCATCACCGCTGATGACATGGGCTTTTCAGATGTTGGTGCATTTGGTAGTGAAATTCAAACGCCAACAATCGATTCTATCGCGAACGAAGGGCTACGTTTTAACAACTATTACACCAATCCTTTATGTACCCCAACCCGAACTTCGCTAATGTCTGGCGTTGATCATCACCGTGCGGGCGCCGGTACTATGGGTCTATTCACTGCACCAAACCAAAAGGACAAACCTGGGTATGAGGGTTTCCTTCGAGAAGAATTTGTCACCCTAGGTGATCTTATGAAGGGAGCAGGTTATACGACGTTTGTTAGTGGCAAATGGGATCTGGGGCGTTTTCCTAATTTGATTCCAAGAGCGAGAGGTTTTGATCGTGATTTCGTTATGCTGGATGATCATGGTAGCCACTACAGTATGTTAGCGATGTGGGAAGAGGCACCAAAGCTACAATTTACTGAAGACGGAAAGTACCTTAAAGAGCTGCCAGATAACTATTACTCGAGTAAGACTTACACCGATAAAATGCTGTCTTTCATGAAAGATAATAAAGCAAAGGATGACAAGCCTTTCTTTGCTTTCCTCTCTTACCAAGCGCCTCATGATCCTTTGCATGTCGATGAACCGTGGAGAAGCATGTATCAAGGGCAGTATGACAAAGGTTGGTCTGCAGTACGATTAGCTCGTTATAACAAGCAAAAAGAGCTGGGTATTATTCCTGAGTTTACTGAACTTGCGGAGCGATATTGGTTCGTGCCGGATAGTGAGATGCTCGCACCAATTGTCAGAGCGGCACTAGGAAGAGAAATGGAGCTTTATGCTGGCTTGATGACCAACATGGATCATCATCTTAACCGTGTAATACAGTACTTGAAGGACAGTGGCGAATATGACAATACCATGATTTTGTTCTTTGGAGACAACGGCCCTGAGGGCAACGGCACTTTTGACAGAATCACGACGTTTGGAACGAAAAATTACATTTTCAAAGCAAGAAACTGGTCTGATCAAGGTGATATTCGTTTGCAAGGCACAGAGAATAACTATACCGAGCTCGATCCCGGTTGGGCGCAAGTTTCGGCTGCACCATTCTTTGGACATAAAGACTTTGCCTTGGAAGGTGGAATTCGTAATGCACTGATTGTTAAACCGGCGAAAGATAGCCCGCATAAGCCCGGAAGTATTCGTAATGATTTTATGCATGTTCAAGACATTTTCTTGACCTTAGCTGAAATGACCAATCAAGATTTCCCCAATGGATACACTCAGGCTAAATCTTGGCTTGAGATGTTAAATGATCCTGAGGCAACGGTTCGAACGGGAGAGGATTGGTTTGGTTGGGAGAGTGGTAACTCACGAGCATTACGTCGCGGCGAGTGGAAAATCTCTAATAATATTAAGCCTTGGGGTAATGAGCAGTGGCAACTGTATAACATTGAGAAAGATCTCTCTGAACGTTACGACCTAGCTGATAAGCATCCAGAGATATTGAATGAACTCGTCTCAATTTATGAAAACGAATATGTGCCAAAGAACAATGTCATTCTTGGCAGCCGAAATTTCCATGAAAGTGATTGGTGGGATGGGCCTCTTCGTTTTGAAGAGGGCAATGATGAAGGCTCAGAGTATCCGCCTGGTTTGTACAAAAAAGGATGGACGCCACCTCAAGATATGATGGCAGAACCTAAGCAAGTGGAGGAGGAATAATGATGAAAGGATTCAGCATAAATTCAGATTCAGTT
This sequence comes from Vibrio splendidus, assembly GCF_024347615.1. Taxonomy (NCBI): domain Bacteria; kingdom Pseudomonadati; phylum Pseudomonadota; class Gammaproteobacteria; order Vibrionales; family Vibrionaceae; genus Vibrio; species Vibrio splendidus. The sequence goes on along the minus strand of NZ_AP025509.1, from coordinate 1,271,827 downwards.
AATCAAATGACTAAATACCTCGTGGGTGCCGGGCTCATTGTTTCTACCAGTGCTAGTGCTTTGACATTACCTCCAAGGTTTTATGAACGTACGTTACTAGGAGTAGAAGCGATACCTATATTAGGGATCAGCTTTGACGGAAATATTAACCCATTTGACCCTACATTAGGTGACAACGGTAATGCTCATTTACCACAACCCGGTATTGATGACATTCATTTAGAAGGAACAATGGCGTTAGCGGGCTATTCGATTAGCTTCCCCATTAGTGACAGGTCAGCTCGTATTTCCTACTTACAACCTGTTGGCAACATGAATGTGACAGCGACGGGGCAAGTAACTAGTGGTGGGCAAACAGTATCCAATGTGCCTATTCAGTATTATTCAACTAATGGTATCGGTGACCCATTTTTTGAATTTACGATTGGGCTAATCGGTTCTCCAGCATTAGATGAGCTACCTAAAGCGATTCGTTACCAACCGGGCTTTCAAATGGACTTATTGGTCGACTTAAGCGTACCGCTTGGTGAATATGACTCGGATCAAGCGATTAACATGGGCACGAACAGATTGTGGGGAAGAGTGGGTTTCCCGATGATGTATCAGTTAGGAGATGTGTGGGCGCCAAGTAAGCGTGCTTCGCTAGAACTCCTACCTGCTGTCACTTGGTATGGCGATAATGACGACATGTATGGAGGCGGCTCTCAAAGCACTGATTTAGGTTACAGCCTCGGTGCTCATTTGACTTACGATTTAAGCCAACATGTGTGGGTTTCTTTGGACTACTCCTACGTGAAATCAGGTGATTATACCAACAGCGGTAATGTTCAAGTTTCCAACAATGGAAGCTTTGAGGGTCAGGACTTTTCAAGCGTTGGCTTTACGGTTGCTACGGATCTTACGCGTAATTTGAATGCCTCATTGGGTTATCAGACGACCATTAATGATGGTGGTGCTGGCGAAGCGCAAATGAGCACCTTCAGTTTCAACTTGGTCTATTACTGGGCAGATATTCTTGATGGGTTAGACCGGACAGGTTTTAAGTTCTAAATATGAATTTTTAAACTCAGCTTCCTACTTCCTACTTCCAGGGTGATGGGGAAGCGGAACTATAGTTTGAGAGGTTTCAATGTATTTTGTAAAAGTGCGTGTTGAACATGCGGGGTTAACAGAGAAAGAGCTGTGGGACCTTTGGGAAAAAGAAGCCGAAGCGGCGTTAAAAGCTAAGTCAGCAGGTAAGATTAAGTTTCTATATAAAATTACAGGACAACGCGGCGTGATAATGGTTGTTGATATGGAGCACCATGAAATAGAGCAAATTGTTCATGGCGATATACCAATGAGAAATATCATGGTTCTAGAAGAGGTTATCCCGGTTCGTGACTATGAAGAGTTTGCTGAAGATGTAAAGCGCAGGTGGAAAAAGTAATATTTATAGACTGAGGGGAATGATTTTACTTGGTCTATTTAATTATTCATTTTTATTACTATCTCCATCCCCCTATTTAAAAATTATTCAGGGCATTGTAAATGCGAAAGTTAATTTTTTTAGCGTTAAGCTGTACTCTATTGGTAGGTTGTTCCTTTAATAAGATATTTGAAGGAAAATACCAACTCGTTGATGATTATATCGAAATTATTGATAGCAATATTAAAGACCTACCTCAACTGTCAAATGTTATCGCGATTGATCATTCTAGACTTGCCAATCAAGCTGAAGAGCCGCTTTTACCCTCGAAGGTAATTATGTTTCATGATCCAGTTTTGGAGTCGAGTCTGATAGAAAAAGAACGTTTAATTGCGTTAGATATGCCTTTGAAAATATTGGTATATATGGACGAAAATGGAGACTCCAACGTGATTTGGAATCAAACTCGTTATTTTGAGGAGCGTTATAACGTTAGCTTCACGGTCGAGGAAAAGCAACAATATGATGAGGCTATGAGTGATGTTTTGAATGGAGTGCCCGAGAGCGCTTTGAATTCATTCACTAGTGATAAAATGGCGCAAAACGACGTGATAACCATCGAAAGTGAATTGTCTTTAGAAGAAACCATCAGAAAAGCACTTGAGGTTATTAGCCGTAATGATGACGTAACGATCTTTAAAGAGATCGATTATCAAAAACTGGCAGCTCAAAATGACGTCAAGTTACCGCCAACATATCTCATTATGTATGGTGCACCATCGCCAGGAGGTAAAGCCATGAAGCAAGCACAAACGTTAGGCCTTGATGCATTTCCACAAAAATTATTGGTTTGGCAGAATGAGATGGGATAGGTACGTGTAAGCTTCAACAATTTATTTCTTTTAGCCGATAGGCAAGACGTTTATAAATCTTTTTCATTATGGATGATACAGAAGAGGCTTTTAATAAAATATAAAACTAGCTATATATTTACCTACTACTATAAAACTTAATGAAACGTTCCCAGTGTTTCTTGTTATTTATAGTGACGGTGTGTTTTTCATCTAATTGACATTGTGCTAAATATCACTCTACCGTGTTCGATATAACTCAGTCCACTGCTCCTAACTCTTTTTGGTGACACGTGACTTGTAAGTGTATTTATATGTTAAGGCTTTAATGGAAATATAATAAGTGATTTTTTTAAAAGTTGGCGGCCTAATTAACCCCTTTGAAAATAACATAGTAGGTGTTGTTATGGTGTGTGTGATTAGCTTAGTGAGTTTCTCTTCTATGGCGGCTACGCCAGTTTCAAGTAAGTATGTTCTTGAGCGTATCAATGAAATTAAATTAAATAAAAACAATCTGATAATTCCTTTCGCATTTAATACTGAGTCCATGGGTTTTAATATGGGTGTAGGTGGTGTCTTTCAAGGTATTGGACAAGAACAACTGAAAGTTGGTGCAGCTGCGTATTCGGGAGGCGCTGATAGTTATGCATTGGGAGGAGGAGTCTGGAACTACCAAGTAGAGAGTATAGAAAGGCTATTCATCTCTGTATATGGAATGTATGCGTATTACCCTGAAAATACGGCTTATACAGGGGCTGAATATTATCCATATCCTAATGGGGTTCCGATACCAGGAAGCTCCAGCTCTTCCAGTGAGCAAAACATTCAAGCGAGCGGGTTTTCTAATTGGTTAGACATTAAACTAGAGTACATATTACCGATTGGTACCGGTAAAAGTGAGATTATCAAGAGTTATCGAGTATCCAACGGTTTGCTAGTCGATCTTCCCGTCAGGCACCAATGGAATCCATTCGAGTATGGATCAACAACCATCATCATGAACCAGTTCAATCGATATCAGTCTTTCGAAAATGAAGACCAAATCAGTGGAGATCTTCATGCCATAGAATTCGGTGTTCAGTACGATAATACGGACTTCTATCCAAACCCTAGTATGGGAAGTCGACAGTATCTGAGTTTTTCTGGCGATGGCAATTTGATTGACTCTGATGGCGATTGGAATTTTATTCAGTTAGACGTCAGCAAATACTTTTCAATGGGACAGAGCCAATTTGCATCGCAACGAATCTTAGCTTTTAACCTGTGGACTGGTTATTCGCCGAGCTGGAGTGTAAATAATGACTCCGACAGCGGACGGCTTGTTGAGAATTCCCCCCCTTATAACGAAGGAGCAACGTTAGGAGGTTGGAACCGAATGCGTGGCTATGATTCCTATCGTTTCCATGACAAGGCGAGCCTATATTTGTCTGGTGAGTATCGTTATACCCTTAAATATAACCCGATAACAAACGTTAATTGGTTGAGCTTTTTAAATGTCGATTGGTTCCAACTGGTTGGGTTCGTTGAGGTGGGAGAGGTGGCAAGCGACTATAACCTGAAAGAGCTAACATCAGATATGAAAATGGACGTTGGGGTGTCTTTACGAGCATTTGCTGGAGGTATAGTTGTGCGTACGGACCTCGCTGTTTCTAATGAAGGAGCCAACCTCTGGTTTATGGTGAATCAACCCTTTTGATTGAGAAATCGAGGTATTATTTATCAAGCTTTGGTCTACTGATGCTTCTCTTACATTGGTGACTAAGGTGCCTTCTTCCTTGAAGGCCTGGGCTTTTCCTCTCTCTAAACTGAATGACCAAAATTTAGAGAAGTAATAGCCTAGAAGTTTTCATTCATTTATACGAAGGGTACTGTTGGAACATTTCAGCGACTTCCTCGGAAATCAGTTCTCCACGTTCCTCAGAACTCATTGAGCGAGTTAATTTTCGGCTTGAATTCGCTGTCCATACAACGATGTTTGTTCGGTCATCGACCAACTCTACAACTAATTGTCCATACGTCTGTTCGTGATAATTTTGTGGGGTGGACATTACCCCGCGGAAATTGTTCCGACCATAGCCAATACCAAAGGAAGAGCCGGAAGAAACAAGTTCTGATTCTTGCTGAAGTTGGTAGCGAACATATAGGCTGCCTCCGTCTTCTACAAACTCTACCTCAGTACGATCCATTTCTTTGATGATCGCACTTTCAATCCTGATTGAATCGATGCTGATCGGCATTTTATTCATTGTTTCTGTCGCTGTTTCAAGCGAGCCGAAATCATAGGTTTTATACATTGAGAAATCGGTTTGCTTATCAAAGTCAGTATTTATTGTAGAGCAGGCCGCTAGAGGAAGCGTTAATAATATTGTTGTTAAGCGAAGCATGTTTTATGTCCTATGACGGTGGTTTGAAATGAATCTCTCTTTCTATGGTGATTATACTTTTCTGGTATTCGAAGATTTCTGTTCGATATATCCAATCAATCAGATGACTAAATTGATGTTATTAACCGAACTTTGGCTTTATTGCTCAAGGGGGAATTATAGTGAACTGGATAAAGGGAGTATTGACTTCAATGATTAGCACGGTTGTTGTGCTTCACTTGGTTGTATTTTTTGCATCAGTCACTGGTGTTTAGTTATATAGGTAAATAATGCATGATTGATATTTATGGCACCCCGAATAGCCGCTCTACTCGCGTACTTTGGTGTGCAGAAGAGCTCGGTATTGAATATAACTTTAAAAAAGTTGATTTCTCATCGGGTGAAAATAAGTCCGATGCGTATTTGGCAATTAACCCAGCAGGTAAAACGCCAGCGATCGTCGACGGAGATTTTGTCTTGTCTGAATCAACAGCGATTTTAGAGTTTTTAGCGCAGGAGTACGGTAAGGAGCAAATCAAACCAAGCGACAAGAGTGACAATCGAGAAAAGGCACTTTGTGCTAAATGGTGCTCTTTTGCGGTTTGTGAGCTTGAGCAACCTTTGTGGACGATGGCTAAACACAGCTTTATTTACCCCGAAGATATGCGTCAGGATGGCATTTTACCTGTCTGTCAAAAGGAGTTCCAAAACGCTTTATCAGTTTTGAGCCAACAACTTGATAGTAACGAATACCTATTGGGTGAGGTGTTTTCTATTGCTGATATTTTAATTTCACACACCTTAGCGTGGGCGCTAAGTTTTCAGCAAGAGATCCCACAATCTAATTTGATGAGTTATGTGCAACGTTGTACATCTCGTCCCGCATTTAAAATGGCTCAGCAGAGAGAGCTTTGAACTTTACTTTGATTAAGTAAAAACAGCCATGATAACTTTCGTCATCATGGCTGTTTTCTTTTATAGCTATAACAGAATGTTTGTTAGTGCTGTATTGTATTAATGATGATCGTGATTCATCTTCTTCATGCCGCTCATCACTTTCTTAACCGGCGCATCGAAGGTCTGCGTTTCACCATTGGCGAAAGTCAGTGTCATCTCGATTTGCTCACCTTCTTTTAGGCTGCTTGCTAGGTCGAACAACATGATGTGTAGGCTACCAGGTTTAAGTACCGCTTCACCGTTTGCAGGGATGGTGATCTCTTGAACTTGGCGCATTTTCATAACATCGCCATCCATGATTACATCATGAAGTTCTACTTTACCTGCTGCAGGTGTTGTTGCAGAAACAATAGCGCGATCTTTATCGCTGTGATTCATCAGAGTCGTGAATACCGCGCTGTTCACTGCTGAAGGCGGTGTTGCACGAGCGTACGCGTCATGAACCATAATATCGCTACTAGCCTGAGCAAAAGGGGTGAGCAATAAGCCTGCTAGAGCAAGTGCTTTTAACTTCATGTTGTTGTCCTTAATTTTTATGTTTTTGGTCTGGGACCTGACTTTTTTAGAACTTTATTGAGTAAGTTCTTTGTTTTTACGTTTTACTGCGTCAGCTTGTTGATAGCCTCAACAATTGGCGCTGGCGTCAACGTGTGCGGTACTTTGGTAATCAAGGTACCGTCGGGCTTTAAAAAATAAAAATATGAGCTGTGGTCTAGGGTGTATTCCAACTCTGAACCTTCAAGCTTGGTCTTTCTGAAAATAACGCCGTAGTTATGAGCCAGAGTCGTTGTGACATCCAATGGACCACTTAGTCCTTCCATCATCGGGTGGAAGTATTGCGCGTATTCATACGAGGCTTCAGCGGCATCACGTTCAGGATCGAGAGAAACAAACATTGGGCGAATCTTGGCTTTTGCTTCATCAGAAACTTGGTTAAGTGCTCCGGCCAACATAGCCAAAGAAGTGGGGCATACATCCGGGCAACGTGTGAAACCGAAGTAAACGATACGAATTCTGTCATCGGTTTGGTCAAAGATTTCCGTTGGTTGGTTGTCTTTGCCGAAAAGAGTCGTTGCGGAGAACTCTTGTTTTGCAGCGTGTTGTTCTTGAACTTCGTTTTGCCCATCAAGATAGCTTTTGACACCAAAGCCAAGTACAAAAGCGACAACCAATGCTAACGACCAATTTCTACTCATCTTGCCATCCTTATTGCAGGGTTTACAGTATCGACACCATCAGTGAGTTCACCGATCCATGTCATTTTATCTAAAGTACATACAGGTAAAATTACATCACCTTCATAGGTATTGTTGCCAATGCTCTTTAATTGAAAACGCGCTGATCCCATTTCCATTTCTAAACCGGTGAGGGATAACATCAGTGTCTCAGATGCAGCACCTTCCCAAACGACCTTTATCTTTGTGGGTAGAAGAGGTTGCGCGGTTTCTCGGTCAAGCGACATTGAAATGGATTCCTGCTCACACGATGTGGTTGAAAGCATGCAGTAGTCATCCAAGTTGACTTCGGCAGTTGAGTGCTCAATGACCGACTTAAATTTTTGAAATACTTGCGGCCCATAAAAACCTGCCACGAGAGCAATGCCAATAGCCACCACCTTTAATGCTGGGTGCATGTCGTGTTCTCATCTAATTTTATAAGAGCGGCGATGTTATCATACCCCTCAATACGTGCTTGTATCAAAAAGCAATTTTGTGCGTATAGTAGAACTAAAAAAGCGAAGCCATTGGCTTCGCTTTTGTCTGTTCAATCGAGAAGTGAGCTTAGTATTTCTAAGCATTATCCGTTCTAAACGCTTTCCAGAAGTTGGCTGAATGATTAGTCAGCGTTGCGCTCTGCAAATTTCTCTAGTCCTAGAACCAAGGCAATAGCAGCCAACATCATCACAATCGCCATTACCAGCTGAGAAGGCTGAGAGGTTACGGCTTCAAAATCAAACGGTGACAGATTTTCTTGAAGTAGAGGAACTTGCTCACCCTTTGAATTTGTACGCCAGCTGATGGTCTCTTTCCACGGCCAAATCTTAGGCAGCGTACCGATCATCAAACCAGTTAAGAACACTAATGTGAAATCGCGGAATGAGCGCAGTAACCAAGAAAGTACGTGCGAGAAAGTCAGTAGGCCAATCACACAGCCACTAAGGAATAGCGCAAGCACATCGATTTGAAACTCTTTAACCGCACCAAGAACCGGACCATACATACCAATCAATAGCAGAATGAAGCTACCCGAGATACCCGGCAAAATCATCGCACAGATCGCAATCGCACCCGCAATGAGGATATTGATACTGGTAGGCTCCATTTGCAGCGGCTTAAGCACGGTAATGCTATAAGCGAAAGCAACGCCAAGCAGCAAAAACACGAATCGAATCATATCGCGCTTCTCTACTTGCTTAAGAATATGGAAAACCGACACCAAGATCAGGCCAAAGAAGAAAGACCACAGTGGAACGGGGTGGGTGACTAATAACCAAGAAATCAGTTTTGCAAATGTCGCAATGCTCGTGAATACGCCTGCGAACAGTGAAATCAGGAAGAAACCGTTGATGTGGTTAAATGCGGCTTTGAAGCCTTCGCGTTTCCATAAGCCAAGTACACTAGGGTTAATCCTGCGAATGCTTTCTAGCAGCGTATCGTAGATACCAGTGATGAATGCGATGGTTCCGCCCGACACGCCAGGAACAACGTCTGCTGCGCCCATTGCCATGCCTTTGAAAAAAGTACTTAAGTAGTTCATTGCTTCATAGAGTTGAGGGTGATTTTGTGCAGTATACAAACTTTAGTGTAAAAAAAGTATGAATATGCCATTGGGGAGGGGCTTTTATTACTCTCTTAATTGTAAGGCAATAAGTTGAAGTGAACATTTGCCTAACATTTAAAATACAACCACTTAGTAATTTGTCATTAAGAGCAAAGATGAAACTGATCTCTTATCAATATTGCATCTTGGTTGCATTATGCAAATGCACTTTGCAATTCGCATGACAAATTCATGGTTTTTATGCGATGCAGGGCTTATAAAACGCCGAATTAAAGTTGGCACGCTAACTGCATTATATACATTGACCCTTCTTAAGCCGAGGGTCACCTAGCCAACTGACGTTGTTAGTGAACTTATGATTTGTTCACAAATATATAGAGCCAATCGCGATTATTGCGGTTGGCTATTTTTTTGCCTGTCGTTTGGTGATTGTCTTTTTTCTTTTCCAGTTCCTACATTTTTAAGCTCTAACCTCAGATGAAAAAAAAGCCAGCCACCATTGGTGACTAGCTTAAGCTTTTCTCGAATCAATCTCGAATCAATCTCGAATCAATCTCGAATCAATCTCGAATCAATCTCGAATCCGTTTTAGTAACCCATCAACTGCAGCAAGTTCTCTGCCGTGCTGATTGCTTCTTTGCGGTTAGCAATGTTGAGCTTTTGGTAAAGGTTACGGATGTGAGTTTTGATCGTGGTCCCCGCTACATCGAGCTCTTGAGCGATTTGCTCATTACTGAACCCAGAATAGATCAGACCAAGTACTTGCCATTCACGCTGGGTGAGTGGGCTAGTGCGCACAAGCTCAGGAATATTCGGGTGATTAACCAAGTTCTCAACAAAGTCTTCATCGAAGTGAACCGAGCGGCTGCGTTGGGTGGTTGAGATATCTTTCATGATCTGTTGAGCGCGATGGCGTTCTAAGTCACCTAAGCCTGGCTTGTTGCTCAATTTATCCAAGATATGCCCGATAGTCCCACCGTCGACCAAGAAGTTACCAACCATACCGGTTTGGTTGGTCATATGAAGCGCTTCTTCAAGTAGCACGCGTGCGCTGTCTTCATCGTTAATTTGTGTACGCAACACCGCTTCAACGATCAAGTTTCGGTTGGTGTCTGTAATCAGATGTGAACGCTGCGCTTCACTCTTAAGGAAAGTCAGCGCTTCTTCCGCATCTTCATACTGCTCAAGGATGATGTGAGAACGTACGATGTTTCTCCATTGAAGCTGACAGAAGTGGTTACTCGCCGATTCAGGTCGAACCGCCACGCTTAGCCAATCACGGATTGCCTCTTTATTGCCTTTTACTTGCCAGAACAGAATCAAAGAAAGAGAAGCATTTGCGGTCCAATCTACGTGGTAAGTTGATTGACGTAGCAGGTGTTGAATTTGGTCGATAAATTTCGACGCTTTATCAATCTCGCCGCGGCTCAATGAAATTCGAGCCAGCATTGAGTAACTGTGCAGGTGCTTACTTGGTGAGTGGTGTCCAAGGATATCTAAGCCTTTGTAGCAACACTCTTCCGCTTCATCTAATCGGTTCCAGCACCAGAAGATCTGAGCGCGAACACGCAGCAAAAATTCATGTAGAGGCACGTATTGAAGCTGATGCTCTTCGATCAATTTGAATGCGCTGTCTTGTAGCTCAAACGCAGCTTGAACATAACCTTGAGCAATCAAAATTTCGCTTTGTTGCAGAATCGCCCACAGCGCCTGATGGTAAACTTGATACTGGCGAGCAAGCTTCTCTGTTTGCTGCATCATCGGTAGCGCACGGCTCAGGTTGCCCATCACGTGATTCACTTCACCTACAACTGACGTTGCCACAATGCGGCTACGATAAACGGTCGTGTTCAGCTGGCTTAACGACAGCTCAGCCAATTCCAATGCTTTCTCAGGCTCATTGCTGTTGATGGCAACTTGGGCGCGCAAGGCGTTGTATTGGCCTTGCTGCTGAGTATCAAGTTCAATGTTTCGAGCTTGATATTGAGTCTCAGCCTCTTCCAACAAAGTCCCCACTTGATCATAGCGGTGCTGACTTTGTGCAAGCCAAGCGCGCAGCATTGATAGCTTCGGCTCACTGTATAGTTGATCCGTAGTCAGTTGCTTGATCGCCATCTCTAATGATGAAAGCTCACCTTGGTTGAACATCGGCCAACCGTGTTCAGTCAGGATTTGGATGATCAGCTCTGGGTCTTCAGCGCGCTGCGCGTGTCGCAGTGCTTGATGAGGCGTTTTCTGTTTGATCCACGCTTTCGCGGCACTTCGGTGCAACTCGGCTTCTTGTTGCGGAATTCGAGCTTGGCGCTCATGTGCGAGGAATTCACCAAACAAGTTATGGAAGCGATACCAGTTCTTTTCACCCTCAAGCGGGTAGATGAACAAACCAAAACGGTTGAGTGATTCGATCATACCCAGTGCGTCTTCACGCTGTGTAAGCGCGCAGACTAATTCGTCATTGAAATGATCAAGTACTGAACACTGCATCAAGAACTGTCGGGTTTCTTTATCCAGTAGATCGAATACTTCTTCAACCAAGTAATCCCAAAGGTGGGCATGGTTAAAGTGAGAGAAAGACTCTGCCGATTGCGCAAGCGTACGTTTTTGATGCTGAGCTTGAAGGGCAATAAGCTGTAACGCCGAAGGCCATCCCTCAACATAAGTACAGATACTGCCAGCGGTCGTGTCATCTACGCCATCGGCGACACGTTGGTTGAAGAAGCGCGTCGTCTCTTCAGTATCGAAAGCCAGCGAATCGTTGCCAATCTCAATCATCAAATCACGAACGCGAAGGTTTGCCGTGCCAAGTGGTGGAGTGCCACGGCTAGTCACAACAAGCGTCAGGTTGTCAGGCATGTGCTTGAGGAAAAAGCGCATCGCCTCGTGAATGTCATCGTTATTAACTAAGTGGTAGTCATCCAGCACAAGGAAACATTCTTGGTGGAATTCAGACATCTCAGCAAACACTTCACTTAACAAAGAATGCAACGATGAAAACTGTCGTTTTTCTGCCAGCTTTTGGGCATTAGGGCAGGCATTTTGAGTTGCTTTATTGAGTGATTGCATTAGGTAGTTGATAAAGCGAAAAGCATCGTTGTCACTGTCATCAATGCTGTACCAACCCACATTGGGTTTATCTACCAGCCATTGTGCTGCCATTGTGGTTTTGCCGTACCCCGCTGGAGAGCGGAATAATACAAGCTTATAGCAATCTGCGTGTTGGAGCAGATCGAGAACCCTAGGTCGTAGGATTGCATTATGTAAGCGGCCGGGACGAGTCAGTTTCGAAGGGATCCACATGTCGAAGTTTTTCACCTATTCCGTGGCTTATGTTCTGGATTACCTCAATCTATCGTTGAGTGTAATCGAATGACATCAGCCTAATTACTTAAGTCTTCAATCATATTACGTGAAGCAAAACGGCACCGACTATGATCCTCCTCAGAAACCTTGCACTCCTGCATGTTTTTAGGCTTCTACGCCCTTTATTTGAGACTTTGCTCACATAGCGGGTTGGTTTGTGAATGTGACTTCCTTCATTCCAACACGCGAATCTATGCAAAAGATGAGAGGACGAAATTATTTTCGTGATCTGAATATCAAATTTGATAATGACTTTAATCCGGTTAAATAAAAGTCACATCAGTTGAAGGTAAGTTATCGAACGGGAGCTTGTGATCTTAGTCACTCCAAGTTTTTGTTCGAAGTCAGAACATGAGAGTCAGATCACTAACCCTATGTCGGTACGCCCCCTACGCCCTCCCATCTACTCCTAGTTTGTCGCGTTAGCGGGAGGATGTTTAGTTAATGGTGACCATGCACGATATGTCACAGATGAATTAGAACTATTAAAAGCGAGATTTCTGAAATGAAACCAACTCAGCAAAAAACTTTCGATAAAGTGTCGTTCCAAGAAAGCGTTAAAAAGCATTTATCTGCAACCTACGCAACAACGATTGAAAACGCAGATAGCCGCGCATGGTACCTAGCAATGGGGCGTGCGCTAGCAGAACTCACAACATTTGATCTGTTAGAAACTGAAAATGACGAAAAAATTAAGAACGCGAAGAGCGTTAACTACCTTTCATTAGAGTTTTTGATTGGTCGTTTAACCGGTAATAACCTGATCAGCATGGGTCTGTATGAACAGATCACTCATGCAATGGAAGAGCTAGGTCAAAACCTAACTGATCTTCTAGAAGAAGAACGCGACCCATCACTAGGTAATGGTGGTCTTGGTCGTCTAGCCGCTTGTTTCATGGATTCTTGTGCCGCTCAAGAATATCCAACAGTGGGCTACGGTCTTCACTACGAATACGGTCTATTCAAACAGTCTTTCCAAGACGGTCGTCAACAAGAAGCACCTGACGCATGGCGTGGTGTTGAAGGTTACCCATGGGAAGTGGCTCGTCCAGAACTAGCACAACACATTGGTTTTTATGGTCATGTAGAAGTTGAATACATCGACGGTAAAGAAGTTCGTACTTGGGTTCCGGGTATGGAAGTGAAAGCAATGCCTTGGGATCTACCTATCGTAGGTTACGAGTCAAACACGGTTTACCCACTGCGCCTTTGGGAATGTCAGGCAATCGCACCATTCTCACTAGCAAGCTTTAACAACGGTGACTACTTCGAAGCGCAACACTCGCTAATCGATGCGGGTAACATTACTAAAGTACTTTACCCGAACGACAACCACGAGAAAGGTAAGACACTGCGTCTAATGCAGCAGTACTTCCACTCAGCAGCGTCTGTTCGCGATATTCTACGTCGTCACGAAGCAGCAGGTTTCTCTCTAGAAGATCTGCCTAAGCAAGAAACGATTCAACTGAACGATACGCACCCAACTATCGCTATCCCTGAATTGATGCGCATCCTGATCGATGAAAAAGGTTTAACTTGGGACCAAGCTTGGGAAATCAGTGCTCATACGTTCGCATACACGAACCACACACTACTTCCAGAAGCATTAGAGACTTGGTCTGAATCTTTGATCAACCGCCTTCTTCCACGTCACATGGAAATCATTTTTGAAATCAACCACCGCTTCATGCAAGAAGTTCGCAAGATGTGGCCTGGTGACGGTGAGAAGCAAGCGAAGCTTTCTATCATCCAAGAAGGTTTCCACCGCATGGTTCGCATGGCAAACCTATGTGTGATTGGCTCTTACAAAGTAAACGGTGTAGCTGCGCTTCACTCTCAACTGGTTAAGAAAGACTTGTTCCCAGAGTTCAACGAAATCTTCCCTGGCAAACTGACTAACGTAACGAACGGCATCACGCCACGTCGTTGGTTGAAGTTCTGTAACCCAGGCCTATCTACGCTAATTACTGGCAAGATCGGCACTGAGTGGCCAGCAAAACTAGAGCAGCTTGAAAGCATCGCTAAGTTTGCAACAGACGCGAAATTCCAAAAAGAATTCATGGCTGTTAAGAAAGAAAACAAACAGCGTCTTGCTGATTGGGTTCAAGAGAACATGGGTATCGAGCTAGATACGAACGCTATCTTCGACGTGCAAATCAAGCGTCTTCACGAATACAAGCGTCAGCACCTAGATTTGCTACACATTCTATCTCTGTACCACCGTATTCTTAACGAACCTGGTTTCGAGTGTGAACCACGCGTATGTTTCTTCGCAGCGAAAGCAGCACCGGGTTACCACCTAGCGAAAGAGATCATCTTCGCGGTTAACAAGATTGCAGAGAAGATCAATAACGACCCTCGCATTGGCAACAAACTGAAAGTGGTATTCATCCCTGATTACCGTGTAAGCATGGCTGAAATCATTATTCCTGCGGCAGACGTTTCTCAGCAAATCTCACTGGCTGGTAAAGAAGCATCGGGTACGGGCAACATGAAGATGGCGCTAAACGGCGCGCTAACTATCGGTACTATGGATGGTGCAAACGTTGAGATTCGTGAAGAAGTTGGCGATGAAAACATCTACATCTTTGGCCTAGACGTTGATGGTGTAGTGGCATTGCAAGCTCAGGGTTACAACCCATACGATTACTACAACGCAGACCCACTGCTGAAAGCATCTCTAGACCTACTGACTGGCGATGAGTTCTCTCCAGGTCAACCAGGCCTTCTACGTGCAACGTTTGATAGCCTACTCGACGGTGGCGACCCGTACCTATGTCTTGCTGACTTCGCATCTTATGTGAAAGCACATGAAGACATGGGCAAGCAGTACAAAGACCAAGCAGGTTGGGCTAAGAAAGCAATTCTTAACACAGCATTGGTTGGTAAGTTCACATCAGACCGCTCTATTCGCGATTACGTGAACAACATTTGGAAACTTGAAGCGGTTAACCGTTAATACTTCCAAAGTAGCCAAGGCAGTTTCTGCCTTGGCTCAATTAGCTTGTGAGCAAACGAAAGGCTTAAAGGTTTGTCGTTTATAAACAAGCTGCTTACAAACCGATTGTCACAAGCTAATTGATTAGTAAAAAATTAAATTAACAACCCTACAAAATAGAAAGCGTCAGAACGTTTTCGGAGAGAGCGATGAAAGAACAGACCGTATTAAAACAAGTCGCAGAAATGGCAAACATTGCCGACAGTTACGTTAGTGCGTGGGGCGATGAAGCACAAGTATCAGAAGAGACGATTACGTCTCTATTGGCTTCATTGGGCTACGATACAAGCAGCGATGATGCACTGCTTAAATCTGCAGAAAGAAAACACAAAAAAGATGTACTAGACCCAGTTCTTGTCTTGCGTGACGGTGAGCCAGTAGAAGTGGCGCTTAATCTAGGTGTTAGTGCTCGTGAAAGTGAGTTCAGCTGGCGCTTAGAAACCGAGCAAGGAGAGGTACTTGAAGGCTATCTTCAATCTCAAGTCGTTCGTGACGAGCGTGCCGAGGGTGGCCCTTTAGTGTTTGCATTGCCAAGTGATTTGGCATGGGGTTATCACAAGCTGATTGTGAGTCGTAAGCGCCGTAAGAAGCCTTACGAGATGACATTGATCATTACGCCAAAAGCGTGTTTCAAGCAGTCACCAATCGAGCAAGGCAAAAAACTTTGGGGACCAAGTGTTCAACTGTACACACTAAGAACTCAGCACAACTGGGGTATTGGTGATTTTGGTGACCTTAAACAGCTTGTTGCTGATATCGCTTCTCGTGGTGGTGATTTTGTTGGCCTAAACCCAATTCACTCATTGTTCCCAGCGAACCCAGAAGGCGCGAGCCCATACAGCCCGTCGTCACGTCGTTGGTTGAACATCTTATACATTGATGTGAGCTCAGTACCTGAATTCGCATTAAGTGCAGAAGCACAACAAACGGTAGGCAGCGCTGAATTCCAACAGCGTCTACAAAAAGCTCGTGAAGCGCACTGGGTAAACTACACCGAAGTGTCTGAGCTTAAGATGAGCATCTTGCCTCTGTTATTCGCAGAATTTAAGACTCGTCATTTAGACAAGAACAGCGATCGTGCACAAGCGTTCTTAGCGTTTGTAGAAGAGGGCGGTGAAAGCCTGATGCATCAAGCGGCGTTTGATGCTCTGCACGGTGAGTTACATGCTGAAGATTCAGGTATGTGGGGCTGGCCAGTATTCCCAGAGAAGTACCGTACATTCGAAAGCCCAGCGACACAGAAATACATTAAAGAGAACCTAGAGAATGTTCATCTTTACATGTACCTGCAGTGGTTAGCGGATTGCCAAATCAACGATGCACAGTCTCTTGCTGAAGAGAAAGGCATGGCCGTTGGTTTGTACCGTGACCTAGCCGTTGGTGTTGCGGATTCAGGCAGCGAAACATGGGCCGATGAAGGCAACCTAGTGATGGATGCGAGCATCGGTGCTCCACCGGATGTGCTCGGTCCTCTAGGTCAAAACTGGGGTTTACCACCGCTTAATCCTGAAGTGCTTCAAGAAACAAGCTACGACGCATACATCAAGCTACTCCGTGCCAATATGAAGCACTGTGGTGCACTTCGTATTGACCACGTATTAGGCCTACTGCGTTTGTGGTGGATTCCAAAAGGTGAAAACGCAACCAAGGGTGCGTACATCTACTACCCAGTACAAGACATGCTGTCAATTCTGGCGCTTGAATCTCACCGTTACCAATGTAGCGTTATCGGTGAAGACTTAGGTACGGTGCCGGATGAAATCGTCGATATCCTAGCGGATGCGGGCGTGCATTCTTACAAAGTATTCTTCTTCGAAACATCAGAAGATGACGGTGGCTTTATCTCACCGAAACATTATGCACCACAATCGATGGCGGCACTTTGTACTCATGATATGCCAACGCTTCGCGGCTTCTGGCATTGTGATGACTTGAAAATGGGTCAAGAGATTGGTTTATACCCAGATGCAGAACAGCTAGAAACCTTGTTCGACGACCGTCTGGAGTGCAAACAAGGTATCTTAGATTCAGTAGCATGGCATGGCTTCTTACCTGAAGGTGTTGGTCGTGATGCAAGCCAAGTACCGATGGACTCTTATCTTGCCGAAGCGCTTCAACTGCACGTTGCGGCTGGTGGTTCGACACTTCTTAGTGTTCAACTGGAAGATTGGTTAGAGATGGACAAGCCAGTAAACATCCCTGGCACTGTCGATGAGTATCCTAACTGGCGTCGTAAACTATCAATGAACTTGGACGAAATATTTGCTCACGAAGGGGTAAATCGTATCGCTTCTAAGCTGACTGACGTTCGAGAAAAAGCAGCTAAGTAATGACGTTGAGTGGCTTGAAAATAGGTGGTTTTTTGCTTACGCCGTACGAAACTACAACCTCGGTCACTCAATAATGAATGCTCATCTGGTAGAATAAACCGTCGTTATATTGCCCGCACTAATAGCGGGCATTTTTGTATTATATTTTTTGGATGTTTGGTTAGGGAGAAGCGTTTTGGAACTAAGTTCGATTTCAAAGCAAAAACAAATATATACCCAACTATCACAGGCTTGTTTCACTGACCCATTTGCGTTTTTAGGGCCATACCTACCTTCTGAGCAAGGTGCATTACGTGTGTGGATTCCTGGGGCAAATAAAGTCGAGTTGATTATTGGAAAGGAACCTCGTATTGAGTTAGCGCGAGAGGGTGAAAGTGGCTTCATTCTTAAGCAAGAGAGAGATTTACGTTTTACTCACTACAAGCTCGCGGTTGATTGGGCTGGAGTCGAGCAGATCATCGATGATCCATACCAGTACCACGATCTGTACGCGAGTTATGAAGATCTCCATACACCTAAAGATATGTATCATCACATGGGGGCTCAGTTTATTACGCTAGAGCGTGATGGACAGACGATTTCAGGTACGCGTTTCTTGGTGTATGCACCGCATGCAACAGCGGCAAGCTTAGTGGGTAACTTCAACGCTTGGGATGGTCGTCGTCATCCAATGCAACGTTTAGATTATGGCATGTGGGGCCTATTCATTCCTGAACTGGAAGAAGGCGCTCAATACAAGTTTGAATTAAAAGGACCTGATGGCGAAGGCTTACCACACAAAGCTGACCCATGGGGTTTTTACTCTGAGCAATACCCTTCATTTTCTTCTGTGACTTACGATCACGCTCGTTACGAGTGGCAAGATACTCAATGGCAGAATCGCCCTGTAACGCAAAAGCGTAAAGAAGCGCTTTCGTTCTATGAACTGCACGCCGGTTCTTGGAAGCGTAACGCTGAAGGTGAGTTCTTAAACTACCGTGAACTTGCTGCTGAACTGATCCCATATTTAACGGATTTGGGTTACACGCATGTAGAGTTGATGCCGGTTTCAGAGCATCCGTTTTACGGCTCTTGGGGCTATCAGCCAATAGGTTTGTTCGCACCAACGAGTCGTTTTGGCTCTCCTGATGACTTCAAATTCTTCGTCGATCAATGTCACCAAGCTGGTTTAGGTGTTGTTCTGGATTGGGTTCCAGCGCACTTCCCTAGTGATGATCACGGCTTAGCCAATTTTGATGGAACACCTTTGTTCCATGATCCAGATCCACGTCGCGGTTGGCATCAAGATTGGAATTCGTACATTTATGATTTAGGCAAAGAGCATGTGCGTCGCTTCTTGGTTGCAAACGCACTGTACTGGTTCGAACAATTCCATATCGACGGCATTCGTGTTGATGCGGTTGCTTCGATGTTGTACCTCGATTATTCGCGTAGCCATGATCAATGGATTCCGAATGCAGACGGCGGCAACGAAAACTACGATGCCATCGCAACTCTTAAGTGGATGAACGAAGAAGTTTACAAGCACTTCCCTAATGCGATGACGATTGCTGAAGAATCGACGGCTTTCCCTGGTGTTTCAGCCCCAACCTTTATGGGTGGCTTAGGCTTCGGATTTAAGTGGAACATGGGTTGGATGCACGATAGTTTGTCTTACATCCAAGAAGATCCAATCAATCGTAAATATCACCACGATACAATTACCTTCCCATTGGTTTATGCACACAGTGAGAACTATGTATTGTCTCTATCTCACGATGAGGTGGTTTATGGTAAAGGATCTATCCACGAAAAAATGCCTGGTGATGAGTGGCAGCAAACGGCAAATCTACGTGCTTACATGGGTTACATGTACGCGCAGCCGGGTAAGAAGCTGAACTTCATGGGTGCTGAATTTGGTCAGACGGCGGAATGGAACCACGATGATCAACTGCAATGGTTCTTGCTAGATTATGAACGTCATCAAGGTGTTCAGCGCTTAACGAAAGATTTGAACAATCTGTACCGTTCTGAAGCTGCAATGCATGATCTTGATTTCGACCCGAAAGGCTTTGAATGGCGTCTACAGGATTCAGCTGAAGCGAGCATCTTAGCTCATGAGCGTATCAGTGAATCAGGCGAGCGTGTATTGGTGGTTTCTAACTTTACCCCCGTTCCTCATGAGCACTTCCGCTTAGGTGTTCCAGCACAAGGTCAGTACTCTTTGTTATTGAATACAGACTCTGCGGATTATGCAGGCAGTGGCTTTGAAGTGAAGCCAGTTGCTAAGGTTGAATCAGTAGAAAGCGAAGGCTTAGACACATCGATTGAGCTGCGTTTACCACCGTTATCGACCGTTTTTTACAAGCTAAATTAGGTCTATAAGTTGAAGTAAGCAATAACTAAAAAGCAAATGGGAGCCGAAAGGCTCCCATTTTTGTATTTATAACGCTTGGTTTAATGCTGCTTGAAGTTCGTGAGATAGAACATTGAACGTCCTACGACAGTCTCAAGGATTCGAACGGAATCAAGCCCAAAGCTATTAAACATTATCTCGCGGAATTGACCATCTGAACTGATGTTAAACTGTTCAGGGCTCTTGACCTGGGAGGCATGGAAAAACATCAATTTGATCACGAATCGAAATTGATCATTATCTAGAGCGTTTTGCCAAGATTGAATGAATACTTCTTCCGATGAGAACTCTAGATTCTCTATAACAATTGATAGCATGTGTTGGTGTAACGCTGATCGGATAGCGCGGGTCGATGGATAATAGCCCTGAAGCGTCGTCAAACTAATGCCAATTTCTTGAGCAATCCTTGCATAAGTTAGTGCTTCATGTCCTTCAGCCAGAAAAAGGTTTAGTACGATCTCATCGTAGTGCTTTTGATTTTCTAGTTTCTGTACTTGAGTAATTCGAGCCATTACAAATCTCTATTGAGTGTAACATTCTGTAAACGTGTATATTAAGAGTTTCTAAATTAGATTTCAAACCAAAGACGTAAGTAAACGGTCAGTTTATCGTCAAAAATAGTCAGTATTGAGTTATTGGTTCAATTGTTAATCAGATCTTGGCACACATAAAAACACCGCCCTATTGAGCGGTGTGTTATTTTAAGTCGTTGTTTGTATGTGGTAAATGAAAACTTAGAATGGATACCAAAACAATTCAGGTTCAAGAATGCGTTTCGCTATGGCCAACACCACAATAAAAGCAATGACACTCAAACAAACAAAATCGATACGTTTCAAAGGCGCATAGCTATACCAGGTACGTGCCTTGTGTCGGCCAAAGCCTCGAAGCGTCATTGCATTTGAAATCTCGTCTGCGCGGTCCAAGCTAGAGAAAATGAGCGGCCCTAGAACCTTAGCCACGTTTTTGATTCGAGTTATTAGGGGCGCTTTCTTCGAGAGTTCTACACCACGAGCTTGCTGAGCATGCATGATATTGATGAAGTCCTTCTTAACTTCTGGCAAGTAACGCAGCGTTAAGCTTACCGCATAGGCGATCTTGTACGGAACGCCGATACGGTTGAGGCTCGCGGCAAACTCAGTCGGGTGCGTAGTGAATACGAATATTAACGCTATCGGGAACATACTCATGTACTTGAGCGTGACCGTGACTAAGTAAAACAGAGTCTCTTGGCTCAACGAGTAGTTACCCGGCAATGTCAGTAATAAAGTTTCGCTACCGATGAGCTCAGTGCCTTGCTGCGGAGCAAGCAGGAACATGAATAAAGCATTTAGACTTAAGACACTCGCCGTACCTAATAACAAAGGCTTATACACGCGTATAGGCACATTGGTGAGCTTTAATAGGTATAAACCAGTCATAATAAGCAGCGTAATCAATCTCAGGTCAAACGTAGTCAATACCACGGTTACCCAAGCTAAGAAGAGTGCAAATTTCGTGATGCCATTCAATGCGTGCAGGGGGGATTTGGTATCAATGTAGTTGATGCCGAATTTTACTTTTGATGCGTTCATAGAGAACTTCTCTCGTAGTCGATGAAGTACTGCATAAACGCATTGGTATCGTCGATTTTCATCATAGTCGCGAGTTCATAAATACTGGTGGTACAGAGGTTTGCACGTTCTAGAAGCGATGGCTGACTAAACACTTCTGTCATGGCGGCATTGGCAATAAGCTTGCTGTCTGCGATTACGATTGAACGTGTGGTGTACTCTAGAACGAGATGCATGTCGTGTGAGATGATCACCACAGTAATACCCAAATCACGGTTAAGCTTTTGGATGAATGCCAGCATGGATGTGTAGTTACGGTAGTCTTGACCTGCTGTCGGCTCATCCAAGATAAGAAGCTCAGGTTCCAGCACTAAGATAGAAGCGATGGTTACACGTTTTTTCTGACCGTAGCTTAAAGCTTCGATAGGCCAGTGACGGAACTTACTCAGCCCACACAGCTCAAGAACGTTCTCAACTTTTTCTGTGATCAGATCTTCTGCAATATTGCGGTTACGAAGACCAAAAGCAATCTCGTCAAAAATCATATGATGCGAGATCATATGATTTGGGTTCTGCATCACGACACCGACTTTCTGGCTTCTTTCAAAGATAGAAAGCTCAGATAAGTCTTCACCATTTAGATAGGAAGAGCCTGAATCGGCATCGATCACACCCATGATGAGTTTGGTGATGGTAGATTTACCCGAGCCGTTCTTGCCCAGAATCGAAACAAACTCGCCTTTGCCAATCTTGAAGCTCACATCTTCGAGTGCGTTCTTCTCGCCATCGTAAGAATAAGTCAGACCATGAACTTCGAGTAAAGGCTGATACTGCTTTTCTGCAGCAGGGTCAGGGCGGTCAGCAAACCAAGCTTGAACTGCTGGGCGGAACCTTTTGTAATCCAAAGCTTTGAGGTTTGACAGCTTATCTTCGCAGGTTAGTGGGGCTTTCGCCGCTTTAAGCGCGGATAAGTAAAGAGGCTCACGAATACCGTGTGTATCAAGTAACTTAGACGCTAAAATTTCATCGGGAGTCATATCCGCGACGATTTCACCGCGCTCCATTAAGATCACACGATCGATATCACGATGTAGGACATCCTCGAGGCGGTGCTCGATAATAACGATGGTTTTGTTGGTTTCTTTATGCAGTTGGTCGATGATCTCAATCGTTGCCTTACCTGTTTTAGGGTCAAGGCTTGCCAGAGGCTCATCAAACAGCAAGATATCAACGTCATCAACTAAGATACCCGCTAACGATACTCGCTGTTTTTGACCACCAGATAGATCATGAGGAGAGCGCTCAAGCATGTCCGCTAGGTCAACCATTTTTGCAGTCGACTTAACTAACGGGTACATGTCAATGTTCGACATCAACTGATTTTCGAGTGCGAAAGCAATATCTTCACCGATACTCAAACCCACAAACTGGCTGTCAGTATCTTGCAGTACTGTGCCGACTTGTTCGGTATAATCGTGCATCGAAAATTCAGAGATATTCTTGCCGTTGATCTCTAAAGAGCCAGTTACCTCACCTTTAATTGCATGAGGTATTAGGCCATTGAGACATTGACCTAGGGTAGATTTACCACTGCCACTTGGTCCAATAATGACGATTTTCTCTCCTTTCTCTATCCTTAGATTGATATTTTTTAGCGTCGGTTTATCCAGCGACTCATATCTAAAAGAGAAGTTCGAAAATGTTATAGTCATTATCGCTTATGCCTCAGTTAGGTTGCGGCTTTGTTTGTTGCGTTTAGCGACTGATTTTAGGATCAGGAAGCCCACAACAGCGATCAGAACGGTGTTACCCGCTGCGATGATAGACAGTTGAGTGAAGACTTTAGTAAACGGTTCTGCATATAAGATAGTATCTAGGAACGCAGAGCAGCCATAGCCTACAACGTTACCTGCAAGGGCCAGTATCACGAACAATACAAAATCTTTCATTGGCAGTTCGCCTTGTTGAAGACGGTTCTTAGTCATCATAGGGAATAAGCCGATAACCATACCTACGATACCTGAGCCTAGTACCCAAGTTAACCAAACGCCCCAGCCTGCGAACAGATCCGTTACCCAGTGACCGATAAAGCCAACCAAGAAGCCAACAATTGGGCCGAACAAAACAGAAAATAGTGCTAGGACTGCCATCGCTGGTTTCAATGTCGTGTTCGCAAACACTGGGACACCAAACATAGGTAAACCACCAATGCCGTACAGTGCCGCGCCAATGGCGATAACGACCACTGTTTTAGCTGAAAAGTTCATAGATAACCTCGAATACTGAAAAATAAAGCAAAATAAAGAACAAATATTCGCCATTATTAATATGCGTCTCAATGAGAACGTTTTTTGGGCAAATATAAAAAATAAGGCGCGCATTATACAGTAGAACCCTTCCATAAGGGAAGATAAGTGTCTAGATGTCTAAAATTCCATCTGAACACCTAAATATCGTGTAAAAAGCGCAATTTTACGGTTAATCAAGCAACAAAAAAGCCAGAACGGGTCTGGCTTTTTCATTCGTCTTAACAATGTGTTAAGTGGGTTCGTCGTATATCTACGACCATTTAGTGGTCTAGGTATAGTTAGTGGTCTAGATATAGATAGTTTTGCCAGCTCTTCATGCGAATAAGGACCTTACGCATGATAGACACGTGAGTGAAGCTGTCAGAATAAACGGCAACTTCAACCGCGGTACCCATAGGTAAATGGTAGTCAGACAGGTCATCAGTGATGGTCATTTTAGCAAATACACGTCCATTAGTACGAAGTGCATTGGTACCAATAAGTGTCCCGCGCGCTTGAATTTGACTCTCACCAATAGCTGGGATTATTTCATCAATGCGTCCTTTGAAAATCTTGCCTGGTAGTGCTCTGAATAAAAATTCAGCTTCGAAACCAGGATGCAGTCGTTGCAATGAGTTTTGTCTGAATGCTGCGATGTAGTATTTTTCTTCCGTATGGACAAATGTCATGACAGGAGCAAGAGGCAGCGGTACAGCCATTACGCCTGGACGCAGTGCTAGTTGTGTAACATATCCATCCGTTGGTGCTCTCACGACCGTTTGGTCAAGGTTGAATTGAGCCTTACGTAAGTCTGCAAGTAATCCTGCCACTGCGGTGTTCTCGCCACCAATTTCAGAATTTAGAGCAATCTGAGCTTGTTGTTGACTTGCTTCTGCTACTTTTACTGCAGCTTCCGATGCCTTGTAAGCTTGTCTACGAGTATCCAATTGTTGTTCGGTGAACGCACCACTTTCAAAGCCACGCTTATAACGAGAAAACTCGCGTTGCGCTTTGTCTCTTTCTGCAATCGCTTTGATTTTAGCAGCTTCAGCTTCAGCAACTTGAGATTCAAGCCCAAGTGCTCCTTGGCTTGCTTCTTTTACTTTCGCTTCGAGCTTAGCGACTTCTGCTTCAAAAGGGATAGGGTCAATTTTAAAGAGGATGTCTCCTTTCTTTAAAGGAGAATTCGCCTCAACAGGAACCTCAATGACTTTACCTCTAACGCCTGAAACAATTGGAGTCGTTGAGTAAACTTGGTTGCCAAGTTGTGTGAAAGGATGGTTGTAGTTCATTAATAGGATCAATGTTCCTACGATGACCACACCACCGAGCACTGCGGTAGGCACTGTCCATTTGTTTAGTGGGATATTAAATACTTTGAAAATAGTGATACAAAGTGCCGCGTAGGTCATTATCAGTAGTAAATCCATTACTTAACCTCCTGATCTTGAACGTTGTTTGACTCTTTTTCTGTGCTGCTTTGTTTAGTATTTGCTTGTTTGAGCTGTGCGATCTCTTCTTGAAGGGTGCTAACTTGATCGATTAAAACATCCACTCGGTGATGAATATCGTGCTGCTCTTCTTCGAGTTTTTCGAAGCCCCAGCCTCGGTCTTTGCGCCATAATGTTGCCCAAATCCATAGAAAGGGCCAAATTGTGTGCAAAGTGAATAGGCTAACCCAGCCTGAGACGTGAATTGCGTCTTGGTGAGGATGATTACGTTCTTTGGCTATTTCATAAGGGATATCGTGAATAACGATGATGCCGTAAAAGATGACTAGAGCAACGAAAATGAGTAAGCCGAGTGCAAAGTAGTCTAAAAACATAACAGATCCTTGTAATGTTAGATGTTAGTTATAAATATAGTACGCTATCATCCAAGTAATTGTTATAAAAATGATTTACTGAGTTAGAAATAATGAGTGTTCGCTTCTAATGTGAGCAAAACCATTGACGAATCTTATAAAATCTCATCGCGTTTGAAGAGGCTATTTCGGCTTTCTGGTTGGTATTTTAGCTGAAATGATGACAGCTACGATTCTAAATGACGTGCACAACCACAAAGGATAAACACGGATGTATATAGGTGAATTGGCGGCTATTGGTGCTGCGATTGTGTGGGCGTGTGCGACATGGATTTATGGGCAATTTGGACATCGCTTCTCTGCGATGCAATTGAACATTGTTAAGGGTGTAGTCGCTTCTGGCATGATGCTGTTAGTCATGCCGTTAATACCGATGCCTGAATTTGAATTGAGTACCAACCATTTTCTGATATTGGCAATTTCAGGTGTGATTGGCATTGCGATTGGAGATAGCGCCTATTTTGCGGCATTGAAAAGAATCGGTGCCAATAAGACGCTGTTACTGGAATCTTTAGCACCGCCTCTTTCTGGCGTGCTGGCACTCATGTTTCTTGGTGCTGTATTGACAGTACAAAGTTGGCTCGGTGTCGTGATTACAACACTAGCGGTGACCTTCGTTGTCTTCCAGCCATCAAAATCGGCGAGCGGTGAATCGAATGATAAAGCGCAGTGGGGTGGCATTGGTTATGGGCTTGTGGCGAGTGTTTGTCAGGCATCCGGTGTGGTGATTTCTCATTACGCGTTAGTGGCGGGTGATATCCCACCATTATTAGGTGCACTGATTCGTCTCACGATAGGTGTGTTTGCAGTAATGCTGATTATCCCTTTTGTTGAAAAGAAGCCGTATTCATCGATAAAAAGAGATTTATGGGAAATGACCAAGCTCGATAAACTTTGGTTATTAGGGGCAATCTTTGTCGGAACCTTTTTGGCTTTGTGGCTTCAGCAAGTGGCATTGAAGAATGCGAACCCTGCGATTGCACAAACATTGATAGCGACCAGTCCGGTCTTTATTTTGGTGATTTATGCGATTAAAGGGGAGAAGGTGTCAAAGCAAAGCGTCATCGGGACGCTTGCTGCCCTTGCTGGAATATCTCTGTTCTTTTATCAATAAAGTTCAGGCTTTAGCTACAGAGCTACAGAGCTACAGAGCTACAGAGCTACAAAGTTACAGAGTTACATGCCACTACTCTGTACACACTTGATTACGGCCATTGGCTTTAGCTCGGTATAGCGCTTTATCGGCACGGTAGAAGGTACGCTGAGTATTTTCTCCGTCGCGATGTAAAGTGATACCGATACTCACGGTTAAACCGCGCTCTCCGAGTATTTCATGCCATCCGAATTGGAAGATACGCTCTCGATAATTTTCAGAGTGCATTTCTGCTTTCGCAAGGTCAGTGTTTTCAAGGATGACGAGGAACTCTTCTCCACCAAATCTGACACATGACGCGCCTCTAAACTTAAAGTATGAGCGCAGCTCTTGAGAAACGCTGACAATCGCTTTATCACCCACTAAGTGGCTTAGTTCATCATTGATAGACTTAAAGTGGTCGATATCAACAACCATCAAGGCGAAAGGTGCTTCGTGAAGCAACAGGTCTTTTAGTTTTACATCTAACCATCGACGGTTGTGTAACCCGGTCAGTGGGTCGGTGAAAACATCTTGTTGTAGTTGAGCAACTGTATTCTTGTGCTGTTCAGTCGTCTCTTTGAGTTCTCTATTTTCTTGTTCAGAGAGAATGAGTTTTAGTTGTAACTCAAAACGCGATAGGCGGCGTAGTTGGCTTGCACCGAGTTCGCTGATCGGGATCTGCTTCATCAGATCCGTTTCAATTCGGTAACCTTTTTTCTCATAGCTCAGAGCTTCTTGAAAACGGCCCTGATTCATACATACGTCACTCAAAGAGTCATAGAAACGCTTTGCAAGCACTGGCGATGAGTAGGCTTTTACACGTTTGTCTGTGTTCGACAAAATCATGCTCGCATAGTCTTGCTTTCCGGTTGCACTTAGGCAATGTGCTAACTCGAGACGAGTCATGGTTGCGAGCCAGCTTGCTTGAGTGCTGTTGGCTGGGTATTGAACTTTTGAAAGGCAACGTAAGGCTTCATGGTATTTTTTCTTAGCACGAAGCACTTTCGCTTGGTAGAGCAATATTTGAGCTGTGAGCAACTTGTCACTCACTAGAATACTTAATTCTTCGCACTCATTCAGTAAATCGCTGGCCGCGGTAATGCGGTTGAGCAGAAGTAGGCTTGCTACCATATGCAGCTTGAATTTGAGGCGAAGTGAGCGACTGCTTATCGCGTGGTCTATACTGCTGATTTTTTGGTAATAGCGAAGAGCTCTGTTGTGATCACCATAGGCATCACACAGGTTGCCCATGCCTAAGATAGCCAATACATATTCATCGATATGGCCGTGTTCAACCGCAATTGTCGATGAGCTGACGAATTCATTCAGTGCCGATGTGTAATCACCAATTTCAACTAAGCGGTCGCTTAGGCTGGTCTTTACTGTGAGAATGTCTTCGATATCTACAGGAAGGTGGAGTAGGTCGAGTGCAAACCTGAGTTCTTCGATACTGGTTTGATTTTGTTGTAACTCGGCACGGTACTCAGAGCTGATGATATAGCAGTGCGCTTGCTCAGTTTGCGTGGTCGAAACGTGCTGGCGAATGTGGTTCCAGAATATGATCGCTTCTTCACCCGATACCGATGAAGGGTCTAAACCAGCATCTGTGATCTTGCGTAGTAGGGTTTCCATTATTCTATTACCTCAGCATCGTCTTCTTCTAATTGTTCAAGAGTGAACGGGAACGTCAAAATATCATTGAGGCTGACGGTAGGTCTCGAACCTTTTAATCCTTTTCTATGCCATGGATATATTTCTAGCATGGTGCTGAGAGTTTGGAAGGTTTGTTCTGCGGCTTCGCCTTTCTCTGAAAGCATCATAGCAACACGCTCTGAACTCAGCCTAGCGATGAAGTCGTTTTGATTACACAAGGTATGAGCAATCTCGGTACAGACATCTAAGTAATCGGTATCGACATGATGGAACATAATGATGCTGTGGTTCGAACGTTTAAGTTCTGTCTTAAATAGGACCAGCTTCTCCCACCAAAAGGTTTCAGAGACGACATAAGAGAGGTGCTTTTCAGGATCGTACTCATGCTGGCCACGAATACGGTTAATCAGTTTTCGTGCTCTCTGTTCAAGCTGACGCTTGGAACTGCGCGCTTTGTCTAAACCGACACGATTAGTTTGCTCTTTAAGCATACCGATGGAATATTGACGGTACTTTTTAAAGGCGACCAACGCAGCTTTGAAATCTTGGTTTTCTTCTGCAACCAAGGATTGTTGGTAACAAATCTGGCTAAGCAACTCACCATTATCGAATTCATTTGCAGAGTGTTCAGCGAGTTTCAGCAATTCTGCCGCATGTTCTGGTCTTTTTCTCAGGAGCTCCAATCGAGCTCGACTGATGTAAGAGTGCGCTTTCATCCAAACGAGGTTGTGTTCTACGGCTAGATTGTGCGCTTTGGCTGTCGCGCGCTCTGCATCATCTAGACGTTCAAGCCCAAGCAGAGCAAGGCCTCGAAAGTCCCATACTTCGGCATGCCAAGTGTTATCTTTATGCTCTTTTAACGCTTCTTCTGCACCGTCGAGTACCGACAGCATTTCGACATAGTTGTTAAGCAGGTAGTAATCCCAAGCGAGCAGTATTCTTGCTTTGCCCTCTAGCCAACCAATGCGGCTGTTGTTAGCCACTTTAACGGCAAGTTGATGGGTAGAACGTGCAAGCTTATATTCATGAGTCATTCGCCAAATGTTGCCAAGCCCAATGAGACATTCAATTTGAATCTCGACTTCATCAACCAGTGCAGACTGCTCTAAGGCATTGATCCAGAACTGTTGGGCGGAATAGTACTTGGCTTGTCCCCAGTACTGGAGCGCGTGTAAATGGAGGATTTCAGGGAGGAAAAGGTCGGTATCTAATCGGTTCTGGCGCTTGTAGGTTTCCTTGATGTACTTCAAACCTTTTTGGTAATCCATCAGGTTCCAGCTACACCTTGCCATTAACATTAACGACTGGATAGCACCCTCTTCAAACAGAACTTGCTCCGATCGGACTAGGCACTGTTGGGCAATCTCTAGGATCACCGATGGCTCAGAGTCGACACGAGTTTTGAGTTGTTCTAGTTCTGTTTCAAGAAGGTACTGATTTTTGTCCAAGAGTTAGATCCATAATTATCGAACATATTGATAACACAATCATTATAAGAGTGTGATTTGAGATAAGCACCAATTATCTTTCTTAGGGCCTTAAAGGAACATGTATCTTTTCCAATTATGGGTGTTACCTCATGTTGTTGCTTTAAAATCAATGAGTTCCCGAATAATTATCTAGAGGTCTGTTTCTATGAAAGTAGTTGCTTTAGGGTCAATGGCTGCTCTGCTACACCTAAGCGCTGCGCTGCCGTGAGCCCTTGCTTATCTTGGTAGCACAGATTGTGCCAAGCTCTAAATATGTCGAGCAATGGAAGAATGCCCCCAGGACGAAGCTTACGTCTGGGCTCATTGATGAAGCTATCAAATAACAGCTGGAAGCGTTGTTGATAGAACTTGGTTTGCTGAATTGAGGCAGTGTTAAACCACTGTTTTGGTTCTGGATTGTTACCCGTTAGGTAGCAAATACCTTTCTGGTTATCACCTTGATTTGCGATAGCCCAACGATCGCGCCACCAACTCATGTGAACGATGTCGATCTTTTCGAAACTTTGATCGTCTTGCCAGCCGGGATCTTCCTCTACATACATAAGGTCAATATTTTGACTCTGAATGCGCGGCAAACATACACTTAAAGCGGCAGATCTTAGTAATGGATCTTGTGGCATATAGATAGCGACATGCTTGTCTTCATTACACATATCAAGCACATGTAAGAAGTGAGCATAAGAGGTATAAGGCGGTCGAATCAGCGCGCCTTTTGAAGGGTAGCTAAATGTTGTGAGGTTACCCATAGGATCCTCAACGTTACCTCTCGCTAGAATCACTTGGTACTGCTGTTCAATACGCTCTTTCAACTTGTCAGATGGCTGAGGTTGTTCGAGGTTCGCTTCTGATGAGTGATCTTTGGATACAAAACGCGCAACGTCATCGTAAGGATTGTGATCAACATTCCCTGAAGGCTCTTCATTTTGAGAGTAGTTAACGTGTTGGCAAAGGATGTAGCCAGAATGCGCTTCGCCAGTCGCTATCCAAACCACACCGTTGTTACTTTGTGGCTGTAGACGCTGGTAGTGAGATGCGAACTCGTAATCTTTCGCATGGTTAACCCATCGTGCATCGATCATCGCTAATTTACGACGACAACGGCTCGCGATATGGTCAACATGATCATAGAAAGTCTTTGGATTGATCTCTAATTTTCTACAGATTTCACGTACGGAATAACCCATGAACAATAAGCCCATGAGGTTTTCTTGAAACTGAAGTTTTTTATTGGATCCAGACCACTTGTCAACGAAGGTTGACTGGCAGTCTTTACATCGATAACGCTGCCTGTCGCCACTGTAGCCGAAGGCATGGTAAAGATGTTTGTGGGTATGAACCGATAAGCCGAAGTTATCGCAATCATCATTACGACAAGCAGGGAGCCCATCGCTGTGAAGTTGTCTTAGGCGATGAAGTTCGCTTAACACTTCACGATTGTTAAGTAAGGGGGGGAAAGCTCCACATTCACGACAAACCATCGCCGGACGCTTAGGGTTTGCGTGTTGCAAAACATACCGTTTTGCATCGCTCAAGCCAAAGTTGTCACACGCCAATGTTTTACAAAAGTTGAGTTGCAAACCATCCGCATCTTTTGGCAGCTTGTCGTTAGACACGATCTCCCCCTCGG
Organism: Vibrio splendidus; assembly: GCF_024347615.1. Classification (NCBI taxonomy): domain Bacteria; kingdom Pseudomonadati; phylum Pseudomonadota; class Gammaproteobacteria; order Vibrionales; family Vibrionaceae; genus Vibrio; species Vibrio splendidus. The sequence goes on along the minus strand of NZ_AP025509.1, from coordinate 1,240,774 downwards.
GATTATTTGAGCAGCCAAGTAAGCTTGGCTGCGGGGTAACGCTTTTCAATGTATCTTATTCAAGTCGTTAGATGTTGATTGCAGTCTCTAGAGCAACTTTCATCATGTCGTTGAAAGATTTTTGACGATCTTCAGAGCTTAATTTCTCACCACGGATGATGTGGTCAGACACTGTTAGGATGGTTAGTGCTTTAGCACCAAGATCCGCAGCAACACCGTAGATACCTGCCGCTTCCATATCAACACCAAGGATGCCTAGCTTTTCCATTTTTTCGAAAAGGTCAGCTTCTGGAGTGTAGAAAAGGTCTGCAGAGAATACGTTACCAACTTTAACTGGAACTTCTTGTGCACGTGCTTGGTTTACTGCTTCTTCTAGAAGACCGAAATCAGCGATTGCAGCGAAGTCGTGATTGTTGAAACGAATACGGTTTACTTTTGAGTCTGTAGAAGCACCCATACCGATAACAACGTCCATCAGTTTAACGTCGTCACGTACCGCACCACAGCTACCTACGCGAATAACGTTTTTCACGCCGTATTCAGCGATAAGCTCGTGTACGTAGATGCAGCATGATGGGATACCCATACCGTGGCCCATTACAGAAACTTTCTTACCTTTGTAAGTGCCTGTGTAACCAAACATGTTGCGAACGTCACAAACTTGCTTCACGTCATCAAGGAATGTTTCTGCAATGTATTTTGCGCGAAGCGGGTCGCCCGGCATAAGTACTGTTTCTGCGAAATCACCAGCTTGAGCATTAATATGAGGTGTAGCCATGGTCGTTCTCCAAAGTTTAAACGGTAATGATAGGAACAGGATTTAATCAATTACCGATTCTGTTGAATTGAATTCGTTTTGTTGAGGCAATATTAGCGAGTTAAAACGAGGCTCCATGAGACTTTAGTCACAAAACCGCTTTGCCATTATAGTTTTATTAATATTGATAACCAAATATGTTGAAAGCGTAAAGGCAATCGATTTTGTATGGGTAAATTGCTCGATATTTAAAGATAAAGCTCGAAATTTAAATCTGTTGCATATTGCCTTGGAGACAACAATACGTTGTAGAGACGTTTGATCAGCGATAATCTAAACTTTGATAAAGAGACAAACCAAGGAATTGTATGTCGTATTGCGCTAACTCGACGCCTTCGCACTCGATGAAAACACAGTTACAGACGAAAACAAGGTTACATAAGCTAGTGTTGGTCGCTGTTAAATCCACATTGATTGCTGTTAAGTCCACATTGATTACTGTTAAGTCCGCATTGATTACAGCTAGAACGACTTTGTTTGCTGTGAGAACTGCTTTACTTGCTCGGGTAATCATTTTGCTTGCTGGCGCGATGACTTCGTCGTGGGTGTCTGCTGCAACTTTTGAGTTGCCACCAACAGAAAGCCGTATCGTGGGCAGAATACAGCAACACGAAGTTGCGGCGGGTGAAACCTTGGCGATCATTGCAAAGCAATACGATATTGGCTTTCTCTCTTTAATGGCGGCAAACAAAGGGGTCGATCCTTTTCTTCCTGCTGAAGGCTATGTGTTAAGCATTCCTAGCCGTTTGATTCTGCCGGATACTCCGAGAAAAGGCATTGTGATTAACCTTGCAGAGTTGAGGTTGTACTACTTTGAGCCTGAGAAAAATCAGGTGCATGTCTTCCCTGTCGGTATTGGACGAGTAGGGCGTGATACTCCCGAAATGATCACTAAGATAAGCCAAAAACGTCCAAACCCGACTTGGACTCCTCCAAACTCAATTCGCAAAGAGTACTTAGAAAAAGGGATTGAGCTACCAAGAGTGGTTCCCGCTGGGCCTGAAAATCCTTTAGGTGAATATGCACTGCGACTTGCTTATGGTGCTGGTGATTATCTGATACATGGTACTAATAAGGATTTCGGGATAGGTTTGAGAGTCAGTTCTGGGTGTATCCGTATGGAACCTAAAGATATTGAGTGGCTTTTTGAACAGGTGAGTCGTGGTGAACAAGTCACAATAATCGATGAGCCTATTAAGGTGTCTTTAGAGCCGGATAGAAGTGTATTTGTTGAGGCTCACGAACCTTTGACGCGAAGTGATGGCTCTAAGAAATTACTGCAAATCCCTGTTGAACTAAAATGGTGGCTTGAAGACGCTGATCTTCCTAATTCAAAAGCCAAAGCCGTCATCTTTGCTCAAAATGGTGTGCCTGTTGAAATTGCACCGCCTGTGATTGAGTTCTAATTTTATCGGTTGTGAGTAAAGCCCCATAGCCTTCTTTCTCTTTTCCCTAAATAAAAAAACACCACCTCGAAAGAGGTGGTGTTGTCAATTTACTGCATGTATATACGTCTTTTGAAATCTACAGCTTCATTGAGCTTCTATCTCAATTACTTAGTGTAAGACTCAGCAATGTTGTCGATACGGTCGTTAGCACGATCCGCTTCTTCTTTTGCTGCCATAGCCGCAGCTGATGCTTCTTGAGCTTTCATTTCAGCAGCCGCTTTGTCACTCTTAAGTGCTTCTACTTCGCTGCTTAGCTCAGCAACTTGGTTAGTTAGTTGGTCCATTTCTGATACCGCTGCTTCTTCAGGCTCTGAAGAACAACCAGCTAAAATAAATACTGAGGCTGCAGCTGCGATTAACGTCTTATTCATAAGAACTCCTTGCTTATTTATCATCAAAAGATGCGCTATACATTCTTTATCATATAGTCGCTTCATTAATGATTGTAGCGACTAATTTTTTAACTGCAAAAACAATAACTAAAGAAATTGCTAAATTTTTGAGGTAATTAGCTAAGCATCACGTTCTGTCTCATTTCTGAGATGAGGGGGTTCGAGGTCGTTTTGATACTACTTTGGAGAGTGGTCCCTTTGTTAGCAACGCATACAATGTTCTAGTTAACATCAGATAAAAGGATAAATTTACTGTGATCTCTATCCTTATAAAGTACTTTCGCGGTATCATGTCACGTTAAATTAATTTTATTCAATACCATCATGACTGGAGAGTCCTTTGCACTTTAAAGATTTAGGCTTAGATAACCGCTTACTGAAGAACTTAAAACATTACGACTTCAAGAAAGCGACAGAGATCCAATCAAAAGCGATCCCTGTTGCTATTGCTGGTAAGGATCTATTGGCTTCATCAAAAACGGGATCAGGTAAAACATTGGCGTTTGTGTTGCCGATGATACATAAAGCATTAAAAACAAAAGCGTTTTCTGCTAAAGATCCTCGTGGTGTAATTTTGGCTCCTACTCGTGAGCTAGCAAAACAAGTTTACGGCGAGCTGCGTAGCATGCTTGGCGGTCTGTCTTACGAAGCCACACTTATCTTGGGTGGCGAAAACTTTAACGACCAAGTTAAAGCCCTGCGTAAGTACCCTCGTTTTATTGTTGCGACTCCAGGTCGTCTGGCCGATCACCTTGAGCACCGCTCACTGTTTTTAGATGGTGTTGAAACGCTAATTCTTGATGAAGCTGACCGTATGCTGGATTTAGGTTTCGCACCTGAATTGCGTCGCATTGCGAATGCAGCTAAGCACCGTCGTCGTCAAACGTTGATGTTCTCTGCGACGCTTGATCACGCGGAAGTGAATGGCATTGCAAATGAAATGCTAGACGCACCCAAGCGTATCTCTGTTGGTGTTTCTAACGAGCAGCACCTTGATATCACTCAGAAGTTCTACCTGTGTGACCACCTCGATCATAAAGAAGCGATTTTGGATCGTGTGATTGAAGAAGCTGAATACCGTCAGGTGATGATCTTCACTGCAACTCGTGCCGATACTGATCGTTTAACGGATAAGTTAAACGAGAAGAAGCTTAAAGCCGTTGCATTGAGTGGCAACCTAAACCAAACGCAACGTAACGCGATCATGAGTCAATTTGAGCGTGCGGTTTACAAGATCTTGGTAACAACCGATGTTGCTTCGCGTGGTATCGATATTCCAAACGTAAGCCACGTTATCAACTTTGATATGCCTAAGCATACAGAAGAGTACGTGCACCGCGTTGGTCGTACTGGTCGTGCGGGTAACAAAGGTGATGCAATCTCTTTGGTTGGTCCAAAAGACTGGGACAGCTTTAAGCGTGTTGAGCTTTACCTTCAACAAGATCTTACTTTCTCTGTGCTTGAAGGTCTAAAAGGTAAATTCAAAGGTATTAAGCCTCGTAAACCTGCTTTTGCTAAAGGCGGACCTGCGAAGAAGAAGACCAGCACCCAAGTTAAGAAAACGCCGAAGAAACCGGTTAAGCGTGATAAGAGCTTCCACCAAAATGTGGCTGTGGGTGATACCGTGTTTATCCCTAAGAAGAAAGTCGCACCAAAAGTGGACGACGAGTAATCAACTTGCGTGACCTAAAAGCTTAGCTTTGAAAGGTTGATGCAAATAAAAAACCGCCGATGATGGCGGTTTTTTTGTACCTGTACTTCGTGTAAGCCCTTAGCTTCTGGTACTTACAGACGGTATTTGATGATACTCGACGAGGTTTCCTCGTTAGAAATCAAAGGTAGAGAACGAGTACGCCAAAATATGATCGGCAATGTATTTATGAGTAGCCGTCGTTGGATGTGTCACGCCCCAGAATACATAGCTGTCTGAACCATAGGTTGCGCAATCATTAGTCAAGCTATGGCTTCGTAAGTAGTCTGCTGCTGAGCTTCTATTGATATCAAGACAGGCGTCACTCGCGTTTCGAAAGCCATGTTGTTCTGGGTCATCGGTAATGCTGGCGAACAATGCACTTGCATCGAACAACACCACGTTTTTCCCCTGGCTTTGGTAATACTCGGCCTGCGCTTTGATGAATTGGTTGAACTCTAAGATCTTGCCACGAACTTTAATGATCTCTTGCTCAGTCGAGTATTTGAATTGCGGCGCTTTGGTCGCATCGGGCAATGTAAACAGTAGAATATTACTCGCACCAGATTCCGTTAATCGGATTAAAGCGCTACTGAAATCAGCTTTCACATCAGCGACTTCTCGGTCGTAATTCATAAAGTCATTGAGGCCAAATTCTAGAGTAAATAGTGAGTTTTCTGGGCGGTAGTTTTTAGCGACTTTCATGTAAGTTAGGTAAGAGGTGACTTGATCATAGACGCCAGTCAGTGCCACGTATTGATTGGTACCTGCTGCGCCACCCACGGCCCAGTTATAAAGAGGAACGTCTTTGGCTTTTGCTAAATATTCGGTCCAAACCAAACCGTTTGAAAAGTGCCCCAGAAACCATGAGTTTGCATTTGGGAAAACCCATTGAGAGCCATTAAATAGGTTCCCAGTGTCAGAGAGGCTATCACCAAAAGTGACAATGCGATTAATGGTATTGGCTTGCACAGCGTTATCGTTGGTCCAGATGGAGTGATTGTAAGAGAAGCGATTGTCTGCGGCAACGTAGGTAATGTCAGCGGCGTCATGTTGGATGCCGAGAGTCTGTTCGCAACGCTGTTTGATTTCAGATTGTGGGGCATCACTGTAGAACATGTTTTTGAAAGAAACGGAAGACCACCAATATCCGTTGATCGTGTAATCGTCGCCGTTTTCTTTTTTCGCCCATTTCCAATCGGTGGCTGCAGAGTCGTGCGATGCATCGGTTCGATACCAACATCGAACATAAGAATAGGTCTCAGAACCTTGTGTACTGAGCACTTGTGCGGATGTCATCGATTCTGGTGTCGGTATTGAGTCATCTGCAGCATAAGCCCCAAATGGTATGGTTAACGCGAGTATTAAAGCCGTATTTTTCATCACTGTATTCTCTTTGATATTTAGTGAGCCAAACAAAACGTTGTTGCTTGTTGTCTATTTCTTGTTGCCTCTTGCCTCTTGCCTCTTGCCTCTTGCTTGTTGATAAGTGGATAAGTGGATAAGTAAATAACTGGTACGACCTATATCTAGAATCAATAATTCTCGTCAATACATTCAGGTTGTTGGCGTTTCATAATTGGTATAAGTATCAAATTTCCAACGACTTTCTGGTTGAAAAACAATCAAGTCGAAGCGAGGGATTTATCATTAATATTCGATTTTAGTGGACTATGACTTGCCAGTTTGTCGTCGCAGATCTAAACGAGATAAATTTTTTTGTGAATGTTGGTTTTTATTTGGTCAAGATAATTGAAGTTATAGCTTCATGATTTTTTGTTAAATATTAATTTAATCAATAGCTTATTGTGGTTCGATGTCTGGTCCGATTCTATTTTTCTAATGTTCATCACAACTGTTTAATTCAAGTTCAACATCACAAATATCAAGTTTCTATTTTCTGTTTTATAAAATCATCAACTACGGTTCTTTTACTCATCAGAGGTCTAATCTGTTTAAGGAAAGAGCATTGAAAAAGATATTAATTTGGACGATAGCCTATCTATCCAGTTTTGGCGCTTATGCCGGAACAAGCGCATCGGCATTAGAGGTCAGTGGATACACACAAACGAAATACCCCATTATGTTGGTACATGGTCTGTTTGGTTTCGATACATTAGCGGGTGTCGATTACTTCTATGGCGTACCTGAATCCCTAACCAAAGATGGTGCGAGCGTCTATGTAGCGCAAGTATCAGCGACCAATAGCTCTGAAGTACGTGGCGAGCAATTGTTGGCTCAAGTTGAAACACTGTTAGCCGCGACAGGGGCAAGTAAGGTGAACCTAGTTGGTCACAGCCACGGCGGACCAACAGCGCGCTATGTGGCATCAGTACGTCCTGATTTGGTTGCTTCGGTGACGAGCATTGGTGGTGTTCATAAAGGCTCGAAAGTCGCCGACCTCGTGCGTGGAACCGTATCAGAAGGCTCAGCCGCGGAAGGTATCGCTGTTAAATTGGCTGGTGGATTGACGACGCTTATCAACCTGTTATCTGGCGGAACGGATCTTGATCAAGATGGCCTTGCTTCCCTTGAAGCATTGACCACTGAAGGTTCGCTTGCATTCAATCAGTTTTACCCTGAAGGCGTTCCGACGTCTGAGTGTGGCGATGGTGAATGGCAAGCCAATAACGGTGTTTATTATTATTCATGGACAGGATCCTCCACTTTCACCAATCTTCTCGATCCTACCGACGGAGCGATGACAATCCTTGGCTTAGCATTCAATGAACCTAATGATGGTTTAGTGGGAGCATGCAGCGCGCATTTGGGCAAAGTGATTGGTGATGATTATAAAATGAACCACCTAGACGAGATTAATGGGTTATTGGGTATTCACCACCTCTTTGAGACCGATCCCGTGACGTTATATCGTCAACACGCCAATCGATTGAAGTTGGCTGGCCTTTAGGTTGCACTGCCCATTCATAAAGAGAACAAGGAAAGTATGATGAAAAAGACCGCCATTTTGTCGATAACCACGATAGCCCTGATGAGCACAGCGGCGGTCTTTTTGTATCTACAAAAGGAAGATCCAAATTCATATAGTGACAACGAACAAAGTGCTTCTTCATTGAAGGTGGCCTCTCAACAAGATACCGAAATCGATAACGCATCAGCCAAAGACATGATGGAATATTTCGTCTCCGGCAATACAGAATTAACCCTCGAAGATATTCGCGACAATGTGGCAAAACACCATGAGCAATCACAAGCTACGATTGTCGATGAAGCACTGTTTGCCAAGTATCTTGAGTACAAGTCGGCACTGACATCATTAGACGTGCAATTCGACACCACATCAATATCCGCTGAGGATCTACGCGCACTGAATCAAGCGTTACTCGATCTCCAATCTGAATTTTTCAGTGAGAGCGAGATAAGTATTCTATTTACCCATGACAACAGAATGAGGGAAATCGCTTTAGAAAAGTTACTTCTGAAACAAGAAGGGCTAGACGAATCAGAATACCAGCAAAGGCTTGAATCTTATCTATCTGAACAACCAGATTACGTTCAAACGAGCCATCAAAATCAGGTGTTATTACAGCAACTATCCAGCTCACAAGGCCTAGATGAACAAGGAAAATACTTGAAGAGAAGCGAACTGGTTGGCGAACAAGCGACGCAGAGGCTCGAAGCGCTTGATCAACAAAGGGCGGACTTTGATGGAGCTCTAGAGATTTACTTTGTTGAACGAAATGACATTTTGAATGACTCAGCACTCTCAGAAATTGAACAAAAAGAGACGATTGCCCAGCTTAGAGAAGCTCATTTTCAGCCACAACAGCTGAGAAGGGTAGAAGCGATTGAAAGAATCAGAGCTGCTGAGAACGGTCAGTAAGGTTTGCTGAGCTAACGACGTTAGCCAAATTTTCAAAATTGCCTTAGTGGAGATAGTCGCTTCACAAACTTAGTAAACGTTTGCTTATTCTGTAAATGGTCAATTTTCTGATTGAACTAAACACTATCGACTGATTTGTCAGGCTTATCTAAATATAAATTCCTTCCATGATTACAATGGTAATCCATCATTAATTGATGCTCTTCTCGTGATTAATCTCACATAATTATGTAAATGATAATTGATCTCATTATCGTCTGGGTGCAGTATACGCGAAATTTATTAAATTAGCGTATGGATTTGTTGTATTTATGAAAGCGTATGTGTTGTTAGCTTTTGCGCTCTTACTGACGGGAGCAGTTAGCGCATCTGATCAGTTCTCTTGGCTCAGAGATGATTCTCGTAGTGCAAGTAAAGTACTCAATTATCTTAATCAACAGAATGATAAAACTCAGTTATATCAAGAACGTATTCGATCTCTGAGTGAATCCCTACAACAGAAATGGCAAGACAATCGCCCTGAACGCGCCGATAAACCATGGCAGGAAATCGGTGGTTACGAGTATGCGATCCTAAATAACAAGGGCAAAAGAGCCTTGTTGTCCCGATTAGTTGGGAGTGAGGATTTGACCGAGTTGCTTAACATTGATGCTCGTTCTGCCGAGCATGATTACTATCAGTTAGGTGATTGGGCACTCGACTCAACTAAAACCAAGCTCGCGATAGCAGAAGATATTACGGGCACTGAACAGTATCGAGTGAGTGTTGTTGATCTTAAAACTCAGCAAGTCACATCAGTAGCTCAAAATGTAGACAGTTCGCTTGCGTGGTCGAAAGACGGTCAATCCCTGTATTTGATTCAACTTGAACAACAAACTTCGAGACCATATGCGCTAACAAAATACTTCTTAAATGAGTCAAAGCCGATTCAATTAACGGAAGAGCTGGATTCCGCTTGGTTGCTTTCGTATTACCTTTCTAGTGATAAGCAATTTGCTGTGGTTCAGGCAAATAGTGAAAACTCCAGCGAGCAACGTTTGTTAAACCTTGATAACGGTGAAATCTCTAAACCACTTTTACCACGCAAAGCAGGAGTGGAATACTACGTTGATGTTGCGGGTTCTATTTTGTTTGCCAACAGCAATCACGACCGCAATGATTTTGCTTTTTACTCCGCACCACTTACTCAGGCTACACATATCAACCTTTGGCGAACGGTTTTTGAACCAACGGACGAATCTAGAATCAGTAACTTCTATTTGTTTGAGTCTGGCGCTGTAGTTGTTAGCCAGATTGGCGCGTCTCAATCTTTGCACTTCTTCGATAATGACAATCGCTATCGCTCAAGCCAGTTATTGGCTGACGCAGGCCAAGTTGCTTGGGTAAGCCAAGTGGGCGACTACCAGAGTAACAAATTACATATTCGCAGTATGTCTTTGACTCAGCCAGCGAAGTGGGACCGGTTGAATACTGACACTTTACAACGAGAACGCTTCTCTCAAGACTATTACCCTCAATACCAACAATCAGCGTATCAAACCGAGCAAGTTATGGTTAATTCTGGTGGGGTAACGATTCCAGTCACACTGGCTTATCGCAAAGACAAATTGACTAAGACCTCTCCAGTGTTTTTGTATGGATACGGTGCTTATGGCATGACGATGAAGCCCTACTTTATGTCCCAAACCATTAGCCTACTTGATGAGGGTGTAATTTATGCGATTGCACATGTTCGAGGTGGTGGCTTCTATGGTGACGCTTGGTATCAAGCAGGTAAGGGAATTAAAAAAGAAAATGCCATCTTGGATTTCATCGCCGCTGCTCGTGATTTGACTGCATACAATCTCGGTAAGCGCCCTATTTATGCGATGGGTGGCAGTGCTGGTGGCACTCTTGTTGCTGCAGCTTTAAATCAGGCTCCTGACTTGTTTGATGGTGCAGTCCTTAAAGTGCCCTTTGTCGATGTTGTGAACAGCATGTCTGATTCTGCATTACCTCTAACGGCTCAGCAGTACGGTGAGTGGGGCAACCCAAATATCGCCGATGAATTGAAGGTAATGCAGCAATATGACCCTTATCTGAATCTTAGCGAGCAAAACTACCCACCAATATTGATTCAGGTTGGCCTGAATGACCGCCGCGTACCTTATTGGGAAGGGGCTAAGTATTACGCAAAAATCAGTGAACTTACGACTGGAATCGGCCCTTATCTATTATCGACAAATTTTACTCAAGGACACTCGACAGACAGGCGACAGTCCCAATCGCAACAAGCGTTTGAGTACGCATTTCTTTTATCACTTACCCTGAAAGACATTAAAGCGGAGCAGTAAATGAAGCTTTCCCCCCTATCAGCGGCAGTACTGAGTGTACTTGCTGCCAACCTCGTGCACGCTGAATCTGAGGTTTATCACTTTGAAGAAGTGATTGTAACAGCCAATAAAATAGAGCAACCATTATCTGAAGTCGCGGGCTCAGTTGCCGTGATTACTGGTGAAGATCTAGAAAGAAAAGGCGCAACGGAGCTTTATGACGCAATAAAGAGCGAGCCTGGAGTCAGTGTTTCTGGGGGAGCTGGTCGACCTCAAAACATTACGATCCGTGGGATGACAGGCAACCGGATTTTGATTGTGAAAGACGGAATAAAGTCTGCTGATGGCTTTGGCGCCAACGACATCAATGACAAGGTAGGGCGTAACTCGTTTGATATGTCTAACTTGGAAAGTATTGAGGTTATGAAAGGGGCGAGTTCATCCGTATATGGTTCAGGCGCTATTGGTGGCGTGGTGGTTGTTAGGACAAAAAAACCGGGAGATTACCTCGGAGATAAAGATTTCTACAGCGACGTATCTGCAACCTATACCGGTATCAGTAATAAATACAAAGGTGCGACAAACCTTGCTTTCCGTTCAGGAAAATTCGAAAGCTTAGTCAACCTTTCTTATTGGGAAGGTGAAGAAACACGTAACTTTGATGAGGACCTCTATAGCCGAGACATAGATGGCGTCGGTGGTGGTTACACTCTAAATTATTGGTCAAGTGATGCCTTGATGCTCAAAGGCAATGTTGAGTACTACAAAGATAATCTAAGTCGAAAAGAAGGATCCTCTAAGATCCAAAAAGACGGAAAATGGGACACTGAAGATTTTGACCAACAGTCTTATACCGAGACATTTTCTGCATATGCGGGGTTTGAATACCTACCTGCCAATACTTGGTTTGAAGAATTAGATGCCAAGATCTATTGGCGTGATATGACTAATGAAGATACCACTAATCGTTTGATGTCTCGAACCAACAACAACGTTTCCGAGTTACGCAGAACGATTGATGTTCGTGGTTTCACCGATCAGCTTCTTGGTGCAAACGCCGATTTTATTAGTGCGTTTCAACATAAAAATATGAGCCATACCTTGTCATATGGTGTGAATATGGAAACCAACCTCCATGAGCGCCCAAGTCAATCTTCTGTTTTAGACTGGAACGGAGTGTCACTTAACGCGGATGTCCCTTTTGCTCCAGCTCGCTCGTACAATTTTGCTGCTTTTATTCGTGACGCAATTGAAATTGACCATTGGACTGTGACGGCAGGAGCCCGTTTTGATTTACACCAATTGAAACCTGAGTCACAGAGCACAATCAATGGCTATGAAGTGAAGGAACAAAACTCGAGTGAGTTCTCTCCGAGCTTATCGGTGAGTTATCAGTTAACAGAATCACTCAACACATACCTTTCGTACAACCACGGCTTTAGAGCACCGGGTTATGACAAAATTTATGGTTATCAGAACCATGATTTTGTCCCAATTACCCCATTTGTCATTGTGCCGAATATGGACCTAGAGGCCGAAACCAGTGACTCGTTTGAATTAGGCAGTAAGTTTGATAACGGACAAACACAGCTATATGCGGCCGTTTTCTATCAGAAGTTCGATAATTTTATCGACGTTAAACAGATCACATTTGTGCCGGACTCAAATACAGGTAACTACTACAAGCAGTATCAAAACGTAAATGGAGTCGAGACGTACGGCATTGAAGCTTCAATTGCGCATCGTTTGAGTGATTTTTGGAGTGTGAGTACTAAAGTAGGCTACGTTGATGGAGAAGATGAGGATGGAGAGAAAGTTCGTACGCTAACACCTTGGGAAGGCAATGCCGAGGTGACTTATGACGACAACGCCTTCTCCGCTTATGCGCAGGTTAATTGGGCGCAAGCGATGGATAACGTACCTCAATGTGAAGATGATTTAGGTATCGTTACTGACTGTGCGACCACCTCTGGCTGGGCGAGTGTCGACTTGGGGGTAAGTTACTCTTGGAACTTTGGCTTGGATGTCAGTGCCAATGTGATGAATCTATTTGACAAAGAATACATCCGATACCAAGACGTTGCGGGTATTGCGAACAGCAATAAAATCTACTCCACAGAACCTGGCCGCTACTTCACCGTTAACGCCAAGTATGCGTTTTAAGGAGGACATATGAAAAAGAGTCCTCTATTCCTCGCTTTGTTCTTGGTTTCAGCAACAAGCAGTGCTGCCGAGTGGGATTACCCAATTGGTAACACCGTTGTGACAACGCAGCAAGAAGCTAAGACTTATCTAGAAGAAGCTTATCCTGAGGTTGGTACGTTGCGGTTTCGCTATGAAACACAGTCTAAGTTGGGGCGCCACTACAACTTCGATGTATTGATTGAAGGTGAGTACCAACAACAGAAATCTGTGGTTCTATCCACTAACTCTGACGAGCAGGTTTCACGCGTTTTCAGAAGCTTAGAAAATACCGTGTTACTCAACGGAAATCCGACAACGGCTGCTGAGCTGGAAGTTCCTCGTTTATTAGAAGCAGAGCGAGCGCCGAGCTTAAGCAGTGGTCAAGTCGTTGCGACGCATGTGAACGTTTTCAGTCCAGATTTGAGAACTATGGACAGAGCTGCACCACCAGAAACTTTATTAACCGATGTCAGCCAATACCCGAGTCTTCCACATTATGTACAAACTGATGTGGAGGTGTTGAACCACAGCGATGGTATCTACCTTACCAATGAACGTGTCTCACAGGTTGATGCAACGGCTCTATATTCGATCGACCCTGATTCCGGCGCGACAACGAAACGTGACACTTCAAACTTTCTCACAGATGAAGGAGTTACAAAGTTTGCCGATCTGAACGAGCTGCAAAATGTGGATTGGCAAGACGTGCGATTCCCGCAATTGATGGTATTTGCTCATCTAGATCAGTCTTTAAGCTATATCAGCAGCTTGGGCTTTGATTTGTTTGATGCCCCTCTTGAGTTCGATGGCAGAGGCTTATCTGCAGATAACTCGACGTATTATTATGGTCCCAAAGCGGTTTTGTTTGGTATCGGCGGTGGCTCTCCAGATGCGTTAGATGGTGACGTGATTCTGCATGAGCTTGGACACGGGATTCATTATCACATAGTAAAAGATTGGGCTTACGGTCATACAGGTGCAATCGGTGAAGGGTTTGGTGATTACTGGGCGGGCAGCTTTAGTTTTCGTACTCAATATGAAAATGCACAGACTCGTGGACAAGAGTTCGAGATAGATACTGTCTTTAACTGGGATGGTTACTTCGGGGTAAGGAATACCACGCGTAGCCTACGGAATCAAAGAGCACGTTACTTTAGACAAGCGGAATATCGCCCTCATGAAAGTGTTGCTGGTGAGTTAGGCGATGAGCTTTGGTCAACGCCTTTGTTCCAAGCTCTGAAAGCATCGGTTGAACAATATGGTGAGCTCGCTTTTAAAGAGTTTGACTCCATCATACTTGAGTCTATGTACGGGCTAGGTCGTGGCTTGAAAATGCACGATTTAGCCGAGAGCACACTGTTTGTGGCTCAACAGCTGTATCCAAATCGAGCTTATGTCGAAATATTGAAGCAAAAATTTGATGTGCATGGATTGATCATCGAGCCATTTAAAGTAGAGGTTCCTGATCGTTATGTTAATCCAAAGAAGCCGTTGACGATGGAATTGTATCCGACATTAAGACAGGCTCAAGTGGATGGCCAAATCAATATTTCTGAATTAGTTAAGCCGTTCGTTAGTCCTCCGGCTAATCAACTAACGATTGAGGCGACACTTCCGACAGGCGAGATGTGTGGTTCTTCAGTCACCATGAATACGAGTGTTGACTATCGATACAGCGACGAACTGAAATTACAAAATTGGCAGCATGATTTGTCCCTTGTATATGGCTTACCTGTACTTGAATCCGATATCAAAGAAGTAAACAGTTATCTTCCCGATAGCCGGTTTAGCTCGACCAATCAGCCGATCGTTGGCTTTAAGACATTCAATTTCACTCTAAATGGAACGGCTCAAACTGCAGACGACAATTTCGGAGTGTACCTAGAGATCGAGCATCCTCGATTGAGTGATTTAGTGGTCACCCTGATTTCACCGAAGGGAACTCGAGTTGATTTACTTAACCATAAGTCGACGCGATTTTCTGGCTTTAATGGTTACTTCACACTTAAGCATGACTCGATTCTCGATTCGTTTAAGGGTGAGCCTATTAACGGGTCATGGCGTTTGGAAATCGCTGATTATGTGAATGGTGAAACTGGGCACTTAAAGCGGTGGGGGCTTGGCACGATTTCGAAATATGAATGTGGAGAAACAACGACTTCACCTCAAGAACCCACCGTTACCAGTGGCTCTTCCGGTGGCTCAGCTTCACCCATATTGATTCTATTCATGTTCTTGCTCTCGTTCAGCAGATCATTTAGTACGCGTTACTTGTCTCTAATGGCAAGGCTCTTTAAAAACAAAACAAGAAGATAACTCTATGAAACCTCAATTGACAATTTTGGCCATCTCTTTGGCTCTTGCTGGCTGCGGTGGTTCGGGCGGTTCCGATACCTCTGCATCTGCAGCACCAACCTATACCGTGTCAGGTACAGTGACAGCACAGAATGTAGATCTACAAAGTAAGGTCTGTGCAGACATAAATCAAAACTACATGTGTGATAGTGGAGAACCAAGCTCGACGGCTAACGCGAATGGCGAATTTAGTATCACCAGCACTAAGAAGTCGATTTTATCGGTTCCATTATTAGCTCAGGTGGATACGGGGATTAAAGCCAATAGCACGAGCGCTTCTGCATCTTCTTACGCTTATATTGCCGCTCCCGGCCTTCAAAAAAATACGGGAAATGAGATTAATGGTATCAGTTCACTATTGGCGGGTTATGTCGCAGATGGATTGACGATTACCGAAGCTAACAACAAATTAAAAGCGCAGTTGGCGAAAAGTGGCATCACTATATCTGGCGATATTCAAGACGATTTATCTGCATCTGAACTCGCGAGTCTGGAACAAAATATCGTATCAACAATTAAGGCGTTTAAGCACTCTAATCGTGCGTTCATGCTGGCTCAATTGAGTGCGAAATTTGATAAGAGTGCGGCCGATTATGTAGGTGGAGTACTCACTAATGACCAAGTTACTGCTTTTGCAAATTTCCTCGAAGGAGAGCTAAAAGCTGCGACAGCATTGAATGATACGGGTGTTTTACGCTATTTCTCAGATATCGATGATACACAAAATGTCGTTGAACCACAGAGTTCATTTCCAGGTCAAGATGCAGGATACGGCTTTGATAAAACTGAGCTGAATGCCAATACCGGCAATGGTTTCCAGTTCGCAAAGTTAGATTCAAGTGGTCAGGTGCTTGCTGATGATGCTGCGGAGTGGTCTTGTGTTTTGGATCAACGCAGTGGCTTGATTTGGGAATCGAAAACGGATGATGAAAGCTCTATTCAATATAAAGATCGCATATTAGCGCTTGAGCTACCTGGACGAGTAACGCCTTACGATCAAGATGTTGATTTAGCGACGTGTAAAACGAAAGGTGATGCGGTATGTACCACTCAAGATTACGTTGAACATATCAATGCAATGAACTTATGCGGCAAGTCAGATTGGCGCTTGCCAACGTTCAATGAATTCTACAACGTGCTCGACTTCGGTGAGACCGAAACCAACTCGGATGGTGAAGTTTATGGTTTAACTTACAAGTACTTCCCACATCAAACCCTTGGTATTGACTATACGACTTACACTGGCTCGGTATGGACACAATCCATTACTTATAGTCAATATACAAACACTGCTGTTGAAGGTGGCTTCTATTATAACGAGATTGGAACCCAGGGCTCAGATAGAGGGGTTGTTGGTTCTATAGAGATCTATTCAGGTGATGTCGATTCTTCAGATAATTATGACTCGTACCAATTCCCAGTTCGCTTAGTTTCACTACAAGGTAAATAGACATGAAAAATTTACTCTCCATCACTTTAATGGCTTTGTTTTCTGCGGGTGCAATGGCACAAGAGTGCAGTTTAGATATGGAAAAATCGGCTCCGAGCACGCGTTATGTTGCGAATGATAATGGGACGTTTAGCGATGAACTGACAGGGTTAACTTGGATGCGTTGCCAACTGGGTAAAACTTGGGATACGAAGACATTAGCTTGTAGTGGGCCTGCTGAAACGTATCACTGGCAGAGTGCTCTCTCTATGGTTGAATCAATCAATGATCAAAGTGGCAGTCATGCGTTGCATCAGTTCGGTGGTGAAAAAGAGTGGCGCATGCCAAACATCAAAGAGTTAGTGTCACTAAAAGAAGTGGCTTGCCATTCTCCAGCAATGAGTCACAAGGTGTTTGGTGATACTTTTAACGTTGAAGCTGGAAACTTAGCCGTTTATATATGGAGTTCAACTCCTGCAAGTGATGGACAGAGCGTGATGACGTTTGATTCGATTAATGGCGAGGTTTACCAGTACAACGCCGCACAATATAAATTTAGCGTCTTATTAGTTGCAGAATGATTTAGTTCTTAATGCGTAAATAAAAAGGCCGTGGTTTTCCACGGCCTTTTAGGTTCTGGTATATAGGTCTTAACTTAAGTCTTAGACCTTGAAGCCTACACCTTAAACCCTATACCTTAAAGTAGTCCAACTGCTGCTTCTGTTGCTCTGCTAGGTTAGATAGCTCGTGGCTCGCTGCTGCAGCTTGGGTAATGCCGGTTACGTTTTGGCTTACTAGGCTGTAGATGTTGGAGATATTACGGTTGATGTCTGCAGTCACTTGGCTTTGCTCTTCTGCGGCAGAGGCAACCTGAGTGTTAATCTCAGTCATGTCGGTTACCGAGTTCGCAATACCAGAAAGGGCTGCGCTTACCTCGCCTGAGAGTGTTTGGTTGTGCTCTAACATAGACAGTGAACTGCTCATACTCTCATTGGCGTTACCCGATTGAACCTGCAAACCTTCTATGATCGCTTGGATCTCTTTGGTTGAATCTTGGGTACGTGCCGCCAGCATTCGAACTTCATCGGCAACAACGGCGAAACCACGGCCACTTTCCCCAGCTCGAGCGGCTTCGATTGCTGCATTAAGTGCAAGAAGGTTAGTTTGTTCAGAGATACTTTGAATTACTTCAATTACCTTACCAATCTGCTCGGAGTGCTCTTTTAACGTGCCTACAACGTTTGCCGCTTCGCTCAGCTGAATAGCCATTTGCTCATTAGCTTGGTTGCTCTCGTTAAACAAGCTCATGCTGTGTGTTGCCATTTCGTCGGCTTGCTTGGAAGCTGAATCGGCTTGTACCGCATTCTCGTTAACGTGTGCTGCTGTGCTCTCAAGTTGGTTCACGGCGGAAGCAACTTGCTCCACTTCTTGCTTCTCTTGATCTGAGTTAGCACTTGATTGCGTCATCACTGCGGCTAGTTCTGTAGACGCGGAAGCCACTTCGATGCTGATTCGAGACAGTGAGCTTACCGTGTCACGCAATTGCTCAACAGATTTGTTTACGTCTTGGGCAAGGCGAGATATTTCGTTGTCACCATGTTCTTCGGCTTTTACTAGCAGGTTACCTTTTGCCACTTCGCGCATGGTTTCTTGGATATTGCTAAGCGGCTTAACAATGATGCCAGCCAGCGTCCAGCTGATGACTAATGCAATTGAAAGAATCACTAACAGTGCGATGGTTGCGGTATTGAGTGTGCTGGTGTGTTGCTGGCCATTGATGTCCACTTCTTGAGTGGCAATACGGTTTAGTTGCTTTGAAAGGAGGTTGATAGCCTGCACCATTTCATTACCCGCGTGACGGTATTGGTCGATTGCAATCTGGTAGCGGTTATCAAAATCTGAGGAGATTGATGCATCGCCGTGTTTCGCTCTTAATAGAGGAAGCATGGTGGTGCGAGAAAAGTCGACGTAGTGATTCATCGCCTTGCTCATTGCGGCTACTTCATCTTGCATGCCTGGTACGGTATCAAGCGAGTTCAGTAGACGAGTATTTTGGTCACGTTTTTGATTTAGCGTTTCGACAAGCGTTTTGACGTCGTCAGGATTAAATAAGCTATAGATCGCCTTGATGCGCATACCGTAGCTGTTGTCGACGATCTCGCTAAGTTCTTCTTTATGTAGAATCAGCTGATCTGTTGCTGTTGATACATCTTTAAAAGCATTTTCCAGTTTGTCACCACCGATAATGACACCCGTCAAAAGTAGTACGACGGAAAAGAGTACTGGAATCAGAATTTGTATTTTGATTGATAAGCCACTGAGAAGTTGGCGCATGTATTGTCCTTCTATGAATAAGTAAATGAGCAGAAGCAATTGTTATTATTGTTATTAATCAGTGATTCTAACTATTGAGAATGACAATTCAATCAGTAATAGATGCTATTTTTATATATGCGATAGATATTTCATAAATTCTGATTATTTATCGTACAAACAAGGCTTTAGCCATTTTTAAGATAGGGTTATTTGGCGAAGAACCTTGTGCGGTATTAGGTAATGACAGGGGGCGAGATATTGAGCGGTTTGGCTTAAATAAGTTGGAATGAATATTCAGTGCCTATGAGTGAGGCTAATTTTTTACTTCAAGGCTATTTGGTAGGGGGAAAACAAGAAAATAAATTGTAGTTGTCATATAGGCTTCAATTAAGTGAAACACAACTGTCACATTCGGATTCTAAAGTAGGCCTCGTTCAAGCAAAACATTACGGCAATAACGCCACTAAAGGAAATTTGTGATGAAAAAGACAGTTATCGGTGCAATCGCACTACTAGGCGCTCTAACAGTGAATACAGCTTCAGCTAAAGAAACTATCTCTGTAGTTGGCTCTAACAGTGCTTCTCCACTGGTTGAAGTTTTTGCAGAAACCTACATGAATAAAGGCGAACCAGTGTTCATCGAAATTCAAGCACCAGGTTCTTCTGCAGGCATCAAAGCAGCAAAAAATGGAAGTGCTGACCTTGGTATCTCTTCTCGTGACCTAAAAGAAGAAGAGAAAACAGCTGACCTGAAAGAGCTCGTTATCGCTCGTGACGGTATCGCAGTTGTTGTTAACCCAAATAACGAAGTATCTGCTCTTACAGCTGAGCAAATCACTTCAATCTACAAAGGCGACATCACTAACTGGAAAGATGTTGGTGGTGCTGACAAGCCAATCGTAGCAATCACTCGTGATACTGCATCTGGTACACGTGGTGCATTCGAAGACATCATGAAACTTAAGAAGAAGATTGGCGACAAGAAAGTATCGGCTATCTCTCAACGTGCACAAGTTGCAAACGGTAACGGTGCACTTAAAGTTTCTGTAGCAAGCAACCCATACGCTATCGGCTTCATCTCTCTTGGTACTGTAGATAACACAGTTCAAGCTCTAACTATCGACGGCGCAGCAGCATCAGTTGAGAACGTAAAGAACGGTTCTTACAAAGTTGCTCGTCCTTTCCTAGTTCTTTACAAAGCCGGCGCTCCAACAGCTGAAACTCAACAATTCCTAGATTGGATGGTTGCAGATGAAGCTCAAGCTATCGCTGACAAGAAAGGCTACATCACAGTTAACTAATCTTAACTGACCAACACTTAATTATTGCTCAGCCTAACTTAGGCTGAGCCTTTTCTTTCAACTTTGTCTATTTCGAGCTCTTGTTGAGCCACAAAGTTTGAGATTTTATATATGACCATCGCAAATAGTGAAAAGCTTATGAATACTGAAGCGACTCAAATCAACAAGCCAAGTCTACGTGCTAAGAAGCGCATCGACTGGAGAGAAAGAATCTTCCACGGCTTGTTCTTATCGAGTGCTGTAATCGGCATCGTATCACTAGCCGTTATCGCTTACTTTATCGTTGCAGAGAGTATCCCTGCATTCCAAGAGGCTGGTGTTTCTGGCATCGTTCTGGGTGTGGATTGGTTACCGCCAGCTCTATTCGGCGTTGCAACCATGATTGTTGCATCGATTGTCTCGACACTTGGCGCTGTAGTTGTTGGTGTACCCGTCGGTGTATTAACCGCTATTTTTATTGCTGAGATTGCTCCTAAGCGTCTTGCCGATATTATTCGACCAGCAGTTGAGCTTCTAGCGGGTATCCCGTCGGTAGTTTACGGCTTCTTCGGTCTAGTAATCATCGTTCCTATGATTCAGAACATCTTCCAAGTACCAGCGGGTAACACTATCTTCGCGGGTATCATTGTTCTGGGTATCATGATTCTTCCTACCGTTATTACGGTTTCTGAAACTTCGATCCGCGCTGTACCTCGTACGTACAAAGAAGGTTCACTTGCACTGGGTGCTTCGAAAATCTACACGATTTTTAAGTTACTCGTTCCTGCCGCACGTTCAGGCATTATGACGGGTGTGATTCTGGGTATCGGTCGTGCACTTGGCGAAACGATGGCAATCATCATGGTGATGGGTAATGCGCCAGCAATGCCAGAAGGTATTTTGGATTCGGCTCGTACTTTAACCGCAAACATTGCTATTGAAATGTCTTACGCAAGTGGTATTCACGCGAGTGCACTGTACGCAACCGGCGTTGTGCTTCTGGTATTCATCATGATGTTGAATGGTGCTCTGCTTTATCTTAATCGTGAAAAAACGAAGTAGGCGAGGATAAGTAATATGGATCGCGTAAAACTAAAACAAGCACGTCAAATGAAAGATAATGTCTTGAAAGGCTTTATCTGGGCGGCAGCAGCAGTCACCGTTGGTTTCTTATTCTGGATCATTTGGTACATCCTATCGAATGGCCTGCAATACGTAGACTGGAACTTCATCACCGACGACTACACTCGAACCGGTGAAGAACGTGGTATTTTCCCAATGATCATTGCCACGATCTACATGGTAATCGCATCGATTGCAGTGGCGGCGCCACTCGGCATTATGACGGCGATATACCTAACCGAATACGCTAAAGTTGGCAGTAAACTGGTTAAAGTGATTCGTTTCTGTACCGAATCTTTAGCGGGTATTCCATCGATTATCTTTGGTCTGTTCGGTATGACCTTCTTTGTTTCGATTCTTGGCCTTGGTTTCTCGATTTTGTCGGGTGCATTGACGCTGAGTATTCTTATTCTTCCTGTAATCATTCGAACTACAGAAGAAGCATTGATGTCAGTACCACAAACTTATCGTGAAGGTTCATACGGCCTTGGCGCTTCAAAAATCTACACTATCTGGCGTTTGATCTTACCAAGCGCAATGCCAGGTATCTTAACTTCGGTCATTCTTAGTATTGGTCGTGTAATTGGCGAATCAGCACCTGTATTTTTAACAGCAGGTATGGTGGCACGTGTTCCTGAGTCGGTATTCGATTCTGGCCGTACACTGACGGTTCACCTATATAAGCTGACAACAGAGCTATTTACTATCGATGAGTGGAACCAAGCCTACGGCACGGCGACAGTCCTAATCGTATTGGTTCTCTTGATCAACATGGTTACAAAACTGATTGCGAGACGCTTCAACACGGCAACTTACTAAGCTCATTAGCTGGCTTAACAATAAAGAGAGCCACCGTGATAAAGAAAGCATTAAGTTAGACACGAATTTAAGAATTTAGAGATTACGAATATGAACAAATTTGATATTGAGAACCTAGATCTGTTTTACGGCGACAACCAAGCGCTTAAATCTATCAACCTGCCAATTCCAACGCGTCAGGTAACGGCTCTGATTGGCCCATCGGGTTGTGGCAAATCGACGCTGCTACGTTGTTTGAACCGTATGAATGACCTAATTGAAGGCGTTACTATCAAAGGTAAACTGGATATGGATGGCACAAACATCTACGGCAATATTGATGTGGCTGACCTACGTATTCGCGTAGGCATGGTATTCCAAAAGCCAAACCCATTCCCAATGAGCATCTACGAGAATGTAGCTTACGGCTTACGCGCTCAAGGTATCAAAGACAAGAAACACATTGATGAAGTAGTAGAAAGTTCACTACGCAGTGCGGCACTTTGGGATGAAGTGAAAGACCGTCTTAAAGCACACGCATTTGGTTTGTCTGGTGGTCAACAACAGCGTCTATGTATCGCTCGTACGATTGCAATGGAGCCGGATGTAATCCTGATGGATGAGCCTACATCGGCACTTGATCCAATCGCGACACACAAGATTGAAGAATTGATGGAAGATCTGAAGAAAGACTTCACTATCGTTATCGTAACGCACTCAATGCAGCAAGCGCGTCGTATCTCAGACCGCACGGCTTTCTTCCTAATGGGAGAGCTTGTAGAGCACAACGAAACGAGTGTTATCTTCAGCGAACCAAAAGATGATCGTACTAAAGGTTACGTAAACGGTGACTTTGGTTAATTCGATTAACTCAGTGCTGTTTTAGTTTTTTTAAAGGACAGCACGCTAACTGAAACGCAGGTTAGATAATCGAATAGATCGACAGAATTATCACTATAACTATAAGCGATGGAAGTTTTGCCCCACTCTAATGTGGGGCTTTTTTATGTCGCTAAAAAAGTATTAATGTCGATGAAATTTTGGGCAGGAAATCCCATTTTTGTCGTCCTTCTCATGCTTGTGATAATGTAAAAAGTGAAATTGCGACCCGCTTAACATCTCATTTTTAGTTACATTGATTGCATATCAAGGCTTCGGTATTTTTGCTTCAATCTCATTAGCCAATGGACGGAAGCTGTGCCTGTTAAAGCCTTTGCAAAACAAATATCTGCTACTCGCGACCACCGTCTGTTGGCAGAATCTCTTTTTGGTTACCTTGTTGAGGTGCTCGCGCCAAAAGGGATCGGAGTATTTGCCGAGCCATCACCAGAAGGCGATTCGTTACCCTTGTTTTCTTGCGGTGAGCTAACCTCCCTCGACAAGTATCCTTCAACCTTTTGGCCTTGGGTTTCCCAGTTTGATACCGCAGATGGTGTGCTTCCAATGTCTATCAATACTTGTAAGTGGGAACACATGGAGGTGCTGGGTGGTGAGTCGTTCATCATGATGCTAGACAACGCGCCTGCCTGCAGAACTTATTTAATTGTTCAAAATTGCAATGCTCAGCAGATCAACCAAACGTTCGACCAAGATCTTGATGTCCTTCAACTAGCCGCAGCTCGCTGGCAGTGTATTCGTGCGGAAAAGAACGCGGCACTTGAGATCAAACACAGAGACACACGTGAAGCGCAGTACCTTGATGAAATTAAGCTGCGAGAGCTATTTGTTGAGAACATGAAACTAGTCCATCAGGTCGCGTTAGAGCTTTCTAATCCTGACTCTTTGGATGCTTTGTATAAGGCTTCTGTTGAGGCTGTGCGCGACCGTCTAGGCTTTGACCGTGCGATCTTCATGTTACTCGATATGAAAAAGCGCTGCTTTAGTGGCACTTACGGCACCGATGAGCGGGGAAAAACTAACAGCGAGCATCATACTCAGTACGATTTACATCAACTTGAAGCCGAATACATTGAGGCGTTGTCTGACAATCACATCAACCTAGTTATTATTGAGAAAGCGCCGCTATACACCGAAGGCAAGGTCGTAGGGCAAGGTTGGAATGGCATGTTGATCTTACGTGAAGGGGATAAACCCGTCGGTTGGATCGCAATGGACAATTACATTCACCGTTCACCCATCACTAATTATCAAAAGCAGATGCTTGAATCCTTTGGTTCTCTGCTTTCTCAGATCTACATTCGTAAACGGCAAGAACAGAATATACGGATGTTGCACTCAAGCATGGTGGAGTTGTCTCGTTGCGATAGCGTCAGTGAAGTGTGTAAATCGGCGGTGAGCTTTGCGATTCAGCATTTAGGCATCGACCGACTGGCCGTTTTCCTCACCGATAAAAATTGCAGTTACATGCAAGGCACGTGGGGCACGGACATAAAAGGCGACATCGTCGATGAATCCTACTATCGCTCTGAGCTGGTGGAGCGTGACATTGTAGCTGCAGCTCGCGCTTGTCCTAATCAAGTTGCCTTTGAAGAATCGGTGCCTATTTATCACGATTTCAATATTGTGGGTGTCGGTTGGACGGCAATGACGATGCTCACCACCAATATGGGTGAGCCGATTGCGTTTATTGCCGCGGATAATTTACTGACTCGAAGCCCCCTAACGTCACAGCTCCGTGAGGTGATACGTATCTTTGCTTCGAGTTTAGCGGAGGTGCTACAGAGAACCATGGCGCAAGAGGAGCTCAAAAAGCTCAATGAAACGCTTGAGCAAGAGGTCAGTAAGCGCACTCAAGAGCTTGAACGAGCCAATGAGCAGTTGGATATCATCTCTAAATTAGACCCGCTGACACGTCTTGGAAATCGGCGTATGTTGTCGCAGGTTTTAGATGATCTCAATTGTGATGATCAAGGGGCATTTGCCACAGAGCACGAAGTCACGTTTGGACTCATTCTTGTTGACCTTGATCACTTTGGTTTGTACAACACGGTTTACGGGCATACAGAAGGTGACGCTGCTCTGCGCACCATTGGCAAGATACTTAATGCTCATGTTCATAGCGATAAAGAAACCTTCTGCCGTATTGGTGGTGAAGAGTTTATGTTGTTGATGATCGGCACTCATCACTCTGAAACTAAACAGCGTGCAGAGTCGATCAGAAAATGCATTGAAGAGGCGAAGATCCTTCATTGTGAAAGCAGCACTAGCCAGTATTTAACCGCATCTGTCGGTTATGCTTCAATCACCTCTGATCAACGCCAATTCGATTTCGATCTACTGTATGGCAAGGCAGACAAAGCCTTGTATCAAGCCAAAGATTCAGGGCGAAATCGAATTGTCTCTGCTCTAAAGCGAAGAAAGGTCGCGACGCCATTGATTTAGTTTGGCGTTTATTTTTTCTGATCTCAAAACGATTGAAGCCGTGATGAGCACAATGTGGTCATCACGGCTTCGTTCTTTTTTGTTTACTTAGATTTTCTGTTTAACTAGCTTTCTGCTTACTTAGAACGCTGGTTAATTAAAGCCTTTCTAATGTGCTCTTGTGTGTTTTGTTCGAGATGCGTTTTGGTTTCTTAACCGCTTTGATTGCTAGAGCTGGATCCCATGACTGACTTGGTGAACCAGCTTCAGCGTAGAGACTCTGATTTAGCTTGGTGAGCTCAGCTTCGATTGTTTCTAACGTCTCATCACTCAAGTCTGAATTATCTACTTTCCATTGCTCAAACAAGGTTCTGGTCATCACGCCATCTTTCGCTTTTAGAGTTTCAATAAGCGCTTCGGCTGTATCGGATTGACGTTCATCTTTTTGCTTTGGTTTTATTGCTGTACCGCGGCGTGACCAGAAGTAGAAAGCAAGCGCCGAGCTGATTAACCATAACGCAGCAAACAGCGCCGTTAGATAAGGCCACATTCCTGAGTTTTCAACGGTAACAATTGTCGGGCTGGCTTGCTGAGTTGGTGTTTCAATAACAGGAGGCGGCGTGCTTGAGGTTACGCGATCACTCGCCTGAACCGACAACTCAAGACCAAGAGCCTTACTGGTTTTTTGTGATTGCGAATCGGTGTTAAACCAAGTTTGAGAAACACCAGGCAGGGAGATGCTTCCAGATTCCTTAGGGATGAGAACCTGCTTATAAACAACGACAGCATTACCGGATTGGGTAGTGCCAAATTGCGGTTTCTCTTCATACACGCGCACCGATTTAGGGTAGGTGATGTTCAGTTTTGGTAACTGGTGTTGGGTCAAGTTGCTGGCTGTCATTGTGATGGTACGAGTTAACGAATCACCGGCTTCCATTTCAATATTCTGCTTGTCGCCACCTAAAGCATTGCTACCTGTCAGCTCGTTGCCTTGGCTATCTGACCATTTCTGAATCAACTTGAAGTTCGATGTTGGTAACCACTCACCTTGATAGCCTTTTGGTACAGGATTCACTGTGACATCTAAGGTTTCAACGGGCGTGTCGAGTTGGAAAAGGCGCGTTGTGCTTGAGTTGTTGGTTGAGTAAACAACAGCACCGGTTAACTTTGGTCCTTGAAGCTGAAATTGCCCAGCTTGTTGTGACGATATATGGAAAGATTGCTGAACAACCGTGACTTCTTGTCCGTTGATAACATCTTGAAATTGCTTAGACTCTCCAATCGGTTCCACATCTAATTGCGCTGAACTTGGTGGCGCAATTTTAGGATCTTGCAGTCTTCTAGGATCAGCCTTAATGATGAGTTTTACATCAAGCTCCGCGACCTCTTGAGGGTATAGCGAGTCTTTACTCAGATTAAGTTGAAACTCGGCCATATCATTCTGCTTTGGAGCGGCTTTATTAACCGCAACGTTGATGGTGATCGGTTGGGTTTTTGCGCCTTCAATATCAAAACTAGGAATCTCTAATCGGCCTAATCGAAGCGGGGCAAGGGTAATATTCCACTCGCTAGACACAGTGCGGCTACCATTGACGATTCGCATCGACGACCCAAAGCTTGGGGTGCCGACGTAGAAATCCTTCTGAAGAGGGGTTAGATCTAAAGCACCGGACGATACTTTTTCATCGGTCGCCACTCTAAGTAGAAAGACTTCATCTTTGGTCACACTGTTTTGGGAAACGCTCGCCACTGCGGTCGCTGCGAATACAGAATGTGACGAGAAAACACCGATTAGCAGTGTCAGTAGCATTGATAAAAATGGCTTGTTTAAAAATCGCATGGTTACCACTTTTTGTTTTGGTTGTTAGGAGCACTTTTTTGTCGTGCTTGTAGAATCATTTGCGCTTTCAGCAGTTGGCTCGGGTCGCGAGCACTCTCTACTTGCTCAAGTTTTCGCATATCAGGATCGCTCGACATAGGTTGACCTGATACTTGTGCGGCAGCTTGTTGAGCGTTGTTATCAGTGTCTTCCTTAGCAGCCTCTTGTGCTTGGGCTGCCTGAGATATTGAGTCACCCTTGTCCTGTGGCTGTTTATCTACTTGCTCCGCTTTGTTTTGTTGCACAGCTTGCTTGTCGTTTTCTTCATCCGTCTTGGAATCAGAGCGACTATCAGCTTGGTTTTGGTCAGTATTCTGATCTTGGTTTTCACTTTGATCTTGGCTGCCGCTTTGACTTTGCGACTTGCCATTGTCAGCTGAGCTTTGTTGTTGATCCTGCGAGCTTTGCGAAGAATCATTTTGCTGACCTTGCTGACCTTGCTGACCTTGCTGACCTTGCTGGTCTTGTTCGTTTTGGTCTTTGGACTCAGAATCGTCTTGCTGTTGCTGTTGCTGTTGCTGTTGCTGTTGCTGTTGCTTCTGAGCTTGTTCGACAATCTCTAGGTTCTTCTTCGCGTAAGCATGTTCAGGGTTACTTTCGAGAATACGTTTATACTCTTTTATCGCTTGGTCGTACTTACCTTGCTTTGCTTGTGCATTGGCGAGGTTGTAGCGAGTATCTTCGCCAGAAAGACCTTGTAGCGTCTGTTCGGCCGCTTCAAAATCACCGGCTTTGTATTGCGCTATGCCTTTCCATTCTTGCTGTTCGAACTGTTCTGCGGCTTGTTGAAAGTCCTCATCTTGATACAACTGATAACCCACTTGGTCATCGGTTTTCCAAGGATTTGCAAACGCAGTATTCGGTTGGCTGAACGAGACAAGTACAGCTAGGCCACACCAAATGACCCCTTTTCGAAATAGGCCAAGGGCAGGAAGTAACAGGAACGGCAATAGCCAGAAGCCGTTGTTTACTCTGGTGTTGAGTGAGTTGTTGGTTTTAGTCACTTCTGATGTTGTCGCAACTCGGTCGAGGTAATTTGCGATGTGTTCAACGTCTGAGTTATTAAATTGCACCTCGGTGAATGTGCCACCAGAGCGACGAGTCAGGTCGCGCATATTGTCTAAGTTAGTTTTTGCCACCACGGTTTGCCCTGAATCTGTTTGCAGCATCGACCCGCTTGGTAGAGAGATTGGCGCGCCACTTTCCGTGCCTACAGCCAAGACTGATAATGTCCAATTGCTGCCAGAGAGTAGCGAGTCGATCTCTTTCTTCTCTTGATCATCGATATCATCGCCAATCAGTACCAGATCGCCTTGATAGATATGGGCTCGAGTCATCATCTCAATCGCAAGCTTAACTGCCGATGCTGCATTGCCTCCTTGGAAGGGCATGATATCTGGCGAAAGGTTGGGTACGAGGTTCTTGATGGTATTGATGTCTGACGTTAGCGGACTGATGGTGTAAGCATCACCTGCGTAGGCTACCATTCCCGTAAGGCCTTCTTTCCACAATGAAAGCAGATCCAGGGCCTTGTATCGCACCTGTGTTAAACGGTTTGGCTTAATGTCAGTGGCATACATAGACATCGACATATCCATGATCACAACTCGCGCCTGTGTTTTTTCAAAGCTTGGCTGTTCATTTTTTTCAAAGCTTGGACCGGCCAATGCGATGACACCGACTAACCACCAAACACCGAAATAAGTGCTGCGGTTTTTCGATGGCTTGCTTGATTCTGGCGCCAAGTATCGGGCGATGTGTGACGCCAATAGCCCTTGCTTAGATTGTCTCTTGCTAAGCCACCAAATAGCGGGCAGCACGGCAAGAGCAAAGAACCAATATGGGTAGATAAAAGTAAAGTTAGACATTGTTTCTCCTAATGGCTAACAGCATAAATGCAAAGAACATTGCCGCAGACAGAGGCCAGACAAACCACTCTTGTTGTGGTCGCCATATCTTAGTGGCATTCGTCACGGGCTCTAACTGGTTGATGGTGTCGTAAATCGTTGCCAATTCTTTGCTGTCTCGCGCTCGGAAGTACTGACCGCCAGTGCGTTTGGCTATTTCCATTAGAGTACGTTCATCCAAGTCTTGAGCAGTATTGACCTTACGAGTCATGAAGAACTCTTTGACC
The DNA here is from genome assembly GCF_024347615.1 of Vibrio splendidus. Lineage (NCBI taxonomy): Bacteria > Pseudomonadati > Pseudomonadota > Gammaproteobacteria > Vibrionales > Vibrionaceae > Vibrio > Vibrio splendidus. Next base: position 1,211,453 of record NZ_AP025509.1, on the reverse strand, counting down.
ATCATTTCACCCGCACCGACACCCACGGTGTAAATCGTCGCGTTGTACTTCTTAGCAATATCCGCCGCTTCAAGTGGATCTAATACGCCCGCAGTATTACTGCCGTCACTGAGTAGAATCATTACACGCTGAGGAGCGTCGCTGTCGACAAAGGTTTTGGTGGCAAGGCCAATACCATCACCGATCGCAGTTTGAGTACCGATAAGCTTTAACACCGCTTGATTGAGTTGTTGTGACAGCGTGTCTCTGTCTAACGTCAGTGGCGTCTGCAAGTAGGCGTGATCAGCAAATAGCACTAATCCGACTCGGTCACCTTTGCGTCGCTCAATAAAGTCACTCAATACATGTTTTACTGCAGATAAGCGGTCGATGTATTCACCATTGAATTGCATGTCCTCTTGGCTCATCGAGCCGGAGAGGTCGACAACTAACATCAAATCACGGTGTTTTGGCTGAAACTCAACTGGTTCACCGTACCAAACTGGGCGTGCCATGGTCGTTACCAATAAAAGCCAGATGATGACCGACAACGCCTTGGGTAAGCGACTGCTCGGCGTTTTGGTATTGCTGTCTTCTGGTAGAAATGGAAGCCTTAGGGCACTGCTTGATTCTGACCTTGGCGAGAACAAGTAAACAAGGATTGGCAATGGCGCGAGGAAAAACATCCACCACCAAACGAACTCGATGTTTAGTAAGCTCGTGTTTAAAAGATTAGTCATAACGACCTCGCTTTGGAGGAAGGGCTTTATGAAGCCAGATTTCGCAGTCATTAACCAATTGCTGTTGAGCCTTTTTTTGTTCGTCGCTCATTAAGGCTGTATCTTGGTAGAGCGCTTGTTGCCATTGCGATTGTTTTGCGGCGAACAACGGCTTCGCCAATTGCGCATCCAAGAACGCCAACCAATCATCACCAGACAAGCCTGCCACTTTGTCGCGTGGAAAATAGCTCAGTGCAGCCTGACGAACGATGTCTTGAGCTGCACTCGGAGACAAGGTATTGGAAGGCTGACTATCACGAAAGCAAGCAAGTGCTTCGTTTTTCGCGTATTGGTTCTTTTGTCTGCGTTTTACAATGAAAAATACTAAGGCGATCAGAACGATGGCCGTGATAATGATTAACCACCAACCCCATGCCAAAGGCCACCATGACGGTGCGCTTGGCGTAATAATCGGGCTCAGGTCGAGAGGTTGATTCATGACTGAACTCCTGATACTTGGCTCATTAACGATTGCGCACAAGACAATGAACTGTATGGGATCGCCAGAGAAAGGCTCATTTGCATAAGCTGTTGTTGCTTCTGATCAAATGCGTGACTGAGCTTTTCCTTTTCCTTGCTTGAGGAAAAGTTAAACCATTGGGTTTTATTGCCGTCGGTGATCTGTTTTGAACCTTTGAATGCAGTAACACCTTGCTCCAACGGGTCGTAAAAATGCACCAAGCGAACCCGATTGTGTCGACGTATTTGATTGATAAGTGAGTAATTACTTTCGTTATAACGGACAAAATCACTGAGCATAATGATATCGCTGCCTTTTGGGCAAAGCTGATGAAGAGACTTCAATCCATGCTCTAAGGTTGTGTCGTTGTGATTGTCTTGGTTGGTCAGCGCTGCGTTATTGATTTCTATGACTTTTTGCAAAATACGCAGCGGAGCATGGTTGCTAGCACTGGGTTTAATCTCAATGATCTCTTGGCCAGTATCTATCACTGCGCCAATACGATCTTTTTGAGCAACGGTTAACCAGCAAAGTTGGCTGGCAAAGTGCGCGAGTTGAACCGATTTAAGCAATAAGGTTGAGCCGAAAATCATACTGCTCGACAGATCTAAGAACAAAATCACAGGCTGTTCTCTTTCTTCAGAAAACAGTTTGGTATGCGCCTTGCCTGTTCTCGCTGTGACTCGCCAATCAATGCTGCGGATATCGTCGCCTGCCTGATATTGGCGAACCTCAGAGAAGTTCATCCCGCGACCTTTACGATTGCTCTCGTGTTGACCGTTTAGTTGTGACCACAGGCTCTTGGCTGGAGGCAACCAGCGAACAGACTGCGCTTTGTATTGCAGCAGTTCGTCTAGATTTAACGTGACACCGTCACTATGGTTAGGTAATTGATTATTCATGCGCGTATCCCTATGCGCTACCAACCAACGAGATAAGGTGTGCGATCACTTGGTTTGCAGTGACCCCTTCGGCTTGTGCGTGGTAGCTACGAAGCAGGCGGTGACGTAATACAGGGAATGCCATCGCTTGAACATCTTGTGGTGTGACGTAATCTCGTCCTGCAAGCCAAGCGTGAGCGCGGGCACAACGGTCTAACGCAATGGTTGCACGCGGGCTAACACCCATGTCTAACCATTGATCAAGTTGGTCGCTGTATTGCTTAGGTTGGCGAGTCGCCATAACCAGTCGAATAATGTACTGCTCGATGGTATCTGCCATGTGAATGTTGAGTACTTCTTGGCGAGCTTCGAAGATAGTTTGTTGAGAAATAGGCTCTGGTTGAACAGGTTGGTTGCCTTGAGCTTCGCCTCTGTTTAGGCGCAAGATCTCAAGTTCACTTTCCATGTCGGGATAAGCCACTTCTAAATGCAGCAAGAAACGGTCTAACTGAGCTTCCGGCAGCGGGTAAGTGCCTTCTTGCTCAATCGGGTTTTGCGTTGCCATCACCAAAAACAGATCAGGCAGGGCATAGGTTTTTCGACCTGCGGTCACCTGTTTCTCTGCCATCGCTTCCAGCATTGCCGCTTGAACTTTCGCCGGAGCTCGGTTGATCTCATCCGCTAGAATCAGTGAGTTGAAAATCGGACCTGATTGGAAGGTGAACTCTCCCGTTTCGGGACGGAAAATATCGGTACCAGTTAGGTCGGCAGGCAATAGGTCAGGGGTAAATTGAATACGGTGAAAATCTCCCTCGACACAGTCAGCCAGTGACTTTACTGCACGGGTTTTTGCCAACCCTGGAGGCCCTTCAACAAGGATATGACCATCTGCCAGTAAGGCGATCATCAGTTGCTTAACGAGCTCTTGCTGACCAATGATTTGAGACTCTAAGTAGTTTTGAAGGATTTCGAAGTTGTTTTTATGCATTTTTGGACTCTCTGGGGGCCATTTGATTCTTATTTTGAGTATTGGTCACTTATTAATAGGAAAAAGTTCCAGTACATTTGCGGAATTTATTTTTTCAAAATTGGAAAGATTTACAAGTGTTTAGCTAAAAACATCGTTAGGGTGTGATTATTACCATATCAATTGGTTTTTATATACAAAAGCTCGGGGGGAGGTCGTTGTTTGAGTGCGGTTAGATATCAGGGCTGAGAGCTAAAATCGATTCTCGAAAGTACGATATTTGCTCAGTTAATTCATATCTAATCTGAATGGTTTTTATTGTTACATTATATTTGCAGTTTTTTTGAGAGAAAAGTCTCTAGTTTTACTGGTTTTGGCCGATACATCACTCAGGTTGTGCATTGCTTGTTGGAGTGCACTAAAAAAGTCCTGTTCAGGGTATACCAATAACGAGCGATTCTTTTAAAGGTCCAAATATGTTTAAAACTAACTCTCTGAGTATCAAACAAAAAGTTGTACTTGGAATTACCTTTGCGGTTCTTGCATCGACAGTGATTGTCGGCGCAATGGCACAACAGCAAGCAAGAGATGTATTGAGTCACCGTTTGGTTGATATTGAGCTTCCCGGTATGTTGGAGCGAATCAATGGTGAAATTGACCGTGAAGTCTCTCAGTTATTGTTAGCTGCGGAGCAAATTGCTTCAAATGAATTCATTTCTGATGCTATCGAATCGACCGAGCGCGATGCCGCGCTAGAGAATAAGCTGGTTAAACAACTGAACAATGTTCGCAACCAATATCAGTTGAACGATGCCTCGGTAGCGAACCGTCAAACAGCTTACTACTGGAACCAAGATGGTTTCTTACGCCAGTTAAACCAGCAACAAGACGGTTGGTTCTTTGGCTTTACGCAATCTGGACAGCCGACCATGGTGAGCATGTTCCAAGAAGCGAATGGCGAAGTGAAGATGTTTGCTAACTATCAGCAGCCTTCTGGTTTGGCGATGTCTGGTCTATCAAAATCGATGGATGACATGGTTAACCTACTCAATGGCTTTAAGATTGAAAATACAGGCTTCGTATTCTTAACCGATAGCCAAGGTGATGTACAAATTCACCGTGAGCGTTCTCGTAGCGATTCTTCACTTCAACAACTTTACGGCCCTCAATCAAGCCAACTATTGAACAAGTCGGGCTTCAATCTGATTACCACTGAAAGCCAAGGACAAGAACTGTTTGTGGCGAGTTTGTATGTGTCGTCAATGGACTGGTTCGTTATTGGTGTGGTACCAACCGGTGAAGTGTTTGCTGAGCTCGATGCGACTGCGCAGAAGATGCTGATCATGACTGCTATCGTGGCTTTAGTCTTTATCCTAATGGGCGTAGTTCTGGCAAACAGCATTACTCAACCAATTAAACTTCTGGCTAAGCGATTCGGTGACCTTGGCGAAGGTGATGGCGATCTGGCGCAGCGTATCGAAGTGAAGGGCAACGATGAAATTGCACAGCTTTCAAAAGGCTTTAATGGATTCATTGAAAAGATTCACGAGTCTATGAAAGAAGTATGCTCGACAAGCCAAGCGCTTCAAGTGGCGGCAGAGAGTGTTTCTAACAAAGCACACATCACCCACGATAATAGCCAAGAGCAACGTGATCAAACCCTTCAAGTAGTTGCTGCCATTAACCAAATGGGCATGACTATCAGCGAGATAGCATCAAATGCGGCAACGGCTGCGGAAACGGCCACTCAAGCTTCAGGCAATACTGAAGTCGGTCGCTCAGTGGTAAACAAAGCAAAAGATGCAATTAGCCGCTTAGCTCAAGATATTGAGAGCACGGGTCAAGTGGTTGAACAACTTGCTTCAACAACACAAGATATCGGATCCATTCTGGGTGTTATCCGTGATATTTCAGAGCAAACCAATTTACTTGCATTGAACGCAGCGATTGAAGCAGCGCGTGCCGGTGAGCAAGGCCGTGGCTTTGCCGTGGTAGCAGATGAAGTACGAAATCTAGCAAGTCGTACAGCAGATTCAACGGAAGAGATTCAGAAGATGATCAACCAACTGCAAAGTGATGCTAAAGATGCAGTAGCAGCAATGAGTACAGGTAAAGTCATTACTCTTGAAGGTGTAGCTGCATCGGATGAAGCCGTAGATGTATTGGGTGGCATTTCAGACCGCATCGTAGACATCACCGATCGTAACACGCAAGTCGCAACGGCAACGGAAGAGCAATCAACCGTAGTTCATACCATTAACCAGAACATTGAAGAGATTAACGCAATCAATGAAGTGACAACGGGTACCGCTGAGCAGCTTGCTGAAGCGAGCCAAGAGCTCCGAGACCTTTCTTCACGTCTGGATAAGATGGTTGGTTCATTTAAGCTGTAATCTCTTTGAGCTTTAATTCCTTTAAGCTGTAGCATGGCTTAGAAAGGGACACAGACGAAGAGCTGGATTCATTTAATCGTGAATCCAGCTCTTTTTATTTAGGGGTTTGTTTTCTTCTAACTGGCCTTAGCTTGATCTGGTTTCGGGCTTTGCACTTAATCGCTCTAGCATCACAGAGCGTAAATGAGTAAAATCTGATTAGGTTTAATATTTAGGTAAGTATCATGAGCGATTTTGAAAAAGAACTAGAGCAGATGACTCAAGAGATGGGCGATGAGCCAGAAGTAAAACTGCCATCAATTGAAGAGCAAAAAGCGATCGTTGCTGAATTTAAGCGACTAGAAGCGGAAGGCAAACTAACACCAGAAGTGTTAGAAAAGCATTTTGGCCAGTTCAACAAAACAAGTGATACGCCAATCCACTAAGTTTCTGCAGGGCCAACCTATATCGTTTAGGTAGGGTGGCTTTTAGCTCAAACAGATAAAGGTCTAGCATCCGCTAGGCCTTTTTTATTGCCGCGCGAAAAGCTAACTGAGCGGTGCGCAAAATTAAACAATCAAAGCGAAAGTAGCTGGCGTCTTTAAACAAAAAAATCCCTCTTACTTGGTAAGAGGGATTCGATATGGGCAAGTTATATCTTAAAAAGGCGAACCGATTAGTCGGTGCCGTACTCTTTGTACAAGCGACGACATGCGCGACCATCGCTATGGAACAAGTGACAACGGTGCGCAGGAATACCAATCGCTAGTTTGTCACCAGACTCAATCGTCAACGTGTCTGGTTGGCGATAAATAACGTCAGCATCAGCACTTTCGAGGTTTAGGTAAACCTGAGTTTCGTTACCTAGTTTCTCGACCATCATCACTTCAGCTTCAATCGTCGCATCACCTGTTTCAGCAGACAACAAGTGTTCAGGACGAACACCCAGAGACATACGGTCACCAGCATTGACAGTCGTACCATCAACTGGGATCCAGAAAGTCATACCGTTAGAAAGTTGAACTTGTACGCGTTCTGCTTCAGCTTGCTCGATGTGAACCGACATAAAGTTCATCTTCGGCGAGCCAATAAAGCCTGCCACGAAACGGTTTTTAGGGTAGTGGTAAAGGTCAAGAGGTTTACCCACTTGAGAAACATAACCGCCATCAAGAACAACAATCTTATCGGCCATTGTCATCGCTTCCACTTGGTCGTGGGTAACGTAGATCATGGTGCAACCAAGTTGACGTTGTAGTTTAGTGATTTGCGAACGCATTTGAACACGCAGCGCAGCATCTAGGTTAGATAGAGGCTCATCAAGTAAGAATACGTTTGGCTGAGAAACCAGAGTACGACCGATAGCAACACGTTGACGTTGACCACCAGATAGGGCTTTAGGTTGACGCTCAAGAAGGTGACCAAGCTGAAGAATTTCTGCAGCATGCTCAACACGCTTGTCGATTTCAGCTTTGTTAGCGTTCGCTAGTTTCAGGCCGAAAGACATGTTGTCGTAAAGGTTAAGGTGAGGGTAAAGCGCGTAAGATTGGAATACCATACCTACGCCACGCTTTGAAGGCTCAACGTCATTCATGCGTTGGTCGCCAATGTACAAATCACCAGACGTAATGTCCTCTAGACCTGCGATACAGCGTAATAGCGTCGATTTACCACAACCTGATGGTCCAACGAATACTACGAACTCACCTTCGTTGATGTCTAAGGTTACGTCCTTAGAAATCTGTACATCACCATATGATTTATAAACGTTTTTTAACGTGACACTCGCCATCTAGCTAGTCCTCGATCGATCAAATTTTAAGTTTTACTGCTTATCATTATAAGAAATTTTTGGGTCAGCAGTAACTGTAGGAATTGGTAAGTATTGAATGAGTAAGAAAAAAGTGGGTGAGACTTGGATTCTTTAACCAAGCCCACCCGTCATAGCCAAACTGGTGCCTATTTCCCCCACATCCAGCTAAATCTCCCCCGTGATTCAATCACAGATTTAGCTCGATGCTTAATAAAGACAACAGCGGGCAGTGAAGCCAACTAAATGAACAGTGCGGTTACACACGACATTCGCTGGTAAAGGGTTCTTACTATCCACTCTTGGATGGATGCAGTTTCGGTGAATTGGCGCAATGGTACATCCTCCCAATGAAAATTTAACGAGGGGGAGTAGTAGGGGAGGAGTAGATAAATGGGGTTATTAATAATTGGCGATCCAGTTCAAATAAATCCACCCCATAACGGTGATGTTGATCACGATGAGTATGGATTTTGTGATTTCAGTCTCTAATCTGACCGGATGGCGATCACGAAATTAAGCCATAATAGCTAGGGCGTAGTGGCTAGGATGATGAGTTAGAGTCTATTTTCTCAGATCATAAGCCCTGAAAACTGGCTCGTCTTGGTAGATGTGCCCTACGTATAAATATAAAAAGGATATTCACATGAAAAACGCTCTAAGCGCTGTAGCTCTAGGAACATTAGTTGCTCTGGGTTCTTTTGGTGCAAATGCTGCTATCGAAGAAGGACAACTAACTATCTGGGTAGGTGGTGACAAAGCTTATGAAGGCATGGCTGAAGTAGGTAAACGCTTCGAAGAAGACACTGGTGTTAAAGTAACAGTGGCTTTCCCTGACAAACTAGAAGAGAAGTTCTCTCAAGTTGCAGCGGCTGGCGATGGCCCAGACATGATCTTCTACGCACACGACCGTTTTGGCGGCTATGCAGAAGCGGGGCTTCTTGTTGATATCAAACCTTCTAAAGAAATTAAAGAAGGTATCGTAGACTTCGCATGGGACGCTGTTTCATACGAAGGTAAAACAATCGCTTACCCAGTAGCGGTTGAGTCAGTTTCTCTAATTTATAACAAAGCACTTGTTCCTAACCCACCTAAGTCTTGGGAAGAAATCCCAGCACTTGATGCTGAACTTAAAAAAGATGGCAAAAAAGCGATCATGTGGCCTCTACGTGGCGGCGCTTACTTCACATGGCCTCTACTTGCAGCTGACGGCGGTTACGCATTCAAACAGACTGCAGAAGGTTACGACATTAAAGATGCGGGCGTAGCGACTGAAGGTGTTCAGAAGTCTCTAGGTTTCATCGAGAAGATGGTACAAGACAAAGTTATCTCTGCAGACATGGATTACTCAGTTGCTGAGTCTGAATTCGTTGCAGGTAACGTTGCAATGACAATCAACGGCCCTTGGGGTTGGGAAAACATCAAGAAAGCTGGCATCGATTACGGCGTAGCAACTTTACCTAAGTTCAACGGTAAAGCGTCTAAGCCTTTCGTTGGTGTATGGGCTGGTGGTATCAGCACTGCTTCTCCAAACCGCGACCTAGCTGTTGAGTTCATGGAAAACTACCTACTAACTGATGAAGGTATGAAGAGCCTGAATGACGACAAGCCACTAGGCGCTGTTGCTCTTAACTCTTTCCAACGCCAACTAGACAGCGACACTCGTATTGCAGCAACAATGGACAACGCGATGAATGGCGAAATCATGCCTAACATCCCTCAGTTCACAACGTTCTGGTACAGCATGGAAGAAGCGATCGGTAACGTAGTTGACGGTCGTCAAACAGTAGACCAAGCACTAAAAGCTGCTGAAGGTCGTATGACTAAGTAACAACCAAGCACTACCTTTTAAGGAGAGGGTAACCTCTCCTTACTTTTCTATTTTTTATCTATATCGCTAGCAGGTTCCTCTATGCAGTCAGTTCAAGGTACAGATGCTATCCCAGCACCATCAAGCCTTCTAGGCAGTAAAAGCGTCTTCATCAAATGGGGGTTGCTTGGTAGTGTTGGCTTAATTAACGGCTACGCTACAATTCTAATGTATTCACGCGGTGAGCTCGCTTTTGCGCTGCTTACTGTGATTTTAACGGCTTTGGCACTTTACATTTTTGGCAGTAAGAAAACTTACGCCCACCGTTATATTTACCCGGGTATTGCTGGAATGATCTTGTTCATTCTTTTCCCATTGGCTTATACCGTCGGGCTTGCGTTCACTAACTACAGCGCAAAAAATCAACTGTCTTTAGAGCGTACTCAAACCGTTCTTTTAGATCGCTCATTCCAAAGTGGTGAGAGCTACCCATTTACTTTGTACAAGACTGATGACGGTCACCAGATCGTTGTTAAAGATGGCGACCAGCTGTTAGCAACAGACGTATTTTCTTTTGAAGATATGAGTGCAACAGAGATGGACCTATCTGCAATTGAGTCTGCACAAGGTGAGAAAGAGAAGATCAAAGCGATCATCCAAAACCGTTCTGCGATTAATGCGGTTGATTTCCATCTGCCTAACGGCGACGACATCCGCATGAGTGGCTTACGTAAGTTTGCTTCTGTTGCTCCGCTTTACACGCTACAAGACGATGAACAAACGTTAATCAACAATGAAACGGGTGAAGTTCTCAAGCCGAACATGGAAGAGGGTTTCTATCAACCTGTTGATGCCAATGGTGAGTTTACTGGTAACACAATCTCCCCGGGCTTTGTGGTTAATATTGGTACACATAACTTTGAACGTGTTTGGAAAGATGATGGTATTAAAGAACCATTCATCAGCATCTTTATTTGGACGGTGATCTTCTCGGTATGTACCGTAGCGTTCACGCTTGTTATCGGGCTTGTACTTGCGAATATCGTGCAATGGGAAGAGCTAAAAGGTCGTTCAATCTATCGTGTTCTACTGATTCTGCCTTACGCAGTACCAGCATTCATCTCGATTCTTATCTTTAAAGGTCTATTCAACCAGAGCTTTGGTGAGATCAACATGGTGCTTGAGAATATCTTCGGCTTAAGCCCGAATTGGTTCTCTGACCCAATTCTTGCGAAAACCATGGTGTTGATGGTTAACACGTGGCTAGGTTTCCCTTACATGATGATTCTATGTATGGGTCTACTAAAAGCGATTCCTGATGATTTGTACGAAGCGTCAGCGATTGATGGTGCGAACTTCCTTGATAACTTCAAGCGTATTACATTCCCATTGATGATTAAGCCGCTTACACCGCTATTGATTGCAGCGTTTGCCTTTAACTTCAATAACTTTGTAATGATTCAACTATTGACGAACGGTGGCCCGAACATGATTGGCACCTCAGAGCCAGCGGGTTACACAGACTTGCTTGTAAGCTACACCTACCGAATTGCATTCGAAGGCGGCGGCGGTCAAGACTTTGGTCTAGCAAGTGCAATCGCAACGCTTATTTTCCTATTGGTTGGTGGACTTGCGTTACTAAACCTTCGTTTCACTAAACTGTCTCAAGATTAAGGAGCACGACAATGGCTATGGTACAAGGTAAAGGCCTTAAATACCGAGTGTGGGCAACGCATGCAGTGTTGTGGTGCTTCTTGGCAATGATTATCTTCCCACTACTGATGATCATCGCTATCTCGTTCCGTGAAGGTAACTTCGCCACCGGTAGTTTGATTCCCGATAACCCATCACTGGAGCACTGGAAACTGGCTCTTGGTATGTCGGTAACGAATGCTGACGGCTCGGTGACACCACCTCCATTCCCAGTACTAACGTGGTTATGGAACTCAATTAAAGTTGCGGGTGTGACGTCGCTTCTTATTGTGGCATTGTCTACAACATCGGCTTATGCATTTGCTCGTATGCGCTTTAAAGGTAAAGAAACTATCCTGAAAGCGATGATGATTTTCCAAATGTTCCCAGCAGTACTGGCTCTAGTCGCTATTTACGCGCTGTTCGACAAGCTTGGTCAATACATCCCGTTCTTAGGCTTGAACACGCACGGTGGTCTAATCTTCTCGTACTTAGGCGGTATCGCACTGCACGTTTGGACGATTAAAGGTTACTTTGAAACGATTGATAACTCGTTGGAAGAGGCTGCAGCACTGGATGGTGCAACGCCTTGGCAAGCATTCAGATTGGTTCTATTACCGCTGTCTGTACCAATTCTAGCGGTTGTGTTTATTCTTTCGTTCATCGCAACAGTAGGTGAAGTGCCTGTAGCATCTATCCTGCTAACCGATGTGAACTCTTACACGCTAGCGGTAGGTATGCAGCAATACCTATATCCTCAGAACTACCTATGGGGTGATTTTGCGGCAGCGGCTGTACTTTCAGCACTTCCGATTACTATCGTGTTCTTACTTGCTCAACGTTGGTTAGTTGGCGGTTTGACGGCAGGTGGTGTAAAAGGATAAGCTGTACCCTATAAGAAAGACAAAGAGCGACCTTCTAGGTCGCTCTGTATTGGCATTTTTATTACATCATTTGGTTTGGCCGCCGATCAGTAATAAAAATAACCCTCAGGTTACGCATAGCTGGCTACTAATCAGGTTCCTTACGCTATTAATGATTAGTGGTTTTTGTAACTCTAACCCAGGTATTTACTTGGGTTTTTTTATGCCTGCTACTTTTTGCTTTCTACTTTGTCCGGATGTTCGTTTTACCTGTCAGTTTTTGTGCTCATAGCTGCTTTAGCCATTAAAGTTTCGAGTCACTTCTCTCCCGAATCTCTCCTGCCTCATTCCTCTTACAGGATGGCATGAACGAGTCTCACAAATCAGACACTCAGTATAAGGGGCAGTTGCTCTATTGATATATTGCTAATATTTCAATGCGTGATACTTCAATGATTTGTATGCAACGATTAGCCTGATTGCACAGAAAATGTCTATAACGGCAGGCTACTGTTGATGCATCGTGAATAGCTATCACTCGTAGTTATTGGTTTGCTTGGAAGTATCTTTCGATTCAAAGATAAGGGGGAATCGGGTGTTGAGGTTAGAATTCTCTACTAGAAGGAGCACAGCCAAGATGCTGCAACAGCACATAGATGCTTTCTTGGTCGAGTGCCACACGACGAAATAGATCCGCAAACGTCTGGTCACCACCAAAACAAGTTTGGATGTAGTGGTTAATTTCGTTGCTGTCGTAGCCTTCGACGTACAAAGTTCTAACCCATTGGTACTCAACCGCCTTTAAATTGTTCAGTGTAGATTCGCTAAGAGTGGGACGTGTGACGCTCAAGAGTGGCTCCAGGAAATTCAAATACATCCATTATGATTGGCGGTATTTAAACAGAGCAAAATGACGACTTTATTACAGTCAAAATAAATCCGCGAACAAGTGCCGATTCATTTCAACCTTTGGCTGGGCATCACGCTCTAATAGATCGTATTAGATCTACTGAGGCTTTGCTTGCAAAGATCGAGGGTATTAGATCAACCAATGCCAAGCAGGTGCTTGGCATTGTAATATGGTTTTGTAGCGTAGCGTGGTTGGTAAAGTTTACTTAAGGTACTTTACGTGTGCTTCCATCTCTTCACCGATCTGTTTTCGCATGTTCATTAGGCGAATAGCCGAATCTCTTAATTCGATGTCTTCTGGTGTTTCTGGCACCCACTCTGGCACCTTAGTCGGGTTACCATTTTCATCAACAGCGACCATAATAACGATACAGTGAGTCGTTAGGCGGTTGTTGAGTTCTTTAGGGTCGCTGGCTTGAACGTCGATAGCGATGTGCATAGAAGATGAACCGGTATAGATGACCTTCGCACTTACCTCTACAAGGTTGCCAACATGGATCGGAGCTACGAATCGAATCCCCCCTGCGTAAGCGGTAATACAATATTTACCACTCCACCCAGCAGAACAAGCGTAGGCTGCTAAATCGATCCACTTCATTGCTGCACCACCATGAACTTTACCACCAAAGTTCACATCCCCAGGTTCAGCTAAAAAACGCAGAGTAACGTCTCGTTTACCATCTGGTCGGTTATTGTTACTGCTCATCTATCTTCCTTCATTATTATTGTGCTGTATAACATGCTTGTTACTTGCTAATAACAATATACTTAAGATGACATAAATTAAAGCGGTGTTTCTCACGATTAAGACTATTTTTTCAAACGGGTGACGAACGGATGAATATTGATGTTTAAAGGCGGTAGAGGCGAGTGGCAAACGCGGATGAAGCAATATTGAGCAAGTGCCTAGCCACATTGACTAAGAACCAATAAATGTTGAGCTGACAGCTAGAAAGGTCGATTGCAAAAAAAAACACCTAGCGTAATGCTAGGTGTTTCTAAGCCGTTTGGTACTCATTGCGGTACCTTATTTTGTTTTAGCCAACTAACCGCTGTTTATCTGGTTTAGTTAAATTATCTTAGTCTTTTTACCACTAAAGTGGTAGTTAAAAATGTTTGTTATTCAGCTCATTTTTACTCTTGAATAAAGTATAGATCCTTCGCGTAGATATTTCCTTTCGGATTATTGTTAGGGAAGCCTTTGAGAGTATTTCGCACTAATCGGGTGTGATTGTAATGATATAAAGGCATAACTGCTGCAGATTCGTTAAGTAGCGATTCAGCCTGCTGGTATAAAGTAAAGCGTTTAGACTGATCTTCCGTTTTACTTGCTTGCTGTAAGAGCTCATCGTAATCGGAGTTGCAGTAGCCACTTTCGTTTGCCGTGTGACCACAAGTGAACGCCTCTAACAGTGCAGAAGGCTCTGGGTAGTCACCAAATGCCCATGAGCGTGCAACTTGATAGTCACCAGCGCCTTTTGCCGCAACATACGCTTTCCACTCCATGTTTTCCAATTCTACCTTCACACCCAGCGGCTTCCACATCGATGCAATCGCTATTGCTATCTTTTTGTGATTTTCACTGGTGTTATAAGTCAGTGTGAATTTGAGTGGGTTGCTCTCGTTGTATCCAGCGTCAGCAAGTAGTGTTTTGGCTTTTGTTAAACGCTGCGTGCTGTCTAAAGAATTGAATTCGGATAAAGGCGCTGTGTAGTCAGGAATATTATTCGGCGTCACGCTGTATGCTTCTGGCTCACCTTGGCCTGTAACTTTCTCGACCAGAATCTCACGATTGACGGCCATGCTCAGTGCTTGGCGTACTCTTACGTCATCAAAGGGTGCTTGACGTGTATTGAATGAATAAACGTAAGAGCCCAATAGAGCTTGCGCTTTGATTTGCTCAGGGCTTTCTTGGATTAATTTTTGGTAGTACTCAAGCTGGACACGATTGGTCATATCAATCTCACCAGCTTGGTAACGAATCAGCTCGGCATTTTGAGAAGATAGACCGAGATAGGTTACCTTATTAATGACTGTCGATGTGTCATCCCAATAGTTTGGGTTTCTCTCGACCTCAACGTATTCATTGGGTACCCATTTGCTCAAAGTGTAAGCACCGTTGGTCGCGATATTTTCTGCGCGAGTCCATTGGTCGCCTTTCTCTTGAACCAACTTAGCAGGCAGAGGGGAAAAGGTCTTGATGCTCATTAAACTCATAAAGTAGGGCGTAGGTTTTGAAAGTGAGATCTCAACCGTGTGCTCATCTAATGCTTTGATGCCAAGCTCAGAGGGAGCTTTGTCTCCTGATAGAATCTCGCTAGCGTTCACGATGTTAGCCGTCGAAAAAACAAAACCCGTGTTGTTACCTGTTTTAGGAGACACAGCGCGCTGCCAACCAAAGACAAAATCGGATGCTGTGACTGTCTCACCATTCGACCACTTGAGATTCTCTTTCAATACAAATGTCACGGTTTTGCCGTCTTTGCTGATAGACCACTCCTTGGCTTGCCCTGGGATGATTTGCCCGTCACTGTTCTCAATCACAAAGCCTTCAAACATATCATTGACGATAATGTCACCGGGCATGCCTGAGTTTACGTAACTAGGGTCTAGAGTGTTGGGCTCCGCGCCGTTGCCACGCACAAAATGTTGTTCCTCAGCTAATAGTTCTTCAGCTAACGGAGTTTCTGTCGGAACAAAGGCAGCAAAACTTGAAGTAGAGGACAAAGCAAGCAGGGACGAGATGATCACAGGGATCCTTGGTTGAGTCATTGTAATTCCTTTTACAACTTAAACAGTACTTAATACATTAAACCTGAGTCGGTAACATGTTGCAACCACAATGAACGCGTATTAAAAGCATTTGAAAGGCTTGTGAATAAAACAACAGTGCCTACTTCGGAAGTAGGCACTGAGAGAAAAGTGAGTTTGAATATTTACCCTAATGTGAGCGTTGGGTAATGCGTTTAGCTTTGTTGAGGGAGAGGAGCCTCAAGCCTTGGTTTTCTTTTGATTTGAGCAAGGATGACACCTGAAATCACCATCACACCACCAATGATGTGGAACTGGTTAATCTCTTCGCCAAGCCATGTCGCGGCTAATACGATCGCAACAACCGGAAGCAAGTTCATGAACATCGCGCTTGAGTCAGCACCAATGGTGTCAATCGCTTTCACCCACATCCAAGGCGCTAAAATTGAAGCGGCAACCGCGGCGTAAGCTATCAATGGGATCGCTTGTTGCGGTGGTAAAAGCTGTTCGCTGGTAAGCCAAAGTGGCGTAAGCATCGCGACAGCAAACAGACCCTGAATGTAAATCACCACCCAGCTACTGATGGGCATTTTCCAGCGTTTCAATAACACACAGTAAGACGCATAAACAAAGGCCGCAATCAGCATATAACCATCGCCTTGAGTCAATTCTTGATGCATGAAGAACAAAGGGTCGCCTTTGCCTAACATCAGAGCTAAGCCTGACAGTGACAACACACCGCCAACAATACTTAAACTAGAAATGGACTTGTGCAACAAAGGAACGCTTAGAAACACGCTGATCAATGGGACTAAAGACGTGATCAAGGCCATGTTGGAAGCGGTTGTGGTTAAGCCTGCGTAGTAACCTAGAGATTGGTTCAACACCATGCCCAAAAAGCCGAGGAACGCTAATTTAGATAAGTTTGGCTTAATGACAGCCCACTGTTTCATGACTGGGCGAATACAGAAAGGCGTGAGAATTAACATCGCAAAAAACCAGCGGTAAAAACTCATCGCGCTAGGTTCTATGGTGCTTGCAGCAAGCTTGTTGACGATTGCATTGGCGCCCCAGATACAGACTGTAAAAAATGGTAAGAGATAATGCATGTGAATTCCGTGGCGAATGAGTTGATGCGGCTAGTTTGACAGGTCGTTATACTTACAAGTATCTTTAAAAAGACATCAGGCGCGATAGGAAGACAAGTTTGAAAAAACACTCCAGAAACCTTCATCCATCCTTATCAATTGATAAGGCACCATCCAACGTATTTATGAATTTTGAAGCGTTTCTTTCGAACACTGAAACCCGAGTTCATAGCCATTCATGGGGACAGGTTCAATTGATCAGTGGCGGTATATTAGAGATGGAAGCGGAAAGCACCCGATTTCTAGCACCACCACATTTGGCGATTTGGGTACCGGCTGGGGTGATGCATTGCAGTTATAACCGTAAGCCTTTGGACTACTGTTCGCTAAATATCGCCCCAGAGCTAACGCAACATCTGCCAGATAAAACCAGCCTTATAAAGATCACGCCGATTGTGTCTTCTATCATCGATGATTTTCGCGATCGTGAGATAAATGTTGCGGAAACAGAACAAGATCAAAGACTTGTTCAGGTATTGCTTGACCAACTTGCGCAGCGTGAGGTTGAGCATCACTTCTTACCTTCGACCGACAATAAGTACCTCGCGCCTATATTGGCTTCTGTTGAAGAAAACCCAACCGACGAAGTGACACTGAAAGATTGGGCTGAACGTGTCCACACCACGGAAAGAACCCTTTCTCGCCACTGCCAGACGGAGCTCGGAATGAGCTTTACAGAGTGGCGGTTACGAGTGCGCTACCTTTACTCGATGGATTTGTTAAGAAACGGCCAATCGGTCAAAGAGGTCGCTCTTACATTGGGTTATAACCAAGCAAGCCCATTTATCACCATGTTCAAACGTTACGCGAACCAAACGCCAGAACAGTATAAGAACCGTTTGTTGTAGCTCGATCTTATTCCCAAAAGAACGGATGTTTTCACTAGTTAGTGAGTAGATAGACCATAAGTGAATAAGTGAATAAGTGAATACGCGCGGTAGGAGCTTATGGAATCGCCCCTAATAGCCTGTATATTTCGTTATTTTGTTCGGTGACATCCTCATAGTGTTGGTTCAATAGAGCGCTGTTGATGCCGACCTTAAACAGTATGTACGTTTCTCCATCGACCTCAAACCAATTGAACGTTCCATGCTGGTTATACGTGGTCATTGTTTTGTTTATCTTCATGAGATATATATCAGCAGCGCAAGACATGCAGACGTACATAAGCCAAAGAAAGAAAAGAAAAACCACGAGCCTAATACTGTTTTTTCTTTTCCTACCTCTTCATTACTTTGCTGCCAACCAAGTTCACGAACCTGAGCCTTGGTAAGGTTTAAGTCTAGTCTTTCTATGTATCTGTTGAGTTCGTCATTGTGTGCTGAGCTAATCATGTTCTATCTCCCCTAATCATTTGATTGGTATTTTAGGGGAGCTCAGTGTTTGGTTAAATTAGATATTTTGTAACAAGCGTTTAGATAAATAGAACATGATAAATAGCAAAAAGCCTCCGTCGTGGAGGCTTTGGTTAAAAGTGGTTTAGTCCATGGCTATCGCTATGTTTAAGCCCAAAAACTAAGTCTATGTCGAAGCTCAAGTCTAAGACTGCGATGGGGATACAAACCGGGTTTTCGATTCGTTTAATTGGTCAAAGAGGCTAAAGAATCCTCTCACATCATCTTTGTGGTTAGTGCTCACGTCAGCGCTTTCTAGCATTTGATCTAAGCTCTTCTCCCCAACAAAGTACTCTGCCCAAGTGCGTTTAGATACGCTGATTTCAAGGTCAGCTTGGCGATTGTAGTCTTCAGTGTCTGAGATAAACTCAGCGACAGTGCTACGTACATGCAATCCCATTGTTGGGGCATCCGAGTCTTTTATCGTAATTGCCATCATTTGGTCTTCCCCATAGCTTGCGATTGGGTCTAGACGCACTCGAAATTGGCCCACCAACGTCTCGGCTGGGGATCCTATGATTGAATTAGCATCTGAAAACACCACGCTTGGTATTTGGACTTTTCCTTCTAATTCAAGAGCCTTGGTTAGATACCAAGATCGGGGGATTGATGCCTCTGTTTGGTAGCCCATTTGTCTTAATGTGTCTGCCAAAAGCTGTTTAGCTTCTTCATCGTTCGGGACAACACGGACTAAGTAGCCGCCGAGTTCTGCTGACCATGCGAGTTCATTGTTGGCAATAGTCTTGTTTAGCTCTTGTTTTACCGCGTCTACTCCCCCAAACCCTTCAATGATTTTCTTAGCTTGAAGATTCGGCTCAATACGGTTCAAGGTTTCAGCTTCACCGTTAAACCAACCAAGCGCATGGTAATAGATGTTTTTCGGATAATAAGAAAACTCACCATAAGTCATCTGGTTATGGGGTAATTCGGCGAGATCTTGTGGTAACTGCACCGAGTAGGTTAACTCTTCAGGTGTTTTACCTTGCAGAATCCCTCGAATAGTTTGGTCATAGAGGTACATAATTCCATCATAGTAACCGTTCAATGTGGTTTGGATCTCATCATGGCCACTGAGTGGTTCAGTGTGCGTGTTGATAAGATGTTCTGGATTTAAGTCTCTGATAAGGCGGATACCTTCAGCCCAGACTGTCGGATCACGATACACTGAACCTCTTAATGTGTAGAAGTTTGGGTAAGTTGGCCATAGGTGGTTGTTGAGTACCGTTTTGGACTCAGGCAGATAGACGATCACTTGATCGTCGGTATCACTATCAAAGTCGGTGTAGAAAACCATCTCGACACCATCAACCGTCATTGTTTGGCCTTGTGTTACAGGAGTATTTACTGGCACAAACCCTTGTGTTTTACCTATCGGTGTTGGTGATTTTGCGTCAGGCCCCTCAGCAGGCAGAAGCACCGAAAATTGCTCATAGGCACGGGCTGTTAGCGTTGGTGATAATTCAGGAATCGACGCACCTAAGCCGCCGCTTTCTAGAACGTTTTTGTTGATCTCTGGATGACCAATCACTTTGAGCTCGCCATCAAAGGCTTGTTGAATCGCTTGTGCACCAAATACATAATGAGAATGGCTATAAATGACGGTGTGGATCGGCTTTTCACTAATGTGTTTGCGTACTAATTCCAAGATCTCCGTTGCTTCTTCAATGTCGTCACCAGAGTCATAAATGATAAGGCCAGTTTCGCCCTCAATAACTGTTTTGTAGCCGAAATGATAGCCAGTGATTGCCCAAACTCCATCTGTTACTTGTTTGATGTACGCCTCTTCAGGTTGAGTCTTTGCTACGTTTTCTATCACCGAAGCATTCACTACTCCGCCATTGTTATACTTAGTCAGCACTACTTCACTGTCGTTATATACGTTTTGTGGAGAGGTAAACATCGTGTCTTGAGCGATGGCAGTTGCGCTTAATGAAGCTGTCAGAATGAATAGCTTGATTGATTTTGTTGTTGAATTAAGTTTCATTGGTTTTCTCATGGTTTAATACTGTCCGAATTAATTCTGATGACCGATACTAAATTTAATGTTCCTCTTACTATTTTATTTATTAAACTAGTAAGAAGTTAAATAAGTGATTGAGTGTTGTCTTTTTATATTGTTTAGCTATTTAAACGCATAACCAATATAAAGAAGAAAACTAAATAGCCTGTTAATACCATACTTGCTGGTAAGTATTTCATGTAAGCTCCTTATCTTTTCTTCATTTAATATCGCATTTGATTTTTAGACTTAGTAGGAATTAGAGAAATTCATTATTGCTACTTAGCTATAATCAAATTTGAATTTCTCTAATTCATAGTGCTAATGGGTTCGGACGTGAATAATAGCCTCAGTTCGCCAATCACGGCTTTTAGAATCATTACCGGAGTTACTATGAAAACCAAATCACTACGCACTGTTATTCCTGCATTGCTACTCAGCTTATCAAGCACAGCGGCGTTCGCTGGAATGGAACTGCAAGAGCGAAAGGTTCCGACCCCAGCAGGTATATCGACAGAGTTTGCTCAGTTATTTGAGAACAGAGTTATCTCACCGGCAATTCCTGTTCCTAACAACACGGCAGAGTGGTTGGCGTTACAAGCCCAATTTGATGCGCCAGGTATTAAGATTGCTCAACAAGCTCTAGAGCGCTTGGACGTTACTTATGAAGCTAAGCAGTTTGCCGGAGTTGATACGTTCTTTGTTACGCCGAAGAATATCGCCCCTGAATACAAAGATAAGTGGCTAGTACATATCCATGGTGGTGCATTTGTTTTCGGTGGGGGTGAATCAGCTTTACGAGAAGCTATTTGGGTTGCGAACGGGCTTGGTGCACAGGTGATCTCTGTTGACTATCGTCAACCGCCACTGCATCCATTCCCAGCGGCAATTGATGATGCAGTTGCAGTATGGAAAGAGCTAATAAAAACTCAATCACCAGAATCAACAGCGATTTTTGGCACATCCGCAGGCGGTAACTTAACGTTAGCAACGACACTTAAACTGCAAGAGCTCGATCTTCCGGCACCTGGCGCATTGTTTGTTGGGACCCCTTCCGTCGACCTTAAAGAGACATCGGATTCATGGTTAACGATGCAAGGCTTAGACCCTCTAGGTCAGCGAGAAGGGCTGATTGAGGGCACTTTCGATGTCTATGCTGGTGGAGAAGCGCTTGATAATCCTCTTATTTCACCAATATACGCTGATATTGATGAATTCCCACCAACGATATTCATTTCAGGTACTCGAGATCTCTTGTTAAGTGATACGGTTCGTATGCATCGATTATTACGCAGTGCAGACGTAGAAACTGACCTGCATATATATGATGGCCAATCTCATGGTGATTATATGAGTGGTATCTTAATCGACATGCCAGAGTCTGAAGATGCTATTAATGAGTTAGGCCAGTTCTTTAATAAACATATCAACTAGTCTATTTCAGCAAGCTAATATTGAATCACATGGATGTGGATTTTTATTTGGAGGATATAATGACAACGTTATTCACTTCACTTTTAAAATGTATATCTACGTTACTACAAGCTAATTATCATTACTCTCAACATCAATCTGTCATGGATCATTCTTATTCGCTAGCCCCTATGTTTTCATTGGAACAAAGTGATGACGGGAGATCGTTGTGATAAGACGTTTTTATTCGATGTTAGTAGCCGTTTTTCTAACCATACCCTTATGTCTAACCATACCTAATGCGCTAGCCATGCAAAGTATTGCTTTGGAGCTCGCCGACACGTCGAGCCCCAAACATACTCTTTCGAGCTTCATCAGAGATTCGAGTGTGGTTATCGAGCATTGGAAAAATGAAACACTGCATCTTAAAGAAGCGCAGCATGCTTATTCACAAGTGATCAGAACCATGGATTTGTCTATGGTTCCGAATCGAAGCCGAACAGTTGTCGTGATGGAGAAAATAATTCTTCTTCGTGAGTTGTTGGATCGAATTGATCAAGGTACTCATCAGCTAGTGCCAAATGTCGAGCAAATAAGGGGAGAAGATATTGATCACTGGCGTTTAGGCAATACTGAGATCGTATTGTCTCGCCAAACTCTAGGCGATCGAACCGATCAGTTCCTATTTAGTTCTAACACCATTCAAAGCCTTTCTCGGTGGTATAGAACGATGTCAGTCCTTCCGTACTATGCCAAAGCACGTCCAGACTATTATCAGGAATTTCTGATTAGCCCCGGACCTATGTTCTCTAAGCAATTTGTTCTTTCTTTACCTTCATCTTTTAATCAACGTTATGGGCCGCTTCCTTTATGGCAATGGCTTGCACTCACTGGCGTTTTGTCACTATGTAAGATAATGATAAGAATTAGCTTTTTGCTTGGTGAACGCTGGAATCGTCGCTGGGAAGGAAAAGGCTTGAAATGGCGGGCAGGTCGACTGTTGTCGCTGGTGGGCGTGGTGAATTTGCTGTTTTTAGCAAGATGGGTGATTGATGATGGGATATGGATTACAGGTGGTGTTTATCAGCTGTTCACCACCTTCTTCCTACTGGCTCAGTTCTTCTTCGTCTCATGGCTTATTATGGCCATTTTCAATTATTTCGCTGATATTTATGTATTCAAAAAGCACAATGGAAAGCACGTAGATTCGTCACTGATTACCGTATTAGCACGTATATTTGGCGGGTTGACGATCGCGATTCTTGGCATTTATGTCATCGAATTTATGGGGTTCTCAATCTCCCCAATATTGGCAGGTTTGGGTGTGGGTGGCTTAGCGGTTGCACTGGCCATTCGCCCTATATTGGAGAACGTAATCAACGGATTAACGCTCTATGCTGACGGGGGCGTAAAGATTGGTGAGTTTTGCCGTTATGGAGACAAACTAGGAACCATTGAGAGTATTGGTTTGCGTTCGACTCGAGTCCGGACGCTAGAGCGCTCTTTAATTACCATTCCTAACTCGGAATTTGCCAACATGGAAATTGATAACTTGGAGCGGCGTGATAAGCGACGCATGGATCATGTGTTGAGATTGCGTTCTGAAACCACCCTTGAGCAATTACGCGTACTGATCGTTAATCTGCGCCGGTTGTTGCTACAACATCCAATCATCGAAGAAGATCCAGTTCGAGTGAGGCTTATGGGTGTTGGGGAATACTCCATCAATATCAATCTGATGGCTTACATTAGCTGTCGTGACCATGAAGAGTTCATGGCTGTCCAAGAGGATATTTTGTTTTCTGTATTGACCCAAGTCGAGAGCATTGGTGCGAAGATAGCTCACTCTACGCAATATCAACTTGTGGATGTAAATGCCAATGACAATGAGGAACAGAAACGAAAAGCCGAACAGGTTGTTGCGCAGTGGCATGAAGAGCAAGCCTTCCCATTTCCTGATTTCAGCTTTGAATATAAGTACGAAATTAAAAATACCATCATGTATCCGGCGGCAACCTCTGCTGTGCGCCCACCTTCTGCTTAAAGCAGCCTCAGACACGATTAACCTAAAGACACCTTGCCCCTAAAGACAACGTGCCTCTAAAGCGACCTATATATCGCTTTAGGGGCCAGAGCTTATCGTTAATAGTTTTTCAATTGAGGCCAGAAATCCCGCTCGCTATCGACCGTCAGGTTGAACAATACTATCAAAGTAGCTCTGCATGGTTTGATGCAATAGTTGGTGAAGTGGGAAGCCTCGTTTGGATTGCAGGTAGCCGCCCTCTACACCAATTTGGCGCATTTCTTTTGGTAAATTAGGTAATGGGTAACAGCGGAGTTCCGAATCATCTTCCGTCATAAAACTGCTGCCAAAAGAGAAGGCATCCGAATTTCTGAGCTTGCTTCGTAATACTGTGAGGCTATGCGTCGCCAGCACAATATTCGCGCTGTAGCCTTTTGATATATAGAGATCTTCAATCGGAGCACGCTTGGTGTTAATGCCATCAATTAAGATTCTTGTTATTGGTAGGTGATGAATATCTTCCCATTCACTGCTTTTACTTAACACAGGGTGATCTTTACGCGCAATTAGGCTCAATTTTACTTCGGTGAGCTTATGTTGGTAGATATCTTGAGGTAATGGAATGCCTGAAAGTTGTAGTAAATAATCGACTTGTCCATTCAGTACTTCTACCAAGCTTTTATCTTGCCAGTAGATCAATTTAAAGCTCGCTTGTGGTAAAGCTTCTTGCAGAACCTTAAAAACCCCATCGCCATACAGTTCAAGTAGAAATATATTTAATGCAATAGTGACTTCGCCGGTAAATATTTTAGGGTCAAAGTTGTGGTAGGACTCAACCACTTTTATCAAAGGGGAGTACATTTCATCGGCCGCTTCGGCGAGTTTCTCTGCCAATTCTGAAGGCTCGACGCCGTGTGCTTTACGAAGAAAAAGCTGGTCGCCAAAAGTTTCTCTTAACTTCGCCATCCCTCTGCTGACACTGGTTTGCGATATACCAAGCTTGTCTGCTGCTGCATGGGTATTACGAGTTTCAACAACCGCTTTAAGTAACTTGAGCAGATTTAGGTCTAAGTCTTGAAGTTCTTTCATGGGTTACCTTTTCGTAATGAAGTTCGAAAGCGTAACCTAAGAATAAGGGAAATTAGCCTTTGTTCAATAGTTTAAGAACGATATGTGTTAAAGAATGTTTGATACGGTTCGCAGCAATGCGCTGTGAGCAGAAGTTAGCTTTCAACGAAAGGCGTTCTAAATATCTTGAGTAAGTAAAAGGAGGGCTAGCAACATCCGTGTTACTAAAGGCGCTTAGGGCTTGATGTGATACAAGAGCTTCGAGTTAGAGTACTCGTTTTAGGTAGAGTCAAGGGCATTATAGTGAATGAGTGTAGCTACAGCGCATAGGTGTAGTGAATGCCCACCTTGTTGTCGGTTTCATCGTAGATACTATACTTAAATGAAATATTTTGGTTATCTGCGATTTGGTATGAAAAATTACCTTCCCAGTCTAACGTGTTGATTTTAAGTGTTTTGTCACTCAAAGACGTCGTGTAGATAGGTGCTATCATCATAGAGACTTGCTCTGTAATGGTAACGACACCGTACAATTGCGCCATAGCAATAGGCACGTCTTTATTAAGGTTATCGCTGGATATGACACCCGCGCCAAGAGTCGGTGCAATCAGTAGTCGTTCATGCAGCGGCAGGACTTGCATCGCGTTCAATACGAAAGTGTGTGTGTCATGTCGGTCATCATATAAATAGTCTCCCATAACGCCACTACCGAAATTGGTGCTCAGTGCCGCGGCTCTGACTCTGTATGTGTCAAAACTGTTTAGAGACTGAGCAAAAATCAATCCCGCCCAATCGTCATTGATTGCTCTAGCATATCCAAATCCCGCATCAAGGCCTTCATTGCTGTACCCTAATTGGAGGGAGCTATAAGCGGCAGTCGGGTCGGTGAAATCAATGGATGTTGTTTCAATGGTCGCTTCTGTAAACTCTTCTACCGCGGATTCAAAATCAATTGTGTTTTCATCAGCAATGGAATAAGCGCTGATAATACAGCTCAGTAATATTAGTTTAGTTTTCAAAGTGGCTCACTTATTTAAATATTTTAAGGTTAGGTATTAAAAAATGAGCTGCCTATTACCGGCAGCTCTAATGATTTAGAATGAATGTTTAAAAGAGAATAATGAAAGGTTATTACCATCATCATATTGATAGCTATAGACGAACGCGCTTGTGCTATTTAATTGATAACCAAGTTCTGCCGTGTAATCCCAATCTCTAAGCGTCGATTGGTTGTCATTCTTTTCTTTCACTTTACCTAAGCTGTAAGTGTATTCCGGTGTGAATCCTACCCACATGCTAGGGTTCAGATTGTAAGTCATATCAAGTGATGCGCTGGTGTAGTAAACACTACTACTCATCTGTTGATGCTTCAGGTTACCAAGCGTTACTTGAGGTACAACAGAAAACTGTTCGTTAACCGTATTGGCCTTGTAGAGACTGAAGCTATAGTCATTCGCGCGCAAATTATCGGATTGGAAGTTGGTATCATGTTCATACTCAAAAACAAGCCCTAAGCCATCGCTTCTTTGAAAATCAAATCCCAATTCGTGGTTATCAAAATTGTCGTCACTGCTATATGAACTTAGCAAACTCCAATCGTTATTTAGTGACTTGGCATATTGAAGACCAATATCAAAATCGTTGCTGCCGTAACCAATATCAAACCCCGAATAATGTTGTTTAGAGTCAGAGAAATCAACATTGTTATTTGCAAGTACTAAAGGTGAAGAAATAAGTGATGCAATTAATAGAGATGTTTTAGTTAGTTTCATAAATATAAATCCAAGTTGTGTTTGTTTATGCCGCTATTTTATTTACTGACCGGGGAATAGACTATGAATTACAGCGATTCATATTTGCTAAACGTATATACCCAAGCACCTTGAGGTTACTTGGGTATAGACATAAAAAAGCCCCAACCAAAAATGGCTGAGGCTCAAAATTGGGCTGTTTGTTTACTTATAAGAGTTCATTGATCTCAAGAACGATTTCTTGAATCCCGAGAGTGAAAAACTGTACTCCCATACAGATCAATAGGAAGCCCATAATTCGGGTAAATGCATTGATGCCATTTTGACCAAGCGCCTTGAGCAGAGGGTACGCCATGGTTAATGTGAAGGTCGCAATAAGTGCAACGAGAGCAAGCCCTGCGACTACACCACCATAGACGCTAGTCATACTTGTGTGGTTTTCATAAGTAGCAATTTGAGCGGCCAGGCTGATGATCATCGCCATAGAACCAGGGCCACACAGTGAAGGAATGGTTAAAGGTACTAGTGCTATTGAATCTTGCCCAGAGGGGGCGGCTCCATTGTCGGGGCGAGGAAACAGCATATTGAAACCAATCGCGACAATGATGATGCCACCACCTAAACGCAAGCTCGGTATTGAAATACTGAAGAGTTCGAGTACCGATGCACCAATGAAGAAGGTGATGCACAAGGCAATGAAAAGATAGACTCCAGTCGTTTTGGCTTGCGACACAATATAGCTCTTATCTCGTCCTTTACTCAAACCGAGTAAAACCGTTGCTGCTGCGGGTGGGTTCATGATGGGTAATAGGCCAAGAACCGTGAGTGTCATATAGGTGAACAATGTTTCTAAATGCATAAGAATCCCCATTTTGTGGTGGAAGAAAAAGTTAAATCACAGTAAAAAAGCGTGTGCTAGATACAGAACACTGAAGAACGAAATTGCGTCGGTTAAGGTTGTCAGCATTGGGCTTGATAGCATGGCTGGGTCGAAGTTGAGCCGTTTTAGTAGCAAGGGCAATGTACCTCCAATCACGACGGCAAGAGTGGAAGAAAGTGTGTAAGCAATGGCGATAACCAATGGCAATCCAGAGTGCTCCCCGCCAAGCGTGAACAGCGTAAGCAGAGCCAGAACACCACCAATTAGCATTCCATTGATCGCGCCGATTGGAATCTCTTTCGCGACCACATACAGCAGGTCTTTGGCTGAGATCTGCCCCATCGATAATTCACGTATCGACACTGCAACGGATTGATTCCCAGCCGCACCAGAAAGATTGGCGACAAGCGGCAACACGGCCGCTAAGACGGCAATTTGTTCAATGATGGGTTCGTAAATAGCAATGATTGAAATTGCGGCATAACTTAAGGCGACTGAAGGCAATAAAAAGGCGAGTCGACGTAGGTTACGTTTTAGTACTGGCATGGTGCGAGACTCATCACCTCCAAATACACCGGATTGCTCCAGCATTTGCTGCTTCGAACGTTGGTATAAGGCTTCATTGAGATGTTTAAAACCGACGATGCCTATTTGGAAACCTTGTTCATCAACGATGGGAATAACGGGGTGTAAAGTGGTGTCCAGCGTACTTTTAATCGTATTTAGATCCGTGTCAGGGCTGATAACGGGCAATGTGGTATCTATGTATTCCCTTAATGGCGTACCACGTGGTAGCAGCAGTACATCACGGATCTTCAGCCCGCCTAAATAGCTGCTTTCAGTGTCATGCAAGTAAACGTAGCGCCACTCTAGTCGATCTAAGTTGTGTTCTTCTGCGCTTAATATTGCGCTCAAACTGTCGATGGTAGCGTCTGCTGCCAGTTTGAGGACTTCGCTTTTACAAATCCCTCCGGCAGAGTCTTGTGGGTAGATCAAGGCTGCACGCTCTTCGTCTTTCCATGTTGAAGGTAGGGCTTGCCTGAGCTGTTTTTGTAGGTCGTTTGGCAGCTCATTGAGTAGCAGCCGGCGGTCTGCGGAATGCAAATATTGAAATAGCACTATAGTGCTACTTTCAGATAGCTGACTGATCAGCCATAGAAGCTCGGGATCAGATAAGTGATCAAGTAAGTTGGCAGCAAGGCTTGGGTTTACTTCGCTTAATAGAGTCCAAGTGGCGATACGTTGCTGGTCAGAGAGCTTCCTTAAGACTGATGGCAGTTCGACGGGTTCAGCTTCTAGAAGCGTTTGATTCAGTCGTTTAGCCTTTCTTAGAGTTAGACACTCCAGTATTTTTAGGTACAGCTTTTCCGCCCCTTCTGATGAAAAAGCTAATGTAATTAATGTCATATGTTAGACCTTTGACAATAAGTGAGAATACAATTGAAGCGATTTTTATTCGGATGTTTGTGGTTGTCGCTTCTTGGTCGCAAGCCGAATAAAGAGGGCGATAAATGCAGTAACCATCAGGATTAAACTGCCCATTAAGAACCACTTTGTAATCAACTCTTGATATTGCGAGACGAATGGGTGTCGCATGATCCACTTTCCTATCAGCAATAAACTGAAGACCCATGTAATCGAGCTAGTGAAGCTAACAATCAGCGTTCTTATTGCGCTGAGTTGTGCAACGCCCATTAACATTGGGGTCAGTACGCGAACAAATGGGACAAACCGCGAAACGAACAGGGACAAAAACCCGAATCGGTTTAATAGTTTTTTTGCTTTGGGTAACGATTCATCTGGCAGTGTTTGTTCAGCTTTACGCATGAACGGAGTATTGTGCAGCCAGCGTCCTTGAAGGTAGGCAATGATACTGCCCAAAAAAGAGGCACTGGTTAGAAGCATTAGAGCACTTGAAAAATCAATCGCGCCCAAACCAACCATACCCCCGACAAACAGCACTAGGCCGTCACCGGGTAGTGGTAAGAAAACAAAACTCGACTCAAGGAAAAGCACGACACCAAGCAAAAGCAATAAAACGTGCAGTGAATTCAATTCAAGTAAGGCATCAAAGTCTTGCAGCCAAATCGCGGAAATAATCTCTTGCATGGAAACTCCAAGTTAACGTGGGTTCTGGCTGTTGATAGCCGGAGCCCACAATGCGTTTTAATCAAACATCAAGATGATGTAGGCAAAGAACAGGATGAGGTGGGTTGCACCATTGAGCGAGTTAGTTCTCCCGCTGCTAAAGCTCACGCTTGTCATTAATAGCGTTGCACCTAATAACACCATTTCTGCAGGGGCGAGGCCGAGTTGGATGGGTTCGTTCATTACCCCTGAAATCAGCAGAACAGCAGGAACGGTAAGTGCAATAGTGGCGAGAACTGAGCCAAAGAAGAGGTTCATCGCACGCTGTAATTGATTGGTCACGGCGGCTTTAACGGCACCAACCGCTTCAGGTGCGAGAATAATCAAGGCAACAATCAAACCACCTAGAGCCGCAGGTGCGCCCATTTCCGTGATGCCATCGTTAATTGGAATCGCGAGGCTTTTTGCTAACAAAATCACCACCATCAAATAGCTCACCAGCATAATCGTGTGGAATATATTGCTGTGCAGAGGGCCGTGATGTTCGTGATGATCTTCATTATCACCATCAATGAAGTAGTCGGTATGGCTGCGTGTTTGGATGAACAGGAATACGGCATACAAGGCGATCGAAGCGAGCACTAATGTCCAAGTTAGGCTGGTCGACATGTTACCCAGTGAATCCATGCTGGTGAAATTAGGCAGTACCAAGCACAGTAATGAGAGTGGAATAATGGCCACCAAGTACGCTTTTATTCCATCAAGGTTGTAGGTTTGGGTATGGTATTTCATCCCACCGATTAACAAGGTGATACCGACAAAGCCATTAAGCACCGCCATCACGACAGCAAACATGGTGTCACGCGCTAGGAAGGGATTCGATTCTCCAGTCAGCATAACGGACGAGACCATAATGACTTCGAGCAAGACAACAGACAGCGTTAATATAAGAGTACCGTATGGGTCGCCAAGCTTGATCGCCAGCGCATCTGAGTGGCGAACAACCGAAAAAATGGCGCTCATCACCGCGTAAAACAGCACCGCAGTAATCATTATGTAGGCGAGCTGAGACAGCTCTCCTGTGAGTAAGTTGTCGCCGATTAGTTTGAAAAATAGAACGGCAACGATGCCAAGTGGCAGTTTGTATTCTTGTTTGAGTACGTTGAGCATGTTGAGCCTTTATTGAGTAACCGAAGGCTCGCTAATGTCCTTTAACGAGAGTAAATCGGGTGAATACTGCAATTTCCTGTGCAGCAAACGGTTCGTTTCAAGTTATGCGTTTAAGCTTTTGCATCTAAAACGATATCTACAAAGCTATGCGTCTAACCATGTTGCTAACTTAAGGTGAACCGATGATTCAGACTATGAATTAGAGAAATTCTTTGTTGCTATCAGACGACCGACATTCGCCTAATAGCGTGCTAAGTAAGCAGTAAGCAGTAAGCAGTAAGCAGTAAGCGCAGTAAGTAAAAGCTAAGGCATGCTTTCAAGGGATTCAGTTTCTTCCGGTTTATAGTGGGTTGGTTTCAAGCCCACACGAGTTGGCAAGAGTGTGCCAATAGAGATAGAAGACCATGTCCCACTTAAAATCCCGACACACAGTGCAATGGCGAAACCTTCTAGTGCGCTCCCTCCTAACAACCACAATGCTGAGACTGTGACTAAGGTGGTGCCTGATGTGACAAGCGTTCGTGACAACGTTGACACGATGGACTGATCGAGAAGGGCATCGGTTTCACCGTCTGGCTTCGCACGAAATACCTCACGGATTCGATCTGAAATGATGATCGAGTCATTCAGGGAGTAGCCCATCACTGCCAGTAAAGCGGCCAACACGGTTAGGTTGAATTCAATTTGAGTCACCGCAAAGAGCCCTAGCACAATAACAATGTCGTAAATCAACGCCGCAATTGAACCTAGCGCTAATCGCCATTCAAATCGGTAGCTCAAGTACAGCAAGGTAAGAACGAAACAAGCCAAAATCGCTAAGCCGCCTTGTTCGACCATTTCTAACCCAACCTGAGGGCCAATTACGCTGCTGTTAGCAATGTGAAAATTGCTGTCTATTGGCGACAGTGCTTGGTTAAGTGCGTCTCGCAAATCGAGGTCTGTATCATTGAAACGCAGTTGCCAATTTCCTTCACTGCCTGCCGCCGTCATTTGAACATCTTGGCTCAGTGCTGAGTCGAGGTGAGATTTGAGCTGAACTTGAGTTACGTTTGGTTTTGTTTGAATATCGGCGACAACACCTCCCGTAAAGTCGAGTCCCCAATTGAACCCCCTTGCAACGATTGATGTAATGGAAAGCGTCAAAAGAATCAGAGATATCATCGTCATCAATTGACGTATTTTGGTGACGTTAATTGATTTGGTCATTACAGTTTCACCTCATGTGAGGTGTCTCTTCCCCACAAATAATTGATAAGAATTCGAGACGCAAATACGCCGGTAAATAAGCTAGTCAGTAGGCCTAATCCGAGTGTGATAGCAAAGCCTTGAATTGGGCCGTTACCTATTGCATACAAAGCGATGGCAACGATCATAGTGGTGAGGTTGGCATCGAAAATTGAAGAGAATGCACTATCGAACCCTCGGTCTATGGCTTGGGAAAAGTTTCTGCCTTCTCGCATTTTGTCTTTGATGCGTTCAAAGATAAGCACGTTGGTATCGACAGCCATCCCCACGGTTAGCACGAGCCCAGCAATGCCCGGAAGCGTTAGCACAGCGCCAGGAATGAGCGCCAATAGGCCAAACAGACACACTAAGTTGATAGTCAGTGCAGCATTCGCAACCCAGCCAAGGCGTCGATACCAACAAGCGATAAATACCAATGTAAAACCAAGCCCCAAGGCGAGTGCAGCAAAGCCATTTTTGACGTTTTCAGCACCAAGAGTTGGCCCGATTGTGCGTTCTTCAACAATGGTAACAGGAGCGGTGAGTGAGCCAGCTCTCAATAGAAGAGCCAGGTTTTGAGCGTCTGCCATTGACCCCGCGCCAGTTATGCGAAAGCGGTTACCCAGCGTTGATTGAATTGTCGCTACGCTGATAACTTCGCTTTGCTCAATGGATTGTCCTGTCTCTGATTGACTGTATTCACTGTACAGAGTCGCCATCGGGTTTCCGATATTGCTGCGCGAGTGATTGGTCATCAGCCGCCCCCCCGTGCTATCAAGAGTGATGTTAACTTCGGGTGTTCCCATTTCTCCTAGGCTGGCGCGTGCATCGATAATATGCTCGCCCCCTAAGATACTGTTTCTATGCAGAATGACAGGTCTACCATCTTGGTCATTGATGGATTTTGTTCGTGCGCTGACATTAGGCTCCACATGGTAAAACGCTAACGATGCAGTGGCGCCGATAATGTTTTTTGCGGATGTCGGGTCTTGTACTCCTGGCAGTTCGATGCGAATTCGATTTTCACCTTGGCGTTGGACTGCGGCTTCCGTGATCCCTAGCTCTTCTATGCGGCCTCGCATTGTTTGAAGATTTTGTGTCACGGTCAGAGTTCGAATCGCGCGTTTCTCTTCCTCATCCATTGAGATCATTAAGCGCTCACCAGATTGGCTCAGAGTCCAATTTGGATACTGTGTTCTTAAGTGGGTTCGAATATCGCCAAGTAATGCTTCGTTATATCGAGCAATGACTACCTCACCGCTTTCTACACGACCGCGTACACGAAACTCCTGACGAAGGTCGTCGATCACTGATTGCGCGTGAGCATTAAAGACAGGGACTAGGTCAACGTCTAACAGAAATTGCACACCACCGCGCAGATCTAATCCAAACTTAATCGGCTGAAAGCCCAGCGAGTTTAGCCAAGAAGGAGCTGAAGGTTCGAGCGTGAGGGCAACGGTCTCCGATGATTGGATAAAATCGGACATCAAAGCTTGTGCGGGGGCTTGTTGCCCGCTTGAAGCAAACGTCACAACTAACCTATCGTTGTTTTCGCTAACACTGTGAACATCAATGCTATTGTCCACAAGATAACGATATACATCATCAGCGTGTGTCGAATGCGTTTGGTTTGAAATGTGCAAAGCTTCACGTTCACCAAATGCAGAGGGTAGGGCACTGAGAAGCATCAGTACTACAGACAACACGAGAACGATGACCTTCCATTTAGCTGAATAATTTATGGGTGCGATTGAGCGCTTTAACTTCATTTTGGTTGCATCTTATTGATTAACGCATACGTAAATAGCACCAAGCTTATTTATTAAATAAGCACCAGTATTAATCATGTATGAGTTGAAACTAAGGGATCCTAAAGGTTATCGATGACGCTTTCGGTTTTATCGATAAACCTAACTGTTGGTTACTGAGCTATCTTAGTTTCTTGATTCAATAGAACTATGGGTTAGAGAAATTCATATTTGGTTTGCTCGACTTTGCATATATGAATTTCTCTAATTCCTCGCAGAGATTCGATTTATTTAAAACAATGTAATCTGAATTAATGATTGAGGATAAATCTACGTGGATTGCACAATATATTTAAACGATCGCAAATATAGAGTTTGCGATATTGGTGAAGGGAGATGCACTCTAGTGCTTAGTTACGCAGAAGGTATAGAGTCATTGCATGAGCACTTTAGCCATCAGTTTCTTGAGATAGAAAGAATGATAGTCATCGATATATCAACATGTTGGAGTGGAGAAATCGACACACTGTGCGAAAAGGATCGCTGTGAATTAATCGGAGATGTTCGGTTATTAACTGACATCTATTGGCTCGATGATTTTGAAATTAAAACAGATAAAGGACAAGAAATATTCCAAGGGATTTCTGCACTAGCGCTATCGACTGAATAGAAAACCTATTGATATGTTTGTCTACGGCGTTGATTTTTAAGTTGCTCTAGTTTGTTGGGGAGTGACAAACTAGAGCAACTTGTCTTGGCATAAAATTAGCTTCGAAAGCTGAATACTAGTCATCAATAATTAACGTGAGGTATTGAAAAGTATCAGGAAGCACCTTTTGTAAATAAACCGATTGCATATGGATATTGTTTTGTAGAGTATTAGGACACTCATTAATGATGGGTGATTAAAACAATAACAAGGATACTTAAAACAATGAAAATGCGTTTAAATCTAAGCCTTTTCCTAATTTCTACAGCTCTTAGTCCAGTTGCGCTAGCTGATATTACATACCCTGATGGCTACTACCTCGAAGTTGAAGGACTCAACGGAAATGCGTTAAAAGATATGCTCGGTGTGATTGCTGCTCGTGGGCAAAAGCAATTAACGTACACTCAAGTTTGGTCTGCATTGAAAGACACCAACGAAGACCCGAATAATCCGAATAACGTGATTCTGTACTACAGCGGCCGTTCACAATCCAAAGACTTTACCTCATCGGGTAACAACGACAAAAATGCTTGGAACCGTGAGCACCTTTGGCCTAAATCTTTTGGCTTTAAGCGCAAAGATCAATGGGGCTATACCGATATCCACCACCTACAGCCAACAGATGCCGAGATTAACTCCATCCGTTCAAATAAAGACTTTGATTTTGGCGGTTCGCCATTGAAAAAGTCGCCACTGAACAAAACGGATTACGACAGCTTTGAACCTCGTGATGCAGTGAAAGGTGATACCGCACGTTCAATTTTCTACATGGCTGTGCGCTATGAGGGCAACAACGCAAACATGCCTGACTTGTATCTGGTTGATGACACTTCGAGTACGTCAGGTAAACCTAAAGTTGGAAAGCTATGTACGTTGCTTCAATGGCATAACGCTGATCCAGTAGACAACTGGGAACGTCAACGCCACGAGAAAGCCGTGCAGTGGCAAGGTAACCGCAACCCGTTCATTGATAACCCAAGCTGGGTAAACGATATTTATGGCAGCCGATGTAACGGTTGATTTTATTCTTATTCGTCTGTTAAAAATTAAAGCTTCTCATTTCAGAAATATGCTGTTGGCTTAATACCCAGTCAACTCCATATAGCCAGATCCGGAATGAGAACCTTTAATCATGATTGGCCCCTCCCAATAAGGAACCGACAGCGGCATTTTGGCATTTGGATTGAGTGCCGAGACGGTCAGTTCGATCTGTTGAGTTGGAATTGAAATTTGCCATTCTGTTGGATAATCGCGTCCGTCGATTTCTGTTTGCTTGACGGCGGTTAGGGTTATCTCTTGTTGTGAAATGGCAATGCCAGAACCGTCTTGCTGCATTAATCTTGCGTTAGCATAACTGGCTTCGCCTGATGTTGAGTTTCGAAGCTGAAATACCACTAAGCTGGTTTCATCACTCAGCCTTAGCGCAAACCAATCCCAGCCTTGTTGCGAGTCGAGTAAAAACTGCGAGCTCCACTCTCTGTCTATCCAACCTTTGCCAGAAACCTGATGCGTGATGCCATCAATGGTTACCTCGCCTGATACATCGATGAATGGCTGGCTGTAGTAATAGGAAGCCACTTTGCCATCGACACTTTTGGTGCTGTAGCCTTGTTCGCCTTGCTTTTGATAGGGCGCGTTGTTGGTTAACTTAAGCGAGTAGCCAAACTGATCGGAATTAGCGTTCAAGGTTGCGGGGAATAGATCATCGCTTGATGAGTTCCATTGCCAGTCATCAAGATAGACACTAAATGGTGAAGAATCGACGCCTGCCAGTTCTGCTTGGTCGCGAGACCACTTTTCATCGGCGTAGTGTTTGTCTTTGGTCGTGACAGCACTGTGTGCCATGTAGATTTGCTGACTTTGCCACGTAGTTTTCTTAGTGCTATTGCCACTTTCCTGTGGTGCAGCCGCGAAGCGGAACTGTGTCCACTGCACGCCTAAAGCATTGCTGTCTTCATCAATTAAGTTAGCGGTTAAATACCACCATTCATGACGAAAGCTTGGGTGTGCTTGGTGGTCGGCAGGGAAGGTGATGTCGACACCTTTTACTACTGGTGTGAATTGCTCAGTCTCTTTTTGTGTTTCATTATCGGCTTGTGTTCCAGTGCCGAGTATCGAACCCATATTTTGAGCTGATGGTTGCGTGGACTCCTCACACCCTAAAAGGAGCAAGATGCCAAGTGTGAGAACGAAAGCTCTTGTTGGTCGAGTCATCACAACACCTCACTCTGTAAACTGGATACCACGGGTTTACTGACCAAACGCCACAGCGGAATCAAGGTCGCTATCACAGCCACTAAAATGGTGATGGCTGCGATGCTGAGTGCATCACTCCAATTCCACACGTAATTTAAGCTCCAACCAAAGGCGCGCAGGGTAACGATGTCCGTCAACACATAACCGACCATAGCGCCGAGTGGTAAAGCGATAACCAGAGTGAAGGCGACCAACACAACGATTTGCCCGACTACCATTGCCATCAATTTTCGCTGACTAACACCGAGCGCATACAACCTTGCAATAGCGGCTTTACGTGCATCGAGCAACATGAAACAGGCGCAGAACAACCCTATTACCGCGACCAATAAAGTAACGCCATTAAGCGCTCGAGTGATGGCAAAAGTTTGTGAGAAGATATCTAACGCGATCGATTTGATCTGCGCTTGATCGTAAAGCTGACTTGGGTGCAGGTTCAGTTTCTGGCGCAGTTGTTCGTACACCACTTGTGGGTCGCCAGATACTTTAATTCCCAAGCTAGTGGGTAAGTCAGTAAATCCGCTCTTAAGCCATAAATTAGGTGCAAGCAACACTTCGCCATTCGGTGAGCCGTAATCATGGAAAATCGCCCCGACGATGAGTGTTTTGTCTTGGATCGCGTCGAGCTTGAGTTGGCTTCCAAGGGACAAGCCGAGCTTCACCGCCGTAGGTTCGCTGATTGCCACGAATTCACCTTGGTAAAAGCGCGTCCAGAAGTCATCAACGTGAGATTGGAACACCATGGTTTGCTCAAGTGTGTCTTTGTCTTTGGTGCCGAGCAAAGTCGGTAAACCCTGCAAGTTATCATCGACGTAGTATTGCTTATAGACGGTTTCAACATTATCAAACTGTTCTAACGCGCGCTCTACATTGGCAATTTCACCTTGGGCAGGGCTAACGTAAATATCGGCATGTAAGCGCTGTTCAAGCCATTGCTTTAACGTGGATTCAAAGCTGCCGACTAAGGTATTCATTCCGATATTGGCGGTGACGGCGAGAAGCAACGCCATCATGGCAAGGGAGAGAGGGGAGATAAGTTCACGCAGCTCAGCGAACAGATATTGTATTAACCCCGATTGGGTGCGTTTTTCGCTCCAGTTCGCTAGCACGCTGAGTGTTTTGGGCAAATACAAAGGAATCGACACCACTAACACTCCGAGCCATGCCATGGTGAAGCGATGATGTTCGCTCATCCATAACCCTGCTAACGCGAGAATAGTTAATACTGACCCGATAACAAACAGCTGATTTTTGTTAGACGTTTCCGGCGCTTGATAGAAACCGCCATGGGAAGAGAGGGGTTGTCGCACTCGCTGTTTAAAGTGCTGCCAACACGCGACAAGCGTTGCGGCCAGCGTGAGTAGCAGTGCCTGCACTAACCATTGCCACTGCCATGTGCCGGGAAGCAGTGTTGCACCATAAAGTTGCTCAAGCGTTATTGCGACGGTGGGATGTAGCCAATGGCTGAGTTGAATGCCGAGAATGAAACCAAGCGACGCGCCCAGTGTGACTAAAACAGTCAGCTCGACTAACAGAGCTGAAAACACGATGCTTCGCGAAATCCCAGCTTGTTGAATTTGCACCAATAGCCGATTACGTTTCAGCAAACTGTACTTCACACCGTTGTAAGCGATGAACAGGCCAACCAAAAACGCCAACAAACTCATGGCGGTGAGATTGAGGTGAAAGCTATCGGTAATTGAACCGAGATCCGTGCTTTGGTTGTTGGATATCCATTGCCCTTGCTCGCCAATAAGGCCTTGCCATTTATCCTGAGCATTGCTGTTAGTGTCGCTGTTAGTGTCAAAAATAGCGATATAGCTCAGTTGCCCTTGCTTGTTAAGCAGTTGCTGAGCGAATCCAATGTCCATCAACATTCGGCTTCCCAGTTGCCATTCATCTGGCAATACCACGACTTTGGTGAGCACTTCATCCAAAGTGAGTACGTCTACTTCTCCCAAGTTCTGGTGTTGTGATTGGCTCATCATCACAATGGGTTCACCCGCTAAGAGCTGCGGTAAAGGTAAGGCATTGTCGAACAGGGAAATGTTTGGTTCTTTGGTTTGAGTGTTGCTTTTTTCGTCGATGCGAGCGTGGCGAGATCTTGAAGTGAGGGCGGCGATCAACTCACTGCCTTGAACTGACCAACGTCGACCTTGTTCATCCCTTACTCGCCCTTCTATAACAGGTAGCACTGCGCTTAATCCACTTTGTCTTAAGCTGAAGTAGAGCGATTCCGGCAAATAGTTTTGCCCTGCTGGTGGAATGATAAGGTTCTTCGCTTGGGCGCTAAGTTGCTCGGTCGATTCTGCATAACTGCGCTTGGCATTGAGGTTAATGGCTTGCACAGCGACAAACAAGGTGACCGCTAACACAATGCCGATCAGAATCGCTGCGGCTTGCAATGGTGATTGACGATAGTGCGCCGCGAATAGATTCAAAGTCAGTTTGGTATGGGTGAGCTGGTTCTGAGCGAAGCCAGTTTGCTTCATTGAATGACTCACAACGTTGCTGCTCTTGGGGTTAGATCTACGTTCCTTAAACAACCATCGTCTAACACCAATTTTGTCTGCATAAAGCTGGCGCATTCTGGGCTGTGCGTAACCAAAAGCACGGCAGTGTTGCCTTGTGTAGTGATTTCACTCAGCAGCTTCATTACCTCAATGCCTGCTTTGTGGTCGAGGTTGCCTGTGGGTTCATCGGCAAGCAGTAGTTTGGGTTTATGGGCAAGCGCACGCGCTATTGCCACCCGTTGTTGCTGACCGCCAGAGAGTGCGGATACGTGTCTTTCGAGTAGCTCACTGATGCCCAATGCATCAACTAAATAATCGCACCAGTCGCTCCATTTCTGTTGATTTAAATGAAGAGGGAAGGCGATGTTTTGTTTTACGTTGAGTGGCGTTAACAAGTTGAACTGCTGAAAGATAACGCCTAGTTTTTGATGGCGGAATCGGCTCCACTGTGGATCTTTCCAATTTGATGTGTTCTCGCCATCAAGCCACAATTCTCCACCGGATAGAGGTTCAAACCCCGCAATAATGTTAAGCAGAGTACTCTTTCCACTGCCACTCGCCCCAGTCAAAGCCACGCTTGCTCCTGTCGCCAAAGCGAAGTCGACATTGTCCAACACGTGATGGGTATCGTTGCCATCAACAAAGCTTTTGCTGGCATGTGTAAGTGTGACAATTGGGCTTTCCATTTCCTTTCCTCATAACCAAAACTAACCATCAAAAGGTGTCGTTACTTGTGGCAATTATTGAAGCGACAAGCTCTATAAAACTGTAGACAACAATTTGAAAAAGAAAGCGATTTACATCGAATTATTAATAACTTGTACTGCAAAAAGAGGGAAATAGATCAGTGTGAGGAGGAATACAGTTGTTAGTGGGAGTTTTGAGTCACCTAGGAGGCTTTTGGGGCTGTTTATAGATAATAAATATCTATGTTAAAAATTTTCCCAATTCCAATTCATTGAAAAGAAAACGCCCCCGATTGGTTGAAGCCAATCAGGGTTAGTAAGGTCCAAGAAAATCTAGTTACTTGGACTTTATTGCGAGGATTAATTTCGCTAGGGCACCTAACAAAGCAGCGATAGCGAAAACCAATTCAGGGTTATTCATATTATTACCTATAAAGAAGCTCTCGCCTTATGTGAGAGCTTCTTCGTATTATCAACATGCATGTGAGGGAAGGCAAGATAAAAAAATGGGGTTGCTTGTGGATAACTACCTGATTTTTTTGAATTTACTGAAGGAGTAGGCGGTGTGGCCTTCAAGTTGCAAAGTACTTGCTTACAATAGTAATGAGTGTGCCAAAGAGCCTGCTTTTACTTCTATTTTTCAACGTCACTTAATATGGATCGTACTCAACTTTTCCGCAATCAACGACCTAACCACGCTCTAAGCGTCGTTAAGTCGTTAAGTCGTTATTGGTTGAGGTCAGGGGTTAATTGAGCGCTTCAATCAGAGTGATTTCGCGTTTGATCTGTTTGCTCTCTTGTCCATTAGCTTGCGCCAGTTTTTGTTCGCGTGTGGTTATGGCTGCTTGTTTGGCTTCGTCAGATGTGAACATCAGTTCTTTTACGTTGATAGAAGCGATGTTTGTGTAGCGGCCATCGTCACTGGTCGGGATTGATATGGTTTCATCATTAATCAAAGACTTTACGATCTCTCGCTGTTCATTGTAGCGGCTCTCTAAACCAGAAAGAGCCCATCGCTGCTGAGTTTTACCTTCATACTGACCGTTCTTTTCTTCTTTAAGATACTTGATTGTCATATTACGGATCGTGCCTGCTTCTTCTCCATACTCTGCTTCCGTATCAAAGAGTACAGGGAATGATTCACCTTCTAGCACGCCGCCTTTCTTGGTTAGATGACCCATTCGATAGCTATTCATACCAATACGGATTTCTGTTTGATCAGTAACCGGTGTGCCATCTGCAAACGCGAGGTTGGTGATGCGTGTACCTGCAGGCTGAGCGAGGTCGATGGTATAAGTCACGCCCGCGAAGAAGTCATTAGTTGAGTATTTTGAAGCTCTGCGTTCAGGGTTAAAGCTGTAGGTCACATCACCGGGTTGCACTGAGTTGAAGTAGCCCGCAGACCATTCCATGTAGGTTCTTAACTCTTTGCCTGTCATCTGGTAGACAGTGATTTCGCCACCTGCGTATTGGTAGTTGTACGCGATGTCTTTGGCTTTGATTGGGCCAACATCGAGCTCTGCATTGTCGTTGTCTATTTGAAGTGCAATGACATTGGCTTTGGGTGCATAGAAGAAGCTCGCTTCTTGGTATAGCGCACTGATGCCTGTGTCTTGAACGTGGACTTGAGGGATACCGCGGATTTCATTTTCAGGGACTAAATCAACGCCGGTAAGCTGAGCGACAGGTCTGTTCGCCATTTCTCGGAGTTGTTTGTGATAAGGCTGGTATAGCTCGTCCATATTCTGATCAGAATCTATACCTTTAATTTTATAGGTGAAGCTGTCTTTGTTAACGAGAGTGAATTTGCCATCGCGCTCTTCAAATTGAAGATCGATACGAGATAGGGCGCGGCCATATTTGTCGGGCTCAGTAATAATAACGCCATTCACAACGGCTTTATCGATGCGAGTGTGCATGTGGCCAGCGACGATGGCATCAAGCTCTGGGTTTGCGTTGGCAATGTCGGTGACACCGGTGTCGGCAATGTCATTCTCGTTCTCAATTCCCATATGGGCAACCAATACGATAGCATCCACTTTATCATCAATCTCTTTGACGATTTTCTTCACTTCCAAGGTTGGATTAGTGAAAGTGACGCCTTCTAAACGGTTTGTACCTTGCGCAAAGACCTCCGTCATTGGGGTATCCATTCCGATCACGCCGATCTTAATGCCACCGCGTTCTAGAATGGTGTAACCCGGTAAGAATGGATTTCCGTTTTTGTTCTTGATGTTGCCGCCGAGAGACTGCCCTTTAAATTGGGTAACGGCTCTGTTGAGTGTTTTAAGGCCAAAGTCGAATTCGTGGTTACCTAAAACCCATACATCGTATTTCATGTGATTAAAGCCAAGCATCATTGGATCAACAGGCTCGTCTTTGAAGGTTTCCACGAAGTTGCCTTGGATGGTGTCGCCAGCATCGACAAGGATAATGTTAGATTGCTCTTTGCGGATCTCACCAACCTTGGTCGCGATTTGGCTCAAGCTACCACGAGTGTTGAGTTTATCTGCCGCGTAATCCCACGCCATAAAATGACCGTGGATATCTGAAGTACCCAGTATCGTGACATCGTGTATGTCGCCATCATCTGCAAAGGTGGGAAAGGCTAGAGAGAGTAGGATGGCGCTTGATAGTATGTGTCTTTTCATAAGTATGTTCACATCGTGGTTTTAAGTATGACGCTACCATATAGAATCGAGATTACCTTATGGGTGATCAGTGTCATATTTATAGTGATATAACTTACTGATGTTTCAAATAAATGTGATTCATGACCATCTCGTAACCACTTAAATTATGGAGAAACGCATTACAACTCTTTACTGCGTTCTTAATACTCAATTCCTTGAATCAAACTTTCTTAGTGAATCAATTTCCGTAAGCGCTTCTGTCTTTGTTTAAGGTGATTGGGTTATCCCGCCATTCCCATTACTTCTTAGAGCGGTCTTAATATTTCTATTAATAACTATACCTTTAATTTATTGTTATGTTATAACATAACAATAAATGTTGTTTTTGGATGTTCGGTGGGAATTTGAATAAACCTGTATTGTCTGTGCGCGGGCTCTGCGCTGATGGCTTGGCTAACTGGAGGGCCGTCTCCGATGTGACATTTGATGTGAACGACGGTGAATGCGTTGCCATCATTGGGCCTAATGGAAGTGGAAAGTCCAGTTTGCTGAAAGGCATTACAGGCGAATACAAAACCGTCGCGGGTGAGTTGATGTTGTCTGGTATTCCGCTTGGAAGCCTTGAGCGGCAGCAGATAGCTAAGCAAGTCGCGGTGGTTACTCAACATGAGCATGTGGATCCTCGTTTGAGCGTTGCTGAGTATGTTGGCTTAGGCCGAACTCCTCATACATTTTGTTGTAGCGCAAAAGAGCATAAACGAGCGGTTCAGCAGGCGATGCAAGATGTTGGTCTTGTTCACAAAAGCCAGCGGTGCTTTGGTGAGCTATCCGGTGGTGAACAACAACGTGCAAGTATTGCTCGCGCCTTCGCACAAGAGCCGCGACTTTTACTCTTAGATGAGCCTACAAACCACCTTGATCCTCTCGCTCGTCTTGAACTTCTGAGCCTAATTAAACAACGTGGCATTGCGTCTGTCGTGGTGCTGCACGATTTACCTTTGGTAGCGCCATTCGCCGACAAAGTCCTGTTGATGTCAGGCCAAAAAATGGTGGCGTTCTCAGCCCCAGAGGCGGTGATGCAGGACCGATACATGATCCCTGTTTTTGGATTGCGCGTTCTCACGTTCAATCATCCTAATCTATGCAGCACCATCCATCATTTTGAAGCTGCATCAACTTACTCAACTCTCTCTAATCACTCTTTAATAGGAGCAGCCCAATGAAGTGGCCTGTAATTTCCAGTCTTTTGTTTCTTTTACCTTTCTCTTTTGCGCATGCGACAAGCACTCAATACCCAGTGACGGTTGATAACTGTGGGAGCCCACTGACCATTGAAAAGCGGCCCTCGCGTGTGGTTGTACACGACATCAATATGACCGAGATGGCGTTTGCTCTTGGTCTTAAAAAGGAGATGGTGGGCGTTACGGGCATTACTGGGTGGTACAAGATGTCGAGTTCGTTTGAAGAACGTTTAGGTGATATTCCTGAGCTCGCACCTAAGTATCCTTCATTAGAAACATTGATTGCTGCTGATGCTGACTTCTTTTTCGCTGGCTGGAATTATGGAATGAAAGTGGGCGGTGAAGTGACGCCTCAAACACTGAAGCCATACGGGATTGATACCTTGGTACTTTCTGAAAGCTGTATTCATACCCAGAGTCAAAAGGAAGGCGCGACAATGGATCTGCTTTATGGCGACATGCAAAAGCTAGGCGTTATTTTCGACAAGCAAGCAGAAGCCGAGGCTTTGGTAAGCAGCTGGAAAGAGAGAGTTGAAAAAGTAGCAGAAAAGCAGAAAGCATCAGGTAAGCCGAGTCCAAAAGTGTTCTTGTTTGATTCGGGTGAAGATAAGCCTTTCACCGCCGGTAAGTACGGAATGCCAAACGCAATGATTGAAGCTGCTGGTGGCCAAAATATCACTGGCAACATGGAAGCAAGCTGGGCAAGAACATCTTGGGAGAATGTCGCTCGTGAAAACCCAGATGTGATTATCCTTCTTGATTACCAATCGGCGAGTGGTGCCGATTCGTTGCAACGTTTCCTCGAAGCCCATCCGTTAATGAAATACACCAATGCAGTCACTTCTGGTCGTTATGTCAAACTGCGTTATGAGCAACTCACCCCTGGGCCTGCCAATATCGATGCCATTGAGAAACTTGCAGAGGCGTTCGTTTCTGAGTGATCGGGAAGGTTGTTATATGAAATCTTGTTATTGATAAGAGTAGTAGTCCGTTGATTTTATTTGATAAATATCGGACAGCATGGCTAACAGGTATCATTGCCATGCTGCTCGCCTTCATGATGAGTTTACAATTTGGCTCAGTCCCTTTGTCTTTTAAGGAAGTGATTGTAGGGCTGAGCTCTTTCACTGATCCAACGCCGGATATGACCAGTCGAATACTGATCGATCTAAGGTTACCTAGAGCATTGTTAGCGGTTATCGCGGGTGCAGGGCTGGCGATGGTTGGGGCGTTGCTTCAAACCTCGACACGAAATGATCTGGCGGATCCGTTTCTATTTGGCTTGTCATCTGGCGCGTCTGCTGGTGCGGTGTTGGTGATCACCAAAGTGGGAGATGCTCTGGGTGTTTGGTCACTGCCACTGGCTGCATTCTCGGGTGGTATTGTTTCGGCGACCGCCGTTCTGATTCTGTTTTCGATGCAGAAGAAAAAGGGCAATGACAACTTGATCTTGTGTGGTTTGGCGAT
Source organism: Vibrio splendidus (assembly GCF_024347615.1). NCBI lineage: Bacteria > Pseudomonadati > Pseudomonadota > Gammaproteobacteria > Vibrionales > Vibrionaceae > Vibrio > Vibrio splendidus. Next base: position 1,166,772 of record NZ_AP025509.1, on the reverse strand, counting down.
CTCATTTCTATTCGGAGCCATCACGAGTTTTTTGATTTATTCAGGCGACCAGAGAGCGGCGAGTTCGATTTTGTTCTGGACGATGGGAGGCTTAGGGCTCGCACGTTGGGATAATTTGATTTTTGCCTTGGCGGGCGTGTTGTGTCTTATTGTGTTGATTTTCAAACGTTATCGCGAGCTCGATACTTTGTTGGTGAGTGAACAGACGACAAGCTCATTGGGGATCAATGTGCACCGCCTACAAAGCGAGATTTTTCTTTGTTGTGCGTTTTGCACTGCGTCGATTGTATCGATGACCGGAGTGGTCGGTTTTATTGGCTTGATGGTACCCCACTTAGTTCGACCATTTTCAGGTGTCACTCACAAGCGAGCTCTGCCTTTGGTTGCCTTATGGGGCGCGGTGCTTTTACTGTTTGGGGATGTGATTAGCCGAACCATATTAGCGCCACAAGAACTGCCAGTAGGTATTGTGACAGCAGCGCTTGGCGGGTTATTCGTTCTGTATCTTGTTTGGCGTAAATAGTGTGTGCTCAATTCCACCAAACTATACAGGCAGCAAGATGATCTTGCCGTTCAAGCGTGTGGTTTTCGATTCAATGAGATCAATCGCGGTTTGCACTTCATCGAATGGCAGATAGCGGTCAACGTCGAGTTGAATGTCGTTTGTGATGAAGTGATCTAGCATGGTCGTGAACTTATCACGGCGAACATCTTTACCTTCCGCTTCCTCCCAATAACGTAAGAAGAAGGTTTTGAAATCAATGTCTTGGCTTTTCGCGTACTCAAAGAAGCGTGGTTCGTAAAAATCCAGAGACAGCGTCCCATAGTTGATAAAGCGCCCATTGTTGCCAAGGGTGTGAATAAGATCGGTTCCGGGTGAGCCGCCAATCGCATCAAAGGCAACAGTTGGCATCGGCAAGCCTAACGCCTTAATTTGAGAAGCCAAATCAGCGTTCGTATCTAACACCCAACTGGAAGTGGTTGGGTATTGTGTCGGCTGCGATGTAACGACAATGGTTTTGAAGCCGAGTGATGCTGATAACTGCGAGAAGATCTTACCGATGGCAGAGCCGCCTGCGTTGATGATCAACACATCTTCTTGGGTCAGCTTAGCCACTTCTGTCGTCAACACCCATGCAGTTAGCGCATTAATGTACAACTGACAGGCGTAGCCATTGTCTAAATGCTGAGGAATTTGGAACAGGTCATCTGGTGATACATCGACATAGTTCTGCCATGTTCCACTGCTTGCCACAAGCACGCGCTGATTCACTGAAAACTCAGCACTGCTGGATTCTACAACCCTTCCTACCGCTTCAAATCCCGGCACTCTCGGCGGCTGGTGGCTGTGTTTGTACTGCCCAACACCATAAATCGACAACAGATCACTAGGGTTGATGTTAGTCGCCTCAACTCTTACTCGAACCTTATCCTTATCTAGCGTCCCTAAAGTGACATGTTCTAGCTTGAGAGACTCCTTCGGCTGACCGAAGCGGAACTGGCTAATTCGGGTATTTTGCTTAGTGTCAGTCATAGTTCGGGCACCTTTGTGGTTTATGAGCACTGCATAGACTTTAAGTGTAGCGTGTTCATAAACAGTCTAGGATCGGTAATCTTGTTCAACATTGATGGAGTTGGTAAGCAATCGTCATCGACGTAGTCGACATAATCGGCCGCAGAATCAAAGATCAAGATATCCAAGGCCAAACGATCCAATCCGTATCTACCTCGATGGATCATATCCGCTGAAAAAACCAATAAGTCACCGGCGGCTAATGGTATCTGCTTACCACCAGAGATGTCATCGCTGCTCACTTTGCCGTTTTCTTCTTGGCGAACATTGTATTCTTCTTCGTTGTCCCAGCGTTTGTGCGTACCGGGGATAAGCTCCATACCTGGCTCATCAAAAAGGGGCACTCGCAGATGCAGTACTTGGGTTTCCATGATGACTTTCATCTGGTCATCAATGTCGTAGTCGTATTGACAGTCACGATGCCAGAAGTCTTTTTGCTGCGAGTTTACTGGGTTGAAGAACAGCTGTGTATTCATGAATGCCGGTTTGTTCGGAATCACCGCATCAACCACGTCCATCACTTGTTTCGAGCTGATGAAGTCGAAAAGCACGCTTCTATCGTCGGCAGGCAAATGCTCGCTTCCCGTAATTAAAGACGAGTTAAATGCTTCTTCTTTATAGAATTCTTCGTTGTCTGCTTTCCATGATTCATGGAATTTCAGCACGACTTTTCTAAGCGATGTAATTTGAGCTTCATCGAAATAATTTCTGATAACAAAGTAACCATGTTCGTCGTAACGGTCACTTAATTGTTGGCTGTTTTCTACCACTGATTACCTTCGTTCATTCTTTGCTGTGTAATAACTAGGGGCTGTTGACCTTTCGTGGTTAAGTTTTGTTCGGATGGGGACGCCTAGTCAAAATCGTTTTAGGCGCGGCGAAGAGTATGTAGCCTAGTCATTCTAAGCAAATATTCTTCAACAAAGCATAAAACGATTTTAGCCGAACCCTTCGGGCAGCTCTTGTGGTTCATTTCTACTGCGTTATCGGCTTTTCATGTAGGCCAGCTACACGTCAAAGCCTCTTCCTTGTATAAATTTTCCACAAGATGCTGCAAAACCCAGCTCGAAAGGTCAACAGCCCCTAGAGATTTCTTGGGCGCATAATGCCAGACAGTCGTCATTCAACCAAGTAACGTGTGCAGAAGCTTGTAGATTCCGTGATGCTATGAAGCCATATGGGGGACGACTTTTACATGTCTATCCATGTCATGGACTCATGCGATACAGATCTCCCCATATGTGACACATCCCCTATTTTACAAAGTGTAATGATTCATATAGTGAATAAATTTATTGTTTAGATAATTATTGACCATATTGTGATTTAATTGGCTTAGGGAAGAGAGTAAATCATGGATGGTTTTTCGCTGGATATGAGAACACTTAATTTTATTATTATTTTGTTCTCTTTCATTTACTGCATTGGCTTGTTGCTGTTCCAATTTACCCAACAGTCCATTAAAGGGCTTTCAATTTTTTCCATTTCAATATTTGTTATCGGAAGTGGGCCGTTGATGTTGAGCCTAAGAGGGGAACTCCCTGATTGGATCACTGTTATTGGCGCTAACATGGTCATTGCGCTTGGCTTTCATCTCGCTTTGTATAGCTTATGCTTATTCCGAGAATACTCACTAAAATGCACCTACCTCAGCACTCTGATGATGTTGGCTCTTTTGCCATGTTTTATTTATTTCACGTACTACGAACCTTCCATCAAGGCTCGAATTATCCTCATTAGTTTCTATTTGGCCTTTGTGACTATTTGCACTGCCTTTGCGGTATTGAAGGGTCAACATGATGACTTGACCTTAGCAACTCGGATGATGGCCTTGTCATTTTTGATATATGGCGGGTTTATGGCTTTCCGAGTAATGGTGACGCTATTTTCAGCTGAGCTACAGGATTTCATGGCGGCTGCACTCATTCATCAGCTTGCCTTTTTGGTGAGTATTGTTCTTATCGTATCGATGAGCTTTACAATGCTTTGGTTGATCAATGCAAGGTTGCTTAGGTCTATTCATGACCTGTCTTACAGTGACCCTTTAACGGCACTTGGAAATCGCAGAGCATTAGATGAAATGGTTCCAGTCATCATGAAGCAGGCGGGGACTGCACCTGTCAGTGCCATTATGATGGATATTGATAATTTTAAGTCGATCAATGACCAACACGGACACATTGTGGGTGATCTCGTGATCAAGTCTTTTGCTGAAATGGTTCAAAGTGCGATAAAAACATCGCCAACAGCCAGCGCGTTCCGTTTTGGCGGAGACGAGATAATGATTTTATTGCCCAATGTTAATTTCCTACAAGCACAGGCTATTGCTTGTAAGCTGCGATTGTCTATTTCAGAGATCTCAGCAGTGCAAGGAAATGAGATGTTTCTGACGTCGAGTTTTGGTGTTGCTCAGCTTCACCCGCATGAGAGTTGGAATGGGTTTATTAGCCGAGCCGACAAAGCGTTGTATCAAGCGAAAACAAACGGTCGCAATATGACTTCAATTTGTCCTAGTCATATTAACGAGCTCGTCACTGCCTGATGATGACAGGTCTTTATACGTTAGTTTGCCCCGCTACTATTTTGATACAGCCATTATATTGTTGGCTGTGACGCTGAGTCTGTTTTTGGGCTTTGTGTTAACTTTTGAGGGAGAGTGGCTTCAGTTTCTTCTGCAGACGTAAAATGCTTATCTGTTAGCGTCACGGTCATTGCTTCATGTTTCACCGTTATGGTTGCCGTTTCTGACTGGGCTTGGTTTGTAGTTACGGGTTCAGCGAATGCCATCATTGAGGTTGTAAAAATGATTGTTGCTAGTGCGATTTGAGCGAGTGTTTTCATTGGGCTGTATCCTATTGGGTAAGAGGGAATTACTAATAGCTGATACGTGCACTATAAAAATTATCTGGAGGTCGTTCTTATCATTTTATGCCACCGTAAAAATTATACGGTGGATGAATATGTCACTTGGGCATGATTTGCCCGTTCTTATTTGCCAACACCCAGCATGACGACGTTCAACTTACTGCCACATCACCAAGACCGCTGCGATAGAAAGCAAGATGAGCGCAAGAATGTCTTTGCGCGCGATGCTTTGCCCCAACCAGAAATAGGATATCAACACCATGAAGATCACTTCGACTTGCCCAAGCGTCTTTACGTACGGAACGGCTTGAAGTGACATTGCGCTAAACCAGCCTAGAGAACCGATAACACTCGCTAGGCTTGTCATCACGACCAGTTTAGATTTCTTGAATATCTGGCGCAGCGTGTCGCGTTCTCTGAAAAAGAGATACGTACAGATAATCACTGTCTGAAGGGAAATGACGAGGAACAGCACCCATGCAGCGCTATGAGGGAAGGGTAACCCGATACTCAAGCTTGCTTCACGTACCCAAAGAGACGTTAAAGCAAAAGCGGTACTACACGCCATACCTAACAAAAACACTTTCGGAGACAAGCTTCGCCAACCAGAAGAACTACTCATGATTAGTACGCCTAACGTGCCAATAAGCACGCCGACCCAACCTGTTAGTGTCAAAGCAGTACCAAAAAACAGTACGGATAACACAGCAGATACGGGGGCTTCACATTTGGCTAAGCCTGCTCCTATCGCATAGTTTTCGAGCTTAAATAACATCACCATTAAACCCGTCGCGAGGATCTGCATAATGGCTGCTGCAATAATGTAGAAAACAAACTCACCCGAAAAATCAGGTGTGGATACTGGCTTCCATTGATAGAGGGCGCACAGATAAATTAAGGCGATTGGGCCTGCCCAGATAAAACGCGCCAGCGTCACACCAGCAACACTCATGGTGCCACTTAATTTACTTTGAAAGGCATTGCGCCAAGATTGGCTGAAGGCTGCGAGAAGAGTAAAGGCTATCCAACTAAATGACATGACGCTTCCGTGTGTTATATAAAATTATGATTATATTAACAAATTTAACCAATAGAAGAAGGGGCTTGTTTGTTTATTGAGCGTCTATTTTCAGGCGATAGTCTATTTGGGTAAATCAGAACTTTGTGCGAGCTAACCTTTGAAGGGGCAGCTCATTGAACTTCAACACAATATAGCTAGCCGCCTCAAAAAATGGGCTCTTTTCGGTTCTTGAAATAGAACAGTGCGCTTATCGAAATGAACAGTAAGGTGAAGTAATAGAAAAACGAAGACAGTGAGGCCAAGAAGGCAAGATTCTGCTCTATTTCTTGTTCGGTGTAGCCCTGAGACACCAGCTTATAGTAGTAAGCGTACAAGATACCGATCAGGCCGTATCCGAGGTTAAACATCAGCCCTTTAAAGCTGAGAACCGTGGCTCTGTTGTGTGATTCGGTTTTTTTATTCAGGTGGTAGCTGATGAAAATGTTCATCGTCATGATGATAAAGATTAATACCAGTGCCGGAATGACTCCGTAAATCGACCAACCTAAACTGATCCAGTAATAAGTCGCCATGCTTGCCAATCCCATAACTACAATGAAGGTTTTAGCCTCCATACTCTCTGCTAATCTTCGGCTTTGTCCTGCCAATATAATCTTAAGCAAGCTGATACCCGCACCAATAAAACCAAAGTAGATAATTGGAATATCAATGGCCAGATAGTATTGGCTGTTCATGGTTAGGAACATGCGTGAGGTGTGTTCGAATAGGCTGTAGTAGAGCAAGATGAACAGCACGTAAGGCGTAGCAAATACCCACTTACCCGCATCGATCGTTAACTTAAGACTTGAGATGGTGGCTGCCAATTTGGTTTGGTCACTTGGCATCACCTTTTTCTCTTCGCGCATATTAATCGCGGCATAGATAGCGATCATCGCAACAAATAGGGTGGCGAACACAGGAATACGCATCAGATCTTTAGTGCTTTCTGGCTCGGCTAATCCTAGGAAATCAAAGATGTTCGCCATGAAGTTCACATCGTACATCGCCGCACCAATCAATGTGACAAAGATACCGACCGTTGAGGCGACACGAAGCTGGATTTGCAGCACTCGAGGCCACAACTCTTCATTGCCTTGTTCTTTTAAGGTGTCGTAAGCCAATGCCTCGTCGGCGCCGCTGGCCAGTGCCATCGCTAAGCCACTGAGAATCCGGTTAATCAGAAAGACAATGAACACCAAGTCGGGGTTTCCGGTTGGTACTAGCGCGATCATTGCGATCTCAACAAACATCACGATCGAAGACAGCACCACCAGTTTCTTGCGGCCTAAGGTATCAGCGAACGCGCCCGACGGCACCTCAGCAAGCACAATGGTAGCTGCCCAAACTACATTAAGCATCGCGAATTGAGAAAGAGTTAGCCCGTAATCTAAATAGAGTAGGGTGAATATAGGGTAGTAAAAACGCGCAAAGTAGCTGCTTCGAAACATTAAGAAGTAGCGGACATTGGGAATGTTAAGGATCTCTTTGAGCGTCATGATAATTTCAGTATTTTAGATAACACATCATTATGTATAACCCTTTTACTCTTTTAAATCATGGAATTGTTGCCAAATCCCTAAAATATCTGATTTAGGTGATCTTCGAGTTCATGGTTCATAGTGGGTTATAGGTTTCTCTTCTTCAAATCACTTCCCCCCATTCATTTAGTTTGTGCTGCTCGTTTCAACTTGCTTGACTGATTTTGGTGCAAGATCGAACTTCTACAACGTCGCTCTCGCATTTACATCTTATTGTATGATTTAATTGTTGATAGTAATGATACGCAATGAATCCAATGTAATTGAGGAAGCGAGCATGATCTTAGAGTCATTCAGTCTGGAAGGTAAAGTAGCGATAGTGACTGGCTGCAACACGGGGCTTGGGCAAGGTATTGCATTAGGCCTAGCGGAAGCTGGTTGTAAGGTTGTCGGTGTTAACCGAACAGAACCTGAAGAGACTATTGAGAAAATGAGTGCGGCAGGTCATTCGTTCTTAAACGTGAGTGCTGATCTTCTCGATCAAGCGTGCATTCCAGAGGTTATAGAGCGCACTTTGGCTGAGTTTGGCCAAGTCGACATCTTGGTCAACAATGCAGGAATTATTCGTCGCCAAGATGCTATTGAGTTCTCAGAGCAAGATTGGGATGACGTAATGAACGTGAACACCAAGACTGTGTTCTTTATGTCTCAAGCTGTTGCGAAGCAGTTTAAGGCTCAAGGCACTGGCGGAAAAATCATTAACATCGCATCAATGCTCTCATTCCAAGGTGGTATTCGCGTGCCTTCTTATACTGCCTCAAAGAGTGCAGTGATGGGAGTGACACGTGCGATGGCGAACGAATGGGCGCGCGATAATATCAACGTGAATGCGATAGCCCCCGGTTATATGGAAACGAACAATACTCAAGCTCTGCGTGAAGATGCTGTGCGTAATCAAGCGATTCTTGAGCGTATTCCGGCTGAACGTTGGGGTAAACCGCAAGATATCGCAGGTCCTTGTGTGTTCTTAGCCTCATCAGCATCGGATTACATTAACGGCTATACCATTGCTGTTGACGGTGGTTGGTTAGCTCGTTAACTGACCTTGTAACAAACACGGTTAAGAATTTTAAATTTGCAGCAATCTTGCAGGAGAACATAAATGAAAATCGCACTAATGATGGAAAACAGTCAGGCAGGTAAAAATGCCATGGTTGCAGCTGAGCTAGAGTCAGTGGCGGGTGGCATTGGTCATGATGTTTTTAATCTAGGTATGACCGACGAGAATGATCACCACTTAACGTATATCCACTTAGGTATCATGGCTAGTATTCTCATCAACTCAAAGGCTGTGGACTTTGTTGTGACGGGATGTGGAACAGGGCAAGGTGCTTTGATGTCACTGAACCTGCATCCGGGTGTGGTTTGTGGCTACTGCCTAGAGCCATCAGATGCGTTCTTGTTTAACCAAATCAACAACGGTAATGCTCTCGCTCTCGCTTTTGCTAAAGGCTTTGGCTGGGCTGGTGAACTCAACATTCGTTATATCTTTGAAAAAGCGTTCACAGGCGAGCGTGGTAATGGGTATCCACTAGAGCGAGCTGAACCACAACAGCGTAACGCAGCACTGTTAAATGAGGTGAAAGCCGCAGTGGTCAAAGATAACTTTATTGATTCGCTAAGAGCAATCGACCAAGAGCTCGTGAAAACAGCGGTTGGCAGTGAGCGTTTCCAACAATGCTTGTTTGATCATTGCCAAGACCCAGACATTGCGGATTACGTTCGTTCACTTTTAGATTAATTCGATTAAGAGCTTATTTGGCTGCTAGATGAAGATAGAAAAGAGAAAGAGGAGCCCTGAGGCTCCTCTTTTGTTTTGCTCTATGAGCCTGTTAGTTTTTAGACGCATAGATAAATGATCTGTGATTCGCTCTAGATGATCAGTCCACACGCTTAAAGTTAGGCAACAAGGTTTCAGGCTGCTGCTCTACAAACGCTTTACTTGGTGAGTAAGCGCGGAAGTAAACAAACCAGTTTTCATCTTCTCGGGTTTGCACCCAATTCGCTTCATTAACGCCCGCTGGCTTAGTTGGCGAGAAGTGGAACGTGTAATTACCTTGCGCATCTTTAACTGTTCCTTCGATGTTTGAACCCACGTCGGCACGTTCAATATCGTTGTCGATGATGGCGCGGTTCTCTACGTTGTAGACAGTAATTGTCCAGAACAAATCGGCGAAATTTACATCTCCATCTAGTGTCAAAGTATAGTGGTTACTGCCATTTAGCCCTTTGCCATTGTCGTCACGGTAGTTGTCTAGGTAGATCTGTCCCCAACCGCCGTTCTCAAACCCATGCATTGCAATGTCGTTAGTGACGGCTTCATAAAACCAAGCTGCACGTCCATCGAGGTCCATACCATAGTGACGGTCTTGGTTTGGTGTTGAAGCCGTTGCGATTTCCCACGAATTCCCTTCTTTACCGTAAGCCGCATGTGGTAGACGTTCGGTTTTGTTGAAATCGATGTTTTTGACCATAGCTTCACCCATGATTACCGCTTGTTCTAAGATGTCACGCTGCTGATCTGATGGAGTAAATGCTTTGCCTTTTTCAATACCTAGTGGGCGTAACATGTCGTGCATTATGCGGTCGCGCTCTGCTACAGGTTCGGCTTGGATCGCTTCATTCAACGTCTCCCAAAATGCCATACCACGTGGGTGCTTAGCATCGTCACCACGTTCAGGGAAGTTCACGCCTTTGCTACTGAGCGGCTTGCCGTTAAGGTCAGTAATTTTTAATGCTTCTAAGTCTTTCATACGTTGTTGATCTGACTTAGCCATTAAGCGAACACCCAAGAAAACATTATTGGTATCAGACTCAAATACTTTTGCGCCTTTTGGCAAGTTGCTAGGCGTTTCAGAACCTTTCGCTTTTACCACGTAGACACCCGGTTCGGTCATCTGTGAAATACCGATTTGCCACATGGTGTGTACCGCGCCACGCAGTTCATTTGTGGGAATTTCTATAACAACGGGCTCTTTCTCTACGTTAAACCAAGTAATCGCATAAGGCGTAGAGGTGTTGTAAGTTAAGCCTCCTAGCTTAGATTCATGAGACTCAACATAAGTAATTTGACCATCCTCTGCACCCATGTCGGCATAGGCTTGTTTCCATGCGTAGTTTGACACCAAAGGTACGGACCAAATGTAAGCTTGTGACGCGCGTTGATAGTCCATCAGTTCAAACAGTTTTGCTGAGCTTTCTTGTGTTGGAATGCCATGAAGAAAGTCGGTTTCGAAAGTAAAGTCACCTGCACGCGTTTGGATCGTTTCTGTCGCATCACCGTTGCCTGCTATCGCTGTGGCTGAAAACAAGGCTGTTACAGAAACTAGCATGGCAGCTGAGCGTAATGGGCAAGTGAAACTACCAACAAAGGCTTTAGATATCATATTCATAATATGTCCTCAAAAAATCAAAATTATTCGTCAAAACGGGAGTGGCTCGTCGAACAGAAATCATTGGTTCAAACTGAAAGAGCTCATCCAAGCAGAAAGTGACTGCTTAAAACTGATAGTTAAATTCGATGCGGTGATCACCGTCTTCGATACTGGTGTTTTCTGTCCAATTTGCAAAATAACGAACGTTCGCCCTTGGGTTAATCTGGTAGCTCGCAGCAAACTCATGTGCGAGTACAGAATCACTGCCCTCGAATCCATAATCTTTGAACGTTGATGAACCAGACATCGTGCCTAAATACATAGGGTTATAGTTCAACCAAATCTTGTCGGTAAGTTGCATTTTTGCGTACATACCCGCCACGTAGAAAGTACCGTGCATGTTGTAGCGATCACGAAGTTGATCCGCGTCGAGGTTGCCTCCAGAGCCTTCAACCAACTCCTCACCTGCAGCAACACCAACACCCGCAAGCGGATAGAAATTAAACATGCCCATTTGTGGAAGAGCTTGTATAAAGCTGTATGACGCACTACCTTGATTACTATCGAAATCCCAAGACATATCGACTTGTGTGCCTCGACCATTGGTTAAGTCTACGCCGAAGTTTCTGAAACGAATCGAATCGATACTGTCATCTGCGCCTCGGTTATTCCAACCAATGGCTTCACCAGCGATGCCTTTGACTTCGAAGACATTCATACCCATGGTCGTATCGCTACCAGTGTCATAGGTTTGCCCGATTTTCAGGTTTAAGCCTTTGTCTGTGTAACCGAAGCCACCTTGTGTATAGACGGCTAACGGATCTGACATATCTTGAATTTCGGCTTCTTCCGCGAAAGCGACACTTGCCAGAAACAAAGGAGTTAGAGAAAGGATTGAACGTTGTAATAACATAGATGCCTCATAAATTTATCTCACTACTTCCGTGTACTGCGTGAAGGTGAGGTAACTATACAAAGTGGACATCGTTAAGTTAATTCATATAAACTTAACCATTCGTTAAGTATTGATTTATGGTTTGGGTATGAAACTGAATAATGTCGATTTGAACTTATTGAAAGTGTTTGTGGTGGTATATCAGGAAAAAAGCTTGCGCAAAGCAGCTGAAAAGCTGTTTGTCTCGACACCAGCGGTAAGCCAAAGCGTCAAAAAGCTTAAGGAATCGTTAGGTGAAGAGCTATTTGTTTTGTCCAATAAGCAGTTTCTCCCGACGCCTTATTCTGATGAACTGTATCGACGTGTTTTTCCATTATTGGACGGGTTGGTCACGGCGATAGAAGAGGGTAAACAGTTTACTCCTGCCGAACTAAGCGAAGACTTTAAGATAGAGGCGAACCCGCATCTTTTGCCTTGGTTAACACCCTCTCTGTTTCATCAACTCTCAGATGAAAGTCCACTTTCGAGGTTGATTAGTCATACTAGCTCCCAAGATTCACTGGAAAGACTTAAGAGTGACGAGATTGATTTTGTTATTCACTTTGAAGCTGAAAACCTGCCCGCCGAGATCATTGCCGTGCCTCTCGTGACCCTAAAATTTGTATTGGCAGTAAGAGTCGACCATCCTTTTAAAGAGGATGTAGCACAGATCGATGATTTGTTGTCCTTTCCATTTGCGCATGTAGACCTTGCTTACTTCGATCAAAACAAACACTCGCGATTGGAAGAAGAAGTTTTAAGCCAAGGTAAATCGATTAATATGGCGCTTCGAACGACGTCAGTTGTGGGGTTAATAGAAACGATTAAGCATTCCAATATGATCGCGCCCTGCATGCCTCCGGTGATCGAACAGCACAAGGGAGTATTGCGCTCGATTGTGATTGAAGGATTAGAAGAAGATGCAGAGAAAATGGAGGTATTTGCCTATCTTCATAAGAAAAACCAACACTCTGCTAAATACAAATGGTTACTGGATTTGATCGAAACGGCGATGGTTGAAGCCAACCATCAGTAAGCTTTAACTGTGATTTTTTAATAGATTCAATGAGTTGACCAAAAAAATGCCCTCAATACATCTCTTGAGGGCATTTTTTATTAACTATTAACTATTAACTATTAACTATTAACTATTTAACCATTGATTCGCTTAACCGTTCGCAGTTAGCTATTCACTTTCTGTTTCTTTAGAGGCGTTTGACGCCCAGCCTTTCTCTAGCCAGTTGTCCAGTACGTGTTGCAGTGCCTTCAAAGAGGTTGGCTTCTCTAGGCGACCATCCATCAGTTTACTGATCATATCTAACTCGTGTTGTCCTGATTCGCCAGACAAAGCAATGATTGGTGTTTGAGGAGAGCGTGCCTTGATAATTTGGCTGGCGTCAAAACCATTCATTATCGGCATTTGTACGTCCATTAAGATCAAATCGACCTTGTGTGTTTTGAACAGCTCGACGGCATTCTCACCGTTTTTGGCTTGTAAGCTATTTACGCCAAGTCGGCTCAGGTACATTTGAACAAGCGTGCGTTGTACTTCTTTATCATCGACGATAAGCACGGTTGGAGCCAAATGATTCCCTGGGGTTAGCGTGCTTGTTGGTTCTGAATTTTGCGTTGCCGCTTGGTTGTCTGGCTTAGCGTCTACGTTGGTTTTGTTTTCAGTTGCGGCTTGGTTACTTTTCCAATCATTGAAGTAAGGTGTACGAAGTGCGTCTGCTTTGGGTGCATTGGGCACAACAGGGAAGTACAGGTGGAACTCAGTAAACTCGCCAAGTTTGGAATGGCATTCAACTTTGCCACCAAATGAACGCATTACACGTTGGCAGTAGCCTAAACCTAAACCACTACCACCGCTTTTTTGGTAAGAGAAGAAGTCATCAAAGATCTTATGAACGATGGCTTCGTCAATGCCGGGGCCGGTATCACGGAATGTGAGGACGTTCTCGTAAGCCCCAGTTTTGGTGCTGATCTCAATTTGGCTGTCTGGATAAGAGTCAAAGTAGTAGATCGCGTTACGTATCAGGTTGAAAATAACGAAGTTGAATAGGGTTTCATTCAGTTTTGCGACAAAATCAGCATGTTGTGGTAAACGAATTCGCTCAATGATCTTCTCGTTCTCAAAGCCATAATGGCTGACGGCTTGATCCACGGCCTTGTGGATAGAGGTCATGGTGATTGGTCCATGCTCGGGTGAGCTATCACTGACTTCTCGCAAGATGATATCAATCAGCTGTCGACCACGTTGAATCGCAGCTTGGCCGTTCTCAATATCAAGTAAGATCTGTTTCGCTGGAGCTTGATTATCAATGTGCTGTTTTAATAGTTCAAATTGCAATTGCACTTGAGCCAGTGGGTTACGCATTTCATGAGCGATTGAGTTAGCAAGGGCACGACTTTGGCGGATACGTCTATCGGCTTCGATAGTGCTTTGTACTCGAGTTAACAAGGTTTGCAGGGCAGAGATCTCTTCGTTAGAGAACATCTGATCGTTGCTCTTGTGTGACGATACTAACAAGTGCGTGACCGATTTACCCTGGCCGAATAGAGGCATCACCAAGGCGGTATCGTTGGAGCTCATTTTGTCATACAGGGCTTTGATTGAGCGCTTGGCTGGTGCGGTGTAATCAAGCTCCTGAGACAACTCATCGAACACTAAAACGGACTTGTTAGTAGACAGATAATCTTCGTAGAAGGTTTCGTTGTAGTTGCTGTTCACTAGACGTAGCTTATCTTCTGGAATTTGCAGTAGGCTACCCAAACGACGCATTGCATCATCAATTGATAGCTTGAAATCCTCTTCTAGCGCGAGGATCTGTTGTACTGGCGTTTTCTTGTTTCCGTAGATAAAGAAGGAGGCGTAGTTGCTCACACGTTTGTAGAGTAAATGCCAAGTGATGCCGATAACCGCGCAGATCGGGATAGCAATGAGCCATTGGTTATCGTCTGTCAGTGGGATAAATATCGCGCCAAAAGGTATCACCAAAATTGCACACACCAACAACGTATTTAGGCTCATGTACGCAAGGTATTTCACGCTATAGAAGCGAGAGGTCAGTAGAGCATAGCCAACGAACAACATCTCACTGATCGACAAGGCTGGTGGCAGCCAAGTGAGTGAGAAGTCACGCAAGAAGTAGGTCATACCTAGATGGATTGTCGCAGTAGACAGCATGAACACTAAGATGCCCGCGATCATGTAGTTGGTTTTGGCTAAGGTAAGCTTGCTGCTGTTGGCGCGCATGGCCACGAGGTTGAATAGCGTCAGGACAACGAAGCTGATCATCCCGATAAAGAAGTACGGTGTGTGTGTGCCAAACTCGATCACGAACTGGCTTGGGCCAGCAATCGTGACATGTTCAACGGTTAACCCCGGACTTAAATTGATAAAGAAGGAGTAGACAGTCAGTGTGACAAAAATGGCTTGCTGCCACGCATGAACCTTACCATTACGTTGTTCGGCTGCGAGTTTGCACGAGAAGTAATAGGCAAAGGCAAACGCAAAGAAAGAGGCGAGGTTGGCAAACTTTGCCGCGAACACAGCGGCCGAGGCCCCAAGTTCTGGCAATAAATCGGTATGGAAATAGGCGTTGCTACTGATCCACGCAACAATACAGATCGAATAGGCGATGTACGGGGCATGGTGTGTCCCCGCAATGACTTCGTTCTTTTGTTTTAGGCGGTAGCAATAATAGAGCAACCACATAACAACCACAGCCACGGTAGCAAGCAGCGTGATTGCTTTTGCATAGATGATCGCCTCTAGGCCAAAATCAAACATGTTCATCCTTTCTTACCGAACTCGGTTTTAATACCGCCCTTGCTTTTTTTTCTGAGATCGTTTTTTCCGCAGAACTCAATTTTTCTAGTGAGCTTAGCTTTCTGCTCTCACGCACTGCGCTTTTGTAGCTGCGAAAATCGATGTCATTGAATGCTTTTACCATCATCTCGAAATTCCAGAACCCACGATAAATTGTTGTGCCGTCATCATTTAATTCGCAATACCCTGAGTGGAAGTACGCATTGGGTTCAATAGTTTGATAAAACTGAAGCATGAAAGGTTGCTCGATAATAGTGAAGCCGATTTTGTACCCTATTTGGTGTAAGACACTCATCAGCTCTTTTTGAGCAAGATAGAGGAAATAGAGCTTTTGTTGAGTCTTACCACTGACTGTCAGACGCAGTACTTCACATAGGGCGTATTTAGCAGACAATTGTAACTGGAATTGCTGGTCAAATTCTGGCAGAGAGTAACACTTTGACAGTGTAGGCGGTGTGAAAAGTTGTAGCTTCGCCAGTTCGTCGTAACCGTGATTGGGTAAACAGTAGTGCCATTGCTCATTGCTGAACGGGGGCGCGTAACTTAACCACGTATCACTCTTTGACCAATCTTGAATCAGTGCAGAGGAAACCAGTGTCGGAAAGGCTTCATCAACTGGATGTTTGAGTAGAATAAAATGCTTACCTGCCTGAGAAAGGTGTAATAAAGGCAGCATCTCAAACCATTTCTCGCCCTTGATGAACACCTCAAGATTGCTTAAAGCAATGGCATCGCTGATTGACATTCCTTGTGGGTGACAGGGCGTTTGCACTACAAGTTGAGCATCTTCGATGTGTTCAACGATTGCACCGTAGTAGGCACTATCTTTAATGGGCAGATCAACAGAAGAAGGGGACTTGGTGTTCAATGGCGATTTTGCTTTGATTGCGGCAATTTCACATTCACACCAAAAATCTAACCAATGCATGTAGCACTGGCCTACGGCCTGCTCTAGAAGATCAACCTCTGCAGATAGTGTGTTTGGATAGCGCAGAATCAGATCGCGGTAGTCCATCACCTCAAACAATACCGAATAGCTTTTGTTTTGATGCTCAGGGAAAAACAATTCTAACTGGCTTCTACGATATTCTGTCACGCTTTGGAAAAGAGCAGTGCGCTCTTGTGGCTGATAGGTACTGATGACGAGCTCTATCAGAGCTCGCTGTTTTATTTCGATAGACAGACTGCTAGCCAACAGTGAATCTAAAGACGACGTTATTTTCATTTGATTAACCGAACCTAGCTTAGGTTTATATAATTATTTTTATTCGATCTGCACTGTCTACAGGACACAAATTTTTTTAGTATTTTTTTTGAGTCATGTTACTTGGAGCGAGTCTGCCGTAACTTTACTTGAGCCTATTACTTGAGCCTATTACTTGAGGGATAAGTTGCATAATCGGGCGAGATTCTACTACTTGCACGGCCCCTTAACAACATAGGCTTGTCATATATTGACTAAATCATGTAAGAATAAAATACATTACTATCAACAGTTTGTGTTGGTTATTCCTGTATTTGATCCAAGTGTAGTTAAGTCGAGCATAAACTTTTGAATTTATAAAATAACGTGAAATATCTATTTTTTGAACCAATCTCATAAATCATATGCAAGTAAATTCACCTTGTTAGTTGTAAGGAATATAACGGCGACCCTAAATATACAATTAACTAATGAGTGTCGTATGTCTCATCCCCGTTTATTCCCACGTCATCGTTTGGCGCTTGCTTGCATGATCGCCAGTGTTTCTAGTTTTTCTTTTGCCGAAAATCAATGTGATGTTGCTGATCTTCAACAGGCATCTGATCTCGTTTCTTCAGTTTCAGCAGCAGACAACGCTTGTTATAGCGCTTGGTTCTCGGCAGATGAAAGTTCATTGAACAATATCTACAGCGAAGCGAGCTTAAGTCGCATTCAATTTACGCTGAACCTAGAAATAGCCCGTTATCGAGGCGAACCTGAACAAGCTCGTAGGCTAGAAAACCTTGGTGAGTTTGTTCGCGCGGCTTATTACGTTCGCTATAACGCACAAGCACAAGACTTCAGTGAAGCGTTGAGCCAGCGGTTTGCTCAGTCAACCATTGCCTTCCTTACTAATCCTAATGCGCTAAACCAAGGTCGTGAACAAGTTGGCGCAATGAAAAGCCTGACGCTAATGGTTGATAACGTAAAGCAACTGCCACTCACAATGGATGCACAACTTGCGGCACTGAGCCACTTCAATAGTGAGACCGCGCAAGACTCACAATGGGTCGACGGGTTAAACAATCTGTTTCGAGCAATGGCTGGTCACGCGGCTAGAGATGATTTTTACGATTATATGGCGAGTCATACTCAGCATATCGATACACTTGCAGCGTTCGCTCGTGATAACTCATGGGCACTGGATACTGATGCCGGCTTTCTTGTTTATAACGCAGTCCGTGAAACAGGTCGCTTGCTTGCAAGCCCAAACAAAGAAACTAAAGACAAAGCGTTGCGAGTTATGCAGCAAGTGATGGTACAAAACCCGCTTGGCAGTGAGCACGACAAACTTTGGTTAGCAGCGGTTGAGATGATGGGGTATTACGCTCCTGAAGGCTTAAACGGATTGGATCTTGAGCAAGCAAAACGTGATTTAGCGATGCGCGTTCTTCCTAATCGTCATGAATGCCAAGGGCCTGCCATTATTCGATCTCAAGACTTGAGTGCGTCACAAGCCATTGAAGCGTGTGATGTGTTGGCGGCCAAAGAAGCACAATTTCATCAAGTGGCGAATACGGGCCAACAACCTGTAGCCGACGATAACAACAACCGCGTTGAAGTGGCGGTATTTGGCAGTAAAGGCAGCTACACCGATTACTCTGCATTCTTGTTTGGAAACACCACCGATAACGGCGGTCAGTATTTAGAAGGAAACCCTGCTGAAGTGGGTAACGTGGCACGTTTCGTGGCTTACCGTTACGCCAATGGCGATGACCTTTCTATTCTCAATTTAGAGCATGAGTATACTCACTATCTCGATGCGCGCTTTAACCAGTATGGTTCCTTTAGTGACAATTTGGCTCATGGTTATGTGGTGTGGTGGCTAGAAGGTTTTGCAGAGTTCATGCATTACCAGCAAGGCTACGATGCCGCGATTAATTTGATTGCTAGTGGAAAAATGAGTCTGTCGGATGTGTTTGCGACCACTTACTCCCACGATTCTAATCGTATCTACCGATGGGGTTACTTAGCGGTGCGCTTTATGATGGAAGAACACCCGCAAGATGTTGAAAGCTTATTGGCATTGTCTCGTTCTGGTCAGTTTGCCGAATGGGCGCAGCAAGTGAAAGTCTTTGGGCAACAATACAATGGTGAGTTTGAGCGTTGGTTAGAATCTGTCTCAACCGAGCCTGAAATACCAAACCCGGATCCGAACCCAGGAGAGCCAACTGATCCCACCGAGAAGTTCACGGTGCTTGTCGCGAACCAAAGCGTGGTGCTGAGCGGAGAGGCGTATAGCGAGCAGTTGTTTTATGTTGATGTGCCAGAAAACACCAAGCATTTTTCGGTTTCTATTGAAGGTCATGCTCTAGGACAAAGCCAAGGTGATGCTGACCTCTACGTGAGTTACAACAAACAGGCGCATTACTATGATTTTGAATTCAGCCAATATGGTAATGGCAGCAATGAGCATGTGACGTTTGAACCAGAGGCATCAGGTTATATCAAACCGGGACGCTACTACATGAGTATTGCGGGGCGTACCGATTTCAATGATGTGGCACTGTTGGCTTCGCTAGAAACAGAAACGCCAACACCACCAACACAAGAACAAGATGATTTAACGCCTGTAGTATTGGAATCCGGTCAGGCTCAAGTATTGACTGTGCACCAACGACGTTATGCAGCAGTCTATGTACCACAGGGCGTACAAGAGGTTCGAGTGTGGTTGAACGATAAGAATACTGAGCAACCAAATCGAGGCAACGTTGATCTGTTCGCCAGTCACTCATATTGGCCAACGGCAGGGCAACATGACTATGCGTCTGATTACCGTGGTAGCAATGAGTACCTACAAATCCCTGTAACAGAAGAAGGCTATGTGCACTTCTTACTCAGTGCTGAACAGCAAGGGGATGATGTCGAGATGTTGGTGTACTTTCATTAAGACACTAACCTCAATGGCTTTTTATCATCAATGATATTTAAGCCATTGAGATAAAAAGCTGAGCATGAGTGCTCGGCTTTGTTTTTCTGACAGTGTTCTGTGTTTAGGGGATCGTTACAGCATAATTTCTGATGAAGTGATGACATTCGAGGTTTAAGCTTGTCTGCATATGAAACATCATTGCGGGTAACGCCTCGTGAATGACAGAGGTAGAGAGAATTTATGAAGAAAGTACGATTAACATCATTACTTGGAGTAGCAACCTTGTTTAGTGTCGCTGTGTTAGCCGGATGCAGTCAGAAATCTGAGGTTCCAGTTCAATCACAAGAGAATGCGAATCCGATTTGTAGCACTAAAAATCTGACGGGTGGTTGGTCGCAAAGTGATATCACACCACAAGCTAAGCAAGCGTTAGACGTCGTTCTTGGCCAAATGAACACCTCTGCCAAGCTCAAACAGATCTTGAGTGTTCGAACTCAGGTTGTCGCGGGTTTGAACTACGCTATTGAGTTTGAAATGGATAATGGTGAAGTGTGGAATACCGTTGTTTATCGCTCGCTACAAGGTGACATCGAAATGACGCAACCTGCACAGCAAGGTCGTCTGTGTCCATAGATTAACTGGTCCAGAAATTAACTGGTCTATTGATTAACTAGCATGTAAATAACTTCGCACATAAAAAATGGCTCCTATTTAGGAGCCATTTTTATTCTACTTAGAGGCGTTTTTAAACGTCACTAGTTTGCCAGTGCGGGTTCCGATAACTTTTGAACACAAGCTCGGCTGATGTCTTCATCAATGTAGGCCATCCCAAGTTTATTCAGATAGTCCATGCGATCGGCTGTGCGAAGCTCAATGTCGGGGCCTGCAATGTCGTTCTCTTGATAGATCTCAGTCAAGTGAGTCATGAATTGCTCGCCAACACTCATCATCAATAAGCTCATTGCGCCAACGTCCGGTCTGACTTTTGCTTGTTGTTTGTCAGATAGATTGACGGCTAACACGATAGGTTGCTCTTCACCCTCAAAACGAGTGCTGCGCTCGCGAATGGTTTGCTGAGCCCAGTAATACGCCAGTTCTTTGCTCTGGGTGAGAAACACTGGTTCAACCGATTCGGTGTAGTTGTTACCGATGGTCGCCATGGTTTTTGAAGCGGCTTCATTGAGCGCTTTGTCTCCAGAGCGCTTTAGCCCTTGACCTTGAATAGACGCGAGTAAAGCTGAAGATGTGCCGTGATACCAAGTATCACCCGTTGCGAAACCATTTTCTGATAACAGTGTTTTTGCATCTTGTAGGTGTGTCGGTATTGAAGTCATAGGCACTCTCAAAAAATAAGAATCTCAACAAATAGGAATATAAACAAATATGGATACAGTTAGCTTAAACAGAAGTTGTTCGGTTAACCGTGGTGTGGAACACAAATCTGAGGCTTTGAGATAAAGCTGGCAGTAGTAGCTTTATCTCAAAGCCTTCCCCCGGATCTTACCTAAGTAAGACAGAGAAGGGCGGGGGAGGCTTTAGTGTTAGCGATTAATCAAAAGTCTTAGCGACTAATCAAAAGTGCTAGCGATTAATCAAATTGATTTGATGTATTCGCTTCACCTGCTGCTTTTAGTGCATTCTCACCAGCAAAGTACTCTTTGTGGTCATCACCCATGTCTGAACCAGACATGTTTTGGTGTTTAACACATGCAATGCCTTGGCGGATTTCTTTACGTTGAACATTCGCAACGTAACCCAACATGCCTTGGTCACCGAAGTACTCTTTCGCAAGGTTGTCAGTAGACAGCGCTGCAGTGTGGTATGTAGGTAGTGTAATCAAGTGGTGGAAAATACCCGCTTCACGTGATGCATCGGCTTGGAATGTGCGAATCTTCTCGTCAGCGCTTGCAGACAGTTCCGTTTCGTCGTATTCCGCACTCATTAGGCTTGCACGGTCGTAAGCTGATACATCTTTACCTGCTGCTGCCAGTGCATCGTATGCTTGTTGACGGAAGTTTAGCGTCCAGTTGAATGATGGAGAGTTGTTGTATACCAGTTTAGCGTTAGGGTGAACTTCACGTACGCCATCCATCATCTCTTTGATTTGACCAATGTGTGGTTTCTCAGTCTCAATCCAAAGAAGGTCAGCACCCGCGTTGATTGCTTCAATACAGTCGAATACACAGCGGTCTTCACCTGTACCTTCGCGGAATTGGTATAAGCCTGAAGGCAAACGCTTAGGTCGAACTAGCTTGCCGTCACGGTTGAAGCAAACATCGCCTTCAGCCATATCAGCAACATCGATCTCTTCAACATCTAGGTATGAGTTGTAGATATCACCTTGGTCGCCAGGTTCTTTCACTACGGCGATTTCTTTTGTTAGACCTGCACCTTGTGAATCGGTACGAGCAACAATAACGCCGTTGTCGATGCCTAGTTCAAGGAAAGCGTAACGAAGTGCGCGAAGTTTTGCATGGAAGTCAGCATGAGGAACCGTTACTTTGCCGTCTTGGTGACCACATTGCTTCTCATCGGCTACTTGGTTTTCGATTTGTAGACAACATGCGCCCGCTTCAATCATCTGCTTAGCCATTAGGTAAGTCGCTTCTGCGTTACCGAAACCAGCATCGATATCGGCAATGATTGGCACTACGTGTGTTACGTGGTTGTCGATTTTGTCTTGGATTCGGTCTTGTAGATTCACATCGCCAGCTTCACGTGCCGCATCTAGTTGACGGAATAAGCCACCTAGTTCACGAGCATCTGCTTGGCGTAGGAAGGTGTATAGCTCTTCTACTAGGCCAGCAACCGAGGTTTTCTCATGCATTGATTGGTCTGGAAGTGGACCGAAGTCAGAGCGAAGTGCCGCGACCATCCAACCTGAAAGGTATAGGTAACGACGGTCTGTCTTGCCATCAAAGTGCTTTTTAATCGAAATCAGCTTTTGTTGGCCGATGAAACCATGCCAGCAACCCAGAGACTGAGTGTATTGAGAGCTGTCTTCGTCGTAAGCCGCCATGTCTGCACGCATAATATCTGCCGTGTATTGCGCAATATCCAGACCTGTTTTGAATTTGTTTTGAGCTCGCATACGGGCTGCAGATTCAGGGTTAATTGCATCCCATGGAGCACCAGCAGCGCTTTTTGCAACTTCAATCTTTTCGATATCTTGTGTAATTTGCGACATAACTATTCCTTAGTTTCACGTGGACATGTTGGCCAATTTGGCGAGGTCATTTGATTTGGATTAAATCTAACCATGGACAAAGAATAACCATGTATGTGATAATTTTGTTAATTTATAGTTATTATATTCGGTATTTTTCTTATGAATATTGCTCGTGTAGACCTTAATTTACTTGTGTATTTAGACATGTTGCTACGTGAAAGAAACGTAACGCGTGCAGCAAATCAACTGGGTATTACTCAGCCAGCCATGAGTAATGGCCTGCGCCGATTGCGTGATCTGTTTGAAGACCCGCTGTTGGTGAGAACCAGTGAAGGGATGATACCGACTGAACGAGCACATAAGTTGCAGCCATTGATTCGAAACATTTTGGTTAATGTAGAGAAGACACTGCAGCCGACCACGGAATTTAATGCAGAAGACAGTGAACGCGTGTTTCGTATCATGGCGAGTGATTATGCTGAGTCGACTATTATTCAGCCGCTATTGAAAAAATTGAGCGAGATAGCACCGAAAATACGACTGGATATCATGACGCCAAGTGACGTGAGTTATCAGGATGTAGAGCAAGGCACTGTTGATATTATCATCAACCGTTTTGACGATATTCCACAGTCGTTCCATCAGATGAGCCTTTGGCACGACGGGTTTTCTTGTCTATTTAGTTGTGACAACCCAATAGCCGACAACTTCGATATTTTGTCTTATCTAAAGGCGCAACATATCTGGGTAAGTAAGACCGGAATGGGAACCGGAGTTGGGATCAACCCAAGCGAGGCGCAAAAGCTAGGTTGGATAGATGAAGCATTAATGCGCATTGGTAAAACGCGCAATATCACGGTGTTTACTCGACACTATTTGTCGGCGATTCTCTTCGCACAACAAAAGAATCTGATCCTGACCATTCCAACCAAAGCGGCTCAACTGCAGCGCAATAACCCTAGATTGTTGATCAAGCCTGCGCCATTTGCGATTGAACCCTTTGAGGTGAAGATGGCGTGGAGTCCATTGTTACAAACCAATCCAGACCATCAGTGGATGCGTCGCTTGATTAAAAGTGTCGCTAATGAAATCGAGAGTGGCGTGACGGAATAACACAGTTTGTAGGGTATTTTTTTTGTGAATATCCAGTATAACTGGCATAAATTAGCTAAATTTATGTCCGTTGCGTAAGTTTAATCTAGTAACGTAAATTTGAGCTAGTAACGTGAATTTAAGCCAGTTACGTAGATTTAATGAGTAGTCATCAGTTAGTTTGAGAGAGATTTTATGAGCAGTCGTATTCAACAGGGAAGCTTGAACATTGATAGCACCCTCTACCAATTAATTAATGAGCAGGTCATTCCTGGAACAGGCATTGTCGCTGAAGACTTTTGGCAATCATTTGCAACTATCCTTGAAGACTTGGCTCCCAAGAACCGCGCACTGCTTATCAAGCGTGAAGATCTTCAACATCAAATTGACGTTTGGCACCAAGAGCGTGCGGGACAAACGCTAGATGCGGCCGAGTACAAACAGTTCTTACAGCAGATTGGCTACCTAGTTCCTGAGGGTGATGACTTTCAAGTAACGACTGCCAGCGTTGAGCCTGAAATTGCAACACAAGCGGGTCCGCAGCTTGTTGTACCTATTATGAATGCACGTTTTGCACTTAACGCGGCTAATGCGCGTTGGGGAAGTTTATACGATGCGCTCTACGGAACCGATGTCATCAGTGAAAGTGACGGCGCGGAAAAGGGAGGAAGCTTTAACCCGGTACGCGGTGCTAAAGTGGTGAGCTACGCTCGAGGTTTCCTTGATGACGCTGCACCGTTAAACGGTGTATCTCATAAAGACGTCACCAAATACAGCATCAGCAACGTCAGTATTGGCAATACACTGACAGCGACCTTAGACAACGGCGAAGAAGTCACTCTGATTGATCGCAACCAGTTCATTGGTTATCAAGGTGATGCTAGTGCCCCTTCAAGTATTCTGCTTAAGCACAACAATCTACATATTGAAATTCAAATTGACCCAAGCGCACCAATTGGCAGCGTTGATGTGGCTGGCATTAAAGATGTGTTGGTGGAATCGGCTCTCACCACCATTATGGATTGCGAAGACTCGGTCGCTGCGGTTGACGGTGAAGACAAAGCACTGGCTTACCGTAACTGGTTAGGCTTGATGAAAGGTGACTTACAAGAGTCGCTAGAGAAAAATGGCAAAACCATCGTTCGTAACCTTAATCCAGACCGTCAATACACCAGTGTGACGGGCGGCGAGATCTCGCTGAAAGGTCGCAGCATGTTGTTCATACGCAATGTGGGCCACCTAATGACCAACCCTGCCATTATTGATGCTCAAGGCAATGAAGTCCCTGAAGGCATTATGGATGGCATGGTCACCTCGTTAATCGCAATGCACGATTTAAAAGGGAACAGTGCTTACCAAAACTCGACCGCGAACAGTATCAATATTGTAAAACCTAAGATGCATGGTCCTGAAGAAGTCGCGTTCACCAATGAGCTGTTTGGCCGCATTGAAGATGCATTAGGGCTAGATCGATTCACGATCAAAGTTGGCATCATGGACGAAGAGCGTCGTACTTCGGTTAACCTTAAAGAATGTATTCGAGCGGCTAAAGATCGTGTTGTGTTCATCAACACAGGTTTCTTAGACCGAACGGGTGATGAGATTCACACCAGTATGGAAGCAGGACCATTCGCTCCTAAAACACAGCTGAAAACCATGACTTGGATTGGCGCATACGAAGATCAGAACGTTGACCTTGGCTTAGCTTGTGGCCTGCAAGGTAAAGCCCAGATTGGTAAAGGTATGTGGCCAGAGCCAGACAATATGGCGAAGATGATGGACGCGAAAATCGGACACCCACAAGCGGGCGCAAATACTGCTTGGGTTCCTTCTCCAACTGCCGCGACTTTGCATGCCTTGCACTATCACAAGGTGAGTGTACCAAGCCGCCAGAAAGAGCTTCGTGAGCGTGTGAGAGCGAACGTCGATGATATTCTGACTATTCCGCTATTAGGTAATCAAAAGCTGACCGCTCAAGATATCCAAAACGAATTGGACAACAATACGCAAGGTATTCTTGGTTACGTAGTGCGTTGGATTGACCAAGGCGTCGGGTGTTCTAAGGTGCCAGATATTAACGATGTAGGTTTGATGGAAGACCGCGCTACGCTGCGTATTTCGAGCCAACACATTGCGAACTGGTTACGTCATGGGATTTGTAATGAAGCCCAAGTAATGAAAACCATGAAGCGCATGGCCGCAGTAGTTGACGAGCAAAACGCTGGCGACCCGAGCTACCGTAATATGGCACCTGACTTTGAAAACAGCATCGCATTTTCAGCAGCGTGTCAGTTGGTATTCGAAGGCTGTGCTCAGCCTAGTGGTTACACCGAGCCAGTGCTGCATGCTATGCGTCTAAAACTGAAAGCACAGGGATAGAGAAGCAACCCAATAACAAAAACAGAGAATGTAAAATACTAAAAAAAAGAAACCCCCTTTAACCGAGCCCAAGGTGCCGCGCTTTTATAGCGCGGCTTTTTTTTGATTCATTTTTGTGGTGGGAAAGGTGGAAAGTGGGGCAGGTTAGTGATCACTAAGACTTAATTATTTCCGAGCCCTAATCACTGCCGAAACCTAGTTACTACCAAAGCACAGATACTTGATATCCATGTATTCATCAATGCCTTCTTTAGCTCCTTCACGGCCAATACCTGATTGCTTAACACCGCCGAAGGGCGCGACCTCGGTTGAGATGAGGCCATCATTAATACCGACCATACCGTACTCAAGTGCCTCTGCGATGTTCCATACTCGATGAATGTTCTGGCTGTAGAAGTACGACGCTAATCCATAAATGGTGTCGTTTGCCATCTCAATAAGCTCTTCGTCTGTCTCGAATTGCATCACAGGAGCGACAGGACCAAAGATCTCTTGCTGAACAATGTCCATGCTGTGTTTCACATTTTTCAGAATGACAGGCTGAAGGAAAAGCCCATCAAGCTCTTGAGTTGGCGTCACAGGTGTCGCGCCTTGTTCTACCGCTCTGTCTATTAATGCTTGGATGTTGTTCTTCGCATTCTGACTGACAACAGGACCAATGGTGACACCTTCATCTAAGCCGTTACCAATCTTAAGCTGCTGAACCGCTTGATCGAATTTAGCCACGAACTCATCGTACACTTTACTGTGAACGTAGAATCGGTTTGCACAGACACATGTTTGTCCCGCGTTACGGAATTTTGACGCCATTGCGCCTTGAACCGCCGCGTCGATGTCTGCATCGTCAAACACAATAAAAGGTGCGTTGCCACCGAGCTCCATAGAAGTGCGTTTGATGCCTTTTGCCGCTTGAGCCATCAAGATACTGCCGACTCGAGTCGAGCCCGTGAAAGAGATTTTTTTAATCAGTGGATGAGAAGTGAATAGGGTGCCAACTTGCTCAGGGCTTTCACCAAGAACGACTTGAAGTAGATCTTTCGGGATACCCGCTTGATAAGCCAGTTCAACCACAGCAAACGCAGAAAGCGGTGTTTCATCTGAAGGTTTTACGACAAAGCTACAACCGGCTGCCAAGGCTGGAGCTGCTTTACGAGTGATCATTGCAATAGGGAAGTTCCATGGCGTAATTGCACACGCGACTCCAATAGGCTGCTTGATGGTCACCAAGCGTTTGCCAGCGACTGTGCTAGGAATAGAATCACCATAAGTACGCTTGGCTTCTTCTGCGAACCACTCAATAAAGCTCGCGCCATACACGACTTCGCCTGTCGCTTCTGATAACGGTTTACCCTGCTCAATCGTCATGATTCGAGCCAGATCTTCTTTGTTTTCAAGGATCAGTTGGTGCCAACGGTGCAGTGATGCAGCACGAGATTTAGCTGGAACCCTGGCCCACTCTTTCTGTGCAACATGAGCACGTTCAATCGCGTTTGCTAACTCTGCTTGTGATGAAATAGGTGCGTGTCCGACGAGTTCACCTGTCGCTGGGTTTGTGACTGCAACTGCGTTGTTCGCTTCTGTCACCATAAAAGAGAGTAAGTGCTGGTTCTTAATGTTTAGCATCGTGATTCCTTTGTTGTGATTACTTTAGACGTGTTGCTTATATGCGGGTTGGCGAGTGTTCAAATGACTTCGACCAACCGTTGATTGGTCGAAGATAGTGGTCGTTAGCTCGTTAGCTCGTTAGTGCTTAAGTTGTTGCTTGCGAAGCGATAGCCACTCGAAGCGGTCTAAGAAAATGACCTATTGTTGACTCCAATTATCAGACTCTATTTTCGCTAGCGCTTTTGCGGCTTTCTGAAGAGCGGGTAGGTACTTGATCGCTTCATCGGGTTTGACTCGAATTACGGGCGCTTGTATCGCTAGGCCGAGGTTTGATTGACCCGTAGATGACGGGATCAGCACGGCGATACAGACTAAGCCCGGCAAAAATTCTTCGTCATCAATCGCAAAGCCTTGGATTTTTGCTTCTTCGATGTCTTTCTCTAACATCGAATAGTCTGTAATGGTGTTCACGGTGTATTGAGTCAGTGGCACATTTTCAATTAATCGTCTGCGCTGTGACTTAGACATGTGTGCCAAAAACAGTTTTCCGCTTGCAGAGCAATGCACTGGGACGCGAGAACCTGGGTGTAGATGAAAACGAAGGGGTGCTTCAGTTTCTGCGCGATCAAGATAGATGATCTCGCCACTTGATAGCGCCGTTAGGTTACAGCTTTCACCAACTTCTGCTCTCAGGTTTTCAAGAATGGTGCGTCGGGCACTGTGCATGGTGCTATTCAACAATAGGTTTTCGGCAAGCTTTCTGAGTCGAATACCTGAGCTGTAGTGCTTCTCATCGCCGTCTCTTTGAATAATGCCTGCCGCTTCTAACTGCTGAAGCATTCGGTGCAGCGTAGGTTTTGGCAGTCCAGTTTCTTCGACTAATCCTTGAAGAGAAATAAACTCGTCTTTTTGCGCTATCACCTCTAATAGTGCAAAAAGTCGGAGAGTCGGTGTATCCCCTTGAACTGGTGGTGTTTCTGTTTGCATATAATGATCCATCCTTGTGATATGTCTATGCCTAAGAGTGTACATACCAAATCATTATTCTTCAATTATCTGAATAAAATTTGACCTTTTTTATTATTCCAATAATATAAATATAAATTATGGAACAATTAATCTCAATAAATGGAATTTAAGATGAAGGCGATTGAACGGATTATTGACAAGGCTCACTTAGATCGTAAGCGAGTGGTTTTGAGTGAAGCTGAGGACCCGCGAGTACTAGCAGCCGCAAGAATGGCGATAGACAAACAGCTCGCTTACATCACCTTAGTCGGGGATGAACCAGCGATCATCGCTGCTGCAGAATTGCATCACATTGATCTTGTAGGCATTCATATTGTTTCCCCACAGGCGTCATCACTCAAAGAAGTGCTCGCTGAGCGGTTGTATACGTTAAGAAAAGGGAAAGGTATGACTTACGATGACGCGCTAGAGCTGGTTCTAGACCCACTCGTTTTTGCCAACCTGATGGTCAGAGAGGGGCTGGTGGATGGCACAGTTAATGGTGCGGTTTATACCACGTCTGATGTGGTGCGAGCTGCGCTTCAGATTATCGGCCCCGCGCCAGACAGTGAATTGGTATCGAGTTTCTTTCTGATGATGTTGTGTGAGCCTTTCCATAATCTTAAAGGCGGCATGATTTTCAGTGACTGTGGTTTGGTGATTAACCCCAATGAAACCGAGCTAGCATCGATTGCCGTAGCCGCATCAAACAGCGCTCAAACGCTACTGATGGAAGAACCTAAAGTCGCAATGCTGTCTTTTTCGACCAACGGCAGTGCCAAGCACGAATCGGTCGATAAGGTTCGTAATGCGGCTCAACTCGTAAAACAACGTTGTCCCGGAATCGCCGTCGATCAGGATGTTCAACTCGATGCCGCAATTGTGACTGAGATTGCCGCGAAAAAGCTGCCAGATTCAGAGGTGAAAGGTCAATCGAACGTGTTGATATTTCCCAATTTAGAAGCAGGTAATATTGGTTATAAGCTTGCGGAAAGGTTAGGCGGGGCAGTTGCGATTGGTCCACTGTTACAAGGGTTGAATCAACCTGCGAATGACTTATCAAGAGGGTGTTGCGCACAAGACATCTTTAATGTGATCGCGGTGACCGCGGTACAAGCGCAGCAAGGGAAAGTGTCTGACTCTAAGGCTGATACTGAAGCTGAGGTTGAAGCTGAGGTTGAAGAAAGACAAGAGTCGACGTTTGATTTTAGGTATTAACATCTCGCTCCTGAATCTAGCACTCAAATTCGCACTCATATCCAATCCCCAAACAACCTAATTAGGATTGCTAATGGAGTTACCTGTTTTACTCGCCATTCTTACCACTATTGCGGTGGGTACCTATTTTCAAACTGTCACCGGATTTGGCCTCGGTATCATCGTGATTGGTTTAACGGTTAGCCTTAATCTGGTTTCCTTACCCGTTATAGCTGCTGTGGTCAGTATTGTGACTTTGTTCAATTGCTTGGTTGCATTGATGGGTAAGCCACTGCTTGGGGAACTCAAGATTCTGGTGGTGTTGGTCATCGGTATTATTCCCGGCGTTTCGATGGGGGTGTACTTGCTGGACGAGTTAAGCGATTCGGCAACGCATATTCTCCGAGGACTATTGGGTGCGATGGTGCTATTCGCAGGTCTGAGCTTTATGTTCAAACCTAAAACCAGAAAGGATCGCTCGGCAACCGTATGTTTTCTTGTCTCAGGCTTTAGCTCTGGGTTAGCGGGTGGGTTGTTTGGGATGGCAGGTCCACCGATTGTTTATCATCTTTATCGGCAGCCTTTTACGCTCGATCTGGTGCGAAGCACACTGCTGATGGTTTTCGCTTGTACGTCGATGTCGCGTACTGTCAATGTCTACGCTGCAGGCGACATGGAACAGAGCATACTGTGGTTATCTGCTATTGCTGTTCCCTTGGTAGCGCTTGTCACGATGTTTGCTCGACGTTTCCCACCGCCGTTGTCTAATGATCAACTCAGAAAGTTAGTGTTTATTGTGTTGATGTTGATAGGCGGGTATTTGATGGCGGTCTCTGTATGGTCGTTGTTTTTGGCTTAGAACGTTTTCTTTATCAAAATTATCTTTGAAGGAGGAGGGCTTGATTCTCGTTTAATGCTTGATGACACCCTCCTCACTGACACGTCAGCGCTTTAGCATCTCAACTACGCTCTTAGATAATCCAAATAAGCAGCTCTCCTGCACATCTAAGGTGATGTTACTGCGGTAGTACGGGCTTAAATCGACGCCCATCCCCACGCCATGAATCTCAATTCCGTTTTTGATCGACTCACG
Organism: Vibrio splendidus; assembly: GCF_024347615.1. Taxonomy (NCBI): domain Bacteria; kingdom Pseudomonadati; phylum Pseudomonadota; class Gammaproteobacteria; order Vibrionales; family Vibrionaceae; genus Vibrio; species Vibrio splendidus. Next base: position 1,135,938 of record NZ_AP025509.1, on the reverse strand, counting down.
TTCAATGACTTGTTTGAGGTGGTTATCCAAATAGAACTGATCGTTGGCGGTGCTGGTGGCGGTATCCATTGGGCAGCCGTCTGAGAACACGATCAAAACCTTTCGTTGAGCAGTGTGCTGTTGCAACCGCTGGCTAGCGAACTGCACCGCTTCGCCATCAATCCCTTCTTTAAAGACGTCTGCTTTACGAAGACTCGCAATGCCAAGGCGAGATCGTCTCCAATGCGTATCAAAATCCTTAAACACGATGTGCCGAACTTCGTTCAAGCGGCCTGGGTGCTTTGGTTGGCCTTGTTTAAGCCACTGTCGATAGACCTTGCCACCATTCCAGTTGTTGGTGGTGAAGCCAATAATCTCAAATGGAATGTTGGCCAGTCCAACGGATTTGAGAATTGTATCTATCAGTAGACTTAGCTTGTGACTGTGTTTCTGCATTGAACCTGAGCAGTCCATCAAAAACGTGATGGCACATTGATGAGATGCGCCGATGTCAGGTTGATAAAAGACAGTGCGATCCAATGGCGCAGTGATGAGCTTGGTGATGGTAGTGGCGTTAACAATGCCTTCTTCTAAATGGTCCTGACGTCGGTTCCTTTGTAGCGTGGCGACAAAGCTAGTGAGCATAGCGGCCAAACGGCGAGTGTTTACTTGTCTCGCCATGATGTCATCGGTGAGTTTCTGTCTCAGTTCGAGTAATAGGGCGCGCCTGACGAGTTTGTCTGCGGCGATGACTTGATCAAATTCTGAATTAAAGACCTGATAATTCGCGCCCGAAAGCTCGAACACCTTGCTACTGCCCGTGATGTCAGTATCGACGTCTTGATCTTGAATGTCTCCATCAACGATAAGGGCAAGCTGCGCAAGGATTTTTATGTCTTCTTCAACGGTTGGCGTAGCCGAGCTATCGCTCTCTTGCTCTTGGTCGATGAGCTCTTGTGCAAGGGCTGCCAACTCGTTGGCGCAGTGTGCAAACTGTTGTTGGTCGGTTCTATGTTGTTTTAAGCGCTTCAGGCTATGCCCAAAAGTAGGCACGATGCCGGCGCGAGTCGATTCAATGGTCTCAGCGATAGGCTCAGACACCGGAACGCCAGTTAAGCGGGTGTAGATGACTTGCATCAGTGTAAACAGCAACATGCCTATTCGTGATTCGGTAAAGCCATTTTGATGATATTGGTTGCTCCAATACGCAAAGTTGAATTGGATGCTGGTGGTCACGCCTTTTAGATAAGGCGGGACTTGAGATTCAATTCTGACCTGTTCGCAGAAATCGTATAACAGACGTTCGACTTCGTTTTTAGGGCGTAATGAATAATGGAGGTGAGCGTCTGAAAGCAATAGTCGCAGTGCCGATGAATCGATCTTGCCTTGCATCGAAAGCTTGCTGTTTCTAAGCTCATGGCGAGAAACAAAGGTGAGATCGTTGGTGTGTGCAGACTGGTAATAACAGGGGCTATTGCCTTTATAGAGACGTTCTCCCCGATAATTCAGACTCAACTCACCGCTGATCGCTCTGGCGACAGACACGCCAATATCGAGGGTCTTTTTCTGCTGGGAAGAAACATTGGCCATGGTTTACGACTCCGAGTGCGAATAGTTTTGAGTATGCGTTTCCAAGGCTTCACCAAAGCAACGGAAATAGTATTCGCTAACCAGTTCTTTCTCTTCGTCTTCACAGCGATTCAAGAATGACAACCTAAATGCCGTCGCTACATCGTCGAATATTTGGATGTTTTCAGCCCAAGTGAGCACTGTTCGCGGAGACATCACAGTCGAAAGGTCGCCAGCCCGAAACCCGTTACGCGTTAATCCTGCGGTTGCGATCATTTTCTCAACCAGTTGTCGGCCACTTTCATTATTCAGCTCTGGAAGCTTGGATAACACGATCTTGGTTTCATGTTGTGGATCTAAATAGTTGAGCGTAGCGATGATGTTCCATCTATCTAACTGACTGTGGTTAAGCACCTGAGTACCCGAATACAAACCTGAAAAGTTACCCAAGCCAAGCGTGTTGCAGGTAGCAAACAGGCGGAAAGAAGGGTGAGGTGTGATCACCCGGTTTTGTTCTAAAGAGGTGTACTTTCCGTCTTGCTCTAACAACTGCTGAATCACAAACATCACGTCAGGGCGACCAGCGTCGTACTCATCCAATACCAGTGCGATGGGTTGTTGAATGCTCTGAGGAAGAATGCCTTCTTTAAACTCTGTTACCTGCATTCCGTCTTTAATGACGATGCTGTCTTTACCTATGAAATCCAATCGACTCAGGTGTCCGTCTAGGTTGATCCTCAAACACGGCCAATTCAATCTCGCGGCAATTTGCTCAATGTGAGAAGACTTGCCCGTTCCGTGCGTGCCTTGTATCAATGTGCGACGATTGGAGGTGAACCCTGCCAATATAGCCAGCGTCACTTCGGGGTCAAAACAGTAATTAGGATCGACTCTCGGCACATATTCACCCGGATGTTCAAATGCCATCACGGTTAGGTTACTGTCGATGCCAAAGCGTTCTCTCACGCTTACCGGCTGCGTTGGTACCAATTCCGCCTCTTTCATCATATTTCCCTCTATATAGCTCATCACTTGTCGCTGCTATCGCGATATGTCATCGATTATTAACAGCTCCAGTTAAGTTAACGGCACTTTTTGTACGAAAAACTACCAATAATGTGATCCAGTTTTATTAATTAGAATGAATTGTTCCAATTTAATATAAAAAGTTGACGCGCAAAAATTCTACTACTAAGGTGAAAATGAATTCGAAAAAGAGACAATTTATTCCGAAAAATGAAATTTTGGTTAACTCAAGGAGAATGGAAGAATGAGCGAGCAAGAAAAACGTACGGTTGTTTCCGGCACAGTAACAATGACACCATCAGAAGCGTTCGTTGAAACTATGGTTGCTAATGATGTTACCGATATGTTCGGCATCATGGGGTCGGCATTTATGGACGCAATGGATATCTTTGCTCCTGCTGGCATTCGATTGGTTCCAGTAGTACACGAGCAAGGCGCTGCCCACATGGCAGATGGTTATTCTCGTGTATCGGGTCGCCACGGTGTAGTCATCGGGCAAAATGGCCCTGGTATTAGTAACTGTGTAACAGCAATTGCAGCTGCGTTCTGGGCACATAGCCCGGTCGTAATTGTGACGCCAGAGACAGGCACTAAAACAATGGGCTTAGGTGGTTTCCAAGAATGTAACCAGCTTCCAATGTTCCAAGAGTTTACTAAGTATCAAGGACACGTAACGCACCCAGACCGTATGGCGGAATACACAGGCCGATGCTTCGACCGTGCGATGAGTGAAATGGGTCCAACTCAACTGAATATTCCACGTGACTATTTCTACGGTGAAACACAAACCGAGATCCCTAAACCCGCGCGCTTAGACCGTGGTCCAGGTGGTGAAAAATCTCTAAATGAAGCGGCAGACCTGATTGCTGAAGCGAAGTTCCCAGTCATCATTTCTGGTGGCGGCGTGGTCATGGCAGATGCAGTTCAAGAGTGTGCGGCATTAGCAGAAAGACTGGGTGCTCCTGTTGTGAACAGCTACCTACACAATGACTCTTTCCCTGCTAGTCACCCATTATGGTGTGGTCCTTTAGGCTACCAAGGTTCGAAAGCAGCAATGAAATTGATGGCTCAAGCGGATGTGGTTATCGCTTTGGGTACACGTCTTGGTCCATTTGGTACCTTGCCTCAACATGGCATGGACTACTGGCCGAAGAACGCGAAAATCATTCAGATTGATGCTGACAACAAGATGCTTGGTCTGGTTAAGAAGATTTCGGTTGGTATCTGTGGTGATGCGAAAGCAGCAGCTGTTGCTCTATCTGAAAGGTTGGAAGGCCGCGCACTGTTGTGTGATGACAACAAAGGCGCTCGTCAAGACACAGTCGCAACAGAGAAAGCACTGTGGGAAAAAGAGCTTGATGAGTGGACACACGAACGTGACTCTTTCAGCTTGGATATGATTGAGGAAAACTCACACGAGACTCCGTTCTCTGGTGGCGAATACTTACACCCACGCCAAGTATTGCGTGAGCTAGAAAAAGCGATGCCAGAAGACGTAATGGTCTCGACGGATATCGGTAACATCAACTCAGTGGCAAACAGCTACTTACGCTTTGAAAAACCACGTAGCTTCTTTGCTGCAATGAGTTTCGGTAACTGTGGTTACGCGTTCCCGACCATCATTGGTGCGAAAGCTGCGGCACCTCATCGCCCCGCTATTTCATATGCAGGCGACGGTGCGTGGGGCATGAGCTTGATGGAAACCATGACATGTGTTCGCCATAACATTCCAGTGACAGCCGTGGTATTCCACAACCGTCAATGGGGTGCAGAGAAGAAGAACCAAGTCGACTTCTACAACCGACGCTTTGTTGCTGGTGAACTTGAAAACCAAAGCTTTGCAGAAATCGCAAGAGCTATGGGCGCTGAAGGTATCACGGTTGATAAGCTAGAAGATGTAGGTCCAACCTTGCAAAAAGCCATCGACATGCAGATGAACGAAGGCAAAACAACCATCATTGAAATCATGTGTACTCAGGAATTGGGCGACCCGTTCCGCCGAGATGCACTATCAACACCGGTTCGTTTCCTAGATAAATACAAAGATTACGTATAAGTCATAGGAAGTTTGTCCGGCCACAGAAATCTCGAGAGTGTTAGAGAAAGTGCTATCGAGAATGTGGTCGGGCAATACCAACGGGTATTGGCAAAGGACTTAGGTGAAGAACGTAAACGCTTAGTTCAATAATTTCCAGTTAAACATTAGAACACTAATTAAATGTTCATTAGGAAAATAAGTGGTTATAGCTATATAAACTTTGTTACTCGTTATTATTAATCGACCATTAACTCATAGCTACTTAGTGAATGGTTCTAATGCTGATACTTGTTTATGAATATATATACTTATTATCATTTTAGAAGAAAATAAAATAACGACACTCGTTGACTATTGGTCAATCGTTATTATTGGTTGATTTTTATCATCGATAGATAGGGTTGTTGATATTTGGATTTTACCGGATTTAAATTAAGTGAATCGTAGTATGCATGTTGTGAAAAATAAACATTATATAAGCTCACTCGACGAGCTGTATAAAATAATCGATTCACTTATTACAGAGTGTAGTGGGCATCGTGGTTTGATTTATAACGTGTGTGATTATGAAAATAATAACCTGATGCCAAGCTTAGGTCGCTCAAATCGAAAGAATATTCGCCGTGTCGAACAAGAGCTTCTTTCGACCGTGAGAGTTTATGGCGGGCATTCGTTGAATGCACACGAGATAAATGATTGGTTATTGATGTGTTTAGCCAAGAAACAGGGGTTTCCAACCCGTTTACTTGAGTGGACAGATAACCTGGTCAATGCGTTGTGGTCTGTGTGTCATAGCCAAAGCAAAGACTGTATCAATATTATTAAAGCCATTGATTATCATAAGGTTAGTGTTTTTAACTCACCATGTGACCTGAATAGAACTCAGATATTCAATGTGGCTGATTGTGATCAACAAGAGCAACGAAAGGATAAGTGGTATTCCATTCACCCATTTAAGGAAGGTGGCAATGATGCCATTCAGCCTTTGTACGATGATAAAGAATATTCAAACGGTCTAGTGTCCGTTCATATTCTTCCATCAGCGAAAGTAAACCTGATAAAGGAATTAACCTCCATGAATGTTTTAAATGAACCGGCAGAATATATTGAAGAAAAACTTGCTGATTTGAAAAATGAAGCCCATGTAGATAACAATCAAGCAATTAATAAAGGTGAGGGTAATATCGAATTACAAGTTAATACTCATGATCGCCAGTTTGAGCAGTATGGCCGAAAGTACCATCAAGATTTTGACTTCGACTAAAGTCTAATATTTTTAATTATTTTATTTAGACCTCGTATAAATCTAGTGAGTGACTGTCTAAATAAAATTAGAACACTAATTAATTTATAAAAAGATGAAATCTGTGAGCTTAAAGATTGTTTATAAAGTAACTCGAAGTTAGAGTGGCGAAGCTTGTTATCAAGTTGTTAAATTTCACAGATCTAGTTTAAACACTCTAATAAAAAAGTGGCGCAAAGCTACTGAAATTTAAACCAATAACGAAAACATAAAGGATTCTGGAATATGAATATGCAAACCAATGCAGCGACATTCGTGCTGGAAAACCAAGTCGACACCGCCTTTTTACAGTCTTTTAGTGATGCATGGAATAACCATGATATTGAAGCGCTAATGTCGTTTATGACCGAAGACTGTGTCTTCCACACCGTGGCAGGAGAAGGCGAGCTTGGCAACACTATCGAAGGGTACGAAGCCGTTCGCAATAGCTTTGAATTGGTTTGGCAGAACTTTCCAGATGCAGCCTGGAGCGACCCTGTCCACTTTGTGTGTGGTGACCGCGCGGTAAGCGAATCAACGTTCTCTGCGACTAACCCTGATGGCACAGTCATCGAAGCTCGTATGGTTGATGTGTTTACCCTGAAAGAGGGAAAAATCAGCGTAAAAAATGCCTTCCGTAAAACACGACCTCTTTTGACTCCTAACAACACTCCCAAGAGCTAGACACGAAACCACAACCCGTTCACGTGTTATGACTAGGAGAGTCGAATTATGAGTTTAGTAATGGAACAACCGGCAGCCGATGTGCCGCCAAAGGTGACAAGCACCCAAGCACAAGAAAGTACCCAAGCAAAAGAAAGATACGACCCAAAATACGATCCACTTAAAGACAAGAGCCCAGGTCACGGCAAGGAATACGCCCCGACTTATTGGGTAGATACCGCAGGCGCGCCACCTGAAGATGATGGCCCAATTACATCGGATATGGATGTCGATGTAGCGATAATCGGTTCAGGCTACACAGGCTTAAGCACCGCGATACACCTTGCTGAAATGTACGGCATTAAAGCGACTGTGATTGAAGCTAACCGTATGAGTTGGGGTTGCAGTACCCGAAATGGTGGTCAGGCTCAGTGTGCGTCAGGACGTTTGAAGCGCTCTCAGTGGATTGAACGCTGGGGACTCGAAACCGCGCTAAAAATGCACCGCGAATGCGTCGATGGTATGAACACCTTTAAGTCTCTGATCAAAGACATTGATTGTGACCCGCAGCCGGGTGGCCACTTATACGTTGCTCACCGTCCAAAAGTGATGGCAACACTCGAGAAAGAAGCCAAGTTGCTGCGTGACACGTTCGATTACGATGCGCAGATCTTAGATGCGGAAACCGTAAAGCGTGATTACGTTGGTGATCAAGAAGCGGCAGGCGCAATGCATGAGCCAGAAGGTATTGGTATTCATGCAGGGAAACTGGCGTTTGGTTATCTAAGAAAGGCGAGAGCACTCGGCGTAAAAGTTCACCCAGCAAGCCCTGTGATGGGTTGGGAAACACGCAACGGTGTGCACTACCTGAAAACACCATGTGGTGTGGTCAAGGCTCGCTCTGTCGGTGTTTGTACCGGCGGGTATACCAGCCAAGGTTTGCATTCAGAGCTTAAGAATCGCCTATTACCCGTACTTTCTAACTCTATGGTGACGCGTCCGTTAACTCAAGAAGAAATCGCTGCGTGTAACTTCAAAACCAATCAGGTGATTACTGATACCAGAATTCTGCGTCATTACTACCGTTTGTTACCGGATAACCGAGTGCAGATTGGTACACGCAGTGCCATCAGTGGCAAGAATGCACCTGAAAAGAAATACGAAGATATGTTGAGAGCGGATTTAACCCGAAAATTCCCTTCTCTCGATCAGATCAAAATCGATTATTCATGGTGGGGTTGGGTGGATGTTAGCCACGACATGATGCCAAGAATCTATCAGCCGAATCCAAAGCAATCCATATTCTACGCACTAGGGTATGGCGGCAATGGTGTGATGTACTCCGCTCAAGCAGGCAAGCGCCTTGCCCAGTGGATCGCAGGTGAAGGTCATAAGCTTGACTTGCCAATATTTGAATCAAAACTTCCGTTCCCCAACGTGAGGGAAGTGGTGGAATCTGAGATGTTTGCACCATTTCGAAGAGTAGGGCAACAGTTCCTTTATCAGTGGTATTCGTTAAAGGATGAAGTGCTTTAGCTACTCGAACATTGTTTCCAAAATAGGGAAATAGAACTACGACCAGGAAAGTTGTACCAGGTCACCTTGTGAGCAAAGTACAGGCAGGACGTCTGTATGATATTAAAGGTTAAGACTATGAAATTGATTAAAAATAAAATTATTGCTGGCGTCACAATTGTAGCAACAGCGATGCTATCTCATACCGCGGCAGCAGCAAATTTTAAAATGGCTATCGGCGATGCTGCTGGTGGTACTCAATGGGAATTAGCGACATCATTTTCTGAATTGATGGAGCAAAAAACAGACGGCAAAGTCAAAATTGACCTGTTCCCGAATGGTCAATTGGGCAATGAGCAAGACACCGTCAACGACGCGGCAATCGGCCTTCTCGACTTCTCTGTATTGGCGATCAACAACGTGACGCCTTTCTCTCCAACGGTTGGTCTATTGACCATGCCTTACGTCATCCAAAGTGCAGAAGAAGCGGTGCTATTAACTCAAGGCCAAGTAGGTCAAGACCTTGTCGATAACACGATTCGTGATGCAGGTGTTCGCATCGTAGGTTGGGCTTATTCTGGTTTTAGGGTTCTGACTAACTCGAAAAAATCAGTCGCTTCACCAGCGGATCTAAAAGGGTTAGTGATTCGTGTTCCTCGTAACGAAATTATGATTGCTTCGTACCAAGCATGGGGTGTAAACCCAACACCAATGGCATGGTCAGAGACATTTACTGGCCTGCAGCAAGGTGTGGTTGATGGTCAAGACAACCCATACATCACTGTTCATGCGATGAAGTTCAATGAAGTACAAAAGTACGTAACAAACCTGCGTTACATCTTCTCACTTGAGCCGTTAATCGTCAGTGAAACAGTCTTCCAACAACAGACACCTGAGATGCAAAAGATCATTCTTGAAGCGGGTCAGGAAGCAACAGAACACAGCTTTGCTTATCTAGAGAATACTGAAAGCAAGATCCGTGAAGAGCTACAAGCAAAAGGCATGGTATTCACAGACCCAGCAGACAATGAGCAAGAGTGGATCAGCAAGGTAACGAAATCAGTTTGGCCTAAGTTCTATTCAAGCATTGGTGGCAAAGACAAGCTAGACGACGTTCTTGAGTTACTAGGTAGAAAGTAACGATCAGATACGCCCTATCTGCTGTTCTCCGCTACTTAATCACCTAGCGATAGAACAGTGAGATAGGGCATTTACATGGCTTTACTCGTTGATCTGTTTAGTACCTGATCTGCTCAGTACCGCGAGCGACTGGTTGTCATGTGGAAATCAACATTGGAGGTTATATGTCAGTCGCTAAAACTATAAAAAAGCATCTTAACAACATCGAGGAATATACCTGTTGTCTGTTGCTAGCAAGCTTTGTCTTATTACTGTTCACACAAATCCTTACTCGTCAGCTTTTCGATTACTCCATACCTTGGGGTGATGAAGTCGCGACTTACATGTTCGTTTGGTTTGCCTATCTAGGCGCCGTTGTGGCGGCCAAAATGTCGGCGCATAACCGAGTCAGTTTTCACTTCAAGTTCTTCCCTCCGATTGTTCAGACCGTCTGTGAAACCATCGCTGACTTCTTATGGTTGCTGTTCAACGGTTACTTTGTCTATCTCAGTTACGATTTCGTGTTCAACAAAATGAACCTGTTCTGGAAATCTCAAACCACAGGCATCCCAATGAAGTACTTCTATATGATTTTGCCTATCGCGTTTTCGTTGATGATGATTCGAATTATCTGGAACAACTACGAGCGTTTGTTTAAAGGCGCTAAGAACGAAGATCCAGAAGTCAAAGAACTGCGAAAAATGACGGCACAAAAGTCATCACAGTAGTCGTCACAGAGAATAGCCGTAATAGAGAGATGTAATAATGGAATCCTATTTAACTCTAATTTTATTTGGTGGCTTCTTAACCCTGTTAATTCTGGGTGCACCAATCACAGTATCACTGGCCGGCGCTTCAATGGCGGCCTATATGTTGCTCGACAAAAATCCCATCGCTTTAGTACAAATCGCGTTTACTTCGGTGGGTAACTTCCCATTAATGGCGCTGCCGGCCTTTGTTCTTGCTGGCGCATTAATGGAGGCGGCGGGTATCTCCAAACGGTTGGTGGATATAGCCGAGAGTTTAGCCGGCCCTGTGACGGGTGGCCTTGGCGCTGCAACGGTAATGGCGTGTCTTTTCTTTGGAGCTATATCGGGTTCAGGCCCAGCCACGACCGCTGCGGTTGGTATGTTGATGGTACCAGCAATGGTTAAGCGAGATTACGATAAGAGCTACGCCTCTGCGGTGACTGCCGCTTCAGGGGGATTGGGTATCATTATCCCGCCATCCATTCCGCTAGTTATTTTTGGTATCTCCGCAATGGGATTGATGGCACCGCCAGAGGCCATTGCTCAACACGGACAGTTTGCCTCTTTATCTATTCCAAAACTGTTTGTTGCTGGGGTTGTGCCGGGTTTCATTATGGCGTCGACGCTAGTGGTTACTAACTATTTTATTGCTAAACGTGAAGGTTACAAAGGGCTGACCGAAAACTGGTCATTTGGCGAAGTAAGACACTCTTTACGTCGTGGTATTTGGTCGATACTGGCTCCGTTTTTGATTCTCGGGGGCATCTACAGTGGCATGTTCACACCAACAGAGTCGGCGGTTGTGGCTATCTTCTATTCACTGTTTGTCGGGGTGTTTATTCACCGAGAGTTATCGTTCAAAAGCACGATTAAATCATTGTCGACAACGACATGGATCACCGGACGTGTGTTGCTGATTCTATTCGCGGCAACGGTATTTGGTCGCTTGTTAATAGAACAAAAAATTCCAGTTGTGGTGGCGGAGTCACTGTTAGGGTTCACTGACAACATGTACATGGTGTGGGCACTGACTATTGTGTTACTGCTTTTCGTTGGCATGTTCATGGAAACGTTAGCCGCGATCATGATTATCGTACCGGTCTTGCTGCCAATCATGTACATGCTCGGCGCGGATCCTACTCACGTTGGTATTGTGGTGGTATGTACGCTCTCGATAGGATTTGCTACGCCGCCACTCGGTGAAAATATCTTTGTCGCCTCGGGGATAGGCGGAGCCACGGTCGAACAGATCACCGCGAAGATCCATCCCTTTGTGCTTGCATCCGTCATTGGCGTGTTCGTTATCGCTTTCTTCCCACAAATTACGCTTTGGCTACCGTCCTTAGTAGGCTATTAGGAGAAGTCACTATGAATATATCAAGAATTATCCTTATTGGTTGTGCCGTATTTGCAGTGATCAGTGGCATTGGACTACGTGCCGAACATTCAGAAACAGCAAAAGAAAACGAGCCAGTTAATGTGCTCGATATTTCAGAGCCACATGTCGTCAGCGATGCTGAAAGAAGAGCCAAAACCCTGCTTGCTAAAGCGGTTGTCCATGTACAAAAGGATGGCGATGAGAGTGTCAAAGACTTCATGAGTGATGCCGAATATATAGACGGTGAGCTCTATGTGTTTGCTCTTGGTATTGATGGCCAATTCCTTGCCAGTGGCGGCTCTTCAATGGTGTTGGTGGGCGACAGTGTTTTGGATACTCAAGACGTTTACGGTAATCCCTTTTTCCGTGAAATGATCACTAAGGCTGTGCACAACGGGTTTGGCGAAGTTCAGTACCATTGGACCAATCCGACTGACCGCATGGGCGAGCCTAAAACCACTTTCTTTGAACGTGTGGGTGATGTGATTGTTGCCGTGGGGTATTACCCAGAACGCTCTAGTGCAACAGAAGCTAAGCGATTATTGGCGAGAGCGATGGCCGCGATAGTGGAATCAGAGCAGGACAGTCTCGCCGAGTTCAATGATACCGAAGGCAGCTTTGTTGAGGGAGACTTGTATGTGTTCGTGATGGATATGAGCTCTGGAAAGCTGCTCGCGCACGGTGTATCCCCTGAGCTTGTTGGGCGTTCACACAACGAAATACTAAGCCCTGACGATAAGCCAATTCTCACTGAGATGTTAAATCTAGCGAAAGAAAATGGGCGAGGCGTTTATACCTATCAATGGTTAAACCCGCTGTCGAGCAAAGTGGAAACCAAGCACACTTACTATCGAGTGATCGACAATAAGCTGGTTGGTGTTGGTTATTACACAAATTCAAACAACACGTAAAAGTGTTTCTACTGAGCCCTCAACCCAGTTAGATAAAGGGCTGGGGGCTCAAAATACCGGTTTGTGTAAAAAAGCAATTTAGTAAAATTAACACTGTGAAATTTTTGTTGTGAAATTGTTTCTAAAATACAAGTAGTATGAAATACATGGAAGCAACACAGTAAAGAACAATTTTGAAAAGGGTCAATCAGGATTTTTGACCTACATGAAATTCAAAGCCGTAAGAGGGAAAGACTATGAATATGCTGACACTAGACAAAACAGAACTTCACAGAAACCATTCAACATTTATTGCTGAAGCTGTCTTTGCCGTAGAAATGGTGAAAGCAGACAAGCAGCTCGAAAAACAAAAAATGGCGAAACAGTTGCTTGATACTCTATTTCCTCTTGAGGCTGGTTCACACGAAGACGCAGTGAGCTATGAGATTGACTACCGACATGTTCAGGTTTACTTCAAAAATGGCGAACATACTGGCCTAAAACGAGCGAAGCACTTTGTTGCTTTCACCGGCGATAAGTCTAAGCCTTCAGCAATCCTATTTCGTGATGAAAGCGGTACACACGTTGAAGTGACAATCGGTGCTCGTAAAGGCACTGGCTACTTAGAATTGGTTGATATTCAAGATATCCAGTTAGAGACATGCACCACGTTTGGCCAAACTGAGGCGAGCCGTTCTTCTGGCATCCGTCACTGGGTGAGCTTAGTGAAAGGCGATGAGAGCGGTCGACCGAACGCTTCAAGTGAAGATAAAGAGTTCACGGCAAAAAATGGCGAAGACTATAACCTAGGTTTTTGCTTCGCCATCTAATGTGCTGTCTTTGAAATGTACTGTCTTTGAAATGTACAGTGCTGCTCTGCTAGACGTAGCACTGACATTTGAATACTGATTTCTCTTTTACCTTTGGTAATTTCCCCGCCCCTATAGCGGGGCTTTTTTGTTAGAGCTATAAATAAATTAGGCTGTTGTTGATTTTATCTTTAGAAAGTTTGAATGAGATTTTACGGTGCGTTATTTTAATTTAAAGTACTGTATTTAAAGATTTTTATTTGTTTATTTTATTCTGTTTTTATTGGCTTAACTATCACTATTGACGGTGGTTTGGGTGACTATTGAGCTAAAACTCAGTCAAAATGCTTTGAGCTGTGCTATAATCCGCGCCTTGGGATTGAGCCAATAAGTCCATTTGTCACCAATCATTGTGATTTTTATCGCCTTTTTATTTAGGTGATGCGGCGAGCCAATCAAGTAGTAATTGGATATGGAGAGCGTCCTTATATTCGTTGATTCGGATATGCGAACATCATAATTTATGAGTTTTAAATCAAAAAAATACAGTATTGATTCTACTGACTATCAAGTTGGTCAAGACAACGTCAGTAAATGGGGCATGGATGTCCATAACACAGTCTTCGTAGCCTCAGTAGGCTTATCTCTTCTCTTCATCATCACTCTTCTTGCTCTTCCTCCTGCAGATGCTAAAGCTGCTATTGATTCTATCAAGGGTGCTGTTTTATCAAAGTTTGACTTCCTCTTTATGTGGGGAGCTAACATCATGCTAGCGTTTGCCGTTGTTCTCGCGTTTTCACCTTTGGGTAAAATTCGTCTAGGTGGCGAAGACGCGACGGCGGATTACTCCATGTCATCTTGGATAGCAATGCTATTCGCAGCGGGTATGGGTATAGGACTTATTTTTTGGGGTGTTGCAGAGCCAACCGCGTTCTTCACGAACTGGTTCGGAACGCCACTCGGTGCAGAACCTTTTACAGAAGCTGGCCGCGAACTGGCACTCGGTGCGACACTGTTCCACTGGGGTTTTCATGCATGGGCTATCTATGGCATGACGGCACTTTGTCTAGCGTATTTTGTTTATAACAAAGGCTTGCCGCTATCTATGCGTTCTGTGTTTTACCCAATTTTGGGTGAGCGAGTGTGGGGCAAAACCGGTGATGTGATCGATGTACTGACGGTACTGGTTACATTGTTTGGCCTTGCGACTTCATTAGGCTTAGGCGGTACACAAGCAGCAAGTGGTATCAGCCATGTATTTGGCTTGGAAAACAACATCTTCCTTCAGCAATCTATTATCGTTCTGATCATGGGCTTGGCGATCATCTCTGTTCTACGTGGTATGGACGGTGGTGTTAAGTTCCTAAGTAACTTGAACATGGTTATTGCGTTCGTATTCCTTGGTCTTATCGCTATTCTGAACTTCACAACCGTACTTGATTCTGTGGCAACGGCGGTGACGGGTTATGCGAATAACATCGTAGCGTTGAGCCAAAGCTCTGGTCGTGAAGACACAACATGGCTGCATGGCTGGACTGTGTTCTACTGGGCATGGTGGGTTGCGTATGCACCTTTCTTCGGCATGTTTGTAGCGCGTATTTCTAAAGGCCGTACGGTTCGTGAGTTTTTACTTTGCGTACTGATTATCCCAACATTGGTAACGTCGGCTTGGATGGCTATCTTCGGCGGCGTGGCTATCGAGCAGGTGATTAATCATGTAGGGCAACTTGGCCTTGACCAAGGCATCACAGACGTGTCTCTAAGCTTGTTCTACATGCTAGATGCTTACTCGTTTGGTAGTATTCTGTCAGTTCTCGCAGTCGCGCTGATCATCGTGTTCTTCGTTACAACACTAGACTCAGGTTCTATTGTTATCGATGGTATGACTGCGGGTGGTAAGCTTGAAGTGCCAGTGAAGCAGAAAGTGGTTTGGGCGGTTATCTCAGGTGCTATTGCAATGGTGATGCTGTGGATTGGTGGTACTCAATCTATCCAAGCCCTGCAATCGATCACGATCATTGCTGCACTACCGTTTACGATCATTCTTCTGATTGGTTGTTTCAGCTTGTTGAAAGGTCTACTGACTGAAGTAGATAAAGGACAAGAAAACGTTAGCGAAACCGCTAAATAAAGTAATCAAGTATGGGGAGTAGATAGTTCTCTAGTTACTCCTTATTAAGTATTATTTCAAAGCTCTCTTGTACTGTGTGCAAGGGAGCTTTTTTATGCCCAAGAAGAAATCAAAGACAAGTAGAAAAGACAAAAAAAGAGCCATAAGTGAATCGTCACTTGTGGCTCTTTTTTAGTTTTAGGGATTAGCTTTAGGAGACTAGCTATTAGGGAACTCGCTATTAAGTGCTTGGTGCGAGGTCTTAAGTAGTCGCTTAAGCGTTTAATTCGTGTTGAATTACGTAATCCAAAGCACCGACTACCGCGGCAACCTGAGCGTCATTACACTCTTCGTCTGTCACTTTGTCGCTGTCTGGGTAAACCTCTGTGGTTGTACCGTACTTAGAATCAGTCACACCGCCACATAAGCCAAGCTTCTTCATTGGGTAGTTAATCACACCATGTTGGGTAACTTCAGAACCAATGATCTTGCCGTCTGCATCTGCTGGCGCAATGTGGGTTACTTTTTCAACTGAAGCGATGACAGCCGCTTGGAACTCAGGCTGTGGATTTTCTGTATCGCCAACCGTGTAGAAGCCGTCTGGAATCATACCTTCAATGTACTCAATACCATCACGCGCTGCGAGTGCTGGTCGGAATTCTGTTTCATCAGAATCCGTCGTCTCATGCAGATCAACGTGAACCAATACTTCTGGCAAAGAGGCCACTAAAGCTCGTAGGTTTGCTGATTCTTCTGCTGGCGTACCGTCATAGAAAGAGCGGTTTGGATCAACAGCATTTGGATTCCAGCGGTTGATCACTTCGTAACCCCAAGGGCTTACACAAGGTGCTACTACAATGTTGAAGTGCGCTGCGTATTGTTCTGCTTGAGTCGCGGCGAACTTGATCGCGCCGTGCACACCACTGGTTTCGTAACCGTGGACACCACCCGTGACAAGGATCGTCGGTTTTGACTCGTCCCAGTTTTTGCTCTTGATTGCAAAAAGCGGGAAGCGAGCTTCGTCGTAGCTTAGTGCGCCGTATTGTTCGATGTCGAAGCGGTCTGCGAGTGCTTGGATTTTTGGTACAACTTCTTGTTGATATTCACGCTTAACCGTTCTTTGAGCGAACCATGCTTGACGTTCTGCTTGTTGCCATTTTTGTCCAGGCTCACCGATTGGGTAGGAGTATTCACTTTTCATCTATACTTCTTCTTTTATGTTCGTGAAAGATGAAGACAGACTAGTCCTGTCTAGCTGAGACGGCAATAGAAAACACAACTTGTGACTCTATTTTTTACAGACTCATAACTTTGATGAGTGGATTGATGGTGTTACATTTTATCAATTGTTTAATCCCTTAAAAGAGACCATAAAATGGCTGGAGCAAGTTTATTAACGCTACTGGATGACATTGCAACCGTGTTGGATGATGTCGCACTGATGTCTAAGGTGGCAGCTAAAAAAACCGCTGGTGTGTTGGGGGATGATTTAGCGCTGAACGCTCAGCAGGTATCCGGTGTTTCTGCTGAAAGAGAAATCCCAGTGGTATGGGCGGTTGCCAAAGGCTCATTTAAAAACAAGCTGATTTTGGTGCCTGCGGCATTATTGATCAGTGCCTTTACTCCTTGGCTGATCATGCCTTTGCTTTTGCTTGGTGGTCTGTTTCTTTGTTTTGAAGGCGCAGAGAAAATCTTAGAGAAGCTGTTTCCTCATTCTCATCAAGATGATGAAAAGGGAGAGGATACGAGTACTGGCGAATCCATAGAGGAATATGAGAAGAGAAAAGTCGCAGGCGCGATTCGTACTGATTTCATATTATCTGCGGAAATCATCGTGATAGCTCTGGGTACCGTGACGGGTACAAGTATCGTCACTCAGATTCTTGTCGTGAGTTTGATTGCGGTTGTGATGACGATTGGTGTTTATGGCTTAGTGGCAGGGATCGTGAAGTTGGACGATTTAGGTTTCTATCTCCAGCGAACATCGAATGGGAGTGCCATTAAAACCCAATTGGGTAACGGGCTAGTCGCATTTGCGCCCAAGTTAATGAAGACGCTTGCTGTGGTCGGTACTGCGGCGATGTTCTTGGTTGGCGGCGGCATTGTGGTGCACAACGTTCCTGCGATTCATCACTTAATTGAGCCGATTATTATGGATTTTCGTGGACACACGATAGCGACAGCGGTTGTTCCAACTCTGTTGAATGGTGTTATTGGCGTCTTAGCTGGACTGAGCGTTGTTGCTGTTTGGACTGTGATTGGAAAAATTCGCGGTAAGTAATCCGCTCATTATTGGTCTTAATAAAACCCTCTCTCCACGAAACGAAAAAGGGGCACCATAATCATTATGGTGCCCCTTTTAGTCTAATAGGTCGTGTTTAATTAACACCACGCTCTTATTTTTCAATATGAGCGCTAATTTACCGACTAAGCGTTTATTTTACAGACCAAGTGTTTATTTCACAGACCAAGCAATCGTCTCGCCGCCACGGATTGGCACAACGATGTCTGAACCGAAAGGCATGGTTTCAGCAACGTTCCACTCTTCTTTAACAAGAGTGATGGTGTCCGTGTTACGTGGCATACCGTAGAAGTCAGGGCCGTTGTGGCTTGCAAACGCTTCTAGGTTCTCAATCTTACCTTCTAAGTCGAACACTTCTGCGTACAGTTCAACGGCAGCGTGCGCTGTGTAAGAACCCGCACAACCACATGCTGACTCTTTTGCGCCTTTTGCGTGTGGTGCAGAGTCTGTACCCAAGAAGAACTTCTTGCTGCCGCTTGTTGCCGCCTCGATAAGCGCTAATTGGTGAGTGTTGCGCTTCAGAATAGGAAGGCAGTAGAAGTGTGGCTTAATGCCGCCAACCAACATGTGGTTGCGGTTATAAAGCAAGTGGTGCGCTGTAATGGTTGCTGCTACGTTGTCGTTAGCATTCTTAACGAAAGTCGCTGCGTCTGCAGTCGTGATGTGCTCAAGAACAATCTTCAGGTTAGGGAAGTCGTTCACAATCGGTGCTAGAACCGTGTCTAGGAACTCTTTTTCACGGTCAAAGATATCAACATCGTGAGCCGTTACTTCACCGTGTACCAGTAGCAACATATCCACTTCTTGCATTGCTTCTAACACGTGGTAAATCTTTTGTGCTGACGTTACACCTGAATCAGAGTTAGTCGTCGCGCCCGCTGGGTAAAGCTTTGCAGCCACTACTGCACCAGACTCTTTCGCTTTGCGAATTTCTTCAGGTGTTGTGTTGTCTGTCAGGTAAAGTGCCATTAGAGGCTGGAATTGCTCGCTTGGCTGCTCTGCCATGATGCGTTCACGGTAAGCTAAAGCCATTTCGGTATCGGTTACCGGTGGGATGGTGTTTGGCATGATTAACGCTCGACCATTGTAGCGGCTGATATCGCGCACTGTATCTTTTAATACTTCGCCATCGCGTAGATGAACGTGCCAGTCGTCAGGACGAGTAATCGTAAGTTGTGTCATTGAAGGCTCCCACCATTTGAAGTGTTATGTAGTTGGAGCCTAAACTCAGCGAAATCTGTGAAAGCAATCGCTTACGTTTAGGCGACAGGATGATAGTGGAAAAGCACTTTCATTTCATCCTATTTTTAACTCTTCAGGGTTAGGAGCTTGTTTTTCTGAGTATTTTATTCGGTATTAATTCTCGGAGATGGTAGGAGGCGGGTTAGCGAGTCGCCACCCAGAGTCCGTGAATCATTCCTGGCACCCAGAAGAAGAAGGTCAGGATGATGTTAATCAATAGGTCTTTACCTGCACCACGAGCGAAGAACACGCCAACAGGCGGAAGTAGTACACATAAGATGATAATGACGAGTTTGTTCATGATAAATCCTTTTTATTCAATGAAAGTTCAAAGCAGCAATCGTGTTCAAAGTATAGAACGTATGGAGAGTGTTACTGCATTGCTGCCTTAATGTATCAAAATAGAAAGCTAAACATCTCAAGATAATAGCTTAGTATCAAGTGTTTAATGCCTGCCAGTTTATCTATTTATAACCATTTGTTAGCATTGGGACAAATAACAAAACATTGGAATCGTTATGTCGCAGCTACCGTCAGATCAAAAGGCTTCACAGCAAGTGCCTTCTCTATCTCAAATCAATGTATTTCCGGTTAAGTCAGTGGGCGGGATTGCACTCTCTTCTGCTTGGGTCGAAAAACAGGGCCTTACCTTCGACAGACGTTTTATGTTGGCGTTGGCTGACGGCTCAATGGTGACGGCACGTAAGTACCCTAAAATGGTCAAGGTATCTTCTAGTTTGCAACCAGATGGTTTGATCTTCACTTATGAAGGTAAAGAAGCGCTGCGCCTAAAGTATGCGAGCTTCAAGATGCAAGAAGCGCCAGCAACGGTGTGGAAAGACAGCTTCACGGCATACACGACATGTGATGAAGCCGATGATTGGTTCAGTGATGTGTTGGGCGTGCGCGTTGAGCTACTGTTTTCTGGTGAGCAATCGAATCGTGTCCGAGAAAAGCTCGGTCATAATGTGAGCTTTGCCGACGGTTACCCAATGTTAGTGATCAGCCAAGCCTCTCTTGATGAACTCAATCGCCGCAGCCCTGAAACCCATTCAATGGATCAGTTCCGCACCAACTTTGTTGTTTCCAACACAGAACCTTTTGCCGAAGATAGCTGGAAGCGTATCCGAATTGGTGAGGTTGAATTTGAATCCGTTAAGCCTTGTGAACGATGTATCCTAACCACGGTTGATGTTGAGAGTGGCGAACTTAGATCGACAAAAGAGCCGCTTAACACCTTTTCATCATTCAGAGCCAACGAGCGCGGTGGCGTTTTCTTTGGCCAAAACCTTGTGGCTAAAAATGAAGGCTTAGTCAAAGCCGGTGATGTTGTTGAACTATTAGAAACTAAAGAAAAAGAGCACTACGAAGATACATGGGTAGAATCGCTACATTTAACGTGTGTTGAGCGAGAAGAGATCGCTCGCGACTTCACGACGTTCTGGCTAGAGCCAGCGAAAGAGAACCATTCATTACCAAGCTATCAGCCAGGGCAACATCTACCGATTGAGATGGTAATTAATGGCGAAAAAGTGTCTCGTCGTTACACATTATCTTCGAGCCCATCACGCGCAGGGCGTTTAGCGATTTCTGTAAAGCGAGTGGACGATGGTCAAATCTCAAACTGGCTCAATGATCACTTCCAAGTGGGGGATACTCTTGTTGCTCAAAACCCAGATGGTGCTTTCTATCTAGAACAAAATCCAACGCACCCGTTACTACTATTATCCGCAGGTAGTGGCATTACGCCAATGCTGTCGATGCTTCGTTACCTAGCCGACCATGATCAAATTGATGATGTGGTTTTCTATCATCAATGTAGCAGCGAAGAGGACATTCCTTATCAAGCTGAGATTGATAAGATCGCCAGTGAGCATGCCGGCCTACGTGTGATTTATTCATTAAGTCAACCAACGAAAGAGTGGGAAGGTTTATCAGGACGTTTGAGCGTGTCTCATGTCGCTAAAATTGAAGAGCTACACAAGCGCCAAGCGTTCGTGTGTGGCCCTGACGGCTTTATGGATAATGCAAAGAAACTGCTGATTCAAATGGGACTCACCCCCCAGCATTACCACCAAGAAGCGTTTGGTGTCGCTCAGTCTACCGAAGAGGCGGTGAAGCAACTGCAATTGAGTGTCAATGGCTACTTGTTCGAAGGTAATAATCAGTCAACCCTACTAGAGCAAGCAGAGTCGGCGGGTGTGTCTATCGCTTCAAGCTGCCGTGCTGGTTTCTGTGGCGCTTGTAAAGTGACCCTCGAGTCTGGGCAAGTTCATCAACCTGATGTGCCTGCATTGCAAGAGCATGAACGCAATATGGGTCAGATACTGGCGTGTTGCAGTGTGCCTCAAACCGATATCGAAGTTGTGGATTAACGACACGTTCGGTCAAAAGGAAAAACACTAAATAGAAAAGGCCGGAAGTTCGTAAATGAGCTTCCGGCCTTTTTGATTCTGAGGCTAATTTAAAAATTAATCGTAGATCGTTGGGATTGGTTGACGCTTGTGCTGTGTTGCTTTGTAGATGCCAACTAAGCGATCTGATACGTCTTGAGAGACTTCTTTGCCTTCAAGGAAATCATCGATTTGATCGTAAGAAAGGTTCAATGCTGCTTCATCGGCTTTCTGAGGGTCAAGCTCTTCTAGATCAGCAGTTGGTACTTTCTTAACAAGTTGCTCTGGAGCGCCCAGCGTTGCTGCAAGCTCACGAACTTGGCGTTTGTTCAGGCCGAACAAAGGTGCTAAATCACATGCGCCGTCACCGTGCTTAGTGTAGAAGCCAGTAATGTTTTCCGCTGAGTGGTCGGTACCGATGACAAGACCACCAACGTAACCTGCGATTTCGTATTGTGCGATCATGCGAGCACGAGCTTTCACATTCCCTTTCACAAAGTCGATTTTTGCTGAATCTGTTGGCAGCAGGCCTGTGCCTTCAAGAGCAACATGAGATGCAGCGTGAAGCCCATCAACACCGGCTTTAATGTTGACAGAAACGGATTGAGAAGGCTGAATGAAAGATAGAGCAAGTTGTGCTTCATCTTCATCTTTTTGCTCACCATATGGTAGGCGAACGGCGATGAATTGGTAGTTGTCGCTACCAGCGCTTTCATTCAGGCTATTAACGGCCATTTGTGCTAAACGGCCACAAGTTGTCGAATCCACACCGCCACTGATACCAAGGATCAGAGACTTGCAGCCTGACTGCTGAAGTTTCGTTTTGATAAAGTCCACACGGCGAGTCACTTCGAAGTGAGGGTCAATTGAAGGTAGTACGCGCATTTCGTCACGAATTAACTGTTCCATTCGTATTCCTTTCCTGCAAGCAAATTAAAAATCTAGTGTTATCATACCTAAATCATCCGATTTAAAAACCTCTTTGCACAAGCTTAGAAAGAGAAGGCAGTAATAAATAATGGAAAAAATAGCCATTTTCGGTAGTGCGTTTAATCCGCCGAGCTTAGGGCACAAAAGTGTGATTGATTCGTTGGCTCACTTTGACAAAATTCTACTTGTTCCAAGTATTGCCCATGCTTGGGGAAAAGAGATGCTAGACTTTGATACGAGATGTCAGTTAGTTAACGCATTTATTAGCGATCTTTCACTGGATCAAGTTGAGCTTTCTTTGATCGAAAAAAGTTTGTTCACTCCAGGTGAAAGCGTGACGACTTACGCGGTGCTCAGTGAACTCCAAAAGTTACATCGTGACGCTGAACTGACGTTTGTTATTGGCCCAGATAACTTCTTTAAATTCTCATCTTTCTATAAATCAGATGAGATTACCAAGCAGTGGTCTGTGATGGCTTGCCCTGAAAAAGTAAAGATTCGTAGTACCGATATCCGCCTTGCTTTGCAAAGTGGGAGCAATGTGGCGAAATTGAGTACAAAGTCAGTTACAAAGATATTGCAAGATGGTGAACTGTATACAATAATGTAGATTCACTAATTTAAGAGGTCTGATGACTATGCTAAAGCGCGCGATACCAGCGACGATGATCATTGCAGCATGCAGTATGCCTGCTCACGCTGATTGTGATTTCTTTAGCTTAGATTCGATCATGCTGACTTCTGACGATGAAAATAACTGTTTAGACTTATCTACAAGCCTTGAATCCTTCGGTCAACGTATGATGGAGCTCAGTGGATTAAGCGAAGATGAACCTGAATCAACGGCAGACTATTGGTCTGATTGGGTTATTCAGAGCAAAGATGCGCCTCTATTAACTCAAAGCCTTGAATCTAACTACGTTGGATTAGGTATGTGGTTCCCAGAAGATCTCGAAGATGATCAGTATGATATGTCGACAGAAGAGTGGTTGATGAATCATGGCCTTCAATTAAGCATTGGCTTTGGTGATAAAGTAGAAGGGCAACCGCGCATGCGATTTGATTACCGTTGGCATGACTCACGAGACGCTGACCTAATGATGCAGGTTGAATTACCGTTCTAGACCGTTAGGTTATTAATCGATGCTAAGAATTAAAAAAGCCGCAAAAACTGAGTTTTTGCGGCTTTTTAGTATCTGGTTTGTTGCTTTCATATTAGCTATAACTTATCGCTAAGCTATAAATCTTCACCAAAAACAAGCATGCACAGCTGTTCAAACTCTTCTTCTTTGCCTGAGAACAAATCATCAATCACAAGTGCACGTTTCTGACCCGACTGCATACGTTTCTTTGCCTCGCGCATTACCATCACCAAGGTGTGTTCTTGCGGTAGGTTCGAGTCATCGATGTTCCACTGATTGAATCGCTGAGACAAAGCACTTTCGCAAAGCAGTGGCTTAAATGCCAACACTTCTTGCTTGAGAACAGAAAGCATATCTTTAAACGCTTGCTCCGTATTATTGGCATTTGAAGCGCGAGCTTTGGTTAGCTCCAACTTTTCCAGTAACGCAGAAGAGAGGTTGGTTTGCGTGATGTATCCTGCTTGTCTCGGGAATGAGTCGGTCAAACGAACTGAGAAATCGACACGATTAACCTGGGTGTTTGGAAAGTAGGTCAGTGATGTTAGGCAGTCATATGGAATCCATACACTCTGGCCTGGCTCGACGGCATACTCTTGCTTACCCAGCTTTATCAAAACCAAGCCACTTTGAACCGATACAAGGCTATGTTTAAGTACTTTTTTGCGAGGTGTGATCACCAAGTGTGAAAAGTAAGCCGATGTATATTCAATAGCGAAGTTCATAGATAGTACCTTAATTTTGGGGCGTCAAGATTACCGTTAATTTTAAAGAATGCCAACAATAACAGGGTATTTTCAATCTTTCTGGTCTGACCTTGTCAAAAGTATGGACTCTGTAGCTGCGAGAAGTCAAAACAACGCGTAGAATGAGCCAGATTTTTATTATTTGAATTAAAAAATGACCTCTCCGACCGATCCATATGTTGATATTCGTCCTTACGGCGATGATGAAATTCCAGCGGCACTAAACCGTCTTATTAATGATGAAGAATTTATCAGTGCGATACTGCACTATCGTTTTTCAAACCATGCGTCTTGGTTTAAAGCATTAATGAGTCCGATCTTGCGCGTTTACTTGAAAATGAAATGGAGCAAGCTGACCAGCGTTGAATCCATTCAGATTGAAGTTAAGAAATACTTGCGAGATACATTAGCGAAAACCACGAATGGTGTGACATACACAGGTGTAGAGTCACTGGACGCTAGTCAAGCTTACCTGTTTATTTCAAATCACCGTGATATTGCTATGGATCCGGCATTAGTTAACTACGCATTGCATCACAACAATCACCAAACTTGCCGTATTGCAATTGGTGACAACTTGTTGAAGAAACCATGTGCGACTGAACTGATGCGCCTTAATAAGAGCTTTATTGTAAAGCGTTCTTTAAAAGGGCCTCGTGAGATGATGAAAGCACTGGGGCAGTTGTCTTCGTACATCAAGCATTCTTTGGAAACGGGCAATTCTATCTGGATCGCTCAAAAGGAAGGCCGTGCAAAAGACGGCAATGATTTTACTGAGCCAGCAATCTTGAAGATGTTCCACGTTGAAGGTCGTAAGCAAAAAATCGCCTTCCCTGAATACGTGAAGTCGTTGAAGATCGTTCCTGTGTCTATTTCTTACGAAAACGATCCATGTGACATCGCGAAAGCGATCGAGCTTTTTGAAAAAGACGTAAACGGCAGTTACGAAAAGGGTGAATTTGAAGATATCGAAAGTATCATTCAAGGTATCATCGGCAATAAAGGACGTGTTCATGTTGGTTTCGGTCAGGTTATCGACCAAGATTTTGATACGCCTGAAGCGCTTGCTCAAGAGATCGACCGCCAGATCCACGACAACTACAAACTGTTTCCAGTAAACTTGCTGGCAGCGGAAAAAGAAGACGAGTCGATTACAGCAGCGGTTAAGCAGGAGTTTGAAGATAAACTATCTGGTTTGCCACAAGGTGCTCGTCAGTACTTGATCGACAGCTATGCGAATCCAGTGAAGAACATTGGTTAACGAGCGTTAGTTAGCTTGTGAGTTGAGTCGTAACTTGCTTGAATTGAAAAAGGAGCCTTGGGCTCCTTTTTTGTTTCTGAATTACTACTACTGCTACTGCTGTATTAGAGTTTTAGAGTTTTAGAGCTTTAGAGCTTTAGAGCTTCAGAGCATTAGAGTTTTAGGCTGAACTAGCGAGCGACAGCGCCACCAAGCTCTAGGCTGGTTGGCCACGTGGTAATCGTGTTACCACCGAGGTAGATATTACCTTTGACTGTCATGGTATCGGGAAATGTTGTAATCCCAGAACCGCCTATATATAAATCGCCATCAATCACTATCCCGTTTGGTAGCTCTGTCAAAGGCGTACGAATCACGCTCAGGTCGCCTTTCACTCTAAAGCCATTGGGCAGGCTCTGGAGGGGAGTATCCGTGAGGTTAATAAATCCGCCCACTCTCACACCTCTTGGCCAACTGGAAATCTGACTGCCAATCAAGTCGGCATAGCCTTTTATCTTCACTCCCGAGGGAACCCGCGAGAGTTGGCTGTTACCGCCTTTAAGACTTCCGTTTACTTCCAATCCTTTGGGTAGGCGGGTAATCGCAGTGTTCTCAATATTGAGGTTGCCATCAACGATTAACCCTGTTGGCAGTGATGTGTATGGCTTATTTCGTAAATATAAGTTTCCGTAATTATCCAGATGGTTCAATATTTGATACTGATCGAGTGGTTCAGCAGTCACATTTGTTATGGTTAAAGAACCAATAATAAGTGCAATTATTCGGAGCATAACAAGCTTCTTATTACGATAGACGTTAACACTATAAAGAAAAAATTATTCTCGCATAGTGTTTTACTCATTTGTTGGTAGGTAGAAAGGAATAAGAGACAATGAAAGGTAAATTTTCGGTTCGAATAAAGCATCAAATTCTAAAATGCTTTGTGATTCTGACCTCTGCGTTTTGTTCAATATCAGTAAGTGCTAATAAAATAATATCAACGCCTGCAAAAGCGGCAGTGGTTGTCACTCAGAGTACTTCACAGCAACGAGTTTGTTATTACAATGATAAGGCATATAGTGTTGGTGCTATCGTTGAGGTCACTGGTGTTGTGATTAAATGTGCGGCTGAAAATGACTTTGAGACCAATGGTGCTCTAGGTTGGGTTGAAATAATAAAAAAAGACGAGTAATAAACTCGTCTTTTAATTATATGAGCATAAGTGCTTATATTAACGCGCTAGAGAGCGAGTCTTAAGTTCGAAAATAATTTTCTCAGCGCTTACTTCAAATTTAAAGCGTGCGTGCAATTCTGTGCTGTCTTCAGTCATCTCTGATGCTTCAAATTCAACATTGCTAGACACCTGCTTTGCTAACTCAACGTACTTAGCTAATTCAGCTTCAATAAGTGCTTTGGAGTTGCCGTAAACCGTTACCTCAGCAACCTCGTCGCCTTCTTTAATGATGAAGCCAATTTCACCTGCGCAACCGCAAGCCTCACATACATCGTTGTTACCAATATCTTGGCTCATAAATAATCCTCTTACAAAGTCTGAGGTTATTCTAACGAGCAATTTGAACTGTATCTACAAAAATTAAAACCTTTGAACTAATTTATACTGGTATGCTATGTTGTTTGTTAAGGTGTTTAATGAATATCTACATTCGCGCCGATAAATATGTATGTGATTTACCTCACGTTTTGTTGAAAAGGAATGTTATTAATTTGTCAGAATATCATTCACTTAGTTGCGTCAGGAATGATTTTATAAGACTATCTATCGCTTGATAGGTATTTATACAATGAATTTTTCGTTGGGTATTTCATATTCGAAGTCGTTATTTAAAATTATCGACTTAGGATTGTAAGGTGATTTTCGAAGAATAATTAGACAAAGTGTCCAAAGAGACATCACTGTAAAATTGTTCGTACATAGTATTTGTGTGCATTTAGTTCTAAATACTTGCGAAAAAACATCTTGCTCACATAATGCTGATAACGATTTTCATTCTGACTTCATTTGATTGAGTTAGATGGATTTACAAAGAGAAGAGCCTGAATATGCCAAAGCGTAGTAAAGAAGATACAGAAATCACGATCCAGAAGATCATGGATGCCGTTGTGGACCAGCTATTGAGATTGGGTTACGACAAGATGTCATACACGACATTGAGTCAACAAACAGGCGTTTCTCGTACAGGTATTAGTCATCACTTTCCTAAGAAAACGGATTTTACTGCTGCTTTAGACGGTCGTATTTTCAAGATGTTTATGGAACACATTGACTTTGAAAATGGCCTTGACGCATTTTCAGCAAGCTGGGTTGCAGCACTTGAAGACGCTGAGTTCCTAGCAATTTTACGTTTACTTTTCCATCATATCGTTACTGCTGAGAGCGCTCATGAGTTCGCTGCAAACGGTATTGACCGTCTATACAAGCTGACTGAAACTCAGTTTGGTGATACTAGCGGTAAAGAACTAGAGTGGTTGATTGGTAAGTCATTGATTCGCATGAGTCAGTAATCAACACACGATAAAAGAAGCTCCTACGGGGGCTTTTTTTGTGTCTGCAATTTCTCTTTCTCTTTCGCTTTTTCTCTCGAACTCATATCGCTTCTGCTATCTTGCTTTGTGCCAAATGAAGTTATTTCTTTTCTTTTTATATGCTTACGCTCGAGTCTTACATTCCACCTCAATTGCGAAAAGCTTAGCAACACTAACTGATTATGTTTATTTCTAGAGCCTCAAACGCTCTGGGTGAGCCGTTTTATAGCTTATTGCTATGGTTACTAACAAAATTGAGTTTAAGGCGAGAGAGAGGCTGTGAGCCAATAAAAAAGCCTCGACTAAATCGAGGCTTTGAATGGTGTCGGCGTTAGAAGGAACGAATACTTTAAATGCGCCAGTTTTTTATTGCGTTTATTGTGCGGGATGAACCTGAGGGAAGCTCATGGTTGGGTGTTTTTCGACGATACTTTTGTATCCGTATACGTCTTCAATCATTGACGGCTTTAGCGCCTCCCAAGGACTTCCATCGCAAACTAAGTGTCCATCCTTCAATACCACTAATCGGTCGGAGTATTGAGCGGATAGGTTTAAGTCATGCAAAACTACGATAACCGCGGCATTGTGGTTGTCGGCTAGCTCTCTCGCGATCTTTAAGGTGTTGTGCTGGTGGGCAAGATCCAGTGCTGATGTGGGTTCATCAAGCATCAAGATACATTGGTCACCAGAATAGTGAAGCTGGGTTAGCACTCGAGCCAAGTGAACACGCTGTTTTTCACCGCCGGATAGCGAAGGGTAGAGCCTTTCACTCAGGTGAGTCACATCGGCAACATCCATTTTTTGACTAGCGATGTTGGTGAGGTTCTTGTTGGACTCTTGCAGAGGAATACCACCAAGCTCGACAACTTCATGTGCCAAAAATGGGAAGGTCAACGTACTGTGCTGAGGTAGCATAGCCAGATGCTTCGCCAATTTTTGAGAAGGCCACTTGTCTTTGGTGTGTCCAAAATATTGGATATCGCCGTTGCTTGATATCTCTTGGCACAAGGCTTTAAGTAACGTGCTTTTTCCTGCGCCATTTGGCCCAAGCAGTGTGGTTACCTTTCCTGCCTCAATCTCAATAGAAACGCCATCTAATATCACTTTGCTGCCGAACTTCACTTCGATATCGGTCGCTTTTAACGCTGAAGGAAACATTAAAGGATTCTCCCTTTCTGTTGAAATAGAAGGTACAAGAAGAATGGAGCGCCGATAATCGCGGTAACAATGCCCACAGGCAATTCTGCTGGTGCCAGTACCACTCGAGAGAACATGTCTGCGGCTGTTAGCAATAGTGCGCCTAGCACTGCTGACAATGGCAAAAGAACTCGGTGATCTGGGCCTGCCAACATACGACCTAAATGAGGGATAACGAGCCCGATGAAACCGATCATGCCAGACAGGCTCACTGTGATACCAACGCCCGCAGCTGTCAATAGAATGAGTTTTCGTTTGAGTTTTTGTACTGGAATGCCAAGGTGTTGCGCTTCTGACTCGCCTAAGAGCAGGGCATTCAGTGACATCGCTTGACGGTAAAAAACAATAAACAGTGCTACGAGCGTAACTGCAGCAAGCAAAATGCCTGACCACTTCGCTCCTGCTAGTGACCCCATCGACCATAACGAAAGATCACGCAGCATTTGGTCATCAGCGATGAAGTTTAAGAACCCAATACCAGCCCCAGAGAGCGCACTGATCGCCACACCCGCCAACAACATGATGGTTACTGAGGTTCCGAATTTACCCGTGCCCAGTTTATAGACCAAGAGTGTGGTTAAAGCGCCACCTAAAAAGGCAAACACAGGAACGGCCGCAAAATTCATGAAGGCCGGGTATTGCAATGAGAGTTCAGAGAAAAGAACAATAGCCAACGCTGCACCTAATGCCGCGCCTGCAGAGACACCGATGATCCCCGGCTCAGCAAGCGGGTTGCGGAATAGCCCCTGCATAACCGCACCACATAACGCGAGAATCGCGCCGATTAGCATGCACAAAATAGTTCTAGGTAAGCGAATCTCTTGAATCACTAAATTGATGTGTGGGGCTAAATCATTGTTTGGTTGGAGTAAGCTCGCTGCACTGTCAGCTAAGCTAATGTTCATTGGCCCAACGGTAATTGAGAACAGTGCGACGAAGACTAGGGTAGCCCCTAGGCCTAACATCGATGTTTTCAGTGGGACGGATCGTAGCAACATAAAGAGCCTCAATGTCTATCACCCGCTTCAATACTTATCACCGACTTCGCAAAAAACGAGACGGTGATGAGCATTAAGCAAGCAACAGTGGAAATAGGGTAGTTGAGTTATAGCGGGTAGATAAGTTATAACGGATAGATAAGAGCGTTTAATCGCTTGGCTTCTGAAAGGCTTTCGAGGCCAAGTCCGCCGACTAATGCACTGCCTTTTACGGTAATGATTTGTTTGTTCATGCCAGCAGGAGTCGCTGCTAACATAGGCAGCGATTTAAGAATAGCGTCAGCGCCGCCCATTTTTTGGTAGCTGCGGCCACTCACCAAGATGACATCAGGCTGCATTTCAACGAGTGATTCCATCGATAGTGGCTTGTAAGACGTTAGGCTTTTAGCCGCAGGGTTTACACCGCCAGCCAATTCAATGATCGCGTTTGGTGACGTTTCACCGCCAGCAACGTTTGCCGGGCGACCTTCATGCAATAACAGGAACAACACTTTCTTCGCTTCGTTGTTGGGTACTTGGTTTGCTTTTAGTGCCGCAATCTTCTTATTTACTTCAGCTTTGACTTGCTGTGAGTGAGCTTCGGTGTGGGTAATTTTTGCGATTTGGTCGATACGCTTTAATAACCCCTCAACGTTTGCTTCGGTATTGACGATCTCGACATCGACACCGGCAGATTTCAATTGAGAAATCGCGTTGTCAGGTCCCATTTCATCTGAGCCAATTAGTGTC
This sequence comes from Vibrio splendidus, assembly GCF_024347615.1. NCBI lineage: Bacteria > Pseudomonadati > Pseudomonadota > Gammaproteobacteria > Vibrionales > Vibrionaceae > Vibrio > Vibrio splendidus. Next base: position 1,105,351 of record NZ_AP025509.1, on the reverse strand, counting down.
GTTGGCTCTAAAGCAATCAAGCCTTCTGCTGAAAGGTTTCGGTGGTAACCAATCTTCGGCAGGTTCTCTGCTTGAGGGAAATGGCTGGTCACATCAATCGCCACTAACTGCTCTTCAGCGCCTAATGCCAAGACCAATTCAGTAACGGCACTGCCTGCACTTATGATTCGAGGTTGTTCTACGTCATTGGCCATTGCCGTTGGCGCAGTCAGTGCCAAGCTCATTGCAGCTACTGAAAGGAGATGTCTCTTGGTCGTTAATTTATTGAGCACGTTTAAGTTGTTCATAATCATTTCTTTATATTATCTACTTGTTTCGCGAAGATTCTCAGTGAGCAGTCCGTTCGCATTGTGAGTTCGTATCGATAGAGAGGTTTAGCTCTGCTTCTTTGGTGTTAGTCATCAAGAGCCTAACTTCATGAAAATAGAGAGTTGTTCTAGCCATCTTCAGTGAGCAATTGAGTCGCTGGTATTCCGTTCTCTTGAAGGAAAGACAGCAACTTCACTAGGTTCTCAACGTTGGCGGCTTTATCTGCACCAATGATGATCGGCTTCTTGTCTGATGTGCCTGTTTCTTCTAGCAATGCAATCTTGAAGTTTTCCCAGTCGATGTACTCTTGGCCGTTAATCGCCCAGTAGGGTTCGTGGACTAAGATATTGACGCTAATCGAATCTTTATGAACTTCAGAAACGTTCTTAATATCAGAGCTCGGCAGTTCGACTTCTAATGACTCCAACTTCACCGATGCTGTCAGCAGCAGGAATACCATCACGATAAAAATGATGTCGAGCAGCGGTGTTAAGTCCGGAGCCAAACTTTGTGTTTGAGATGAGTGGGGCGTTTTAATCATGCTTGTCTCACATCACCGACAGCGACTTTGTTTAATGATGAATCTTTAGTTTCGTCAGACTGATTAGTTTGAATCGACATGCCTTCTAACCACACATTCACATAATTCAAAGTATGTTCTAGCTGCGCCAAAACCCTATCGGCCCAAAGTCCAAGCAGTTGAGACCCTGAGATCGCAGGCAGTGCAATCATCAAACCTGCAGCTGTGGTTCTCATTGCTAAGCCAAGGCCGTCAGCTAGATCGTTAGGTGTAATACTTCCGGTGGTAGCAGCTACACCTTTGAACATCTCGATAAGACCAAGCACCGTACCAAGCAAGCCAATTAGTGGACTGATCACGCCGATTAAACCAAGCAACCTTAAACCTGCATGAAGCTGGTGGCGTTTTTCTTGTAGCCAGATGCCTGCTGCATCTTCACGTAGTCCTTTCGAAAAAGAGTGGTGAGCAAGCAACATCGAGACGCCCTTGTACAGCAGCGGTCTTTTCCCTGAAATAGACTGAGCAAGTGCTTCAATTTCTTTGCTGTTGGTTGGTGATATTTGATTGAGCTCGCGACGAATGGCGCGCTTGCCAACACCAATGCTTAGCATGACTTGGAAGACTCGTTCAGCGATGATCATTGCGGTTAATGCTGAACATATAAGAAGAGGCCAAGTCATTAAGCCAAGTTGATCTTGTAAGTAACTGATTTGTTGCATGATTAATCCAACCTAAAACGAACAGGTATTTGTACACGGTGAGCAATCGCTCGACCATTGACAGTGTGAGGTGAGAATTTCCATTGTTTAATGGCATCTAAAGCGGCGTTGTCGAGCATTAGTGCGCCTGATGAATTTACTAATGCTTGTTTAATCTGTTTGCCTTCAGCGTCTAACCAGACCTCATAAGTTGCGACACCTTCAACCCCACGACGTCTAGCTTGGCGCGGGTAATTCGGTGGTGTCGGGCGTGAAGAAAACGAAGGCTTAGTGACTAGCACAGGCTCTTGGTTTGATACGCCTTGGTTTACTTGCTGAGGTTGGTTGGCAGACTCAGCCAGATTTCTATCGACTTTCTTGTCGGCCAGTTTTTCTGGTTGAGGCGTTGGTTTGGACTTTGGTTCTGGGCGTTCTTTCTTAACGACCTTTTTCTGAGTCACTGGTTTCTTTTGAATCGGCTTCTTCTCGACTCTCTTTTCAACAACCTTTTTCTCTACTTTCTTGGGTTGAGGCTTATTGGTGATCGCTTTTTTCTTTGGCGTCGGTTTGGCTTGCTTTGGCTCAACGGCCTTGGGTTCGACAGGTTTAGGTTCAGCTTGTGAGACCGTTTCTTTGATTGGTTCTGGTTCAACCGGCTCTGTGATGGTTTTTTGTTGAGCTGGAGAAGGCGTGCTCTTGGGAGTGAAGTTGATCGATACCGTGTTCGATTGGCTACCTGCAGGCATCGCGAATACTTTGGATTCTTGAGCGACAAATAATAGCGCCGCATGAATCACTAACGATGCACCGCCTGCAATAACATATCTAGGAACGTTCACACTCAATCCTTTACCAAATCCAAAATCTGTATCGGATTATTGCCTAGAATCTAAATAAGATCAATTATCAATTGCATTATCATTTGCGTCTATTTATGATTATTTCAGTTTTAGCGAATAGTCTTCCAGACTTTGCTATGTAAGTGTTTAGAGAGATTATATGAGTCTTAATATCTATAAGTATGACGAATCAATCTTGGGTGTTTCTAGCCCTGATCCGCTTCGTTTTGCGTTTGCTAAAAAGCATTCTGCCCATGCCGGAGGAAGTTCAATTCCGGTCGACCCGAGTAAGAAGTTAGAACTCTTTGACGAACTGATGCTGAGTGAAGGGAAAAAACAGGATAAGCGTTGCTTGTATATCCACATTCCTTTTTGTCGCGTGCGCTGTACGTTCTGCAATTTCTTCCAAAATGCCGCAAGCCGTAAATTAGTGGATGAGTATTTCGATGCACTGATGGTCGAGCTAAAGCAGAAAGCCAAAACACCTTGGGCTCAGTCTGGACTATTTCACGCTGTCTATATTGGTGGCGGAACACCCACCGATTTGTCTCCTCAACAAGTTGAGCAGCTTGGTAAAGCCATTCGTCAATATTTCCCACTAGCAAACGATGTGGAAATGACCTTGGAAGGACGCATCAATCGCTTTGGCGACGAGATGTTTGATCGTGCGCTTGAAGGTGGTTTCAATCGCTTCTCATTCGGTATTCAAAGTTTTAACACTCAGGTTCGACGCAGTGCTAAGCGCTTGGATGACCGAGAAGTGGTGTTGGAACGTATCAGTTCACTGAGCCGCACTGAACAAGCTCCGATCGTTCTTGATTTGCTGTACGGATTACCGCACCAGTCTATGGAAGTGTTCCAACAAGATTTAGAAGACTACATGTCTACTGGCGCACACGGCATTGACCTCTACCAACTGATTGTTTCGGGCAATGCTCCTATGCTGAATCTCGTTGAGAAAGGAAAAATACCACCACCGGCCAATACGCCAGATAAGGCGAGTATGTATTTGGCGGGTGTTGAGTTCATGGCAAAAAATAAGGTCAAGCAACTGAGCGTGAATCACTGGACTCGTGATAATCGCGAACGCAGCATTTACAACAGCTTAGCGAAAACCTACGCCGAAGTTCTGCCTATTGGTTGTGGCGCTGGTGGCAACATTGGTGGCCACGGTGTAATGCAACATCGAACTTTAGACAGCTACATGGAGTCTATAAAGCAAGGTCAATTGCCTATAGCCATGATGACCAAGCAAAGCTCATTAGAGCCAAGCTTCTCTTCATTGAAGGCAGGTTTTGATTCTGGTGTTGTTAGAAGAAGCACATTACCGACCTTTATGGGACAAGACACGTTCGACTACCTAAAGCCTTTGTTCGCGCATTGGGAGAAGAACGGTTTAGTTGAGCTTTCAGAAGATTATCTGAGCCTGACTATTGCTGGCAGCTTCTGGGCAGTAAGCCTAGCGCAGAGTGTAATTCAAGTGCTTAACGCTGAATATCAAGCGATGCACCCAGCGCCGAAAGTGTCAGGTTCGGGCGTTCACCCGCATGCAAGCTTGAAGCACGCTTAATATCGAATTTTTAGTTTATAACTTACGTAAATTACTCGTTTATACGGAACCTATTCAATGACAGATACAACATTAGAAATGACAGAAACTCTAGAACAAAGCGTAGCTCGAATTTTAGAAGAAGAGCCAAAACTACTGCCGACAGCAATTGCTGAGAAGCTAGGTGTTTCAGAGGTTGAAGTGGTTGCTGCTTTTCCAAACGATATGGCGGTAATGCTAGATGGCAGCCGTGCTCAAGAGATTCTAGAAGGTTTGGTTGGTTGGGGCCCAGTGACCACAATTATGCATTCATTCGGCTCAATCTTCGAAGTAAAAGCGCCATTCCCGAAAGGTAAAGTCGCGCGTGGTTACTACAACTTGATGGGCAAAGAGGGCGAGCTTCATGGCCACCTGAAACTCGACAACATCAAACACGTTGGTTTGGTGAGCAAGGCGTTCATGGGTCGTGAAAGTCATTACTTCGGTTTCTTCAGTGAAACGGGCGAGAACATTTTTAAGATCTACCTAGGCCGCAATGAAAAGCGTGAACTTATTGCCGACCAAGTTGAACGCTTCAAAGCACTAAAAGAACAAGCTTAACCAGACTTAACGGCAAGCTTAAATAAGGTTGCCTAATCGCTTAAATAGTACATCAATGCTCGAGGATCGTTTAGTTCGCTGATGATCGCTCAACCTCGGGCAAAAATAATAAATCAGAGAAAGTGAAGAAAGGAATTACCCATGGAACACCAAGTAAAACAAGAACGTCTACAAGGTCGCCTAGGTCCAGAAATTAAAGAGTTTCGCCAAGAGCGCCGTACCCTTCAACTTGCAACGGTTGATGAAGAAGGTCGCCCGAACGTAAGTTACGCGCCTTTCGTTCAGAACCAAGAAGGTTACTTTGTTCTCATTTCTGATATTGCTCGTCATGCTCGTAACTTGAAAGCGAACCCTCAAGTCTCTTTGATGATGATCGAAGACGAAGAGAGCTCGAAGCAGCTTTACGCGCGTAAGCGTTTAACGTTTGATGCTCAAGCAAGTGTTGTGGAGCGTGAAACGGAACTTTGGACTCAAGTGATCGGCCAGATGCAAGAGCGTTTTGGTGAAATCATTGATGGTTTGAGTCAGCTTCAAGATTTCTCTCTGTTCAACCTTAAAGCAGAGAATGGACTGTTCGTGAAAGGCTTTGGTCAGGCATACCAAGTGTCTGGCGACGATCTGGTGGATTTCGTTCACCTACAAGAAGGCCACAAAAAAGTATCTAACGAGTAATCTCGTTTAACTGATTTCTTCAGGAGCCCTCCAATGTGAGGGCTTTTTTATGTCTAAATCAAAGAGTTTGGTATATTGGCGTTTGATGACTATTTATTTGTAAGGATCGGTACGTGAAACCAGTAAGTCGAGATTGGGACGAGTTTTGTTATCCGTTTATCTATGAAGACAGTCCTATCTGTGATTTTGAGATTTTGTCGGATGAACTTTGTTGCCGAGTTGGATTGGTGTTGTCTTTAGAGCTAGAGCCTCAGGTTCGTGAGATCCTGCAACGCTTGCAGCCAAACATCTATCACTTGAATGGCTCTGTGCGCGGTAAGCTTGCCATCACCGAGTCTGAATTGGTCGAGCTCAAGCAAGACTATCATCGTATCCGTGAGCAGCTAGAAGGCGGGTTCAAAGGGTTTGTCTTACCCGGCGGGCATCGAGTGTCTAGTGAACTTCACTTGTGTCGTTGTCAGGCTAAAAAGGTCGTGCGAGCTTTGGTGAGTATTGAACATCATGAAAGCAAAAAGTCGCCAGACCCGATTCTTTTCAAATACGCCAACTTAGTCGCGAACACACTCTATGCATTGGCGTCTTTTACCAATCATGTCAATGAAGTTGAAGAAGTGGAATTTGTGAGTAAGAGTTATTCTATGCCAAAGAAATCTTAAGGAAGAGCTCTATATTGATTCATATCTAATATCTAATCCTTAAGAAGCTAAGAAGCTAAGAAGCTAAGAAGCTAAGAAGCTAAACCATTAAGCATGATGCTAGGTTTAGCTTCCAAAATAGCGTCTAAGCAGCGGTAGAGGCTTCGTTTAAGACTTTTGCGCCGCGTAGCATGGCTTCGATTAATTCGCCCGCATTGAACTTCTCAAGCGCTTCATGTGCACCTACCTGATTGGCTCGGTCGACACAGATTTCACTGGACAGTGAGGTATGCAAAATACAGTAGGCATGACTCAGTGCGCTGTCATTTTGTACTTCAAACGCAAGCTCATAGCCATCGAGTCCAGGCATCTCAATATCACTCACGAGTAGATCAATTGCTGTACCTTTTGCGGCCTCGCCTCGCATCAGGTCAATAGCATCTAAGCCGTTATTACAAATGCTGTAAGGGATGTTGATGCTGTCTAAGGCATCTGATAGCTGTTTCCGCGCGATTAAAGAGTCATCAACCAATAAGATATTCAGCGCTTTGAGACGCTCCCTTTCTACATCGGTCAGCATTGGAATATGTGCGTTTTCATAAGCCGGGTAGATCTTAGAAAGTAATAACTCCACGTCGAGCATTTGCACGATACGATCTTCAAAACGCGTAATACCCGTCACAAACACATTACGACCCACGCTGGCCGGTGGCGATTCAATGCTTTTCCAATCACATTCAATGATTTTATCAATCGAACGAACCAAAAAGGCCACTACTGTTCTTAAACAATCGGTGACGATGAGCACACAATCTTGGTATTCAGCGGGTGTTATCGGTCGAAAGCCAATCGCTGCAGACATATCAATGACTGGAACCGTAAGATCACGGATGGTCACCGTACCAATCACGTGATGATGGGAGTATGGGATTTGAGTCATCGGCTGAAAAGGCACTATTTCTCTTACCTTAAGCGTGCCAATCGCAAAACTTTGAGTAAGGGATAATTTGAACATCAACATTCCCTGTGACTGACTCGCTTTACTGATCGGTTTGGCCATAGTGGCTCCTACTTAATACGCGCTTAATTTATAAGGATTAATTTAAAGGGAAACAGGGGTGTCGGCAAGTCACTATACGGTTTTTAGGGGCTTTAAGGCAGTTGTTTTCGGTTATAGAGTGAAGATTGACAGTTCTTGGGTTAAAATCACGCTAAACGCGCGCTGTCGATGGTTTTATGTCGACAAGTCGTTAGCGATAAACAGAATTACAACAGTCCGTTCATTAACGATGTTCTAAACCGTCGTAAGTAAACTGACCGCAACACACTGAGAATTATCATGGCAAGAACAGCAGCAGCGCTTCATATTTTGGTGAAGCACAAAGAAGTAGCAGAAGACATCATCAAGCAGCTTAAAAAAGGCGCTAAGTTTCAAACGCTAGCGAAGAAACATTCAACGTGTCCATCTGGTAAAAAGGGCGGCGACCTAGGCGAGTTCAAAAAAGGTCAAATGGTGCCTCAGTTTGATAAGGTTTGTTTCTCTGGCGAGACGCTAGTACCACACCTTGTAAAAACAAAATTTGGCTGGCACGTCGTGAAGGTTCTTTACAGAACTTAGTCATAAATATGTGTTAGATTGAATAAAAGGAGCGTATATACGCTCCTTTTTTGTCACTTTTTTGCGCATTTAAAAGCACTATGGCTGAGTGTTCATCCCAGACGTTATGCGATAATTGGCACTACGCCCTTGACTATCCGCCGTGACTAATCGGTGGGAGGAGGAGGGTTTTTAATGAGTAACTCATATAATAAATACCATTCTTAAGGAAATTTATGCAGCTTTGCCTTTTAGCCTTTGTATTTATCTAGAAAGCTGTAAACAAGTTTGGTAGGAGAACAACATGGATAGTTCAGCTATGTTAAGCAACCCAGCGACAGATGTGATATTGCATGCCTTTGACTGGTGCTACGCTGACGTAATGAAGAACGCCCCACTGATCCAAGAATTGGGTTATAAATCTGTTTTAGTATCACCGGCAATGAAGTCGTTACGCGGACCTAAAGGTTGCGACCGTGATTCTGGCACCCAATGGTGGCAGCGCTATCAACCACAAGATTATCGTGTGATTGATAATCAGCTGGGTGACACGCAAGATTTCACTGCGATGGTGAACACGTTAAAGCAACACGGGCTTCGTACCTATGTGGACGTCGTGTTTAACCACATGGCCAACGAGTCGGGTATCCGTGGCGATTTAACGTATCCAAATCAGCAAGACATGGCGTCTTATCAAGAAGATGCTGACTATTACGAATCTATACGTTTGTTTGGCGACCTTTCTAAGCCTTTATTTGATGAAAACGACTTTGTTGAAGCGTTTGGTATCAAAAACTGGAAAGACACTTGGGAAGTGCAGAACGGACGTATTACCGGTGGAGTTAGTGACCCTGGCTTGCCAACGCTGTTAGATAACGACAATGTGGTCGCTCAGCAGAGAGCTTACCTAAAAGCCTTAAAAGAGATTGGCGTGAAAGGGTTTCGCATAGACGCAGCGAAACACATGACACTGTCACATCTACGTAAGGTGTGGACTGATGATATCTGCGAAGAAATGCACATCTTTGGCGAGATCATTACTGATGGTGGTGCGACCAAAGAAGAGTACGAGTTGTTCCTTGAGCCTTACCTCAAACACACTCGCTTAGGCGCTTACGATTTCCCTCTGTTCAATACTATTTTCAAATCCTTTGAAGAGCAGGGCAGCTTTAAATCTCTGATCAACCCTTACTGTTTTGGTCAGGCGTTATCGAATATGCGAGCAATCACTTTTGCCGTCACTCATGATATTCCAAATAATGAAGTATTTTTGGATCACGTAATGGGTGAAGTTGACGAGCGATTAGCGCATGCCTTTATTCTTGGTCGAGACGGCGGTGTGCCGCTTGTTTACAGTGAACTGAGTACCAGCGGCATTCTGGATCAGAGTGGTCAGCCTCGTTGGCTTAACGATTGGCAAGCGCCTTACATGAAAAACATGATTCAGTTCCATAACCATGTTCATGGCGAAGCGATGCGTGTGGTTGAGGCAAATGATGATTTGCTGGTGTTTGTCCGTGGCGACAAAGGCATTGTGGTGATCAACAAGTCGAAGCGAAGTAAAACGGCATCACTGACTTGGACTGGTACAGTAACGGATTTGTTGTCTGGTGCAGTGTTTGATTGTGTCGATAAGACGTTAACCATTCAGGTTGAATCTAATCAGTGCATGATGCTGACGACCAATGAGTTCGAACCTGTGATGAGTTACGTCTAATCGGTTAGAAAGATAAGACTGAAAAGAAAGCCCCGCTTACTAGCAATCAGTAAGCGGGGCTTTTTATTTGAAGCTGTTTATTGGTTACTAAGCGGAGCGTTAGTTAAACAGACAGGCGATTAAACCGTGAACTTGTTCAATAGTTCATCCTGTGCACGAACATTGTCAGTTTGTACCTGCATTGCCGTGTTTGCTTCTTGAGCTGCGTTGGATACTTGTGTTGAAAGGTCTTTGATCTTAACTGTGTTGTTGTTGATCTCTTCCGCTACTAAGCTCTGCTCTTCTGCTGCTGAAGCAATCTGAATATTCATATCAGAGATACGCTGAATCGCGTCACGGATGCGGTCAAGTGAAGAGTTTGCTTGCTGAGCGCGTTCTACGGCGTCAGTGGCTGTGTCTTTACTTTGGTTCATCGCGTTCGATACTGAGCTTGCACCCGCTTGGAGTTGCTCGATCATGTTGCGGATTTCAGTGGTCGATTCTTGAGTACGTTGTGCCAGAGTTCGAACTTCATCGGCAACGACTGCGAAACCACGGCCTGATTCACCAGCGCGCGCCGCTTCAATCGCCGCATTCAACGCCAGTAGGTTGGTTTGGTCTGCAATATCGTTGATTACTTTAAGAATCGTTTCGATGTTGGCTGTCGCTGATTCCAGTACTTGTACTTCTGCAACCGCTTGGTCGATACGTGCTGAAAGGTTATCAATCGCTTGAGTGGTATCACTGACTACAGATGTACCGTCTAGCGTTGCTTCGTCTGCTTCACGAGCCGCTGCTGCTGCGCCTTGAGCGTTGTTCGCTACTTCTGTTGCAGTCACTGCCATCTCGTTCATTGCGGTTGCTAATTGCTCAAGCTCTTGCAGTTGGGTATTCATCGCGTTTGCTGATTCACCTGCACCTTTAACCGTGATTTCAGTACCACGCTTAATCTCAACACCAATCGCTTTTGATTGAATGATTTGGTTTTGCAGGTTTTCAGTAAAGGTATTGAAACCTTTTGCTAGGTCAGAGAACTCTTGGTCTGTGTTGGTATCTAGGCGCTTAGTTAAGTCACCTTGACCGCTCGCCACATCTTGAATTGCTTGGTTAAGCACATCAAGTGGACGCATTAACACACGAATCAAAACAGTCAGTGCAATGATGCTGAGAATAACCGCAATCAACGAGTAGATCATTGAGCTGTTTTTCAAATCTTCAACGGTTTGGTAAGCGATCTCTTCATCAAGGATTGCACCTATGTACCAATCTTCACTTGGGATGTGAGTGAAGTTCACTAGGAACATCTTGCCGTCGACTTCAATTTCTTGAGAGCCTTCACGAATGCTTGCTTGTGGCATGTAGCTTGAAAGCATTTCGCCATTGTTTTTCGCATTCGGGTGAGCAATCGTTGTGCCGTCGGCAGTGACTAGGAATAGGTAGCCAGCATCGAACAAGTTCACTTGGTTTACCAATGTCGCAAGGTTAGTCAATTCTAGGTCGTAGAACATACCTGCCGTGAAGCGGCCGTTGTCTTTAACTGGCGTACCTACAGAGATGATGACTTTCTTACTTGATGCATCCACATAAGGAGCGGTAACAACTAAACTGTTTTTGGATTTAGCATCAATGTACCAAGGGCGAATTCGTGGATCGTAATCAGGGCCAGCTTCCCAACCGTCATCATTTTCAATAACGAAACCGTTTGCTTCGTAACCAAAGCCAACCGCTAGGAAGCTGCTTTTAAGCTTTGGCTTTTCTAATATTTCTTTTACGTAAGTACGATCTTCAGGGTTGATCTCGATGACTTCAGTCGTCGATTGAGCCAACGCTTTCTTGGCGTTCATCTCTGATTCGACGGTATTTTTAACGCCAGAGACCATTTCTTTCAGGCTTGCATTGACGTGGTTTTCTACAGCACTTCTTACAGTGTAAAGTTGTTGTATTGAAAGCAATGATACTGTCACTAGCAGCAAGGCTGATGATGCAGCAACCACCTTATGGCTAAATTTCATTGAGTTTTCCCCTTCTCACAGACTTTGCGAAGACTAAAGTTAATCGTATTTTTGTAATTATATATATCGACTAGATTGAAATTTACTTGAGTTTAATTTCACAAAATAGACTACAAAAATACAACAACCCACACAATGCAAAATTCACTTATTTACATATTTGCTACTTTTGTTATTTGGTTCAATGAGTTGAAGAATTGGTTTAATCGGAGTGTAAGAGCATTAAGAATGTATTAATTTAGCGTTTATGTGTGTTGTTTTCTATTCTCAGACGAGAAGGAAGGTAAACAGATATGAAATTAAATGATATGCCAATTTTATATATTGGCTGTATTTCTGGTGGGTGGGTGAATGTATTTTAAGCGGGTAGGGAATGTATTTACTGGCAATAAAAAGCCCCACAAAAGTGAGGCTTTATAAAATAGTTCTTAATTGCGCTATATCAGTAGGGTCTAATTTAGAATATTAGATGTGCTACACCAGCGATAACCGGAAGTGTAATTAACGTACGCAGAATAAAGATAATAAACAGCTCGAGGATGTTCACTGGAATCTTACTGCCTAGAAGCAGAGCACCTACTTCAGACATGTAGATCAGCTGAGTTACCGACATTGCAGCAATAACAAAGCGAGTCATTTCGTTGTCGATAGAAGCCGCAAGGATTGCTGGGATGAACATGTCTGCAAAACCAACCACGATGGTTTCAGATGCCGCAACCGCTTCAGGAACACCAAGTAGCTCTAGGAACGGAATAAAAGGTTGACCTAGGAATGAGAATACCGATGTGTATTCCGCAATAACCAGTGCCATCGTACCAAGGCCCATCACCACAGGCAGTACGCCAAATACCATATCCACGGCGTTACGGATGCCTTCAGCAAATACTGACTTAGCTGACTTAACTTGTGATGCTTTGCTTACTGCTAGCTCAAGACCCCAAGAGAATGTTGAGTGACCCGCTGGGATAGCGTCAGCGTCTTTGTGAGGCTTGCTGCCATCAATGAAGGTGTCTTTCTTCATACTTAGTGGCGGAAGGCGAGGGATGATTACCGCAGCCACAATACCCGCTAGACAGATTGCTGCGTAGAAAGGCAGGAATAGGTGCTCTAGCTCTACTTGAGCAATAACCACAAGGCTGAACGTGATAGATACTGCAGAGAAAGTCGTACCAACAACCGCAGCTTCACGTTGAGTGTAGAATTTCTTTTCGTACTGTTTGCTTGTAAGAAGGATACCAACGCTGCCGTCACCCAACCAAGAAGCCATACAGTCGATAGCACTACGACCTGGCAGGTTGAAGATTGGACGCATCACTTTACTTAGCAAAGTGCCGAATAGTTCTAGCAGACCAAAGTTAAGCAGCAGTGGCAGTAGTAAACCTGCAAAGATAAATACTGAGAACAGTGTTGGAAGTAGCCCTTCTAGGACTAAGCCACCAGTGTTTTCTTCCCAGATAAACTCAGGGCCTACTTGGAAGAAAGCCATGAATGCTGCAGCACCACCGATCAGACGAACCAACAACCACAGTGGAGATGGATTGAAAAGGCCGTTCAAAAATGAGTTCGATGTAATGAATGCAGGCTTGAAAATGGTGCTTAAAACGGAAGCTACAGACATGAAGGCAACGATTGCAGTGATAATAGCAACTAGAGACTCACCGAAAACCGCTTGAATTGATTTAGCTAGAATAGCGACAGGGATCGTTAGATCACCTTGGTAGCTGATTGGTGCCATGAAAAGGAATAAACCAATCAGAGATGGGATTAAGAAAACCCAGAAACTGCCTTTAGATTTCTCTGGTTGAGCAGTATTCGTGTTGTTAGACATGTTAATTGTTCTCGTATTTCTACATGTAAAAAAGCCACATCCTTGGCGTTTTTATTCTCTAAACATCCGTATTTTCTCATTGGCTGCAAGATTACCCAGTATTGATAGTGCTTGCAATACTATTCATCAAATATCGCTAACTATTCACACTGGTTATTCTGCAACTCATTAAGAGTTTAGAATAAAGTGTTGCGGATGTTACGTAACTTGAAGATATATTGCCAGATATTTATAAATTGACTGGAGTTTCAGTTCGATAGGTCAGGTAGAGCCAGTAGCTAAATGCGATAATGAAGGCGAAAGAGGCAGGGAAAGCCAGCGCCAAAATTTCAAAGCGCTGGAACAGACAAGCACCGCTTAAACCACCAAACAGAAAGCCAACCACAATGAACATCAGCAGTTTGGCTTTACGACGGTCAAAAGGCATCCCCTTTAAGCGAGCACCAATCATGATCCCAAGATCCGTGATGATCCCGCTCATGTGCGTTGTTCGAATGATCGCACCGCTGTAAGTCGTTATCATCGCGTTCTGTAAACCACAGGCTGCTGAAGCGAAGTATTGACCTGAAGTGTAGCCCTGTAACAGTGCCCAAAGTGCTAAAAATAGCAATCCCCCTTCAATACACAGAGCAACGCCGTAGCGACGCCCTAACTTCAGTGCTTGGTTCTCAATAAAGAACCCGCTGAAGGCTGCACCTAACATAAAGCTCATGATAATCAGTAATAGATGTAAAGAAGCCGAAGTTGGTGTGAGCAGGCTACTGCCTAATAAAGACATGGTGCCTGAAATGTGGGAGATCGCTTGATGCTGAAAGCCGAGTAAGCCAATCGCATTAACACTGCCAGCAAGGCCTGCGAGTAGCAAAGCGCCGTATTCAACCCAGCGAGGTAGCTTAGAAATCATGTGGTTCACCCTGGGTTAAAAAGAGGAGCAGATTATAACGCTAGCGAAAAGATACGCTAGCGCTGTGGTGCGTTGATATTTGATCTTAGGCAACAGTATTGCAGTTTGTTCTAATGCAGTTGCTTTATCGAGATAAAGGTCAGTAACAGGCTAGTTGTAGTGACTCATTTGATGGTCAAATTTGACCCAGCCGTGTTTGCGTTCTTCGTAGACTGAAAAGCTCGGTAGCGGAAAGTCTTGCTCTTTAAATAATCCGAGCGGGACGATATAAAAATCGGCAGCAGCAACAGATTGTAAGAGCATGGTGGTGCCACACTTAGGGCAAAACTGATAGGTCACTTCACTGCCCGTATCACTGATGCGTGAGAAAGAGGTGACTTCTCCGTTTAATGTGACTTGTTCTATTGGGAATCGAGCCTGAACACCAAACACACTTCCGGTGCGTTTCTGACATTCATAGCAATGGCATACAGAGGTTCGTTGAGGTTCGCCTCGGCATACTAGGTTGACTGCTCCACAGCGGCATTCGCAACTTCTGATATTTCTATCTTTAATATGATTGATATCCATCCATGCTCCACTTCTGGTTAACCCTGTATTGATAATTATACTAAAGCCCTTTATGGTCTGCACAACTGGATGAAAACAAAAGAATATAATTGCTCATGAAAAAGAAAATCTTACCTATACCTCTGATTTTACTGATTCCAATTGTCATGCTGGTTGTCGTGATAGTGGCGGGTATTTATCGATTTAGCTTAAGTGACGAAGAGATCTTGGCGAAGTTTCCTTCTTCTCAAGTCAGTTATGACCCTGTTGTAGAAACCGTTTTTGATTTGAAGACGACCAACCCATGGACAATTAAAGTACCCGAAACCAACGCGTACGCTTTTATTAATGAAGTCGATGAACCTAGAGCTATAGCCTTTGGACGCTATGACTCGGGTGTTGAGCGTGGTGTGGTAACGGTAGACACCAACAACCTTTCAGCCGTCACGTTGAGCAAAGCGAGTTTCTTTGTCGCGCCGATGTGGGTATCTAACCAAGGCAGTGGTGTGTTCTATTATCTTGGCTTGTTTAAACATGACCAGCAGCGAAGCCGTGTCGTGCTAGTCGACCAGCTTTTTCTAGGCGATAGAGTGCAAATTCAGACTTTAGAGGTCGCTCAGCAGCAAGATTTACAATCCGCTAGCAAACAAACAGGGGAAGGTTTTATCGGCTTTACTCAGCATTCTGCGGAACAATCATTTGCAGAATCCCCTTCTGAAAAGGTGTTAATGAGCTTTTCTTTTGATACGCAATCAATTGGTAAGCAATAACGTTTTCGTTAATGCAAGGATCTGTTGTTTATGTGAGCTAAATTACATATTATCTTAATTAGATGAATGAAATTTAGACACTCCTTATACTTGGTGTCTGCCTATTTTTACAAATGGAGCTTGCGAATGATTAATAAACGTTTTTTTAAGACGAAAGATGAAGTTGAAGTGACCTTCGAGCTAGAAGCTCAAGAAGCGAACTCTGTATCCATCGTTGCTGACTTTCTTGATTGGAAAGCCACCCCAATGAAAAAACTGGCCAAAGGGAAGGTTTACAAGTTTAAAACTCGCCTACCTAAAGATGGCGAGTTTCAATTCCGCTATCTAGTTGACGACCAACAATGGGTGAACGATGCGAATGCTGATCGTTATATCCCGAATGAGTTTGGTGAAGACAATTGCTTGGTATCGACGGTTAACGCTTAATCGAGATGAAGTAGCGTGAATCAATAGAAAGCAGAAACTAGCCGTTTCTGCTTTTTTATTTTTTATTTTGGCGGTTAATATTATTAATCGTGAAGCGGGTTTCCACTTACGGTAACTCAATGACTTAGTCCAAATTGGGCAGATTCACATCATATTATGACAATGCAATGATGATTTATGCGTTTGAAAAGCATATCCTATGCCTTTATATCGTAGAAAGACCTGTTTACCGTGTATTCAAAAATATTTTCCTCTCCGTTTGCTGAGCTTTCACCTGTAAAAAAAGTAGCTATTTTAGGACTGCCACTTATTGCAGCGTTTGGTATTGCTTTGCAATCTTCAGAATCGGATCTGACGAAAACGATCGATCTTGATTTACCTGACTCAACCGTTATTGAGTCAATCCTATCACCTTCTTCTGTCGCGATTATCGAACCGCCGACGTTTGAGTATCAAATTCAAACGGGCGATAACTTGAGTAGCATTTTCACTCAACTTGGATTTTCTTATAAATCGATGATGAGCGTGATGGAAACCGATTTAAACTTCCTTGCCCTAGACACACTTCGTCCTAGTAACACATTACGTTTTTGGCGTGATGAGGCGACGGGCAATCTTTCCAAAATGGAAATTCAATTTAGTGTTGCGGATAAAGCGGTTTACCGACGACTTGAAGATGGCAGCTATGAATTTGAAGACATTTCTATTCCTGGTGAATGGAAACAAAAGCCTTTAGTGGGTGATATTCACGGCAGTTTCTCTATGTCGGCGAACAAGGTTGGCCTGAATAGTCTTGAGATTGACCATATTGTGACGCTTCTTAAAGATAAGCTGAACTTTAGCCGCGACCTGCGTGCTGGCGATCAGTTTGAAGTGCTTCAGAAAGCGCAATTTGTTGATGGTGTCGCAACCGGAAAGCGTGAAATCGAAGCGATTAAGATCATGAATCGTAATCGTGTTGTTTCTGCGTACTTACACACTGATGGGCAATATTACGATGCCAATGGCGATAGCTTACAACGTGCTTTCCAACGTTACCCTGTGAGCAGTGGATGGCGTCAGAGTTCTCAGTTTAATCCTAAGCGCTTACACCCTGTGACAGGGCGAGTCTCACCTCACAACGGTACAGATTTCGCGACGCCAATTGGTACGCCAGTTCAAGCGACGGGTGATGGTAAAGTGATCATGACCCGTAAGCACCCATACGCCGGTAACTACGTGGTTATTCAGCACGGTAGCACTTACAAAACACGTTATCTCCATTTGAGTAAGATCTTAGTTCGTAAAGGACAAACGGTATCTCGTGGTCAGCGTATTGGCTTGTCAGGTAAAACGGGCCGAGTGACGGGTGCACACTTGCATTATGAGTTAATCGAACGTGGTCGTCCTGTGAACGCGATGACAGCGAATATTCCGATGGCTGATTCAGTGCCTAAAAAGGAAAAAGCGACGTTCGTAGCGTCAAGAGATGAAGCTGATAAGCTGTTAAAGGTAGCTTTAGAAGCACAATCTAATAACAGTTAATAGATTTCTCTAAATTAGGCCGATTAATCAAGCCGCGAGAGCTTTTCTAAATATTTAAGTATTTAGTCATGCTTCGCGGCTTTTTAGATTTTGGTCTGGCTACTGCTTTATATTTTTAATTTTTATGGGCTTTGAATGAGTGCTTCTGAATGAGTCACTAAACTCACGATAGCTTCAGGTCGCATAGGAGGCGAGTATAGGTATCCTTGGATCTTGTCGCACCCCATATCGTGAAGTTTCTCTAGCTGTTCACGCTTTTCCACACCCTCTGCGACAAGTGATACGTTGAGTCGATGAGCAAGCTGGATGATCAACCAAACAACGCTCTCTGATGTCGAATTGGTGAGTAAATTTTGAATGAAAATGGCATCAATTTTAATGCAGTCAATCGGATAGCTGTGAATGTAATTCAAGCTAGAGTAACCGGTGCCGAAATCGTCTAGCGCAATCGTAAAGCCTTGTTCTCGCAAAAAGTTGAGTGCGTCTTTGGTGTCTTGAGTTGGAGATAGCAATACTGTTTCGGTCAGCTCAATAACAAACTCATCAGCCTTAAAGTGATGCTGTTCAATGGTTCGAGTGAGGTAGGAAATGTAACGCTTAGAGTCGGTAAGCTCATGGGCTGAACAGTTTATTCCGAGCTTAACTTTGTATCCTAAGCCTTGTTCTAATGTCGTTTTGGCTCTGCATACCAGTTCGATAATGCGTTCACCCAGCTCGACAATTAGCCCGGATTCTTCTGCTACTTGTATAAACTCAACTGGGGATATGTCGCCGTGCTTTTCCGTTTTCCAACGAGTGAGTACTTCGAAATACTTCCAACGTTTGTCTTGTTGACCAACAATCGGTTGAGCCACAACATACATTCCGCTGTTCAACGAGATAGAGTTTTCAAGTTCATTTCTCAAGGCCGTAATTAACTCGGTCTTTCTCTGATATCGAGCTCTTAAGTGGGTGTCATAGCACTTGATATGGGTACCCGAATATTGCTTACATTCTTTTAACGCCAAGCTGGTGTTGAAGATGATTTGCTCTACGTCTTTGCTATCTCCGGTTGATCCTGCGATGCCTATGCTGATATCAAAATCGATCCTAAGATCAATACTGTTATACCCCTGTTTTACTTTGGCGACGATTTGTTCACAAATTGCGGTTGGGTCGGCGTAATAGGTGATGAAGGCGAACTCATTTCCTGCCGTTCTAAAGGTGAGGTTATTTTCTGGGAGTGTTCGTCTCAAAATCTCAGCCAGATGTTGCAGTACCTTGTCTCCAACATAGTTGCCGTGAAGATCGTTAATCGCTTTAAAACTATTAATGTCCAGTATTGCTAACGTGAACGGTGTTGAGTTTTGCTGAGTGATTGATTCTAGCGTATCAGATAAACAACTGCGGTTAAGTAGACCTGTTAAGCTATCGTGTGATACTTCATAGCTGAGTTGATTGACCAGTTGCTCAGAGCGATCGTTGAACCACATCTCACGCAGGGTGTGGATGATGATATCCGAAAAAAGTTGATGATGTTTAATCGCTTCTTGTTGCTGAGCATTGCTCAGTGGGGAAGTAAACGTAGAAAAAAGTACCCCCATGACTTCACCGCTTCGAGTCCGTGTAGGAATCGCAATGGAATTCTGTGAGGTAATCTCTTGCCGAAAGGCAGATGTAGGTAATGATTTGACAACGTATTGAGCAAATGAGCAATCAGGGTGGTTTTGATTGACGGCTTGCTGATAGATTTGCCCATGACGAGGGTTGATTCTGTCATGCAAGACGTGATCAGAATGAGCAATAACTAAAGGAACAATTTGGTCTGGAAAGTACTTTTTCTCAATGATAGTGGTGTACTTAGTATTGAACATTTGGTGCAGGGTAAGCACTGCTGACTCCAAAAGGTCGATACCTTCCAACTTGAGCAAGCGCCCTATACGCTCAGTGTCTATCATATTGTTGTACGTTTGTTGAGTCATAGCTACCATCCCTAGTTAACCAGATCCAGCGTGTAAGCCTGTGTGTTTAGTTTGTACGCATCTATTCTTATATGCGCTTAGTTTATTATTGGCCGCGTTGTATCATTTTTCAAATTAAGTTGAGACTTATTTCACAAAATCTGGTTATTTCTCTCTTTATCTAGCCTATCTTTCAAATGGTCCAAAAATAACTTGGTTCGCGTATGTGAGTAATCAAGCTTAGGGTAGTACGCGTAAACCATCACTTCGTCGGCGGTAATATTTGGCAATACTGGAACTAATGTCCCTTGTTTAAGATCCTCTTTGATCATTGCTTTGATGGTTAACAGCACACCCATTCCTCGTTTCGCCGCGTGAAACAAAGCCTCAGGGTTGGTGGTCGCAAAGTTGCCGTTCAAAGTGATGCGCTGCCCTTTGGTGAGTGTGACTTCACGGGTAGGGCGCTCTCCCCATATTAAGGAGTTGTGTTGTTCTAAGTCTTGCTCGTTGGTGGGATAACCATGTTTGGCAAGATAACTCGGCGCAGCATAGAAACTGGCCTTGTGTTCAAACAGCGGTGTTTTCTTGAAGCTTAACGAGTTGAGCTGTTCCAGTTCTCGACTGATCACCAGATCCAAGCCCAGCTCTGGTAATTGCCCTGGCGTGGTCGTGATCAGCTGCACCTTAATATCTGGATACTTTTCTAAGAAGTCGTCCATGTATTGCACGAGAAACTTAGAGCCAACAGCAATCGTCGCGCCAATCTTTAAGAGGCCTGCCGGGGTTTGGTTAACCGAGCGAGTCTCATCAATAATTGATTGCCAATTGTCGAGTTGATCCTTGGCCCGCAAGTAAAAGAGTGCTCCCGCTTCGGTTTGGTTAATCGAGCGAGTGGTGCGTTTTAAAAGTTGTGTGCCGATACGCTCTTCGAGCCAGTTTACTCTTTTACTGATCGCCGAGCTGGTGGTGTTAAGTTTGCGAGCTGCACCATTGAAACTGCCTTCTTCCACTACTCGAACGTAGCTTTTTACGTTGAGAATCCAATCCATATTATTTCCTGTTAGGACTTAATTAAATTCCAATTTGGTTAATTATCAATTACTGGTTTTGAATATAAACTTATATCATGAACAAATATCAAACGAATAGGGAATTTTTTGAGCCAATCGACCTTTAAAAAAACGCCGTTACTTTTAGCAATGATGATTATTGCTACGGGACAGGTGGGTGTGAGCATCTACTTGCCATCATTGCCGTTAATTGCTTCTGACTTAAGTGTGACTCAGGTAGATGTACAGCTGCTCGTCACGCTGTTTCTTGTGGGTTTTGGCTTGTCTCAGCTATTTTACGGGCCGATGTCTGATGCAGTGGGAAGAAGACCTATCTTCTTGTTAGGTCAGGGTGTTTATTTGATTGGTACTGTCGTTTGTGTCGTATTTTCTGACAACATGACGGCGCTAGAGGTTGGTCGCTTGTTGCAAGGTTTAGGGGCGGGTAGTGCCTCGGTTCTCGGACGAAGTGTGCTTCGCGACAGCTATGATGGCCCTCAACTGACCAAAGCGTTGTCTTATATTTCGATCACTGCTTCGATCATGCCGATCATTGCGCCTGTATTTGGTGGTTGGATCTCATTCCATCTAGGTTGGCAGGCGGTGTTCCTGTTTGTTTTATTGTACCTATTAGCGATATTTACGCTGGGTTACTTTGTTCTGCATGAAACTTTGCCATACGGAAAGAGCCGCTTTGATGCATGCCAAGTAGTAAAGAACTACGGGTGCTTGTTGACCAATCGCCAAGTGTTGACCAGTGCCAGTTACAACTGGATGAGCTATATGGCGAGTTTGGTTTCGTTGTCGTTGTTTCCATTCTTAATGCAAGAGCAATTGGGGCTGACCGCCGCTGAATATGGCTCATTGATGATTGTTCCTTCGGCGGGCTTACTGATAGGTAGCGTGGCTTTGAACTTGCTCAATCGTAGGTTTAGCACTCCGCAATTGATGAGCCTTGCGATTTTGATTATTTTGGCGTCGGGAACTTGGCTTCTTACTCATGAGTTATCCATCTTTAACTTAGTTTGGGCGTTTACTTGGTTGGCGATAGCACAAGGTATCTCGTTCCCTCTATCGATCAGTATGTTGTTAGAACCTCATAAGAAGCAAGCGGGCGCAGTGTCGGCATTGTCAGGCTCAATTCAGATGTGCTTGGCGGGCTTGTTAGGAGGATATTTGGTGGAAAGCTGGGTGACAACTCACCTACAACTCGGCGTGTTTTATCTGATTATTGGTGCTTGCATGGGCACAGTACTTTGGTCTTCAACGAGAATGAATAAGAAAGCCGCAGCTACCGAAGTAGAATACAGTTAAACAGCTAATTCGCTATAGTTCTGCGTACAGTCGTTAATACGTTGTATTTGTATGGATGGTTTTCTACAATACCTGCGTCCATTTAATAGGTAATAAACATGCAGCAAAATGAATTTGAAGTACTGGTAAAAGCTATCTGCGCACTAGATGGCCTGCCTCAAGCGCTTGAGCTATTGAAATCCAATGAGGATACAGAAGTCGCTGAGGCTGCTGGATCACTAACAGGTCAATTTGCGTTAGCTGAAGTAGAAGGCGAAAAGCGTATTTACCACGTGACGCTTCAAGAAAATGAACAAGGCGAAGAGCAAGAGTACATCGAACATGTCATGAATGAAGGCGATGACTTAATCAAATTTGCAGCTTGGTTCTTTGAAACTATGTTCGAATTAAAACAAAAAGACACATACCAAATTGCGGGTAAAACTTACAGACAGCCAAAGCGTAGCTAGTGTTTTAGTTACTGACTATTAGGCATTAGCGAATAATGCCCTTTTTAAGGTCAGTGTTTCTAAGCTAAGTATTTAAAAAGCAGCTCTCTTGAGCTGCTTTTTTTATGAATGTCTAAACCAATGTCTTGGATTGCAAATGGGTATGGTGAATCAAGGTTAGACGGACTTAACATTAACTCATTGATATAACGATACAATGCTGATTTACGCAGAGACAAGAATACGGATGTTGCAATAGTATGAGTTACTTGCATTAAAGTGTGATTTAGATCTTGTTTTTAGGCGCTTTAAGTGTAGAATCCGCGCATAAGAAAATCGATTATGTGCGGAGATAAGCATGAATTACGAACTAGGCCACGCATACCTTGGTCAAATGGTAGCAAAAAACATGATGCACGAAGCATTGTATGGCAAGCCTAAGCCAAAAAAAGCATCATTCTTTAAGCGAATGATGAAGAAAATGGCGAAATAAGCATTTTCAAAAACGGAATTTAAAAAGGCCTTAAACTCGATGAAGTTTAAGGCCTTTTTCGTTTTAGCGATTAATGAAGATCATCGCTCGTTTTGTTGTGGATGGACACAAAAAACACGGATTAATTCACGATCGGATTTATAACTCAGTGAGTTTAGCCTGCCGATTGGTTGGACAGGTCGACAACGTTATTTGGAATGGTATCTAAACCATTTTCTTTCATCCATGCTTCTAAGTTGTCTGCTCCACCGATGTATTTACCATCGAGCCAGATCTGAGGAACGGTTACTGGTGTTTTCTCACCAATGTGCGCTTTGACCTCAGGAATCATGCGATACAAAGCTGCGCTGTCTTTTACGACATCGTGGTATTGGTATTCAACACCCGCTTCATCAAGCATTTTCTTTGCCTTAACACAGAATGGGCAGGTCGCTTTACCATAAATGATGTTGCCTTTTAGGCTGTCGCGTTTGGTCCACTCTTTGATCACGGATTGAACTAACACACCGCGGTTAAGCGCTTCGCCTTGGCTTACAACCTTGCCTTCAACAACAAGGATTGGAGCATGCCAAGAGCCCAGTTTTAGAGGCTCCCACCAGTGAGACAACCAATCTTTCACTTCCAGTTCGACATCGACATCTGATAACTCATTCTCAAAAGTATCCTTAAGAATGTCTTTGGTAAGGGTACATTCCCCACATGGGATATTAACTTTAAATGGACCCCAGCTGCCTGCCCAACGGTATAGTGTAATCTTGACTGGTTTCTTCATGGTTACGGCCTCGTTTGAATTCTCTTATCCATATAGAACGGACAGTTGAACTATTTATTTCACTAACCCTAAACTTTCTTCAGTTTTGACGGCTTTTTCGTTTCCCAGTGCGTTATAAATGCGACTGACGCAATAATAATAGCAGCCCCGAGCCATAAACGACCCGGTGGAACCCAGCTAAATACAATCCAACCTGCTAGGACATTTAGCGGTAATTTTGCGTGGTCAAAAGGTTGTACGAATGAAGCATCAGCGACTGAGTAGGCTTTTACAATTGCCCATTGAGCAAGTGCCGTCATAACACCGATGACAATTAAGATAGCCCAAATCTTACCGCCGCTTGGAGTCTGCCAATCTGGCGCAGCAAGTAGGATGTTAAATGGCGTAATCAATAGTAAAAGGTAGACCACCATGGTAGAAGGACTGTCTTGTGAAGAGAGCTTTTTCACCATTAGTGAGTAGCATGCCCAAAAGAAAGCGGCGCCAATCGGTAGTAGCGTTGCCCAGTTAAAGTCTTCAGCCCACGGCTCTAGAATCACCATCGCACCCACGAAACCTGCTAAGGTCGCTCCCCAGCGAGCAGCTCCAACTTTCTCCTTGAGGAAAAGCCCTGAACCTATGGTTGCAAACAGTGGCGACGTCATGAGAAGGGCAATGCCTTGCCAAATAGGAACTGGGTAAGCCAGCGCCCATATCCAAAGTTGAATACCAATCACCGATAAAAACACACGGAATACATGCAACTTAAGGTTGTCGGTTTTTAGCGCGCGGCGAATGCCCAGCGTTTTCAGATAAGGAAGAATAGCGAACAACGCGATGGCGTATTGAATGACGGCAACGGTAGTAGAAGTAAGTCCGAAATGAATGCTAGCGATTTGAGTTAGGCTGTTAATGACGGCAAAGGCTAGGCCTGCGGTTAGCATCCAGCTAGCGCCTTGGATCGGATGGTGTTGTGACATGATGCTTCTAATTATTTGATGTGGTTCACCTATGATACGGATTTAGCACCACTTAACCAGAAAAAGCATTGATGAAGTTAGTCAGAATATTTGAATATGAAAAAGGTTGAGCTATTGCCCAACCTTTTAGTCTGTATCTAAAGCCGATTTAGATTAGAAGTCGTAGCGTAGACCTAGACGAAGAGAATCTTCGCTTTGTGTCTCTAGACCCGCAACTTTTACATCGTCTAGGTTGTTTAATTGGTAAGCAACGTAAGTACGGATAGACTTGTTGAACTTGTATGTACCCGTTAGCTCGAAGAAATCAGCTGTATCAACAGTGATGTTCTGTGTCGCGTCTTTTTCTTGTTTTTGGTACAAAGCCGCCAATTCAAATTGATCGGTTAGTTTGTACTTAGCCGCAACTTCTACACCAGAGAACTCAGTCTTAGCTTTGTCGTCTAGGTCACCCATTGTGTAGGTTGCACCTAGGTATAGAGCATCCATTTTGTAGTTGATACCAGCAATTACAGCGGTTGCAGAGCCATTACCCGCGCCATTGTCATTACCTGAATAACCAAGACCAAAACCTAAGCCCATAGGTAATGTGTAGATACCAGAGATACCGTAACCGTCTGTATCTTTATCTTCGCCAGCGATTAAACTTGCCTTCAACGAAAGAGCATCAGCATCGTAAGCGTACACGAATGTGTTGTTAATCTGCTCGTTGCCCGCGTTAATGAAGGCTTTTTGATCACCTGAGTAGATAGTAACATCCGACATTTCTGAGATTTGAGCAGCGGCTGTATCTTGACGACCTACCGAAACAGCACCAAAGTTACCTTCAAGGCCAGCGTACATATAGCGTTGTTTAAAGTTATCAGTTTCATCGTTATCCGCTGAAGAATTTACGCCTTGTTCTGCTTCGTAGAAACCGAAACCAGATAAATCGCTAGTGATTTCAGTAGTACCGCCAACATTTAAACGCACACGGCTTTTATTTTTCATGGTTCCGTCGATTTCTTTACCGCCTGAACCAATGAAATCACCACGGAATTCCGCACGGCCGCCAATTTTAAGTTCTGTACCATCAGAGCTGTAAACTGTTGCTGCTAGAGATGAACCTGAAACTAGTGCCGCTACCACTGCAGAAGCTAGAACTGCCTTTTTCATAATCACTTACCTTGTATTTTAAAATCCGTGAGCAATGTGCTCTCCGTTTCGATATGAAGCTAATTTAGAGCAGCTAAATTAAGCTTTCATTTCTATAAAATTACATTTTCGTGAATAGGGAACTTTTTAAGTGTTGATTTTATTGCACTTTTATTTCAATGGACTGAGTGGTTTGTGAATGGTTATACAACTTATCTGTTCTTGAGAGCTGACTTTCACAAGCTTCTATTTAGGGGAAGTGATGATGATATGAGTGAGTATTATGGGGAAGTCAGAGCTTGTTCATCTTATTAACTGTTTGTACTGATTAAGATATCCTCTATGATGCAAAAACTTAGAAGAGAATAGGTTTTGCTCAACAAGATGGAGACGTTGGATGAAAACAGAGTACTTAGGCGATGTTTTACAAGGTAGGCAGGTTATTGGCTCCTTGAATGTTGAAGACTTACCCGTTGGAGAGCACCAGTTTTGGTTTCAAGTAACCAGTGATGGGCTGGGGCAACCCAAGAACATGCCGGTTTCTGTTTTCAAAGGCAGTCAAGCAGGTCCTAAGTTGATGATCACCGCTGGTATTCACGGTGATGAGCTCAACGGTGTGTTGGCTGCTCAGCAAATTATTAGAGACTTAGTCGGTAAAACTCTCAAAGGCACGGTAACGATAGTGCCTACTGTGAATTTGTCGGGTTTGCTTAACCACAGCCGCGATTTTATCTCTTCAGATCCGGGCTCTTGCCCTGCCAACCTTAATCGACTCTTTCCGGGTGATGCGAATGGCTTAGCGGCAGAGCGCTTTGTTGCGTCTTTGTGGGATCGGTTACTCAAACACAATGCGACATTCGCCGTTGACCTGCATACCCAAACTCGTGGCGCGGTCTACCCACTTTATGTTTTTGCTGACTACCGAATTGAACAATGCCTTGAAATGGCAAGGTTGATGACACCAGATTGTGTTCTCAATGATCCTGGCGATCCAGGTATTCTTGAAACGGTTTGGAATCGAAGTGGAATTCCGAGTATTACGGTGGAAGTGGGGATGGGTAAGTTTACTCAGCCTGATATGATTCAACGAGCCGCGGACGGTGTTTTTAATATGCTGTCTTACTACGAGATGCTTGATGGTGAAGACCCGTTTGAGGCAAGTCAGCTGCCAAGTATGGACTGGATAGAAGGCAACAACGTCGTATCTATCCGCGCAGACATAGGTGGCTTTGTGCTGCCTCAGGTCGAGCTTTTGCAAAGTGTCGAACAAGATGATCTGCTCGCCATCCAATATGATGCGTTCGGTAATGAATGTCGTCGTTATCACGCACCATCTTCTGGTCGTGTACTCAGCTATAACGTGGATGCATTAAGGGAGCCGGGTGCGCTTGTTTGTCGCTTGCTGAGTTAAGCAAAAAAAAAAGACCGAGCAAGGCTCGGTCAAAGGACAGTTGTCTTGAGTTAACACGTCTTTGACTCATCGACAGAACTGCTTTTAGCGTAGTGAGGGTTAATTAAGAATCTATTGCGAGATGGTGACACTTCGACTTTTTTTGTTTCAAAACCATGACTTCAGAACTGTCGTTTCAAAGTGTTCTATTGTTTCGAAGCAATGAAAAAGCCGACTGCGGGTTGCGCGAGTCGGCTTTTATTCACTTCTCTTTCGAGTCTTTATCTCTATCTACACTCGATTAAAAAGCGTCATCCACGATATCTTTAAGTCGGTCGTAAGGCACATATCCTGGTAAAACATTTCCGTTCATCATCATGGTTGGAGTGCCCGTTAAGCCGAGTGCACTGAACGTTTGGTGGTTAGTGGTTAGAACCTGGTTTTGTTCTTGAGTTGTTTTTAGTTCCGCCTCTGTTCCCGTCTTTTTGGCAACGGCTTCTAGTGAGCTTTTCGAGTGAATACCACTTTTGGCCATTAGCAATCTATCAACTTCAGGGAATGCTTCTGGGTTATCTTTCCATACTTTCATCGCGTATAGCGCCGCGTTGGTGTCTAGCCCTACAACTTGTTGTTGTTTAAACGATAAGTACACGTTGATCACTTTAATGTCGCTATTTTCAGAGGCTAATTGAACCAAGCCTTTTTCCAATCGCTTACAGTAAGGGCAGTTATAGTCGGTAAAGTTAATGATGACCGATTTGCCATCCGGATTGCCCGTGATTGGGTGAGCGTCATTGTTGTACAACCAATCATGGCTTCCTGCTTGAGCCTTCTTCGACTGTTCTTGCCCTGCTACGTACTGCTCTAAGCTGGTATGTAAACCAGAGATCGTAGAAGGGTTCTCTTTCAGAAATTGGTTAATCTCTTCAAGTTGCTGGGTTTGTTCTGTGCTTAACTCAGCGAAGGCAGTGGTGCTCATTAGTGAGCCTAAAATCAGTGTACTAATCAGATGCTTTTTCATGCTATTTATTCTCTAATTCTTGATAATCGTGAGCGCTCATTGGGTCTCGCTCACGGAAATTCTGTTCGTTAAACGGGCTAAATCGAGTTATTCACCTTGCTTTGCTCTGTTTTTCTTTGTAAGCGAGTTAGGCAAAGTAGGTTCTCAACCAAAGCCCTATCGGGGAAGTAATGCCTGTTGCGATACTGCTAATCTTTCCATCTTTTATGATGACGATGCTTGGAGTGACATTAACGCCCCAACTTCTGCTGATTGATCCAGAAAGATCATTGATCACAGGGAAGTCATACTCTTTCGCCTCCAAGTAGCGCTGAACACGCTCGTCTGGACCAGACGATAGAGCGACCGAAACCACCTGATGGGAATCACTGAAGCTATTGACGGTTGGGCTTACAAATTTGCAGGCGCCACACCAAGTCGCCCAAAAATAGACAATGACTGGCTTACCATTTTTGCTTAGCTCGATAACATCAATATCTTCGCCTTGGAGCGATTGACCCACAATTGGAATCGCGTCGCCCTGAGGCATGCTTCTGCTGTGATAAAAGTCCATCGCAAATGAAACCACGCCAACGATCAATATCATTGAAACCAGTTCCTTTCCCCACTTCTTAAGACGACTTGGCTTTTTGGTTTCACCCTTTACAGCGCTGTCTTCAGTCGTGCTAGATTTATCTTCATTGTTGGGAGTCTTCATCCATTATCTCGCAGCGTCGATGGCTTGAACGACCGTGTCACTGTTGAGAATGACAGGCAGTGGAATACCGCTTCTATAGCTTGGGCCGTAGACGATATTAAATGGCACACCAAATCGACCATTACTTTGTAGGTATTGAGTGACACTTTCACTTGGTGTTGTCCAATCGCCTTTCATCAAAACAATGTCTTCTTGCTGTAGGTGGCTGTAGACAGGGTCTTGGAGAATGACGCCGATCTTGTTGGCTTTACAGGTAATACACCACTCAGCGGTCACATCGACAAATACCGTTTTGCCTTGCTCAACCAATTGGGGGATTTGTTTTGCATCTAGCTTTTGCCAATCGAGATCGTCAACAATCGGTGTCGCCCAGTTATCAGCGGTGACACTACCGACGATCAATGCAGCACCAAACACCAAGGTTGTGGTTGCGACAATAGGAATAAGTACCTTGCGGCCCAACTTACGGCCAATCCAAATCAATACTGTAATCACGATAAACAGTGACAACAGGATCGTCGGGAATTTACCAATGAATGGGCTCATTAGGCTTGCTAACCATAGACTGGTAATGAACATCATTAAGCCAAATACCAGCTTAACTCTGAACATCCATGCCCCAGGTTTTGGAAGCAGTTTTGTAAGACTCGGGAACAGCGCGAAAATCAACCAAGGTGCACTCATACCGATGCCGAGTGCGATAAAGATAGCCCACAACTCTTGGTAGCTTGCCCCAAGTGCATAAGCAACTGCGGTTCCTAAGAACGGAGCACTACACGGCGTTGCCAACAGCGTCGCAAACATGCCTTGAATAAAGTGGCCTGAATGTGAGTCATCACCTTTGGTTGCCATCCAAGTGTTTAAACCTGATGGTAGTCTGAATTCGAATAACCCAAGTAGATTAATCGAGAACAGCAAAGTGATGATCAGCATGAACCCGATGAACCAAACATTTTGGAACTGGATTCCCCAACCAATCGCATTGCCACCCATTTTTAGAACGGTCATGCCAAGGGCTAGGAATGCAAATGATGTAATGACACCTGACGCAGAAGCTAAGAATGAGAGTCGGATATGACGATTAGATGCGCCTTGGTTTTGAATGATGCTGTTTAGCTTCATTCCTAATACAGGCAGCACACACGGCATAATATTGAGGATTAAACCACCAATCAAAGCAAAGCCGATCATTGCAAGAAAACCGTTGTTACTTGCTTGATAAGCAATAGGTTCTGAGCCGACTTGAGCGGTCATCTCTTCGGCAAAATTAGTGTCTGAAACGGTGACACTAACGGTGCGATCCGTTAAGTCGACTTCGCCTATCCAGTTGCTGACGTCAAATACCGCGGTCATCGTATTGCCGGTGATGTGAACGCTTGGTTGAGCAAAGAAATCATCGATGACTTCTTTGCCATCGATCAACACCATCGGCTTATCCCAGCCTTCGTTACTGGTTAGTTGAGTGACCAGTTGTTGCTTGCTTTTGTCCCAAAATAGACCGTTCACTGAAGTCCGGTTCGCTTCTCTTGGAGATTGGCTCATGCCTTGGTTGAACAAGAACATCGCTTCTTCATCGAACTGCAATTGATGCGTGTCGATAGGGAGTTCGATGTCATAGTCAGTCAAAACACAAATATTGGTGCACGACGGGAACGAGAGAGAAGCCCTAAATACAGCAGGTTGCGTTTTGTCTTTCAACGTTAGGGTGACAGGAAAGCTTACGTGCTTTTTGTAGCCCAGCGTCATTACGTCAAGTTGTTCGTAGTATTTAGGGATCGGCCAATGCCAATCTACAGACTCTATATTAGTTGAATCAGACCAATCCCAGCTTGGCGGAATGCCACCTTCACCTGGGCTGCGCCAATAGGTTTTCCAGTCACCGTCGAGTGTAACGTCCAATACAGTTTGAACGGTACCGCCGTTATCCGACTGTTCACCCGTCGACATCATTCGCATCTTAACTGGTGGATGCTCAGGCACGCTTATCCAGCCCGTGGTTTGAGCCAGGGCGGTAAATGACGTCATGACTAAGATTGCAGTGACGAAAGCTTTTGCGCATGTGCGCATGCAGAATGCCAACGAATCGACAAACTTAGTTAGTAGTGTGTTGTACACAAATGTATCTCCAAAAAATAAATAAAAGGGTGGAATAGCCCGGTTATTTACTCTCTAAATATACAGTGCTTTAGGTGTAAGCGGTGTTTTGTCGGTCGAGTAGAGCGGTGATTCTCTCCGGATAATCTCGAGATGTGCGGAGATAAGTTGAATGCAACAGCAATCATCAGAACGAAAGGGATCAGCCAGCCCGTTTTAGGTGCGGCAAAGGTCAGCATTTTTGAACTTAGACTACACGAGCTTGAATTGGGTGACGTTAACATTTTAGATGCTTCTAAACCGAAAATACTGGCGTATAGAGCGGCCATTTTTTCTGACGAAGCGATGTCGGTTTGAGGATTAGTGGTTTTTGTGTGAGTTTGCGCGTCAACTAGGATGGATTGACCATTAGCGGATGTCGATAACGATACTTTCTTTACGGCCAGAGTGCTCTCCAGGCAAGTTATGATAACCAGTCCGGTAAGGAGAAGTGCCCAAAGCGATTGCTTTTGTTGGCGATTCTGTGTGGGTAAGAAAAGTAGCGATGTGTTCAGCAAATTAGTCGGTAATCAAATCAGTTAGTTGTTAAAGCGAGCTCATTGAATTGTGGCTAGCTTAGATAAGTTCTCTTCGCGCCACAAGTCATAAAATGGTTAAAGTGAAACTATATATAAACGAGAGAAAATGTATATACACGAGAGACGATGATTAAACATGGACTCACGCGAATACGACATAGGGCTCTGGTTAAAGTTCACAATAACCGGCAGTTATAACTAATTTATTCTGTATCGATTTGTTTATTCACGATGAGGCTATGCAAAAAGCCCAACAGATCTTAGAGGAACTTATTGGGCTTAATCGTTGGTTTTATTGGAAAGGCTTAGTGAGTACGGCGAGGGCCATTACGTACCAAATCTTTACCATTTTCGAAAACTTCTTTGGTGATCCAGCGAGCGAGCAGAACTTTGTGGCTGCTGTTGAAGACAGCAACGAAGTGACGACCATCTGAATTATTGGTTGCCATGCCTACACCTTCAACGCCTTCAAGACCCAAACCGCCAGCTTCCACTGAGATTAGGAACTTTTCTAGTTCTTCTAAGGAATCGATAATATCAAGTTCGTTGTTCATTTCTATGCTCTCTTGCTGTTAGCTAACATCAGATTTAAGGCGTTTTTGTGCATGTGCTTAAGTGACGATATTGGCTGTTGTTCTTTGTTGGTTGCGTACTTTACAGGTCATAAGAGGGGATTGGAACTCTCAAATATTAGATACGTACTGATATTTTGCGAATTTTTAACACAACATACGTTTAAATGCTTGTTATCCATATTCTTTTTACTACTATTTAAGGGGTCAATTTGGACATTCATAGGAATTAACATGATAAAGGTTTGGCGTTGTCTATTTTTAATGTTGGCGTTTGTGGCATCAGGGAGTTTTGCACAAAGTGTCGATAAAATAGCAGAAGTACAAGACCAGCTAATGCTGGACCTAACAACATTAGAAACAGCGCACGATGCTGAGAAGCCGTTTCTAGAAGATATATTAAGACGAAAGAACCAAGCACTACGTAAAGAGATTTCCTCCCAATTATCATCCGATAAGAAGGAGGGCTTAGACGCTGTTCTTGCCCAACAGGTAGATCTTTTACAACATTTACTGTCATTGAACGAAGTTAAAATTGTCTCTATGAGCAAAGACAACCGTTCCGCTGAAGGTGATGCTAAAAAGCGTCTTGAATTGTTGATTCAAAAACGTATCGGAATGATGGATGATTACTATCAGCAACTCTCTAAAACCTTAAGTTGGTCAAAAGGTCGAGGCGTTGATGTATCGGCTGCGGAAAGTCAGTTAAAAACCGCATTGGTTTCTCGTTCTCAATATCTGACCAATGCGATCCTGTATACAGACACGCAGCGTCAAGATCTAGAGCGTCGCTTGTCTTTTGTTAGTGAAGACGAAAAGGCGACAATAAAAACTGAGTTAATACGTTTCAGCGAACGAACCAGTGTAATGGTTGCCAGCTTAGAGACAAGTATCTCTATGATGGCCCCGTTTGGTGTGGATGTCACTTCGTACAAGCGCATTCTATTAGCGACTACTGGGGACATTAACGCCGATGTGTTGGATGTCGATGTTGCACTGGATCTATTGGATAGCTGGCTTCGATCGTTCAGTTCATGGGCGTTTGAAAACACCCCTTCATTTATCGTTAAACTCGCTCTGTTTCTCGGTATTTTATACGTAACTCGCCTTATTGCTAACGTGGCTCGTAAGACCGTTCGTAAGAGTGTCTCGCACTCTAAAATGGACTTTAGCGTATTGATGCAGGAGTTCTTCGTATCCATCGCATCTAAAGCGGTCGTGTTTATTGGTTTGCTTATCGCTCTGTCTCAAATTGGGATTGAGCTAGCGCCACTATTAACCGGTTTCGGTGTTGCGGGTGTCATTATTGGTTTCGCATTGCAAGACACACTATCTAACTTTGCGTCAGGTTTGATGATCTTGATCTATCGTCCTTATGATGTGGGCGACATGGTTAAAGTGGCCGGCGTTCAAGGCACAGTAAAAGACATGAGCTTAGTGTCGACGACCATTCAAACCATCGATAACCAACGCTTGGTGATCCCGAACAACAAGATTTGGGGTGACGTGATCAACAACATCACTGCAGAACGTGTGAGACGTGTTGATATGGTCTTCGGCATTGGGTACTCAGATGATATCGATAAAGCGAAAGCGGTATTGAACGACATCATTCTTGCGCACCCTCTAGTACTGAAAAAACCGGAGCATATGATCAAGCTTCATACCTTGAATACGTCTTCTGTTGATTTTGTCGTCAGACCTTGGGTTAAGACCGATGACTATTGGGATGTGTATTGGGATGTGACGGAAACCGTGAAGAAACGCTTCGATGAAGAAGGTATCACGATCCCATTCCCTCAACGAGATGTGCATATTTACAATCACGAAGAGAGCTAAACGAAAGAGCTAATATGAAAAGCGATTTCGAAAAGAGCTATTACGAAAAAAGCTAATGCGTCAAAGCTAAGCGCAGCTTAGAGTCGACATTCTTAATGTGATATCAAATGGACGCTGAATAAGCGTCCATTTTTATTGGCTTCCGTTTGTATTGAGCTTCATTCTTTTATGTCACTCAACCGCCTTAGAATTACGTTATGATGGGGTAGGCTTAGTTTGGACAGTTGAAAGCGAATGGATGATTCACAGCAAAAAACGAATAGTAGAAATACAACGGTAAGAAAAGCAACACGAATTGAAAGCGTCATGAACTCTGCGATGTGGCACCTAACCCAGAGAGATATGACGGAAAGCGAGTTGATTGCGAAGCTAAAAGTGAAAACCGACAATCAAGAATGGATCGATGAAACGTTGAATACTTTGAAAGGCTTTGGGTATCTCAAGTCTGACCAAGTGTTTGCTGAACAATTCGTGGAACAAGCTTTCTCTGGTGAATTTGGTTCTCGATACATTGTCGAAAAATTGAAAAAGAAGGACCTGACGGACTCAGTGATTTCTGATGCAATCCATAAGGTGTCTTTCGAAAAGTCTATTGATGAACAGACCATCCTGATAGACCGCATCAACCATTACTATACAAGTTTTACCATGAGCCGTGAAAAGCTTGTCGCGACCCTGCAAAAGCGTGGTTTTAGCTACCAGCAGGTGAAGGTAGCGATTGACCAGCACACGCAGTCGCATGAACTGAAAAGTAATATTCAAATTAAGGCAGAGAAAGCTGATTTGGAAAAAGAGGTGCTTAAGTATGCTCGTAAAGGCAAAGGCTTGACTGCTATTCAGCAAGAACTTAGACAGCGACAAATCGACACTAGTGAACTGTCATCGCTCATCGACCGATTGATTAATGAAGAGCAGCTAGATTTCTATTCTTCTTGTTTAGAACAGTTGCAGAAGAAGTCTTATGACCTAAACGATCATAAAGAACGCTCCAAGGCTTATGCGATGCTAAGTCGAAAGGGGTTCTCTTCAGATGAAATCAAATTTGCTCTGAGTGAAGGCAACGAATAACAACCAATATTATGCGTAAAGAGTGCACATAGCCTTGTTTTAACGTGTCGTGTGTAGGTTTTCTGTAAGACCTAGGCCATTGCGTAAGGCGAATTGAATCAGGTCATTGTGGCTGTTTAAATCGAGCAATCCAAGCATTCTGTATTTATGCGATTCTATCGTTCGAGAGCTAAGGTGGAGCTGTTCTGCACACTCTTTTGCACTAAACCCTTGAGCAATGAGAGCCAAAACCTTGGTTTGTTTTTTTGTGAGTAATAATAGCTTCTCACTATCATCTGCTAGCCGATTCTCATTTTGCTTTAGTGTCCTAGCTAGCGTTGAGTGCTGCCAATAACAGAGCCAAAGTTCACAGACTAACTTTAAGCGCTGGATGTCTTCGAGGTCAAAGGTGGTTTCGTTGTCGTGAAAGTTAGTGAAAGATAATGCTCCCCAGCGTTGGTTAAACAGCTGCAAAGGAATGATGCAGTGCCATCTTCCCCCTTCTTTATAGATCTTCTTTAACACATAGTTTTTGGTTGAAACGAGTTCGTCACTGGTAAAGGTGAGATATGTTTCATTGGTTTTCAATAGCTTTAGGTAATCAAGGTAGTTACCGCCAACCAAACTTTTCTTATCGACAGGAGGTATGTTTGCTTTG
Organism: Vibrio splendidus; assembly: GCF_024347615.1. Lineage (NCBI taxonomy): Bacteria > Pseudomonadati > Pseudomonadota > Gammaproteobacteria > Vibrionales > Vibrionaceae > Vibrio > Vibrio splendidus. The sequence continues at coordinate 1,070,241 of NZ_AP025509.1, read as the reverse complement.
GATACTGAACAAGTTTTCCCGTCTTCAAGTAAGACCATTGAATTCGGGTAAAGCGTTAAACGATCAATCCCGAACCAATCGAGTACGTCAAAGCTTGCTTCTGACCACGTTGTTTGAAAGTTCTTAGGATCGCTATTAATAAGAGAGGTTGATTGTTTCATTAATAGCTGTTCAAAACTTAGGCTTAAAGCAGACACGTTTTTCCTTTCTCGATACATTCATTAGGTCAATACTCAGAAGATATTCGTTCGAGTGGCTCAGTGCAAGATAAGATTCTTATATATATCATAGGTTCTATTTTTAAGTTTTTTATAACTCTTAGTTCTAGATTTTCGAATGATAAGCAGTACATTTACTGCATTAATTGAACGGTGTTTTTTAATAAGATCGGGCATTTCTATAACCGAGTAAACACTGTGATAAGTTTAAGGACGTTACTGTCTATTTCAGTCTCGATGTTGACCTTTTTTCATTCCGTTACACACGCGAATACCTCTCCAATGTTTGTTTACGCGCAATCTCCAATTCATTCAAATGTGCTTTCAACACAACTTCGTTCTGCTCAACCTAACCGAGTGGGGACCATTGAGTTCAAGTCCTCTTTTACCCAAGCCAGTATATGGGCACACACGAGTGCGTATGCTCTCGACTATTATCAAAATCAATCCAATATTGCGATTGAGTGGCAAGCTTCACCTGTCTGGAAAACGGAGCTGGATTACCGAGTTGTGACTGCAAAAGATAATGGTTTAGACAGTTTTGTGATGGGGTTTCATGACCTGTTCCGCATTGGCCAGAATGGTCGCGATCAAGTGGCGGAAGATCAATTCACCATGGGTTTTCACAATGCAGGTATTTATATGTCTGATTTTGAGGGGGATGACTTAACCAACGCTCTGACGTTCTACAATGAACTTCTACTGTATTCTAGAGGGCCAATGTCGCTCTCGGCTGGTGGCTCTTTGTTTTACAACAATGTAAGAAGTGGGCAGTTTGCGAGAACCAGTTTTGAGCAAGGTGTTCAGCTTAACTACAGCTATATCACTCCTAGGCACAGCGTTTTTTCAACCATTGGTCTTGTACATCGAGATAGCGATGTGTATGTCGTTAGTCTTGAAAATTTCAGCGCAAGTTGGGCGATTGGGTATGAGTATCGGCTGAATCAACGCCATAGCTTATTGATTGAGTCTCTCAACTATCAAGGTTGGGCGAGCAATGACCCGGACTTTTCTGAACCTTCTAACGAGGTCGTTTTGGGTTATCGCTACCGCTTAAATCAACTCGTAGTCGAAGCGCTGATGATTGAGAACATCCGTAATATGGATAACAGCACCGATATCGGCTTTACACTCGGATTACGTTTTTCAATATAAACGACACATTAATATATTCTTATTTCATGAAATTCACCAAAGCTATAAAATTTTCAGTAAATTTACGGTATATCAATAACCTGTTTTTTTGAACAATAGCGCCACTCCAAAAGGCCGGACTAACAAGGCCGAATCAATATATAGGTAGTGGTTATCATGAAAAAGACATTAGTAGCACTTGCGATTGCGAGCATTTCAAGTTCAGCTTTCGCTGTAAGCACAAGCAGCCAAAACAGCCAAAACGAAGACATGTTTGCATTCGATTCAATGCACAAAGATCAATTCTCAGTATCAGGCTCTTTCGGTGTTGGTGGTTACTACGACACTGGCTCTAAAGCGTTCTACGATGACTGGGCTACGGGTCTTACTCTTGCCGTAAACTACCGTAACAACCGTATTGTTGGTTATTTCGAAACTGACTTGATGGTGAACTACACGACAGACAACAACGTATCTGCGAACGACGCAGCAACAGCTGGTTGGACAAACGGTATCGATACTGGTCCAGCAACAGATGTAGATAAAGCATGGTTAGGTTTCGATACTGGTTTCGGTATCGCTTCATTCGGTTGGGAAAACGACACAGCACTAGACAAAGTGGATGGCGCTGGCGACAACACTTACGAGTTTGGCGCTTCTGCTGGTGATGCTTCTGACGGCTTCAATGTTGTTAAATTCCAAGGCGCAACAAACGGTATCGCTTACGGTATTTCTTACTTTGAAACTGGTGATGATCATAATGATGCGGATAAAGGCATTAACGGTTACATCGGTTTAGAGCAAGAGGTATTCAACCTATACGCAGGTTATGAAGCTCGTGATGACGATGCTGATTACGAAGTTTACACAGTGACAGGTAACGTGAAGGTTGGTGCTCTTAAACTAGGTATGAACTCTTGGATTGAAGAGAGTGATTCTGCTAAGAACACAGGCTACTACGTTTCAGGTGGTTACACGGTTTCTGAAGACCTAACAATCGCAGCGGGTTATGCATCTAGCAACAATGAACTTGATGGCCAAGCAGATGTAGATGCTTCTTACATCAACATCGCGGCAATGTACCGTATTGCAGACAACGCTGACATGGGTATTGATATCAAGCAAGACTTAGACGGTTATCGTGTGGGCAAAACTAGTGCGCAATACGACGAAGAAACACACGTATTCGCAGCAGCTTACTACTACTTCTAAGAACTTGAACTCTTCAGAGTTTAAGAGCTTCTAAGACATTTGATGGTAATGGTGTAATAGCTTGCCCGGTCGTTACACCATGTTCTCTTCTTTTTGCAGTGTAAGCATCCACCGATTGATATGTGGTTTGTCACTCAAGTGCTACGAGTGGAATTATTATCTGGAGAAATGTAATGATTAAAAGCATTACAGCCAAGGGTGTTATTTATGGAAATGATACCCTGTTTACGTGTAAACCGAATCGTAATGGACTATTTGAATTGGCGCGTAAACATGGAAGAGTCGCAGGTACCCGCCCACAAGATCTCAAGAACAAGGTTTATGCTGAATCTCTTGATGAAGCTTGGAATCTACTCAAAACAGAGAAGTTTTATATTGTTTTGACGGGGCAAGTATTTGGCATTCATCGAAAATCATTGCGAAGTGCTGATTCTGTTGATGTTGAGTTTGATACTGAAACTCGCTCGACATGTGTCACGGCATAGATCCAACGCTGAATATAAAAAGGACGATAAATTATCGTCCTTTTTTCGTTTGAGTTTTTTGGTTTAACCTTGGTTACAGATGATCAGCACCCGCTATCGGCCGTATTGCCCAACGATAAAGTGTTCAAACTCATCACACATCTGATGGTTTGACTTATCATTATTCGCCAACTCGGTGGCCCCATCAACGATCGATATCTTCGCATTCAAATCAGCGACTGGTGATCGTTCTCTTGTCGACAGCTGTTTGATTTTTTGCTCCTCAATAGCCCAAGCTTCTTCTGGCGACAAGTTGCACTCGTCAGCGAGGTATTTGGCATTAAAACCTTCGCCAGTCAGGCTTTGGATTGTCCCATTATGATTCACGCTATTGCCTTGGTGCCAATAGTGCTTAGCTAACAAAGGGCCGATCTCTGGGTTGTCCGTTAAGTAGCCAAACTTATCGGTGAAATATGCACGAGTTTGATACACCGCCATATGAGCCAGCAGGTAACCTTGATACGCGCAAGACGCTTCATCCGACAACAGATGCGGGATCGCCATTAATGGGCGAGGGCTACAAGCTAATCCAAGAATCGTTTTCTCACTGCTACGAGCAAGAGCGGTAATCTTTTCAGGTGTCAGATTTTCATCCGCCAATTCGTAAAGTGCTCGCTCGAAATATGGAACCACTAAAATGCTGCGTTCTTGATAAGCTCTGAAGGGTTGTTTGTTATCGATGATTGCTTTGATTAATTCATCAGGTACTGCTTGGCCATCTGCATTAAGCGCGTATTGTTTGAGCCAATCGGCGTCATTCAACAAGCTGTCACAGAACATGGATTGCGTTTCGGCATAAGCCATTGAGGTGGGTGCAAACTCTTGAGAGAAACAAGGCGCGTTCATCTTAACGTTGGCGAAATGCGCTGCGTGGCCGCCCTCGTGAAATAGCGTGTTGATACCATCATAACCGCTGCCGATTTGGTCGGGTTTGGCGTTGCTCGTGAAGTTAACTTGAGCCGCTACCCAAGTGTCTTGATCGTAGAAAGATGGGATAGGGCCATGGCAGAAACCATTAGGGTACTTACCTTTACGATCAAGCAGATCCAATTTTAATGTCGCTTGAGAGTATTCGATGTTTAGGCGACCAAAAGATTCAATCCAGCGTCGAAGTGACTTTGAGAACGGAACATAAGGATCAAGATCATTCATAACGTCACCTGCAAAAGAGTAGGTAAAGTTATGGGCTTGAAGTGCATTCTCGCCTTTTTGTTCTGCCAAATTGGCTAGGCTTTGCTGATGGCCATCACGCGTGCGTGCTTCGAAGTCATCCAGAATCGTAAACAGTTGTTCTGTCGTCATCTGTTCGGTTTTCAGCACTGAGTAATCAAAGAAGGTTTTAAACCCCAGTGATTGAGCAAATTGGTTACGTTTTTTGATCAGCTCAATAAAGCCGTTAGCCAGCAGCCATTGCTCTAAATCTAATAGTGCTTGATGTGCAGAAAGCCTAACTTGTTCATTACCATTACTTCTAACGGCTGAACCTAAAACGGGCAGTGACCCTTCTGTTTCGTCGCCTGTTTCATTTACGTAAGTCATCACATGGTTTTGTTTTTTCTCAAACAGTTCAGCCTCAAACTTTATGAGTTCGGCTTTAAGCTTCTGTGACTGCTCAGGCTCAATAGCGTGAGATCTAAAGGTCGCTAACCAACCATTCAAGCCTGTTAGCGTACTCTCTTTTTCTAGGGGATCTTGAATTTTATCGATAGCAGCGAGTTGCGTTTCGATAGCAGCAATCTGTTCGGCAGAGCTTAGAAATTCAGTCCACTGAGTCTGCGCGAGTGTCGAGCCATCGTGGTCGTCACTGATCCCCATATATGTATCCCAAAAGAAGTCTTCTTTCGCTTTATGAGTCGCAAGATACTTTTGATTCAATTGATTGAGATAGTTCGTTGCAGTCATGACATTCCTTGAAAATTAACCAGTAATTTCAACATTATGACACATTCATTGAATGTATTTTGTGATGTTGCATATAACGGAATGTAAATTACATGGCTATCAAGGCGTGTTGAACCAATACGGTTTCATCAGTTTGCCGCCAGAAGCTATTCAACGAAATAAAGTAAGGCTATCCCTTGAAGAACCAGCTATTGAAGGTGGGTATAAGTGATTCAAATATCGTGATGTAATCGTGAAGGGTTACGTTATTCGGCGATAGAATTTATCTAGCGGGCATGCATGCCCGTTTTTTTTCGCCTAAAATTTGTGGCTTGAGCGGTTGTTTGTTGATTGGTCACGTATAATGGGCGCTTCATACCGCGCGAATAAGCACAATTAATGAGAACTCTTCCTGTCTTAATCCTACCTTTGTTATTGGTTCTGAATACCCTTTCATTCTCTGCGCAAGCGAGTGAAAGCTGGTGGTTGCGAACGGTATTCAATAGCAGCCCAATTCAACCGAGTTCTCAAAACTATATTAACGATATCGATCTCATGGATTGTGGCGAAGTTGAAGGCACCCTGTTGTGCAGTGACCTCACTCAATATTACGATTTGGATGTTTATGTTGAACTGGAGTTGGGTGACTCAAGCGTAGAGGTGGTTCGCCTTAACCTGCCATATTCGAACTTAAGTTACACAAAGATTCAGGCATACCTTCGTCAAGATGGCTTTGCGCTCAGCTCTATTCGGATTGGCGAGGATGAATTCGATGTCGTCGCTCAACTCGAACAAGCGAAACGTGAGGGCGTTGGTTACGATAAGGTAGATAAACAACTCGTCGAATTCATTAATGCACCACATCATTCCTCTGAGCAAATGAGTTTATGGAATGTGCCTAGTTCTTCCTCATCTTATTCTCGTTCGTCAGCTCCTTGGATTCAGCTACATAGTGATGGTGACAATTTAACGGTTGAACTAAATCGTCTTTAATTGCTTAAATTTATAGATAGTTTCGTCATTCATTAGAGTAAAAAAGCCTTTTGGGAGAGCGGCTGAGGGGCAGACAGCAAGCTATTATTGATTTTAGTGTTCGTTTTTCTGCGGCTCTCACATTTTTTAGTAAGCGTTTACCTTTGCCATTTGTTATACGTTGAGCCTTCGGTAAAACGAGCTTAGGATACGTTCAGTATTGATAAAGGAGACAACCCATGGTTGCAAGAGTAACGACAGCGCCACAAGGCCCAGAACTCTCTGAGTTGGTGCAAGGATACTGGCGTACAGCAGAATGGGGTATGACCCCGCAACAACGCCTGACTTTCCTGAAGCAGCACATTGATCTTGGCATCACAACCGTTGATCACGCGGATATTTACGGTAACTACCAATGTGAAAAGTTGTTTGGTGAAGCATTAGCGCTTGAGCCAAGCCTCCGTGATGATATTCAAATCGTCACCAAGTGCGACATCAACTTGTGTGGTGACCACACTCCAGATCGTAAGATCAATCACTATGACACCAGCGCGCATCATATTTACCAGTCGGTAAATAACTCTCTAGAGCGTCTGGGTGTAACCGAACTTGATGTATTACTGATTCACCGCCCAGATGTACTGATGGATGCGGATGAAGTAGCAGAAGCGTTCGCTGAACTGCATAAGGTCGGCAAAGTTAAGCATTTCGGTGTCTCTAACTTTTCTCCGCGCCAGTTCGACTTATTGCAATCTCGACTAGGTAAGCCACTGGTGACAAACCAAGTTGAAATCAACCCATTGAACTTCGACGTGGCTCATGATGGAACGCTGGATCAACTACAGATGAACCGTATTCGTCCAATGGCGTGGTCTTGTCTAGGCGGCGGTAGCATCTTCAGTGGTGATTCAGCACAAGCGATTCGCGTTCGTGATGAGCTAGAGGCGATTCGTCTAGAAGTGGGTGCAGACAGCATTGACCAAGTGATTTACGCTTGGGTTCGTCGTTTACCATCTAACCCGATCGCGATTATTGGTTCAGGTAAGATTGAACGTGTGAAGACGGCTGTTGATGCGCTGAAAATCGAACTGACTCGCGAGCAATGGTATCGCGTATGGGTCGCATCTAAAGGCCACGGTGTGCCATAGGCAGCGATTCAAAATAGAAGCAAAAGCCAGCTAACAAAGCTGGCTTTTTTGTGTTCGCCTAACATGTTTCTTCAAAACTGTGATTAAGGTGGAATAATTTTCAAAAACACTCATAATGCACTCTGTTTTTCACCAGTTGGATATTTCCATTGAGCACTTCAAAATTCTCTTCAATCGCCCTTAAACCTGAGCTTCTAAACACGTTAGATTCTCTTGGTTATACTGAAATGACGCCTATTCAAGCGTTGAGTCTTCCTACTATTCTGGATGGCAAGGATGTTATCGGTCAGGGTAAAACGGGTTCAGGTAAAACAGCTGCTTTTGGTTTAGGCGTGCTGCAGAACCTACGCGTTAAGCGTTTCCGTGTTCAGTCTTTAGTGTTATGTCCGACTCGTGAGCTTGCAGACCAAGTAGCAAAAGAGATCCGTACTCTTGCTCGTGGCATTCACAATATTAAAGTGCTGACACTATGTGGCGGTATGCCAATGGGCCCACAAATTGGTTCATTAGAGCATGGCGCACACATTCTTGTGGGCACACCTGGTCGTATCCTGGACCACCTAGAGAGAGAGCGTATTGACTTATCTGAGTTGAACACACTTGTGTTAGATGAAGCCGATCGCATGCTGGAAATGGGTTTCCAAGATGCACTAGATGCTGTTATTGAAGCAGCACCAAAAGATCGTCAAACGTTATTGTTCAGTGCAACTTTCCCTAAACAGATTAAATCTGTTGCAGACCGCATCATGAATAACCCTGAAATGGTGAAGGTTGAATCAACGCACGATCACTCAAGCATCCAACAGCACTTTTACAAGGTTGAAGGTACTGAAGCTCGTGATGACGCACTAGAGCTAATGCTTCTTCATCATCAACCAGAGTCAGCGGTTGTGTTTTGTAATACTAAGAAAGAAGTGCAGAACGTAAATGATGAGCTAAGCCACCGTGGTTTCAGTGTTATCGAGCTTCATGGCGACATGGAACAGCGTGAACGTGACCAAGCTTTGGTTCAGTTCTCAAACAAAACCATCTCTATCTTGGTTGCAACCGATGTTGCCGCTCGTGGTCTTGATGTTGATAACCTTGATGCAGTGTTCAACTTTGAGTTGTCTCGCGATCCTGAAGTACACGTGCACCGCATCGGTCGTACTGGTCGTGCAGGAAGCAAAGGGGTCGCAATTAGCTTCTTTAGCGAAAAAGAGATGCACCGTGTTGCTCAAATTGATGAGTACATGGATATGCCAATCGAACCGTCTCAGTTGCCAGCTAAACCAATCGCTAAGCCGTACTACTCAAACATGGTAACCATCCAGATTGATGGTGGTAAGAAAGCGAAACTTCGCGCAGGTGATATCCTTGGTGCGTTGACAGGCCAAGGCGGTATTGATGGTAAGTCAGTAGGTAAGATCAACTTGTTCGCGATGCGCGCTTACGTTGCTGTAGAAAGATCAATGGCTAAGAAAGCACTAGGTAAAATCGAATCAGGTAAAATGAAGGGTCGTCAATTCCGCGCCCGAATTCTGAAGTAATTCGAGATTGTCTCCCTTTACTGCTAAGTCATGCTAGTGATAATGCAGTAAAGGGTGTTCCACAGTCAGTAACGTATCAAACGTTTATTCATCAGGTCTGATCGAATAGAAATCGTTGATATGTCTTCCTTCTCTAAGATACCAAGTCATCGCTTCCTGTCGATTATTAGCGGATATCGTAATTGTGGTTAGTCTTCCATCGTCAAAATAACAAAGCTCGTACTCTAACTCGCTTGTATAATGAGGAGTAGCGGCCATAGCTTACCTCCCAAATACTAATCATTTGAAAATAAATAAACCATTCGTTTATAGGTTTCGTTTACATCAAATGAGCAATAAAAATCAAGTTACATCACTGCCATTAATTATTTTTAGTTTAATCATTTGCCGAAATAGCTAGATTAGCAAGTCTGAGTCTCAATTTATCTCAAAGTTTTTACAGCCACTACTTATTAAGGCTACTTTTATAAGAGCTAGAACGAGCGTTATAAGAACTAGAGCTAACCTCAAAAGGGTGAGTTAATGGATTTGTGGCTTTGCTGAATATCGTGAGAGGGTTAAATGAGAAAGTGTCGATGGTTAGTCTTATTAGTCTGTTTTGTATTCGCTGGTTGCGGGACTAAATTTGCCTACAACAATATAAGCTGGTTTGCGGTTAGCTATATTGAAGACTTTGTTTCTCTATCCAACAGTCAAGAATCAGAGCTCGAAGAGCGCCTCGACTTATTACAGCAATGGCATAAAGAAACCCAACTTCCGCTGTATATGTCGCAACTGCAAGCGATTCAAAACCTAGACCGTTCTGATATGAATTCAGCTTTTATCATTGATCAAAGTGAACAAACTAAAAATCATATTCGCTCAATCGTTAACAAGTTCTCTCCTGATATTTACGCATTAAGTATGCAGCTTACCCCTGAGCAAGATAACGAATTCTTAAAGAACTTTAGAGAAAAGCAGCAAGAATATTACGAAGAAAGATTATCATTGAATGATGAGGATTCGAGAGAACGATATCGAAGTCGAATAGAAGATAGGCTAGAGCGATGGTTAGGGTCGGTATCGAAAGAGCAAAAACAGATTATTTTGACGTGGTCTCAAGAATGGATAAATACTAACGATAGCTGGCGACAATATCAAAATAATACGTATCAAGACCTAACGACACTTATGCAAAAGAAGACCGATTTACATATTGCACAGCCAATTATTATGAAGCTACTTTTGAACAATGAAGATTATTATCCGCAAGAACTGGAGTCTAAGCTTGATAAGAATATGCAAACATCAGCGAAGTTCTTGGTGGATATCGCCGCAGTGAGCAGTGATAAACAATGGGCTTATTTTATGAGTGAGCTAGAAAGCCTCAAGACGACGCTGGTGACACTGCAGGAGTAGGGTAGCTATATTAAGGCTAGTGACTGTTTGCCACTAGCCTTCTACAAGCCCTAAACCGAATGCAGAGAGTTAGCCTCTGTTACTCATCAGCAGCTTTGGAATCGAGCCTTTAGCTGTCTTAGATATTTTTTGCATCAATTGAAAGCTCGGCTGTTGAATACCGTGATCACTTTGCAGTTCATCAATCATCAATAACCATAACCGTACTGTCATTTCTGAATCGGCTAACGCTCTGTGGAAAGTACCGTCGTTGTCGATATTTTTGAAACGCACAAGGTCGCCTAGCTTATGAGTCGGTGCGTCTTGGATTAGACGACGAGCGATCAACATTGAGCAAGCGAACTTGCCTGTGTAGTCTCGGCCAATAAAGTCTAATTCCGCATCGAGAAAGCGCTTATCAAACGACGCATTGTGAGCAACAAGTTGGCTGCCTTGGATAAAGTCTGCAAACTCATCCATCACTTCACTGCAACTGGCCGCTGTGCTTAACATACGGTTACTGATTCCGGTATAGCTTTCAATGAACCCACTGACGCGAAATCCCGGGTTCATGAGCTGCTGGAAGGTGTCGACGACTTTGCCGTTAACTAATTTAACCGCACCGATTTCAATCGCTCGGTCACCCATGTTTGGTGATAAGCCTGTGGTTTCGAAATCGAGAACGATAACGGAGTCTGCGGAGTTTGGAGCCATCGTGTTTCCTAATACTATTTGGTTGTATCGCTTTATATGGGGCGCTTAGTGTTGCTATGGGGCGATCTATTGCGTGGTGTTGTTCTATTGCGTGTTGCTACTGACAGTGAGCTCAGTGTAACCCGTCGAATCGTCATGCTCTCTGTTGAAGGTCAAAGTATCGTAGCGGTGAATAATCAATTCAGCGGTGGTTGCGATAATCGTCCCTTCAAGCAAATGCCCACCAATCACATTTCCATTTTCATCAGCAACGGATATATGAACATGCTGGTGGTTTGGGGTTAGCGTCGCCATAAGTGACACAATTTCGAACGGAGCTATAATTAGCTTGGTGTTGTTTGCATTAGCCAGACGAATATTGAGTTGAGAAACACACCCGACACAAGACGCGACAGAGCCCGCTGAGATATTGTGCGCTGTCACTAGCTTTTGGATCTCAAGCTTTAGGTCTTGGCCTCGGGTTAATCTCGTTGCGATAGGAGTGATCATCTTATTGCCTCAATTTTATTTGTATTTCTAAGAGCAAAACGAAGCCACATTGGGCTTCGTTTTATTTTTTGGCTAATGCGGACTTTCGCATTTTCTAAATCTGAAATTACTCAGGTTGCTGCAGATCTCTTTTCTTTTTAGGCACGAAGTTCAATACAGAGATTGGCACTTCTTTGCGTGGTTCGAAACCTTCAACAACGCGACGCTCAATCAAGTGACCAAGACGTTTTTCGATAATGCACAGGTTCTTGAAGTTGTCTTTCGATAGGAAAGAGATCGCTTCACCAGACGCATCAGCACGGCCTGTACGACCAATACGGTGTACATAGTCATCCGCTGGGAATGGGATGTCGTAGTTGACTACGCGGCTTAGGTTATCGATATCGATACCACGTGCAGCAACACCCGTCGCGACTAAGTATTTTAGACGACCTTTCTTGAAGTCAGCCAAGATTTTTTCACGAATCGCTTGGCTACGTCCACTGTGGAAAGCTTCAGCTTGGATGCCACGCTTTTCAAGTTGAGCAACCAATTTAGCCGCGCCGTGCTTAGTCTCGATAAAGATAAGCGCTTGGTCCCACTCACCGTCAGTGATCATGTGGCTTAAAAGTGCAGACTTACGGTCTTTATCGACTGTAACTAACCATTGTTCGATGTTTGCTTTAGAAGCGTCAGTTTTGGCGATAGAAATCTCTTCTGCTTCACTGATTGCGCTTTTCGCTAGCGCACGAACTGGCGTTGATAGCGTTGCTGAGAACAACAGGTTTTGAATGTTTTGTGGTAAACGTGCGATGATCTTGTTGATGTCTTCAATGAAACCCATGTCTAACATGCGGTCAGCTTCATCTAGAACCAGTACTTCCACTTCATCAAAGTGAACGGCACGTTGTCCGTACATGTCGATCAAACGACCTGGTGTTGCCACAAGAATATCGACACCTTCGATCAAGCGGTCTTTTTGGTGTTGGTAAGACACGCCACCGTACATCGCTAGTGATGTTAGGTTTAGGAACTTCGCGTACTTAGTAATGTTCTGTTCAACCTGAATCGCAAGCTCGCGAGTTGGTGTCAGAATAACAGCACGAATACGTTTTTTACGTTGTGTTTCACCTTTACTTAGCATTTCTAAGATAGGGAGAACAAAGCTCGCAGTTTTACCTGTACCTGTTTGTGCAGCAGCAATTAGGTTCTTACCAGAAAGCACAATCGGAATCGCTTTTTCTTGAATAGAGGTTGGCTTTTCATAGCCTTGTTTTGCAACGGCTTTAACAATAGGTGAGCTTAATCCAAGCTTGGAAAATGGCATAAGTTTCTCGGTATGATTTGGCTAAATAGCGATGGAAAGGTTCAACAATCTTATACAAGGATAAGATTAATGGCGGCATTCTACCATGTTGCTTGTGTACCGCTAGTAACATAGACACTTTAGTTGGATAATACTGACTCAATAAGACGACGATAAGACAGGGATGTATGGAAATTACGCCGAATGAACGCGATGCAGTATATAAAACGATTTTTTCTCGCCGAGATGTTCGTGGTCAGTTTCTTCCTGATGAGATCCCAGAAGACGTTTTGATGCGTGTACTAACCGCAGCGCACCATGCTCCCAGTGTCGGTTTTATGCAACCTTGGGATTTTGTCGTTGTCCGTGATATCGAAACCAAGCAACAAATCAAAGCCGGTTTTAATCAGGCTCATGCAGAATCCGCGGAAATGTTCACCGATGAAAAGCAAGCAATGTATAAGCGCCTAAAACTAGAAGGCATCGTCGAATCACCTATCGGAATCTGCGTGACTTGCGACCGTAATCGAACCGGAAAGGTCGTGCTAGGTAGAACCATCAAACAAGAAATGGATCTGTACAGCACCGTGTGTGCGGTTCAAAACCTGTGGCTCGCGGCAAGAGCCGAAAACCTAGGGTTAGGTTGGGTGAGCATTCTTCACGACTCAACACTGCGAGACGCTTTAGATATCCCAGAAAACATCGATATCGTTGCGTATTTATGTATCGGCTACGTTGACCACTTCAAAGATAAACCCGAACTAGAAACCATGGGTTGGCTACCAAGACGAGACGTCAATTCAGCGATTCATGAAGGGAAGTGGAACTCAGAGCAAATAACGAATTCAGTCAAAGACTAAACGCATCTCTTATTTTGATTACGACTACGTATCATCATTGGTTATTTTGTTTGCTAAAAGAGGTGTTTATAAACTAAATTGGGTCTTGATAATATTTATATCAACAGTTTCACAAAGCATATTCCAATGTTGAACGAGTAAATAGAGACCATATTTTTGTGATAGCTATTCTCGTTCCTTTAAACGCTTGAATTTGGATACCCATTGAACGACGCGAACTTACGTAGATTCCAACAGCTGCTGGTCAAATATGAACTAGGTGAAGAGTACCACCTAACGATAGATGATCTGGAACACTCGCTTTCTACTTCTCGTAGAAACACTTCGATCGTCCTGAAATGCCTATCTGAATTCCAGTGGATTTGTTGGATTCCGTCCAAAGGACGAGGGAGGCTTAGTCAATTTAAAATTTTGCTTAGTTTCTCTGAGGCATTAGAGCAAGTTTTAGCGCTTCAGTTAGAGCAAGGTCGCTTTAACGTAATTCCTCGCCTTTTAGAAAGCTATGGTGATACCGCAATAAAGGCACTGACGCTAGCCACTGAAAAACATAACCTTTTCAATCAACAGCATGATCATTTGTTGATCACTCAATACCCCTGGGTTGATAATCTTGAGCCCGCCAAAACCTATAGAATCGCTGAACATCAAATTCTGAGAAGTATCTATAATACTTTGTTAGTTCAAGATCTTAATGGCGAGCCTCAAGCCAGTCTTGCCCACCATTGGAAGATGGAAGGGCGCTTTCTGCATTTTTGGTTAAGGCCTAATGTTGTTTTCCATGACGGTGAAACCTTGAGTGCAAAAGATGTCGTTCAATGTTTGTTACGGTTAAAAAACATAGATGGCCCGGTACAGTCTTTATTTGAGCAGGTGAATGAGGTTCATGTGGTGGGTGAGAAAAAACTAACTATCGAGTTAGCGCGCGCAAACCCAATGTTTATCTATGCGCTGTGTAGTGCACACGCGTCTATCTACCGTTGCAAGCGTAGCTATTTTGCTAGTGGACGCAGCGCGTATATTGGAACGGGACCTTTCTCTTTAGATGATTGGAGCGAAGAGCGCCTTATTCTAAAACGTCACCGTGGTTACTTTGCTCAACACTCACTGTTAGAGCAGATCACTCTGACGGATATTGATGGCTTAAATGATCATACTCTCAGTTTCAATAAGTCTGGTGTAGCGGAAGAAACCACCATTAATGCCCTGTCGTACCTTGCCGTGAATCACAGAAAAAATTCATATATTACCCCCGAAAACCTAGCCTGCTTGGTATCGTTTATTAAAACCAGTAGTAAAGACTTTGACATCGATATGGTGGTGGATGATTTGTCTTTCTCGTCGAGCGAATTAATGTGCAGTGATTCTGTCCCTATTTTGACGGGCACTGTTGTCCTAACTCGACCTAAAATGACGATTCCTTTACTTCAAGATATGGCTGACTGGCTACAACAAACGATTGCAAAAACGGGTGTCGCTATTGAAGTCGTTGAACTTCCCAATATTAGTGATCCTAGCTCTATGAGCGAATCGGCAGACCTGTTATTTATCGAAGAAATTATTGAACAGCCTAAAGATTATGGCCTGTATGATTGGTTACTTGCTTCGTCTGGACTCAGGTTCATTTATGACAGTTCTGAGATGAGAGAGCATTGTGAGAGAGTTCACTTAGCCGTTAGTTGTGATAATCCAGTCGGCGAGTTGAAAAAGATTGAACAATCACTGTATCAACAGAAGCTCCTTTGTCCGTTATTTCATGGTAAAGAGAAGGTTTCTAATAGTATTGAGGTTCAAGGCGTAGAGATCAATCAAACTGGCTACAGTGATTTCTATAAACTCTGGATATCTTCAAGCGATATGTAATTAGTCCATTTAAGACCCTTCGTTAGAACAAAACATGCATAAACTGCCTAGCACCCTTTCATGTTTCTTTTGAATACCAATCGCTATTATGACTGGCCATGACTATCACAGTCATTCTCGGTCATCCCCCCAATGACAACCCTACTTATTAATGTATTTCATTAGGATCTCATCGAATGAAACTTAAGCTTATTTCTATCGCACTTATCGCTGGTGGCCTTACTGCTTGTGGCGGAGGAGGAGGCGGTGGTAGCAGTACAAGTGCTCCCGCTCCTCAAACAAAAACCTTACAAGGTGTGGCTATCGATGGTTATATTTCAGGGGCGACCGCGTTTTTGGACATCAATTACAATGGTGTGTTAGATGAAGGTGAGCCAAGCAGCATCACCGACCATGAGGGCAGCTATGAGCTATCTTTGACGGGCTCTAACTCAGACTGTATGGACTACGCTCCAATCGTAGTGAACGTGCCAGTAGGCGCTATTGATGCGGATAGCCCAAACACACCGATTACTGAACCTTATCAGTTAATCTTTCCGCCAGTCATGACGGTGAGTTCTGAGCAAAAAATTAAGTCGACTACGCCACTGACAACTGTTTTATGGAATCAGATCCAAGCCGACTTGTATAAAGGTGGTTTAAATAGTTGTTCTGCTTTGAAGCAAGCTGTGAACACCCAAAATAGCATTATCCAAAATGTGAAAGAGCATGACTTCCGAATTGCGAACCGATACAACATCGCAGTAGAGGACTTGTATGGTGATTTCGTTAAAGATCAAAACACTGAGCTCTACGATTTAGCGCAGAAGATGATGCCTGCCATTAAAAAGTCGTATCAAGAGACCAAAGAGATTCAAAAAGAGAACCCTACAGCCCAGCAAGCTTATGTTGACTATTACTGGCAGCATTGGGATTACTCCAAGAAAAACGAAATTAATAAGTGGTATAAAGTTAAAACAGTGATGACTGCGAACAAGCTGATTGTGATCGAACATGAAGTTTCAGCCGACTTGCAGACAGAACTGGCGTTAAGTGAACATTTTGAGCGCAATGGTCAGAAGAAAGATGGCTTAGAGTATGACAAAGCAGCTTTGTTCTCATTGAGTAGTGATGGAACAGAATATTCATGTTCAGTGCAAGAGACCATCAAGCAGCAGATCCTGCCTAACTCATTGACTACCTTTGGTGTGATGAACCGTGGCGGGTCTCAACAACTTGATTGGGGAAGTTGTTCTCGTCAAGACGTTGGTGCGGGCTTTATGCAAACCTTGACGGCAGATGTTGTCGGTGACTACAAGGATCAGTTTACCCAGGTACAAGCCAAATTTAATTTTGAGAATAACGTACCACATCCTGAGTGGGTTAATCTTGGTGATTCGTTAGATAATGTTTCTCGCAGCGACTTTGATGCGCTCAACTATCTATCGGTAGATTTTAATGACAATAGTTCATATGGCTCCGATAACTGGAACAGACACAAGTATGCGCACATTGAAAATACGCCGTTTGATTATACTCAAACGATAACGTCTAGATATTCTCAAGGTAACTGGACTAAAGGTTATTATTACCAAAATGGAACAAGTCGATTTGAGTGTTCAGATGATGGTGTGAACTGGTCAAAAGAGACTTGTAAGTAACACTGACGAAGTCGTGAATAAATAATTTTAGATACCTTTATGCAATAAAAAAATCCAGTGTCTACAAGACACTGGATTTTTAGTTTTGGTTGACCGTTATGTAGCTTTACTTTATTAAAAGCGCCTAAGCGATCTCAATTTTCTCAGCTTGGTTCTGTTCTGCCATTGATATCGCTAGTGCTTCTGCAGCCTTAATACCATCGATACCAGCAGACAAGATGCCGCCAGCATAGCCTGCACCTTCACCTGCAGGGAAGAAGCCCTTTAAGTTGATGCTTTGGAAGTCTTTGCCACGTTTGATACATACAGGAGAAGACGTACGCGTCTCAACGCCTGTTAATAGACCGTCTGGCGTAGAGAAGCCTTTGATCTTCTTCTCGAACGCTGGAATTGCTTCACGAATTGCTTCGATAGCAAAATCAGGCAGTGCTTTTGAAATGTCCGTTAGATGGATACCCGGTGTGAATGATGGTTTTACTTCACCGATTTCACTTGGATCGCGACCTTTCAGGAAGTCACCGATTTTCTGTGCAGGGGCGTCGTAGTTCTCGCCACCTAGAACATAAGCGGCACTTTCTAATTCACGCTGTAAACGGATACCTGCTAGTGCGTCACCTGGGTAATCACGCTCTGGGTCGATACCCACAACGATGGCACTGTTTGCGTTACGTTCTGCACGAGAGTATTGGCTCATGCCGTTGGTTACTACGCGGCCTTCTTCAGAAGTCGCTGCAACCACAGTACCACCCGGGCACATACAGAAGCTGTATACAGTGCGGCCATTCTTACAGTGGTGTACTAGTTTGTAGTCCGCAGCACCTAGGATAGGGTTGCCTGCGTTCTTGCCGAAGCGAGCTTCATCGATCATCGCCTGTTTGTGTTCGATACGGAAACCAACAGAGAAAGGCTTAGCTTCCATGTAAACACCACGTTCGTGCAGCATTTCAAACGTATCACGGGCACTGTGGCCAACAGCCAGTACTACGTGACGAGTTTTAATCTCTTCACCGTTAGAAAGCGTTAGGCCAGTGATTTGACCGTCTTCCATATGAACGTCGTCTACGCGAGTGCTGAAACGGATTTCGCCACCTAGCTCAATGATAGAAGCACGCATCTTCTCGATCATGGTAACCAGTTTAAAGGTACCGATGTGTGGCTTACTTACGTATAGAATTTCTTCTGGTGCGCCAGCAGCTACGAATTCTTCGATTACTTTACGGCCGTAGTGCTTTGGATCTTTAACTTGGCTGTATAGCTTACCGTCAGAGAATGTACCTGCGCCACCTTCACCGAACTGTACGTTTGATTCAGTGTTCAGTGTGCGCTTACGCCAGAAACCAAAGGTATCTTTCGTACGTTCACGAACTTCTTTACCGCGCTCAACAATGATCGGGTTGAAACCCATTTGAGCAAGCACTAGACCAGCGAACAGACCACAAGGGCCAAAGCCGATAACGACAGGGCGCTCAGTTTGGTTCTCAACCGCTTTAGCCACGAATTTGTACTCCATGTCAGGAGTCACTTTTACGTGTGGATCGCTGATGAATTGTTCTAACAACTCAGCTTCGTTTTCAACGAGAACATCAAGCGTGTAGATAAGTAAGATTTTTGATTTCTTACGAGCATCGTAGCCACGTTTAAAGATATTAAAAGAAAGTACCTGATCAGCGTTAATGCCAAGCTTTGCTTCAATAGCGTCTTGAATGGCTGACTCTTCATGGTCTAGTGGGAGTTTAATTTCGGTTAAACGTATCATTTTGATGTCTCGTTTTTATAGGTGTCTTAGCTAGATCGTTTCTTAATACAGAATTTGATGAAAACGCTGATGTTGAAAGAAGCGATAAGCTCACAATGGCGCGCATTTTACGAGAAATTGATTTATCTGTCATACTAATTTGGAAACATGGAGCAAATAGACACGATATTAGAGCCGTATGATGTTGAATTTTGCCTTGGGATGAGTATTATCCTCCATTCTTCAATTTTGACTAACTTATAGAGCAGAGCATCATGGCATTTGTCGTAGGCGATAACTGTATTCAATGTAAATACACAGACTGTGTGGCGGTATGCCCCGCAGATGCGTTCCATGAAGGCCCGAATTTCATGGTAATCAACCCAATCGAATGCATTGATTGTGGTTTATGTGTACCTGAATGTGATGCTCAAGCGATCTTCCAAGAAGATGAACTGCCAGAAAATCAAAAGATCTTTATTGAAGTGAATGCCGAGCTTGCCGAGATTTGGCCTGTGCAAACTGAAGTAAAAGCACCGATGGATGAAGCTGAAAAGTGGAATGGTGTGTCTGATAAGTTGGCAATGTTAGAAAAGTAGTTGTTGAAAAGAACTCAAATAAAAAGGCGTACTGATTTAATCAATACGCCTTTTTTAATACCTGAACACTGTCGATTGGATCGTTAGCTTATGAAATCTAGCTATGCTGACGACGCATGTTGTCGAGAATAATACCGGTCGCCATTGCTACGTTCAGAGACTCTGCGCCACCGAATGCAGGAATCGTAATCTTATCCGTTACGTATTTAGCCGCATGTTCACGAATGCCGTGAGACTCGCTGCCCATTAGCAAAATGCCATTGGCAGTAAATTCTGTCTTATGAACACTTTCGCCTTCTAAGAACGCGCCGTAAACCGGTAGGTTCGCTTGTTCTAAATAAGCCGGTAAGTATGTTTGGCTTACGTGTACTCGGCCAAAGCTACCCATAGTTGCACTGATGGTCTTAGGGTTGTATGGGTCTGCACAATCGCTGCTCGCAACGATATGCTTAACGCCATACCAGTCTGCTACACGAATAATCGTACCTAGGTTGCCCGGGTCTGAAACGCCATCTAGTGCAATCATCAGCCCTGTTGCTTTTGGCAGTTCAAATGTTGGGATCTCAACGACAGCAATCGCTGCATTGTTGCTGACCAAAGTACTTGCTTTGGTTAGGTCATCTAGCGAGGCTTCAACACAATCAAACTCAAACAGTGAAGCGTGATTTTCAGATAAGAAATCAGCGGTAGCAAAGACGTTCTTCACGACTAAGTCACTATTGAACAGCTCAAGAACGTTCTTTTCACCTTGAACTAGAAACAAGCCGTGGGCTTTACGTTGTTTCTTTTGGCCCAAAGCACGAAGGAGTTTTAATTGGTTTTTTGAAATCATGTTTTTATCCTAGATATAAGCCCGCGCATTATAGAGCAAAGGTTGGAGAACCAAAAGCGTGATAGCTCAATGCGATCCACATAAAAAGCAAAAGCAACTCACTTAAAAAAGAAAAGCGCACTAAATAGCGCGCCCTTATGGGATTTACTTGCCTAAGTTAAGCTGAACTGACAGCTTAATATGGAACAGGATAGCGCTTAAACACTGTGTTGATATCGGTAAGAATCTCTTCTGATAATGGTTTACTGAAAGCAGCCACGTTCTCTTTAAGCTGCTCCATCGTGGTCGCCCCAATGATGGATGAGGTAACACCATCGACTTGATTACACCATGCTAATGCAAGCTGGCTCGGCGTAAATCCATGAGTGTTCGCGACTTCT
This sequence comes from Vibrio splendidus, assembly GCF_024347615.1. Classification (NCBI taxonomy): domain Bacteria; kingdom Pseudomonadati; phylum Pseudomonadota; class Gammaproteobacteria; order Vibrionales; family Vibrionaceae; genus Vibrio; species Vibrio splendidus. Next base: position 1,049,852 of record NZ_AP025509.1, on the reverse strand, counting down.
GCATATCCTTTTACCGCTTCATTGGCAGATTCGGTGTCGCGGAAAATGCCCTTACGCTGCATGTATGTCCAGCGGCTGCCTTCCGGTCTTGCACCATCAATGTATTTTCCACTGAGCATTCCTCCAGATAACGGTGACCAAGGCAGGTAAGCGACATCTTCATGCACACAGTTCTCAATCAGATACGGCCAGTCTTTTGCGTGAAGTAGGCTGAATTCATTCTGAATCGAGACCATGCGTGGCAAATCGTGTTTGTCGCTCAGCTTGAGATAGGTGTTGATACCCCAAGTAGTGTCATCAGACAAACCAACATGACGGATTTTTCCTGCTTTAACGCAGCTCGCTAGGGCTTGAAGGATCTCCAACATTTCCCCTTCATGCTGCTTCCGGTCGATATCACTGAAGCGAATTTGATTTGGGAACTGTTTTCCAAAGTGAGGTGTATTTCGATTTGGCCAATGCAGTTGATATAGGTCGATATAATCAGTCTGTAGACGCTTTAATGACGCATCAACCGCTTCGATTACGGCTTCACCCGTTATAGGACCACCATCTCGAACCCAAGGAAGGCCTGGGCCTGCAATCTTACTCGCTATGATCAGTTCTTGGCGGCGCTGCGGGTGGCGCGATAGCCAGTTACCAATGATCGCTTCTGTTTTGCCGTAGGTCTCTGGAGAAGGCGGAACCGCGTACATTTCTGCAGTATCTATGAAGTTAATACCTTGGCTTAGTGCGTATTCGATCTGTTGGTCGGCTTGCTGTTGTGTATTTTGCAGCCCCCAAGTCATGCTGCCAAGACAGATGCGGGAAACGGGAATTTGACTACTTCCTAGTTTTGAATATTCCATTGAATTCGGGATTCCTGTGGTTAAGTTCTCTGGTACTCGCATTAGAGTTTTTGAAAAGAGAGCGAGTGAGGAATGAAAACGAATATAAATTATTAGCACAAAATGACATGACAAGGTATGGCTGAGGTAAGTTTAATGAGTCATTTCTCAACGTAGCGAATGAGCTAGCTGCATAGTCGTGGAGCTATAAATATAAAGCAGGGGAGTCACAAAACGTGAATGGGTTCGACGCCGAAATAGGACATCATAGAAAGAGAGAAGAAGAGTCAAAGACAAAAGAGCTCTACATCAAAGTGAAGTAGAGCTCTTTTTTAGGGGTTCTATAAACAAGTTCTGAGTATTGATTAAGTTACGAGGTCGCGTTGGTGTCAAACCCACCTTGAGATTGCGCCTGTCTTAGAGCTTCCTGCCTTTGAACTTCTTTCTCAGTTAATGCTGGCTGAAGCGTTTCCTCAGAGGCTTGAGGAGATAAAATGAAATATTTATTAATCGTCATAACTGTGTCTCCGTGTAACGTATGACAGATTCTGCATCAAGGATAAAGGGTGATCATCATCCACTTTGTACTTTTTATAGGCTGAGAGTGGAGGGCGTAGAATGCGTACAAAGCGATCTCTTATCATCCGTATGCAATGTTGAACTGACGAAACCCTCTGATTTCAAGTATAGGAAGCTCGTCTAATTTCGCACAATAATGATGTAGAGCAATTACATAGATGGTCAGGGGCGTAAGATGAAAAACCTCGCTACTGACTCTGTGTTCGTCTTTATTTAACGATGCATCGCTTATCGACATAATAATTAGGTCAGTAAATCAATTACTTAATCCATGGTGAGATGAATTATGGAAAAGCTTGTAGAACGTTTTCTGAATTACGTTACTTTTGATACTAAATCCGATCCTTCTAATCAGCAGTGCCCAAGTTCACCGGGTCAAATAACATTTGCTGAAGCCTTAAAATCAGAATTGATCGCATTAGAGTTAGCTGATGTCTCTTTAGACGAAAATGGCTATTTGATGGCGAAACTGCCGTCGAATGTCGATTACGATGTGCCTGCCATTGGCTTTGTCGCACATATGGATACCGCTCCTGATGCTTCCGGTGCGAACGTGAAACCACAGCTGATTAAAGATTATCAAGGTGGAACGATAGAATTAGGTGCAAGCAGCGAATGCCTGAATCCAAGCCAATACCCAGATCTTGATGCCTTGCATGGCCATGACCTCATCACTACCGATGGCACGACTCTGCTTGGGGCTGATAATAAGGCGGGCATCGCTGAAATCATCAGTGCAATTGCTTACCTCAAAGCGAACCCAGACGTTAAACATGGCGATATTTGTATTGGCTTCACGCCAGACGAAGAGATCGGCCGTGGTGCTAACTTGTTTGATGTTAAGAAGTTTGGTGCCGAATGGGCGTATACCATTGATGGTGGCCCGGTAGGGGAGTTGGAATTTGAGAACTTTAATGCCACGAGCGCCGATGTTATCTGTCATGGCGTGAATGTTCATCCGGGTACCGCAAAAGGCAAAATGGTCAACGCGATGAATATCGCGGCTCAATTCCAATTGATGATGCCAGCGCAAGATACACCTGAGTGCACAGAAGGGTATGAAGGCTTTTACCACCTGAAATCGGCTGAAATGGGTGTGGCTCGCTCTGAACTGGGATACATCATCCGTGATTTTGAACGTGAAGGTGTAGAAGCGCGTAAGGCATTCATGCAACAGAAAGTGGATGAGCTGAACGAGCGCCTAGAGAAAGGTCGTGTTGAGTTGGTGCTCACTGATAGCTATTTCAACATGAAGGAGATGGTTGAACCACATCAGCACATTATCGAGTTAGCCAAGCAAGCAATGATCGAGTGCGATGTTGAGCCTATGATCAAGCCTATCCGAGGCGGCACAGATGGTGCTCGCTTATCTTTCATGGGGCTACCGTGTCCGAATATCTTTACTGGTGGCTATAACTTCCACGGTATTCATGAGTTCATTACTATTCAAGGCATGGAACAAGCGGTAAAAGTGATAGTGGAACTGTCTCAACGTACCGCTATTCACTATCAAAAATAGCCGCCTAAAACGCGATATCTCTTTGTATTTTTGAGAGTATTCATTAATACTCTCTTTAAGCATAAGGGAGTACGCGATGAAAAAGTTAGTTTTACTTTGCACCCACTTAGCCGTGGGTGCTTTTGGTTTTGGGCTTGGTGTTTATGCACTACCTATCTTGATTGAGCCTGATTCTCCTTCCTCAAGTTCTGTTGAAGCGATCAGTCAGCAGGCGATCTATACAGGTGAGTTCACCAAAGACCGACAAGACAGTGACTTTTTGCATTGGGGAGAGGGCATCGTCTCTGTCTCTGAAAGTGCGATAGCTTTTGAAGGTGAGTTGGCGCCGGGGCCGGATTATAAGGTTTACCTATCACCTAAGTTTATTGAAACCGAACAGGCATTCAATGACAGCAAGAGCGAGTTACTGAGAGTCGGAGATGTGAAAACATTCGACCGATTTATGGTTGAGCTGCCTGAAGGTACTGATCTTAATCGATTTAATACGGTTGTGATTTGGTGTGAAACTTTTGGTCAATTTATTACTTCTGCCAAGATAAAATGATAGCCTTACTAGGGCGTGTTGATCTTTCGAGCTGATTTTTGCAGCGAGTTGCTGGGTATTTATACAAGGCAGAGACTTCGATGTGTAGCTAGCCTACATGAGAAGCCGATAACGTAGTAGGAATGACCAGCAAACGCTGCCCTAAGGGTTCGGCTAAAAGCGTTTTACTCTTTGTTGAGGGGGATTTGCTTAGAATGACTAGGCTACTTCCCCCTCGCCGCGATTAAAACGCTTTTATTTCGAACAAAATTTAACCGCGAAAGGTCAACACGCCCTAATAGCTGAATTAATCATGAAAAGGAGCGCTCTATTTTTGAGCGCTTTTTTATAATGCGTTTTTTGGGTTGAGTCAGTCGCTGTAAAGCTCGTCGTTATAAAGCTTAATTGTTGTAATACAAAGGAATACGTAATGGAAAAGTTGTGGCAAGTGATCGATTTCTTACTCGCTAATAAGTTTATTTTTAGTGTGCTGATCATCTGCATTATATTAATTATCCGACGAATCACTCTGTCTCGAATCCGTGGTGATGTCGCTTTTCTCAGTGAAGACCAACGTAACTGGATGTCACGTACCAAAAACGGTACGTTTGCCATTATTATGGTCACTTTATTTGTGCTGTGGAAATCTGAAATCAGCGAGTTTGCGCTGTCAGTCACCGCCATTGCTGTTGCTATAGTCGTCGCATCTAAAGAGATCATTTTGTGTTTCACCGGTTCTATTCAGCGTGCGAGTTCTCGCTCATTTAGAATCGGTGACTGGATCGAAGTGGGTAAAATCAGCGGCGAGGTGATTGAGCACAACTTGATGGCGACTGTGATTCAGGAAATCGACCTATATCACGGGCAATACCATTTCACAGGTAAGACCGCTACGCTGCCCAATAGCATGTTCTTCACCTACCCGGTCAAGAACCTTAATTTCATGAAGCGCTACGTTTATCATAACTTTTTTGTGACGGTCAAAGACTTCGTTAACCTATATCCAATGGTGCCGGGCCTTATCGTTAAAATTGAAGAGCACTGTGAAGAGTTTATCGATGTTGCGCGCCGTTATAACGGTGTGATCGAAAAACACGCTGGCGTTGACCTTCCGGGATCTGAGCCTCATATCCATATCACGAGCAGTTCGACGGGTGAGCAAGAAGTGCACTTTATGATCTTCTGTCCGACCGAAAAAGCGATTCATCTTGAGCAAGATATTCGTAAAGACTTTATGGAAGCGTACGCAGAGGCCTTTCCAACTAGCGTTTGACCCCAATTAACGCTTAATCCTAACTAACGCTTTATGTTGTTTACGCATTTCATGTTACGAAACGTAAGGCTCTGAAAGTAAAAGAAAGCCGAGAGCGATAAGATCGACTCTCGGCTTTTCTAAATCTGAAATTCGGCTTCGATATTAGTTCAGGTCAGCGAGTGGTAACCAGTCTACTTCCACACCTGCTTGCTCAAACATATCTTGGCTTATCTTGATCTTATCTCCCCAACGAGAAAGGAAGTCTTCACTTTGCTCTGGGCAATGTACCGCTGAAATCCCAGTTTGGATGATTTTTGCTGCACAGTTCGGACAAGGGAAGTGAGTTACCCAAACTTCACAACTGTCTAAATCACGTTTAGCAAACAAGATTGCATTTTCTTCAGCGTGAAGCGTCTTGAGGTACTTCATTTCTCTGTCATCAGTATCCGCACTATCAGACACGCCATGTGGGTAGCCATTAAAACCAACGGAAACAATACGGTTGTGCTTAGTGATTACGGCGCCGACTTGAGTTGAAGGATCTTTACTCCAAGAACCGACCAATTCCGCCATTTGATAGAAACGCTTAGCCCATTTTGAAATCATGAGAATTCCTTAACAATTAAATGTGAATGCTTATCTGTCTGACCATACATTATGTTAGACAATATCCATAGAGAACAAAAGCTGAGAGGTTGATTTACTTAGGAATTGTAACGCGTTTGTAAATACTTTATAAGCACTTGGTTTCAATTAACATATTGATACACTTTGGCTAGTTATAATTGATATTCCTCGGACAATGGTGACGAGTGTGTTACGTAAATTTTATGCTGTTCAAATACTAATAAGTGACGGTATAACCATGCGTAAAAAGTTGATCCTTACGGCTCTTGCAAGCTCTCTTATTCTTGCTGGGTGTGGGCAAGATGCTCAAAATGCCAAGCAAGCGCCTCTACCTCTCGTAGCTGTACAGGATGTTAGCGTTGTTTCTCACCAGCAAAGTAAGTCGTACATCGGTCGTATTGAAGCCGTTGAAGACACGGCTATCACCGCGCAGGTTTCAGGCTATCTACAAAGCCGTCATTTCAATGAAGGTCAAATGGTCGAAAAGGGTCAATTGCTTTACTCAATCGAGCCATCTTCGTTTGAAGCTGAAGTTGCAAGTGCAAAAGCCTCTGTTGCTCAAGCGAATGCGAACCTTAAAAAAGCCGAACTTGATTTTAACCGTGGTAAAAACCTTCTCCCGAAGGGCAGCATTTCTCAATCGGAATTCGATGCGTTGACGGCAAACTTATTAGGCTCTCAAGCGCAACTTGAAGCTAGCCATGCTCAGTTAAACGCAGCCAATGTTCAGCTTTCTCATACCCAAATTACCGCGCCTTTTTCTGGAAGAATCAGCGACACCAAAGTGAGTACTGGTGATCTGGTTTCGCCGTCTTCAGGTGTATTAACTACGTTGGTTAGCCTAGACCCAATCCATGCGTCGTTCAGCATCAGTGAGCGTGAGCGTATTGAGTTAGGGATGGATCGCATTGAAGGCGACGGCAGCAGCGACTCTGCTGGGGTTGAAGTTCAGATCATACTTGAGAATGGTGAAGCGTTTGAACATCTAGGTCAGCTTGATTTCTTGGGCAACCGTATCAACCTCAATACAGGTACGATCGCGATGCGTGCGATTGCCGATAACCCGAATCAGCAACTGCTTCCTGGTCAACACGTTCGTGTTGATCTGCGTGAGAAACAACCTATTGATGTTGTGACTATTCCGCGCCGTGCAGTTCAAACCGACCTAGAAGGTGACTTTGTAATGGTACTGGTTGAAGGCGAAGCTGCACCAGTCGCTGAGCGTAGAAATATTGAGATGGGGCGACAAGTTGAAGGTGGCGTGATTGTTCAATCTGGATTAGAGAAAGACGACGCGGTGATCACTCAAGGCCTACAGCGTGTACGTAATGGTATGTCCGTTCGTATTCAAGCTTCTGCTGAACAAGCTGAGTAAGGGGGCTATTTATGTTAAGTCGTTTCTTTATTCAAAGGCCTAAGTTTGCCCTTGTCATATCCATAATATTAACGCTGGCGGGTGCGATCTCTCTCGCTATCTTACCAGTGGCAGAATATCCAAAAATTAGCCCACCATCGGTCAGTGTATCGGCATTCTACACGGGTGCCAGTGCTGAAGTGGTGGAACAGGCGATAGCTGACCCCATAGAGACGTCGGTGAATGGCGTAGAAGATATGATCTACATGTCTTCTAAAAGTGCTAACGACGGTTCATACAGCCTTAATGTGACCTTTGATGTCGGTACTGATGCTGATATGGCTCAGGTCAACGTTCAGAACCGAGTCGCCCAAATCGAATCGAAGCTTCCACAAGAAGTTAGAATGGTTGGCGTAACGGTTAAGAAACGTTCACCTGACCTTTTGATGGTATTGAACTTTTACTCTCCAAATGGTGAGTATGACGACCAGTTCCTGATCAACTACGTAAACTTAAACATTAAAGACCAACTGGCACGTGTGTCGGGTATTAGTGAAGTAAACGTGTTGGGCGGCGGTGAGTATTCGATGCGCGTTTGGTTAGACCCAGAGAAAATGGCTAACCTGAACTTAACAACATCTGATGTGTATGGCGCATTGGCTGAACAAAATGTTCAAGTCGCTGCCGGTCGTATTGGTGCCGCACCATACGCCAATCCACAAGAAGTACAGTTCAACTTGGTGACAAAAGGCCGCTTAGAAACGGCTGATGAGTTTGAAAATGTTGTACTTCGTGCAAATCAAGATGGTTCCACCGTTTACTTAAAAGACATTGCACGCGTTGAGTTAGGTAAAAAATTCTACGATGGCAATGGTAAATACCGAGGACAAGACGCTTCAATCGTAACGCTGTCACTTCAGTCAGACGCAAACGCGTTGGAAAGTGGTAAAGCGGTCATGGCGATGCTCGACAATCTAAGTACTAACTTCCCTGAAGGTGTTGCTTACGAGGCGAGTTATGACACCACAGTCTTTGTTGCAGAGTCGATTAAGGGCGTAGTGAAAACGCTAATCGAAGCTATCTTGCTGGTTATTGCGGTGACGTACCTGTTCTTAGGTAGTGCGCGTGCAACCTTGATTCCTGTGGTTGCGATTCCGGTGTCGTTGATTGGTACCTTTGCCGTCATGCAGATGACAGGATTTACCATCAACACGGTAACCCTGTTTGGTTTGATATTGGCGATTGGTATCGTGGTAGATGATGCGATCTTGGTTATCGAAAACGTCGATACGACGATGGCCAAAGACCCAACGATTTCACCGCGTAAAGCAACACTGATCGCGATGAAAGAAGTAACGGGTCCTATCGTTACATCAACACTGGTACTTCTTGCCGTGTTTATCCCTGTGGCGATGTTGCCGGGTATTACTGGCATCATGTATCGTCAGTTTGCTCTGACTATTTGTATCGCTGTTGTTATCTCTTCTATTAATGCTCTAACGCTGTCACCAGCATTGTGTTCACTGGTTCTAAAGCAGGGCGGTGGCAACACAGCTCGTTGGTACCAAGCGTTCAACCGTGGCTTAGAGTCTGTTACTAACAAATACGGCCAAATCGCGGGCTTCCTTGTGAAAAAAGGTGTTCTGCTGTTTACCTTCTTTGTTGTGGCACTAGCAGCGGTTACTTACTTCGCGAAAACGACGTCAACGGCGTTTGTACCTCAAGAAGATAAAGGTATTTTGTTGGTTAACGTCCAGCTTCCTGATGCGGCATCACTGTCTCGTACAGAAGATGTGACTGAGCAGTTGCTAGAGATGGTTGAGCAAGAGCCGGGTGTTGATGGTGTGACACTGGTAAACGGCTACGCATTCATGACAGGCGCTTCTGCTTCGAATGGCGCGTCGCTATTTATCAAACTGCATGATTGGGATATGCGTAACGCACTGGATGGTCAACATTCCGCACAAGCTATCTCACAACGTATTAATGGTCGAGCGGCCACAGAACTGCCTCAAGCTATTGTGTTTGCAATGGGACCTCCAGCAGTTCCGGGTATGGGTGCTGCTTCTGGTTTCGAATTTGTTCTAGAAGATACATTAGGTCGTAGTCGTACTGATCTGGCGATGGTAATGAATGACGTGATTGCTGAGGCGAACAAACAGCCTGAGATTTCACATACGTTCAGTACTTTCCGTGCCAACGTTCCTCACTACTATGTCGATATCGACCGTGAGAAAGCGCAGCAACTTGGTATTCCGTTGTCGGAAATCTTCCAAACACTACAAGGTAACCTAGGTTCTCTGTACGTGAACGATTTCACCATGTTTGGTAAGAACTTCCGCGTGACCATGCAAGCTGACAGTGAACACCGTAGCAGCATGGATGATCTCCAACGATTCCACGTGCGCTCGTCTAATGGCGAGATGATCCCGCTCAGTACATTGGTGACTTACGACCAGATCTTCGAACCAGATGTCGCATGGCGTTACAACATGTACCGCAGTGCAGTGATTCAAGGCCAACCAGCGCCGGGTTACTCAAGTGGTGATGCGATTGCTGCAATGGAACGTGTAGCCGCTGAAGTCTTACCTCAGGGTTATCAGTACGAATGGACAGGCATGGCCTACCAAGAAGTATTGGCAGGCAACCAAGCGATCTTTGCTTTTGCACTGGCTCTGATCTTCATCTACCTGTTTATGGTGGCTCAATACGAGAGTTGGACAATACCGATAGCGATTATCTTAGTGGTACCGGTTGCAACCTTAGGCTCCTTCTTAGCGTTGAATCTAACAGGCACACCGTTGAACCTCTATGCGCAAATTGGTTTGGTTCTCTTGATAGCCTTGGCCGCGAAGAACGCAATCTTGATTGTAGAGTTCGCAAAAGTGGAGCGTGAAGAGAAAGACGCATCAATTGAAGATGCGGCAGTGAAGGGCGGTACGCTGCGTTTCCGTGCTGTGAACATGACCTCTTGGTCGTTCATCTTAGGTATCTTCCCGCTTATCTTTGCAGCGGGCGCAGGTCACGTGAGCCAGAACTCGTTGGGTATTTCACTGATCGGCGGTCTGCTATGTGTGTTGTTAGCGGGTACGTTCCTAATCCCAGGCTTCTATGCATTCGTGCAACGTAAGCGTGAGAAGGCACACGGTGGCACGACTAAGTTGATTCCACTTGATGACGAATAGGAGACTTAACTCCGGTCAGATTAACGCCTTGCAAGGCTAATCCCTTGCAGGTTTAAATCCTTGTAAAAACTAAGGCTTAGCATTACGCTAAGCCTTTTTTATTCCGCTTGTGAATAAAAACGCTATTTATATAATCAAATGTTCGTTTTGTGATGGAGCTAACACTCTAATTTGGGTTTTGTAATAAAATGATGTTTTATTATTAAGTGTCTGTTTAATATAGAAATAACAGTGTTCAGCTAACGAGTGTATGCTCGAAAACATTTGCACAATAGTGTGAAGTGTTTCAAAATTACCTAGTTATATTGAAATTTTTTGTGCATTGAGGTTCTTATGAAAGTCATTGATTTATTTAAACACCGAGGCGATAGCGTGTCTTCGCAACACTCAGAGTTTATGCAATGGATGTCTCCAGCTCTTAGAGATTACTGGGGTGACTTTCTGAATCGTACGCAAAATAGCCATTTCTTTGCTTGGGTTCGTGATCACCACAAACCAGCTGTAAATGAAGATGCACCAGAGATGCCAATAGAACAGCCGCTCGTATTAACGCGAGAAGCACAGCTTGTGTTTGATGAGCTTAATCAGCAGATCGGTGAAGTTATTCATACTGGCGACTGGATCAATGTTAGTCAAGATCGTATTAACCAGTTCGGCCTTGTTACTGAAGATATGCAATGGATCCATACTGAACCTTCTAAGGCTGAAACAGATTCTCCGTTCAAAACAACCATCGCACATGGCTTTTTGACTTTGTCTCTGCTTCCTAGACTGACTGACAGTGTTGATCCTGATAAGTCTCAATTCCCAACAGCGAAGATGGTTGTAAACATTGGTCTTAACCAAGTACGTTTCCCATATCCTGTCAAATCGGGCAGTAACGTTCGTGCTAAAAGTACGCTAACAAAAGTAACGCCAATTAAGAAAGGCCTAGAGATTGAACGCGAAATTCGCGTAGAAATCGAAGGTATTCGTCGTCCTGGCGCTGTGATCGTTTCAGTGATCCAACTTCACTTCTAGAGCTTTTTATAAGTGGAACTGCTTTTAAGCGAAGATTATAGATTCAAAAAAAGAGAGAGCTTAAGGCTCTCTCTTTTTGTTTGTGCCATATCAAATCGACATCTCTAGCGTTGGTAACAACATCACGAAAAGCATTTTGCTGACTTAATGTGTATGTCGCTATTTAGTACGTGTGTAATTACTTAATGCGTGTTTTGCTAATTAATACGCGGTTAGTTAGTTTAGACGCAGTAAGCTACTTAATACGTGTGTAGCCGTACTCTTCGATAAGATCTTGCCCTTGCTTTGACTTCACGAACTTGATGAAATCTTTGCTCTCGTCAGAAACTGATTCAGTTTTGTGTAGCAACAAGAATGGGCGAGCCAATTCATAGCTGTGGTTAGCAATGTTCTTAGATGTTGGCTCTACGCCTTCAAAGGTAATGGCCTTAATCGAACGGTCGATAGAACCAACAGAGATAAATCCAATCGCGTGTGGGTTATGGTTAACAATCGTTTTAACCATGCTGTTGCTGCTTACAACCAGGTTATTTGGGTTGATGTCAGACACTAGACGGTCATTAATGATTTTCGTTAAACCAAGCAAGCTTTCGAAGCTATAGCGTGAACCAGAAGACGCTTCGCGAGTTACAACTGCGATAGGCTGATCCGCACCACCCACGGCTTTCCAGTTCGTAATTTTGCCTTTGTAGATATCGAACAGCTGCTCACGTGTAACGTTGCTTACAGCGTTCGAGCGGTTAGTTACGACAGCTAGGCCGTCAAAGGCAATTGGAAACACCTTCAACTTCTCGTCCTGTTCGCGGTCGGTTAAATAACGCGAGCTCATACCGATATCAGAGACACCTTTGTTAACCATGGTAATACCCGCTGTAGAACCGATGCCCTGAACCGCAATATAGTTATCAGGGTGAGTCTTGTTGTACTCCTCAGCTAATACATCCATCACTCGTGATACTGAAGTGGAGCCCGAAATAGTGGTTTCTTGTGCTAAAGCAGCTTGAGAAGACAGGGCTAAGGATAAAAGAGAGGCAAGCGCGACTCGTAACATAAACAACTCCTAGTTAATAACATTTGTTGGCTATGATAGGTCGGTTATATGACACTTTTGTGAAATTCTATACGGATACGTTATAGCAGTTAATCTGGTGAGTGAAAGACAGTCTGGCTGCCAAAATGGCACTGGTTAATGAAATTTAGACGGCTTTACCCTTTTAGAATGTGTTTACTGAAGAAGGATTCGTTTCTGGGAGCAGGGCGGGTATTTTGTTTGCACTTGTTCGCTAAAATGATCGTTGAGTCCTAAGCTAAGTAGAGGAATTCACTACTTAGAAGTTTCTATGAAGTTACAAGGGGTGTTATGTCCGTTATTCATATAGAACTGAATCGTCTTTTAATTGGAGCTGAGAGGCTCTGTACTTCACGAAATCGTAGTTTACCTGTAGAGCTAGGCAAATCCCTTTATGAAGAGTGTGAAGGTGGTGTGCTGTTTTCTCAGGCGCATTATCTACTCGACTCATCTCATAGTGATTATACCAACGAGATCGCCTGCGTTACCTTTGATGAGTCGTTATCTTGCTGGTTGGTGATGGTGCCACTTGAAGATAATGCGGAAACCGACTCTGTAAATTGGGGACCTTACCCTTACCTTCCTCAATCCAAGGATCTTGATGCTATTTTGGCTGAAATAGAAAAAGACCCTAAATCTTACTTCTGGTCGTGACCATTTTACTTAGGCGTTCGCTGGTGGTTTGATACCAAAAACGAACGACCTTCGTACATTCCCACCAACACATTTCAGATTTATACTTTTACCTGCACCTGTACTTTCTAAGACTGTGCAACCAAAGAGCGGAAGTCTTTTGGAGTCTTGCCATGATAGGTTTTAAAGGCTGTACTGAAGTGTGCCGCGCTTTTAAATCCAGATTCATAAGCGATTTGAGTAATAGATTTATTCGATGTTCTGAGCTGTGTCGCTGCGTGGGCAATTCGCTTTATCTTTAATAGATTTGAAAAGGAAAGGTCTTCGGCTGATAAACGGCGCTTAAGTGTGGCTGGTGACATCCCCATATAGCTGGCTAGGGTATCGAGTGAGATATTATTTTCAATGTTCTGTTCAATGTAATGAATGACCTTTTGCGTCACGGTTAACCTTGACGCTCGGGCAATAATAACTAACAGAGCAGGGTGCTGCTCGACCATTAGAGAGAGCAAACCTAAACCCAATTGAGTGAGTGCGTAGTCATTCTGAGTCGATGAATGAACGAGCGACATGATGAGTTCTTTCAATTGGCAGATTTCGGTATCAGTTTGATTAAACTTAATGTATTTATCTGGGACTCGAGTGGGTTCTAGGTCGCTAAACTGATTAATGAATTTCTGAAAAATAGCCAAATCAAAATCTACACAGGTTGCGCTGAATTCGCCATTCTCAGTGTCAACGGTGATGTCTTTAATCTGACCAGAATTGTAAAGAGTAAAATCTCCGGCTTGCAATGAGGCTTCAGTCCCATCAGGTAGCACGAAAGAAATACTGCCTTTAGAAACGATGAAAATACCGTTTTTAGAGGCGGGGTAACGTTCCCGTTTCCTGGGAATGAAATTTCTGAATTGAGTAACTGTGATTGATGACATAGTGCGCTTCTTTGACGTTGTAAACTGATTGCTTATTGATTATTTTTTTTAAGTATTGTTTAAGCATGAGACATTTACAAAAAAGGCGCTAATAATTAGCGCCTTTAGAAGTGAACCTTTGAAGCTTTTGACCTTGAAAGCTCTAACCTTGCAAGCTTTGACCTTGAAAGCCGTACCCGTTAAAGTTCTTAAGCTTCGGTTTCGTTTGTCGTTTCAGGCTCGCTAGGCAAGTCCGCAAATACTTGAGTAGGTTTTGCTACTAAGTTACGGTTTTCCTGATTAACTTCGAAGAGAACTACTTCTAAAACGTCTCCCAGTTTGTATACCATTTCTTTATCGATAGATACAGTACCCATATCACCGTTGCACTCTATTCTCTCTTTATTATCAATAATGAGAGAACCAGGGATAAATGCAGCTGCACCATTCTCAAGCAGACGCACACGCATACCAGCACGGTTAATGTCGAAGATCTCTGCTTGGAAGCGAGTCTCTTCTACAGGAGCGTTTGCTAGAGTACGAGCGTACAACCAATCGCCAACATTGCGCTCAGCCATACCGTGGTGACGGCGGTGCAGGGCAAGTTCATCACCAATAGTTTCGTCTGGTGTTTGAATTGGCGCTTTACCTAAGATGTGTGCTTTAAGCATACGGTGGTTAATCATGTCGCCGTATTTACGAATTGGAGAAGTCCACGTTGCGTAAATGTCTAACCCCATCGCGTAGTGTGGCGCAGGTTCATTGCTGATCTCGCTGTACGCTTGGAATTTACGAATACGGTTGTCGTAGTAGCTGTTGTCTAGAGAGCCTAACCAACGACGCAGAGTAGCAAAACCTTCCAGAGAAACGATCTGCTCTTCTGTAAATGGTGTTTCTGCTTCTGGGTTAACCAGCTCTAGAACGTCTGTTAATTTCTCAGCTTTAAAACCAGAGTGACAGTTAAAGACACCTTGGTTGAAGCTCTCTTTTAATACTCGACCTGCACAGATGTTCGCGCTGATCATAGACTCTTCAACCAACTTGTTTGCAGTGCGACGCATGTCTGCGTGGATAGCGACAACATCGTTGTCTTCGCTTAGTTCAAAGCGGTAGTCAGGGCGATCTGGGAACACTACAGCGTTTGTTGAGCGCCATGCTGAACGTGCTTGTGCAAATTGGTGAAGGTCAGAAACAATCGCAGCGATCTCTTCTGATGGTTGCCATTTGTCTGATGCACCGGTTTCTAGCCAGTCTGATACGTGGTCGTAAGCAAGACGAGCGTGAGATTTGATGTTCGCAGCGAAGAAGTTAATGTCATCACCGATAACACCTTCTTTAGATACTGTTACTGTGCAGCAAAGTGCCGGGCGAACTTCGTTCTCTATTAGTGAACATAAGTTGTCAGCTAGATCACGAGGTAACATAGGAATGTTACGGCCAGGCAGGTAAATAGTGAAACCGCGCTCACGAGCCACTTTATCCATCACATCATCTGGAGAGATGTAAGCGGTAGGATCTGCAATCGCGATAGTCAGTTCAAAATCACCGTTCTCTTTCTTCTTCGCGTAAAGCGCATCATCCATATCTTTTGTGCTTTCACCATCAATGGTCACAAAAGGGACGTGTGTCATGTCGATACGTTCAAGATCAGCGTCGTCTTTGATCTGCCAGTCGTCAATGCCTTCAGGTTCGCTGTTTGGTAGGTCGTTTTGTGCCAGCGTTACCCACCAAGGTGCGATCTTGTCGTCAGCATCTGTGATTTTTTCAGAGATTTGAGCCAAGAATCCGTTGTCACCTTTTAACGGGTGTTGAACGATATGAGCAACAACCCAGTCACCTTCTTTTAGCGTTTCAGGGTTTAGACCCTTCTTTGCTTTCGCTTTAAGTTGCAGCTTTTTCAGTTGCGGGTGATCAGGAACTACGTTCAAACGACCTTTAAACAACTTCACTCGAGCAATAAAACGAGTAAGACCCTGTTCGATCAATTCCTCAGGCTCTGCTACTTCGCGATCTTTCTCGGTGCGAATGATGGCAATAACTTTGTCACCGTGCACACATTTCTTCATGTATGGCGGTGGGATAAAGAAACTGGTCTTGTTATCGACTTCGAGAAAACCAAACCCTTTTTCAGTGGCTTTGATTGTACCTTCCTTTTTAGGGAGGGTTTCTTGGATTTGCTGTTTGAGTTGAGCGAGTAGAGGATTATCTTGAAACATTTTGACTTTTATCTATCGAGGACAATTGAGCACACTATAATCATTGCGAGGCTTGATTACTACTTAAAGGCGAAGTGAGCGTTAATTAATTGCCCTCTTATATAACTAGGTCAATTTGCTAGAAGATGGGTGCTGTGACGAGATATTCATCAAGTTTTGACGATATGATAACCAGTATTGATGTAAAAGCGAAAAATATGTGATGTATTTCAATTTTTTCTGGATTTTTTTATGCATTTAGGGAATAATCCGCCTCCCTTAGACGTCCCTAATGGCTTGAAGTGTTTTATTACTGCTTCGTAACTCTGAATGGAATCAGTATCTGATTGGATCAGTATTGGAATTGATAGAGCTCCCGGGACCTTTTGTTTACTTATATATAGTGGGATCCCAATGTCCGAATCTGTAATTCAATTTAATGAATTAGCCCTTAACGATAACATTCTTTCAGCTCTTGATAGCATGGGTTTCGTTTCTCCGACTCCAATCCAAGCAGCAGCTATTCCTCTTCTTCTTGAAGGCCGTGACGCACTAGGTAAAGCACAGACTGGTACTGGTAAAACAGCAGCATTCTCTCTGCCTTTACTTAACAAAATCAACCTGAACCAACACAAACCACAAGCAATCATCATGGCTCCTACTCGTGAGCTAGCGATTCAAGTTGCTGCGGAAATCAAAAACTTAGGTCGTGACATCAACGGTCTTAAAGTTCTTGAAATCTACGGTGGTGCTTCAATTGTTGACCAAATGCGTGCTCTAAGCCGCGGTGCTCACATTGTTGTTGGTACTCCAGGTCGTGTTAAAGACTTACTAACTCGTGACCGTCTACACCTAGATGAAGCGCATACATTTGTTCTTGATGAAGCAGATGAAATGCTGAAAATGGGCTTTGTAGATGACGTTACTTGGATTCTTGAGCAAGCTCCAGAAACTGCACAACGCGTACTTTTCTCTGCAACTATGCCTCCAATGGTTAAGACTATTGTTGACCGTTACCTACGTAACCCGGCTAGAGTTGACGTTGCTGGTACTAACCACACAGTTGACAAAGTAGCTCAAAATTACTGGGTTGTTAAAGGCGTAGAGAAAGACGAAGCAATGTCTCGTCTTCTTGAAACTGAAGAAACTGACGCGTCAATCGTATTCGTACGTACTCGTCAAGACACTGAGCGTCTAGCTGATTGGCTATCTGCACGTGGCTTTAAAGCTGCTGCATTGCACGGTGATATTCCTCAGTCTCTACGTGAGCGCACTGTTGATCACATCAAACAAGGTGTTATCGATATCCTAGTTGCAACTGACGTTGTAGCACGTGGTCTTGATGTTCCACGTATCACTCACGTATTTAACTACGACATCCCATTCGATGTTGAATCTTACATCCACCGTATTGGCCGTACTGGCCGTGCTGGACGTAAAGGTAAAGCGATCCTACTAGTTCGCACTAACCAAATCCGTATGCTTCGCACAATCGAGCGTGTAACTAAGTCTCAAATGGAAGAAATCCAACTTCCACAACGTGACGAAGTTGCTGCTGCACGTGTTGCTAAGCTTGGTGCTGAGCTTGAAACTGAGAAAGAGAGCAAAGCTCTAGAAAACTTCGCAGGTTTAATCTCTACACTACAAGAATCTCTAGAAGTTGATGCTGCTACTCTAGCTGCAATGCTTCTTAAGCGTCAGCAAGGTAAGAGCCCACTATTCTACGTTGGCGAAGACCCAATGATCGCTGCTATTGAGCGTGATAAGAACCGTCGCAAAGAGCGTCGTGAAGATCGTGACAATGGCCGTGACGGTGGTGGTCGTAACTTCAATACTCAAGATTGGGATACGTACCAATTACAAGTTGGCCGTGAGCAAGGCGTTCAGGTTAAAGACATCGTTGGCGCACTAGCAAACGAACTAGGCCTAACTAAAGGTTCTATCGGTGCTATCAAGCTAGACCAAGGTTCTACTTACGTTCAACTGCCAAAAGCAATGAACTCTGAAACTGCTGGTAAGCTAAGCAAACTTCGCATTCGTCAAAAAGAAGCTGGCGCTGTAGTTGTTGATTTCAACGACTTCCGTGAGCCTCGTCGTGGCGGCGGCGGTCGTGATGGCAACCGTGGCGGTCGTGATGGCAACCGTGGCGGTCGTGATGGCGGCGGCTACCGTGGTAACCGTGAAGGCGGTAATCGCGAAGGTGGTAACCGTGAAGGTGGCAATGGCGGTCGTGGTGGCTACCGTGGTAACCGTGACGGCGCACGTGATGGTAACTCTGCTGGTGGTCGTGATGGCGAACGTCGCTTTGACCGTAACCGTGGTGGTGATCACCGTGGTAACCACCGTGGCGAACGTGGCCATGGCAACGCAGCAGCTGGCAATGGCGGCAACCGCGGTCGTCGTCCAGAGCGCAGCGAAGGTTAATCAACCTTTGGTTTAAGTTGAAATTTACAAGCCAAGTGCTTATAGACGAATAGCTTAAACAGTGAATTTAAAAGCCGAGCATAATGCTCGGCTTTTTTGTGCCCGCTATTTTATTCTTCACGCCTGTAGCACGTTCTAAGCCCTGATTAAGATAGTGCCTCGCATCATAAGGCTGCAACAGTGAGATGTGCGTAAAGCGCCGTGTAGCGTGTTTAGTCTGGAGGTATGGGAGTCGAGCGATGTATAAAAGAAGTGCACAGCTATAATGAAAATGAAAACAGACTTTGAAGTAAGAACTGCTCAACCGTTCGATCCGAATAAGTGAGCTCTTGAAATGCTGAGATGAAGTTAAACGCCTTAAAGTCTATTAGCGGGTATTGGCAATCAACAGCTCTATATTAAAGTGTCGTGCTGTATTTTTTAAGTCGCAGTGTAGAACGCTAGCTTGTTTTTTGGCTTTATGGACTTAATTTATGAATTGGTCTCTTGGATAAGATTTCAATCCAAGATGACTTTGCTCTCAATGTGGTTTGTATGAATCTATCAGTTTCATAAGTGCATTTACGTCATCTAATTCAACTATTTTTTAATTTTTGTTCTCGAAAGAAATAAACTGATGACTAAGATCAACTTAATTGTGTTCATTTGGTGGTTTTTGCAAAACAAAAGTTGAAAGATTCAAAAATTATTGAATAATAGACTTAACTAAAATTGAAGCGCAAACTTCACTAAATTCGTACTGAAACAGGATCCATATCCAATGTCTAATTCGTTTGTTCTGGTTATTAACTCGGGTAGTTCTTCCCTTAAATTTGCTGTCATCGATTCTGTTTCTGGCGACGCAGTATTAAGTGGCTTAGGGGAGTGTTTTGGTCTTGAAGATGCTCGCATGAGCTGGAAGTATCAAGGTCAGAAAACAGAAATTGCTATTCAAGGTGAGGGTAACCACCACAAAATTGCCATTGGCAAGTTGGTAGGCTTGATGGAAGACCTAGGCTTTACTGCAGATATCGTAGCTATCGGTCACCGTATCGTTCATGGTGGTGAAAAGTTCACTCAGACTGTTCGTATTACAGAAGAAGTAACGAATGAAATTGAAAGCCTGTCTGATCTAGCTCCACTTCATAACCCAGCAGGTGCTATTGGTATCCGTGCTGCGATTGAAGCTTTCCCTTCTCTACCTCAGTTCGCTGTGTTTGATACTGCTTTCCACCAAACAATGCCACAACGTGCATTTACGGGTGCAATCGCAAAAGAGCTATACACAGACTTTGGCGTTCGTCGTTACGGTTTCCACGGTACTAGCCACTACTTCGTTAGCCGTGAAGCAGCGAAGATGGTCAACAAGCCAGTTGAAGAATCTAGCTTCATCTCTGTTCACCTAGGTAACGGCGCTTCAGTATGTGCTATCAAAGATGGTAACAGTGTTGATACATCAATGGGCTTCACACCGCTTTCTGGCCTTATGATGGGCACACGTTGTGGTGACTTAGACCCAGGTATCATCGAGTACCTACTTAAGAAAGGTTGGTCACAAGAGCAAGTATTCAACTCTCTAAACAAGGAGTCTGGCTTCCTAGGCGTGTCTGGTCTTACGAGCGATGCTCGTGGCATTTTAGAAGCAATGGAAGAGGGCCACGAAGGCGCGAAACTGGCTTTTGAGGTGTTTACTTACCGCGTAGCTAAATACGTTGCTTCTTACCTTGCAACGCTAGATTCTTTAGACGGCATCATCTTCACTGGTGGTATCGGTGAGAACTCTCTACCAATTCGTCGTGAAATCCTAAACAACCTTAAGATTCTTGGTTTTGTTGAAGACGTAGCAGGCAATGAAGCCGCTCGTTTTGGCGCTGAAGGCATCATCGCTAAATCAGAAATGCTAGACGCTGTAGCAATGGTTATCCCAACTAACGAAGAGTTCGTTATTGCTCAACAGTCGGTAGAACTTCTGTAATCGAAGCAACTGCTTAAGAAACAATTGAAAAGCGAGCCTAAGTGGCTCGCTTTTTTGTGTTTAGTAAAGATGCATCTGAACGCTTTAACAGAGGGAATAGCCCACATGGTCAAACGCTTTTAGAACAGAGTTTCAATTACAACTCACTTGGTACTCTGGAAGAGTTAAGGTTATTTAACCTCTGAGCGGTAGTTTGGATCTGTCCAGCATCGAGGTAACTCTTCACCTGACATAAACACCAGTTCGGACTTTTTAAACATCTCAGGGTCTTGCTGTTCTTCGCCAGCTTGAAACCGACCTTCGATACTGTCCTGAAATAAGTTGGTTAATTTGGTCATTTCAGTTACATCTACGAGGTCACCGCTCTTTTTCTCTTTTAGAAACATTTTTTTACCCTCAGTCTATTCGATCACCCCTAATTATAATTGTTATTTGGAAAATGAGAGTCTTTTCAATTCCGCCACTCCTTGACTAAGCAGACCTCAGAGCTACGCTTATGATCATCGACAGATCAATCGATCAACAAACTCATCCTCAATAAATAAATGGAGTCGCGATGTCATCTGCCCACATTGCAAACAATCTTAGTGAACTCATCGGCGATACCGATCTTGTTAGAATCAACAGCCTTTCAGAGATATCAGGTTGTGAGATTCTTATTAAGTGCGAACACCAGAACCCGGGTGGTTCGATTAAAGATAGAGCGGCACTTCAGTTGGTTATGGATGCAGTAGAAGCCGGTAAGCTTAAGCCGGGAATGACAATCGTTGAAGGTACCGCAGGAAATACGGGGATCGGCCTTGCTCTAGTCGCTAAATCCCTTGGTTACAAAATGTTGGTGGTGATGCCAAAAGGGCAGGCACAAGAGAAAGAGCGCATGATCTCGCTTTATAACGCTGAACTGTTATTGGTCGACCCTTGTCCTTTTGCAAACCCTGAACACTTTTACCACACGGCTAAACGGATCGGTGTCGAAAATGAAGATTATTGGTGGGCAGATCAGTTCGAAAATCTTAGTAATTATCGAGCGCACTATTTAAATACTGGACCTGAGATCTGGCATCAAACACAGGGAAATATTGATGCTCTAGTTTCAGTGGTGGGGACTGGTGGAACCATTGCCGGAAACTCCCACTATCTATCTGAGCAGCAACCCAACCTCGAAACTTGGTTAGTTGACCCAAATGGGTCCGGCATTTATTCGTTTCTACGTAATGGACACTATCAATCAACGGGAAGTTCGTTCACGGAAGGCATAGGGATCATGCGGACGGTTGAAAATTTCAGGCAGGCAAACATCAATCGTGCAATCACGCTGCCCGATCAGGATTTGGTGACGATATCCCGCCTTGTTGCGGAACATGACGGTATTCTTCTAGGAAGCAGTTCGTCGTTAAACGTAGCAGGTGCACTATACGCTGCAGCTAGAATGGGGAAAGGGAAAACCATCGTTACATTTAGCTGTGACCTTGCTGAGCGCTCGTATTCGAAGCTGCACAACGAAGCGTTTCTGAAAGAAAAAGAGATACAGCTTAATAAAGAAAACCTTTCTCAACTATGGGCTCGTTATCAAGCAGAAGATGGCAGCATGGTCGTCAACGTATAGCTGTTCTAAGTGAATACTGCCAGTGGGATGCCTGCTCTTTCGTTAGTGATGGACATCCGTTAGCGCTAAACATCCGGTTATAGCCGTTATCACCAAATCCGGCACTATTGCTTGTTATTAGGGTAGTGAATCACATTATGAAATACGGCATTTCCTTCACCGATATTTTTGTAGCCATGGTTTTGGTTAGCATTGAAGCGAACGGCTTGCCCTGCTCGTAACGTATGCCACCCACCATCAAACATCACGGCCATCTCTCCTGAAATACATAAGATGTGCTCAGTGACGCCTGCGTTATGTGGGGCGGATTCATGTTGGTAATCGGGGACTAGGGTGAGTTCGAATATTTCAAACCCTAGTGCTTCTTCAAAAGGAAACAACAAACTGACGAAAAAACCAATGTTGTATTCCTCATGCCTTAGTTCGTTTGCATCTCTGAATAAACTCGTCAGTTCACTGTTTGGGCTAGCCGCGATAAAGCTTGAAAGTGACACCTCGAACCCAGAAGCTATCTGCCAGAGCTTAGCTACTGTCGGGCTTGATTCTCCACGTTCAATTTGTCCTAACATTGCTTTACTCACGCCTGTTGCTTTCGCTGTTTTGTCTAAGCTCCAGCCTTTTTCTTGGCGAAGGCGTTTCAAGTTAACGCCGACTTTAATTTCTGTTTGCATATTTTCTCTACAAGTTTTTCAAAAATTAGTTGTGCGTTATAGCGCACGGGTGCTAAGTTCAGTCTATGGACGTTATAACGCACGCAGGAAGAGATTAACATGACTAAGCTAAAATTTTCTCACGTCAGTACCGGCTTTATCGCTGTTTTCATTGGTTATGCGAGCGCCGCGGCGATTATTTTCCAAGCGGCAATGAGTGCTGGAGCAACTGAAGAACAAGTGGCGTCATGGTTTTGGGCGTTGGGTATTGGCATGGGGACAACCACAATACTGCTCTCGTTTTACTACAAGAAGCCAGTGGTTACAGCGTGGTCGACGCCTGGAGCAGCGTTGCTAATCACGTCTCTGGAAGGGCTGACAATGAATCAGGCAGTGGCCGTGTTTTTGTGCAGTTCGATGTTGATCACGTTAGTTGGATTAGCGGGGATATTTGAGAAAGTCCTAAAGCAGATCCCAACCTCGATTGCCTCTGCGATGCTCGCGGGGATTCTATTGCAATTCGGCTTGGGTTTATTCACGTCGTTAATGGAAGAGGCACAAGTCGTAGCGGTCATGCTCGCCGTATTTATTCTGGCGAAAGCGCGGTTAGGAAATTTACTGATCCCAAGCATTTTCATCATCGCATTGGTCATGTGTGTGGGGTTTGGCAAACTCGATGTTAGTCAGGTGACTATGGGATTAACGACCCCAGTGTTCATTACGCCCGATTTTGAGTTCTTTTCGTTGTTCAGTGTAGGAATTCCATTGTTTATAGTGACGATGGCTTCACAGAACTTACCGGGATTTGCGGTTCTAAAAGCGAACGGATACCAAGTCGATTCATCGAAGATCATTACCACCACCGGGGTGACAGGTTTGATCTTCGCACCGTTTGGTGGCTTTGCGTATAACCTTGCAGCGATTACGGGCGCTATTTGCATGGGGCCGAATGCGGATGGCAATCCAAAGACACGTTACATGGCGGGGATCTGTATGGGCGGGTTTTACTTGTTAGCTGGTGTGATGGGGATGTCATTTGTGTCGCTGTTTAGCGCTGTGCCCTCCGAGATTGTCATTGCGGTTGCTGGCTTAGCGGTGATGCCGACCTTGATGAATTGCCTTGCGGTATCAATGGCAGACAGTCATTACCGAGAACCCGCACTGCTTACTTTTTTATTCACTGCTTCTGGCACCAATTTACTGGGGATCGGCAGTGCATTTTGGGGTCTGTGCATCGGGTTGTTTTGTTGCTGGTTACACAATTATAAAGCTAAGTCGCGTGGAGCAAGCAAGACTTCGCAAACTTCGTCGTAATGAGATGATGTCCCTAGTGAACGAGGCCTTAAATTTATCAGTAGTCATCATGGTGCTTTGTGCTTGGTACAAATATTCAGTTCGAACCAGCCTTAGGTTGTGATTGAGATAGTATTTTGCTACAAAACGCGCATAATCTCGCTATACAACATTTAAAGAAGAAATTACTTATGACTACCTTTCAATACTATTTTCATCAACTGCCTTGCTTCGACTGTAAAAAAACGACGGTAAGTACTGATCTTGGTTGGTTAACGCCTGCGATGAAAGAAGACGTGATAGCTCAACTGACAGCGACGCTTGCGCAAGGTGAGATTACACCTGATCTTTCAGCAAATGTGGTATGTACTAAAGAGGAAGCTCGTGAGTACCTATTGCTTAACTTCTTCGGTTATTCAGAAGAAGAGCTAGTAAGCGAAATTGAAGCGGATGATGAGAAAGAAGTCGCGGATGAAATCGCAGAGCTACTAGAAGAAGGCGAAGACACCATCACCTTCGAACATGAAATTGCTCTTCAGTGCTGTGCAGGTTGTGACGTTGTTGAAGACGAGTCAAACTAAACTCTTGTATTAAGGTTATTAAACCAAGTACTTGCAATAAAGTTAGTATGTTCATCATACCCATATGATGTTCAAATGATTAAAGGCGTTAGCGAATTGAAGTTCGCTAACGCTTTTTTGTATCTCTATTTCTTATCTCTAAGCTGCATTAGATCCTATGATATTTTACTTTCTATAATGCCTTGCTCACTAAGTTGCGAAAGGATCTCCGCAGTTTTATCGCGGAACAGATCTCTCAGTAGTCGCACCGTAGGGGTGATGGATTGACGACTTGGACACACTAACCACAGCTCGGTAGGGGTGGGCTTAAACTCAGGCATGACTTTAACCACTTCGCCTGAAAGCAGATGACGTGACATGTCTAGGCAAGATTTTATTGCCACTCCTTTACTTGCGATACACCAACGTCTTACAAGGTCTGCGTCGTTCGAAGCGCGATTTCCTTTTAGTTTCACTTTATGATCTTGAGTACCGTCGTTAAACACCCACTCGTCTTGCAATATGTCATGAAGTTGGTAAAGCAAACCATTGTGCTGAGCTAAGTCACTCGGGTGTTTTGGTGTGCCCATTTCAGCCAAGTATTCAGGAGCCGCACACAATATCCTCGGCACATCGCATATCTTGAAACCATACATGTTCGCATCGGTAGGGGAACCGTAACGCAGTGCCATATCGACGGAATCTCGGTAGAAGTCGATATTACTATCGCTGATGCTAGTACGAAGCGTCGCCTTTGGGTATTCAAGCAAGAACTCATCAAGCCAAGGCGTGATTAGGTTGCGTCCTAGATCCGATGAAAGCGCAATTCGAATTTCACCATCAACAATACCGAGCTCTTCGCGCATGTTGAGCTTCGCTTGCTCCAACATTTTTAAGGCTTGTTCACACTCAGGTAAATAGCGTTCACCTGCTGAAGAGAGCCTTAGGTGGCGCGTGGTTCTTACAAACAACTCCGCCCCCAGTGCCGCTTCAACACGTTTGACGGCAGCGCTTGCGGTAGCCGTACGCATGTCTAGGTTGGTGGCTGCTGCAGTAATACTGCGAAATTCCGCCACTTTCAAAATGACCTGTAAGTCTTCAAGAAGCATGTTATCTACCTGTATTGAATTATGTTCTAAACATGGTGTTGGAATATTTCCCCATCACAATCTGCAGATGGGTTATCTCTAATTATCGCTTCTAAGTTAGCTTCAAACACTTAATTGTCAAAACTAATTTGATAATAATTCAAATATGAGGCTGTTTTTCATTAGTAATTTTCTCACTATCATTTCCCCTATCGACAACGTAGCTCAGTACACACTGTATGAACGAAGCCTACGATCTAGGGGGACAAGATGACTAAGAAAATCATAATGGGTGTAACGGATTTGTCGTTCCACCGTACGACTGCATCATTGGCTGCCAATGTATTGAAAGCCATGGGCTTTGAGGTAGAGCGCATTTTCTCTCCACATCAGGAGAACTTTGAAAAGCTGAAAACAGGCCAAGTGGATATGCTTTCTTCTGCGTGGTTGCCATCAAGTCACGGTATCTACAAAGCTGGCGTTGAAGAAGTTGAGCCGCTTATCGAGCTTGGGCTTCATTATGAACCTTATGCCTTGTGGGGTTTACCAGACTATGTGCCTGAAGCGGCGGTTTCTGAAGTCTCTGATTTATTAAAAGCCGAAGTGGTCGAGAAAATGAACTCGACCATCCAAGGTATCAACCCCGGCGCTGGCATCACACGCTTCTCTATCCAGGTGATGAAAGACTATGGCCTGAGCGATGCCGGCTACCAGTTCTTTCCTGGCAGTGAAGACGATTGTTTCAGTGCCTTTGAAAGTGCGGTCGCAAACAAAGAGTGGGTGGTAGTGCCACTGTGGAAACCTCAGTTTTTGCACTATCGTTACGATATTCGTGAACTCAAAGAACCAAAAGGCCTACTTGGAATTGTGGACAGAGCAGTGCTTCTTTTAAGAGACGACAAGAAGCATCTGTTCAGCGAACAACAGATTCAGAAGTTGGACTCCCTACGCTTCTCGAACGACATCATCGCAGATCTGGATTACAAAGTTTGCCGTGAAGGTAAACCACAAGATCAAGTGACACATGATTGGTTGATTGAGAACGGCCTTATTTAACCTCTAAGCCGTTGGCAATGTAGTTAGATGTCTGCATTACCCAGATAGCGGTAACACCATTATCAAAAATTATTTGAGAATTATTCAAATATTAGGCGGTTTATCTAGAGTGAGAATTGACTAAGATTAACTCGTCTAATTCAAGGAGAAAGCACAATGTCAGTACCATCAAAAATGAAAGCTATCGGATTTACTCAATCACTTGCGATTACAGAGCAAGACAGTTTATTTGAGTTTGAAACGAGTCTGCCAGCACTAAAAAATAATGACTTGCTGGTAAAAGTAAGCGCGACTTCGATTAACCCTGCTGACGCAAAAATTCGTATTCGTAGTGCCAAAGACAAAACACTCGAACAACCAAAAGTCTTGGGTTATGACGCAGTCGGTGAAGTTGTTGGCAAAGGTGCTGACGTTGAAGGCTTCGAAGTCGGTGACCGTGTCTACTATGCAGGTGACGTAACTCGTATGGGCGCTAATGCCGAATACCAAGCTGTGGACTACCGTATTACCGCTAAAGCGCCGAAGAGCCTTTCTGATGAAGCTGCAGCCGTTATGCCTCTAGCAACGCTTACGGCATGGGAAGCGTTGTTTGACCGCCTGCGTGTTCGTCCTGAAGAGAAAAAGTCTATCCTGATCATTGGTGGAGCAGGCGGTGTAGGTTCAATTACGATTCAACTGGCTAAGCAACTGACCAACTTAAATGTTATCGCAACAGCTTCAAGGCCTGCAACGGAGCAGTGGGTAAGGGATATGGGGGCGGATCATGTGGTGAACCACCGTAACCTTGTCGAGTCTGTGCGAGAGCAAGGCATTCAACATGTCGACTACATTTTCAATGTTGCGGATACCAAAGGGCACTGGGATGCGATGGTTGAGCTGATTGCACCGCAAGGCATGATCAGTTCGATCGTAGAGTTTGACGGTGGCATTGACTTATCAGCGCTGCAAGGTAAATCAGCAGGCTTTGTTTGGGAACTGATGTTTACACGTTCACTGTTTAACACTGAAGATATCCAGAAGCAGCAAGACATCTTATTCCAAGCTGCGAACCTGATTGATGCGGGACGTATTAAAACGACGCTAACCACGACCCTAAATGGCTTTAGTGTGGATACAATCAAAGATGCACACCAACGTATTGAAAGCAGTGCCTCGATTGGTAAAACAGCTATCAAATACTAATTGCTGATGTTTTAATCCGCCGTTGTTTTGAATTGTTGACGGTTTAAATAGAAGAAGCCCCTGATATCTGATTGCTAGTCAAAAGGTATCAGGGGCTTTTGTTTGTTTTCAGTTTAGTCAGCTTCTGGTGATGTGATAGATTTCGATGTTTTGAAGTGAAGCTGTATTAGGTCTAGCTCAAAAAACGAGGGCTGTTTGTCTGCAATCAAAAAGCCGATTTGTTTGATGTCTTGTGCCTTAAGTTCCGGCGCATCGCTCAGTAGCCGACCTCTGAACACCGCTTGAAAATCATCGAAGTGGAACGCCTTGTTAAACTGCTTTCCCTTCATCGTATCGAAATCGTGTTTGTATTGAACTCGATTGCCATCCTTCGATGTTGTGAACCTCAGTTGGTAGGTGCGACCATCACCAACGAATACTAGTTCTACGCTATCTATTTCATGGGTAGGTGATTCAATGGAGCGCTTTACAGAACTGAACCCCCCATTGTTTTCTAACGATAGCTCGCCCCTAAATCGACTCATATTATCAAGATAAATGAGCTCGCCTGTTGAGATGCCACCCATTACATCGTCGTTGGTTACTGTCCAGTTTTGATGCTCACTAGCTTGTGTAAAGTCGATCATGTTTGTCCCTATTGCTTCAGCCTTAAGACTTAACGAATGTAGGCTGAGTAGAAGGAGTAAAGGTGTGGTTAACCTAAGGGGTAACAGCGTTTTACATTTGGTTCTGTTCATGATTTTCTCCACTGCTTCTCCATAGCGATGCGTTATTTACTCGCTAGTTATGGGTAGTTTACGGTGAAGGCTCAGTTTCAAGCATAGCTAAACAACGATTGATGAAGTCTTCATAGTTCGACGCCTTGTCGTATTCGATCTTCAATGAGCCGTGGAACATCAGGGTTACCGTAACGTCTCTGTAGCTCAACCAACAGGTGTAACCATCGTAATCGTGCCACGCTACCATCTCTCCCAATTGATATTTGCTATCCAATTGCTTGCCCGAGGAGCGAATGCTATCGAACACTCTGAGAAACTCTAAAATGGTGATTCTGTTGTCCATGTTTTGATCCCGCTGAGTAGTCGATAAAAATGCTAAGTATTTGTATTTCAATTAACTACGGTTTGGTTCTGCATTACGATCACAGTGGGGAGTCGAGTGTTCAATCACCTTAGCTGTTTGGCAAAAGGGCTACGATAAA
Organism: Vibrio splendidus; assembly: GCF_024347615.1. Classification (NCBI taxonomy): domain Bacteria; kingdom Pseudomonadati; phylum Pseudomonadota; class Gammaproteobacteria; order Vibrionales; family Vibrionaceae; genus Vibrio; species Vibrio splendidus. Next base: position 1,021,141 of record NZ_AP025509.1, on the reverse strand, counting down.
CAGAAGAAAGGCGTTAGCAGACCTGAGTTTGCCAACGCCTTTTTATTGAGTGCCTTTTATATTTAGTGTCTTTAGCTGGCTCTATGGAGTTTCAACTCTAACTATCAGTTAGGAATCATCGAGCACAGCGGGACGCTTAGAAATAATGAAACACTGGAGGTTCATGCATTAAGAAGTTTTGATGCGAGATGTTCCAAGCATAAGCGCCTGCTAGAGTGAACACCACATAGTCACCGATATCGACTTGCTCGATATGTTGATTTCGTGCCAGAACATCTTTTGGTGTACAAAGCTGTCCAACCAACGTGGCTGTGGCATGGTTTATCGGATGTGAAATCGTGGGTTGCTGATTACTTTTCACGATTGCAAAAGGGTGGTCATGGCTTTGCGCTGCCGGAGTACGGAAATGATGCGTGCCACCACGGGCAATCACAAAATGCTCGCCAAGATTTTGTTTAATATCCAAGACCTCCATTACGTAATAGCCACAAGGTGCAGAGATGTAGCGGCCACATTCAAAACGCAGCTTCCAATCTTGTAAATGTTCCTTGGAAATCAGGAACTCCAATTTGTCGCAGAACTCCATCCAAGGAAAATGTTGTTTAGGGTTTTGGTAATTGATCCCCATACCTCCACCGAGGTTGATGATCAACTCATCGAGTGAGAACGTTTTTTTCCACTCTTTGACCACTTGGAAATAGCGTTGCATCAAGGCGAGGTGGCGATCAACGTCGAGTTGATGTGACATCAAATGGAAGTGAAAGCCTTTCAGCTTTATTAAGGGGAAATCGCGTAGGTACATCAAGGCATTACTTAACTCACTCTCATCGAGACCAAACGGGGTGGGCTTTCCTCCCATGGCTAATTTGCTAAGTGTGATGTCACCAATGTCTATGTTCATACGCAGGAAGATCGAAGCAGGTCGATTCAACTTTTGTGTTAAAGAACCAATGCGTTGTAACTCAGTGAGGCTCTCTACATGAATCGCATCAACATCGAGTTCAATTGCTTGCTCCAGTTCACTTAGCATTTTCCCCGGGCCACCAAAGATCAGTGGTTTGTCGAGTTGTTGCTGGTGGAGGTGTGTAAGCTCTCCGCCTGATGCCGCTTCAAAACCATCAACATAAGGGGCTAAAGTGCGCAGTATCGGCTCTGAAGGATTCGCTTTCGCAGCGTAAAATAGCTCTACGTTTTTTGGCAATACATGGCGCATCTGTTTAATGTGCTGCTCCAATGCATCGAGATCATAAAGATAAGCACATAATGGTTGCGTTTGTTGCTTGGCCAATTGCTGGATTTCTTGATGGATAGAGGCTGAAAGTTGAGGAGAATTAAGCATGGTGAACTCCTTTTGAATGAGTTGGCCACGGTGCTGCAACTTGGGTGTAACCGGACTCTTTATCGGCATTTTGCATCAAACGTGTTGTGAAGTTATTTTTGCTTGGGAAATGACCATCGTTAAGCAATGCCATTAGTTCGGGTTGCTGGCCATTGATAGACTGCCAGCGGACGATAGCGTCTTTTAAAGTTCCCCATAACGTATTCTCAAGTGCCGAGTTACCCTCAGCGATAAAGAAAATGGCCTCGCTGATATTGTTAATGAAGGTGCAATAGCCAATACGGTTCCAACCTTGCTCACGGCTGTAGTACACCGATTGACGAGCACGCTCTGAAAGTTGCTGAAGTGTTTCTGATGGCCAAAACTCGCGTAGTAGCTTGGTACCTTCTAAGTCTCGAATCCATACACAGCAAGGCATGCCTTTTTCAAATCCAATCAACGTATTTTGTAAGTGCGGTTCAAACGCAACCCCATGTTTGAAGTAGTAGTTAAAGACGCCCGGAATCAAACAATGCAGATAGCGCTCAAACCACAGCGTGGCGACATTGTCATATTGGCTTTGTGTTGTTTGCGCTTTTTGTTTGAGTTGAGTGGCGATGCAGCTGTTCCCGTCTGTATCGTAAGCAAAGAGGGCACCCGCTAACGTTGGTTGCAAAATATCGGTTTCGCTTAAGGTGAAATTCTCTCGATACAAAATACCAAACGACTCGCGAGCTTTAATAACATCAGTTTGTTCCTGCTCGGCAACCGACTCTAGATCCAATGTGGTCGCGTAAGGTTCAGTCATTACCTTGAATACAGGATTACGTAACTGTTCACTCTCTTTGATGGGATGCAGAATCGAGGTTAATTGAACGGCACTATCGAGCTCATACCATGCGTTTTTACGTACGCAGTTGGTTAAACGTACATTGATAGAGAACTTAGCAAACCAATCCATATCTGGGTGGTACAGAGTGCGCACGGATGAAGTGGGTAAGAGTTTTTCACCACCTAATCCAAGCGGGATGATTTTGCCTTGTTCAATGGCCGTTTTGACCACTGGGTTTTGCAAAAGTGTGTAACTTTCCCAAGGGTGACAAGGGTAAAGCATGGTACCTGCTGAATTGTTTTCATCAGGTGCAAGTTGTTCAAGCATGGTCGTTGGTGAGGTTCGGTCATCTGAACTCAAGACATCAAGCAACGTGGTGTCGACCTTAAACCAATAGAGAGGAACTTTAGCGCCAACCTCAGGGGAACACGCTAGCAGATCATCGATACTGACCCCTGAACGACTCTTTGGCGTTGGATGAAAAGTATGTCCCCAAAGTAACGATTGCTCTGATGCGATAAACGCGTTGTGATGCTGAGGTGAGCTGTCTGAGTTTAGGAACTGTTCGGTGATCAACAAACTGTTTTCCATTTGCTCGATCAGTTCGTGATTGAATGGAATCGTCAGCACTTGTTTTAGGTAACTGAGTAGAAGCGTCAGGGTTTGCGTTGCGTCCAATTTGCACCAAGCTGCGCCGGGCATTTTAGCCCAAGGTGTATCACTGAGCTTCACTTTCCCCAGTTTACTGATGTACTCAACGGGTAAAACCATCAGACCATTTTTCTGAGGTTGATCTTGGTGAGGTAGGTGAATGGCCACGCGTTGGTGAGCGTTGTAGTTTCTTTTCAAAGTTTGAGGCAGAGAGGCAGAACTGTAGCGCCAATTAACCTGTTTCTTTGGTATCGCGTATTCACGTAAGTAACAGTTCACCACGCCCATGATGGTATTGAGTTGGGCTTTTTCTCGGTTTAGCAGTACTTTTTTACGATTTTGAAGAACTTGGTCTTCAGCGTAATACTCACTTGGAGATAATTGAGTCTGTAACATGTTGATGTCCAAATTTTGAATGGATGATCAGCGCGATAGCCGCAATGCCACTGACCAACATAGAAAGTATGAAAGGAACCTCAAGCCAGCCCAAGCTTGATATAAAAGACGCGGTCAACCCAGCCGCAACGCCACCCCATTTAGACATAGCGTCAAAGCGCGAAAATACTTTGCCGCTTTGTCGTCGATCAATTTGGTTTGCTAACGCTTGATGCAAGCCGTGATAACAGCAAACCATGCCAAGTCCGAAAACAATACGAGCAATAATCAACACTTCTTGATAAGGAGTGAGATGCATTGCTGCACTGAGTGAAAGCAAACCAAAGCCTAGCCATAAAGTACGCTGCGCTTGATTGCGTTCAACCTGGTGGCGATCAACCCATTCTGAGAACAGATGGACTTTTCCTGCAAAGAGCAGATAAACACCATGTGGGAGGGCATATAAAAACCCAATCCACGCTTGGCTTGTCACGCCATATTGCTGCACATAAGGCGAGAAATAGGGGAACGTGACGACCATGGCGAAAGCAAAGCTGAACTGCGCGCCAAACACCCAATAAAGCGTATTTAACGAGTTGGTTTGGCTGCTTTGAGCTTTATTCGATGCCTGATCTTTTACAATCCCCTTAGATTTCGCTAAGTCATCGATGGGTAATGTTAAGGTGATCAATAGCGCGAATAGCGGCAAAGCGGACAACCACAGATACGCGTTCAGCGGGTTTGTTTCTGATAAGCTCCAACCAAGCCCTATCGGAGCAATAATTAGCGCCAGACGAGCAGAAAGCTGAGTTTTATTGAGTGACTTACCGAGTGATTTCGCATCGTTGATTTGGCTGGATAAGTAGCTGTTTGAGGCGGCCATGGTGCCACCAAAGGTTCCTTGAATGATAAGACCAAACACAAACATTGAGAGATTATCGGCTAAGCCACACAGCGCGAAGCCTGCTGCAAGCCCGAGTTGAGCACGTAATAGAGAGCGACGTCTGCCATATTTATCAGCAAACTGCCCCCAAAAGCGTGCCGCAACGGCAGTGCAAAAGGTCGGCAAAATGAACAGTACCCCCGCCCAGTCCGAAGTAATGTTTGCATCCAGTGTTGGCAATACCATTGGCAAAAACAGCGGCATTCCTAAGGCTGCAAACGCGGCGATAAAGTGGCTTAAAAGTACACAATAGATGAGTTTGGTCATGATGCGTTAACTCACACTCTGCTTGATGTTTTCAAGGTAAGCGTGTTGTGCTTCTTCGCTGGTTAGCAATAAAAAGTTCGGTGCTGACAAGCCATAAAATTTATTGATATCGCTTGCACCGGATGACTCTTTAGACAACAAGCTACCTGAGCTCAATAGATATTTAGCGTATAGGTTGGGTGACTCAAACAACATCTCGTTTGCGAGCTTGGTGTTGTGTCCTTGTTTGTCCAACTGGCTAAGCTGTTGGGAAAGGCTATTGGCAACCACTTCATACAGATAAGCTGACGTGGCGATTCCTTTCGTCGCCATTGCTTCGACAATCGCGGCAATGTCTAACTGCAAAGTAATCGTGGTAAACATCTGACCAAGAGCAAGTTCGTTGTCTACAGTGATGCGTTGATCTAAAAGCTGCTCACATTTTACAGGCGATTGTTGTTCAAACGTTTGGAAACGTTCTGGCCAGATACGCGCTGCATCGTTGTCTTTCATGGTTAAGGTCATCTTGCCTTGCTCATCGAATGCAATGATGGCGTTTTGTTGGTTGGACTCCAAAGCGATACCGTAACGAATCCACAATGTAAGGTGCACTTTGCAAAGCAGATCAACGTAATCTTTAAACCAAGTCAGCGTATCTTGCTGATAATACTGCTCGGCGAGGTGTTCCAAGAACAAACGTTCATCAGGCATTGGACTGGCAAGCGCAGCCACAGGTACTAGTGCTTTGTCTTGGAAGTAACTCAGCGGGTATTCACGCACAATGTAAGCAAAGGTTTTATCGTCTCCAACATGGCCGCCATGTTTCTCATTACAATGGAAAAGCGTGCCACGTAAGTCTTGATCTGTTTGCTCTAAGTGCGTCAATAAACGTTCAAACCAATGCCCATCATAGAGCGTCGATGGTTTGATTAGGCGAATGTTTTTAGTACCTAAAGATCGCATGATCAGCGGTACTTTGATGTGGGTCTGTGGTGCTTGATTCACGACCACAGTGCGCACTGACAGGGTAGGAGTCACCTCAAGACACGCAACCGGCGCTTCAATGACACCGTCAGGAAGTCGATCAAGACTTCTTAGTGTTAATGGGTGTGCGGGGAATAACTCATGGCTAAGAGCAAAATCGGCGGGCAGACCCACTTGCTCCATCGTTGGCCAACATTCTGGTTGTGGACTGGTCAATGTAACGAGTGACTTTTCGATTGCGAGCCAACGAAGTTCAAAGCTTTGTGCAAATTCTGGCGCGAATTGCTCTAGGTCGTGATCGCTTAAACCGAACTTAGCACGTGCTGTCGGGTAGTAAGGATGGTCAAGATAGGATGCGATTTGATCGGCACGTAATAGCTTTTTCTCCCAACGTTCTAGTTGAGAAATCGGCAGCATGAGTGCTTCCGAGTGCTGGCTGAATGCGCTATCACACAATCCTTTGTGTTTTTCTGCGCATTCGAGTTCTTGCAAATAACCATCTAATAACGAATGCGAGCTTTCGTGAGCACTCACTTTCAGTAATTCGATCCAATCTTGATAGTGCTGCTGTGCTTCAACGACACCATTTCTCTCGATGAGCCAACCATCACCTTTCGAACCATCTGTTTGGCCGTATACCCAACGCTGCATGTAATAGCTCGGAGTAACGGGCAAGTAGAGTGTAAAGTCTGAACCCTCAAAAACAGCCCAAATTTGATTACGAGGATAAGAAGATAACTTGAGTGTACTCGGGAGCTGAGATTCAAATCGGCTTTGAGAAACTAATCCGAATAAATCTTCACGCAAGCAAGTATCGACTAAGCGTTGAGTGAGGTATAACGCGTTTTCATTCATGCTGTTACCTCGTTTGTTGCTGTTAGATTGAAGCGAGAGATTGCCTGTTGTAGCGCGGGTTCTAGTGTTCGACCAGAAGGAGAAACGACCGAAATTCTCGCTAGGTAATCCTTGTTGGAGAAACTTTGTTGGAACGTCTCACCAACCTTCTTAAGCACTTGCTGTTGAGTGACAATATCGCCCTCTTGGTGAATGAAAGAGGTTGATGACCCTTCAATCAAACCGCTTTGTTGCGCCACTACATAGTGCACATGGGCACTGCCATCAATACGAAATATAGGGTCAAGCTTGTGACCCAAGTGAAGATTTAAGATGGTATTGAACCAATTCCCGCCACTGAGGTTATCAAGCAAAAATTCCCGGCCATCACCAATACTTCGATAGTTGATCTCGACCAGTACCGGCCCCGAATCTGTGATGATGAATTCGCTATGACAGACACCAAACCCCACCCCAAATGTTTGAAGCTGACGTATACATTCTTCTCGGTAGTGCACGCTGTTAATACCATTCCAACTCGCCGCTGTTTCGATGAAGTAAGGTGGCGCAGAGAGTTCTACATCGAACCCACCAAGTGCGACTAAATTTTCCCCGTCGCCAATGGTTTCGACAGTGATAAGCGGACCTTGTAAAAACGCCTCAACCAAAATGGGAGCCGTAGGGTGCTTTTGCCAAAACGTATCGCAATAGTTATCCAGCTCAGCTGCAGACTCGCAGCGCTGCACGTCTAAACTAGCCACGCCTTCCTTGGGCTTCGCAACGACAGGAAAATCGAAATCGAATACAGGAGCGCTCTCTCGACTTAACAAAACACTTTGAGTATTAGGTAACGATTTTTCGTTGAGAACCTGACGAGTTAAGTATTTGTTTTTCGCCTTAAGAGTCACATTCCAATCTTTAGTCGGCACGCCAAAGAACTGTGCACAGATTGCGGTGGAAGTTTGTAGGTGGTCGCTGTTACTGAAAACAGCATGAGGTTCTAGCTCTTGCTCTGTGATGATTTCGATGAGTTCAAGAGGGTTGAAGACATCGCATTCCAAAATTTCATCGGGATTAAAGCGGTCATCTTCATTTGCCAGTTTTAAGTGGTTGAGTTTGTGGTCTGTGATCAAAATGACGTGGAGACCCATCGCTTTTGCTGTCGGCACGAAGCCGTGAGTGATCGCATCATTCACGACGTGACTCACGATGATTATCGTAGATTTCATGGGGCTTTCCTAATTTCCAAAACGTTGTTGTCGCCTGCTCACAACTCGCTTTCAAGTGCTCTCTTTCGGGGTTAAAAGAAAGAGAATTTTTCTATCTTATTGTTTTTATTGATTCTTATATCATTAGTGGTGTTGCATATTGCAAAGTAAATATAGATCAAAAAATATATATTGCAAATATAAATGATATTTGTTCTTATTCGCAATATTGTTATTTTATAAACTAAAACGGAATTAGAAAATGAACATTAGATTGGCCTTGTCCCCTCTCGCTTTGGCTATTGGAGGTGCATTAACCGTAGTGGCTACCGTGTCGAATGTAATGGCTGCAGAAGAAGTAACGGTGGATGAAACTCTACAAGTTATTGGTCATCAGTACGAAGGTTACGCGGAGCACATGCCGCAGTCGGGTACCAAAACGGATGTCGAATGGTTGGATGTACCGCAGGCAGTATCGGTGGTCACAAAGACGGAAATGGAAGACCGCGGTGCTGTACGTTTGGTGGATGCACTTGATGGTGTTGCAGGGGTTAACAATACCTTGGGTGAGGGAAGCCGAGACCAATTTGTGATTCGTGGTTTTGATGCGCTCAACGACATGTACCGTGATGGTATGCGTGATGACGGGACTCTGCAATCGTACCGAAGCCTAGCGAATATCGAACGTGTCGAAGTGGTAAAGGGCCCTGCAGGCGCACTTTACGGCCGAGGTTCTGCGGGCGGTATCATCAACTTGGTCACCAAGCGCGCTAACGGTGATAATTTCACACACGTCAATGGCAGTGTTGGCAGCAATAATCTTTTTGTTGGTCAGGTTGACAGCTCGATGGCGCTTAGTGACAAGGTTAGTGGTCGTATCAACGTGGAAAGTCGACAGTCTGATTCCTATGTAGATCACGTCGACTCTAATGATTTCTTTATCGCACCCACCATTCGTGTATTGCCTGCTGAGGGGCATACCATTGATCTCGATGTAGAATATGCGCACCAAGAGCTAGTGCCATATCGTGGTGTTCCATCTAAAAATGGTAAGCCTGTCGATGTCTCTGAAAGCACATTTTACGGTGGCACGAATGACTATCAAGAGTCAGACAGCATCCGTGTTGGCGTTAATTATGAATGGCTTTTGAACAGTGAATGGGCATGGACAAACCGCGCAGCATACAACCATATCGAGCTTGAGCAAAAGGGTACACGCCAAGGGACGGTAACTGGGAATGAAGTATCTCAGACTGTAAATAACTTCGGTTACGATCCTCGTACCACGACGACTCTTCAATCTGAGCTAGTTTGGGAAACCGATTCGAACCAAATGATGATCGGTGCGGATTATAATCAGATCAATATCGACTTAACGCTCGCAAGTGATAAAACCTTACCTCCAAAAGATATCTACAACCCTGTAGCAGGCCCAACACCTGATCCGGGTTTCAAACCTTTCCGTGATAACACGACAACGACGACAGGTGTCTACATTCAAGACGTTTACACCTTTGGTGATCTTTCAGTGATCGGCAATGTGCGTTACGACTCGATGGAGCTTGAACAGCAAAAAGCGGGCTCAGCAAAAGAGAATCTAGACGATGACAAAGTGAGCTACCGCGGTGGTTTGGTCTACCGAATCAACAACGATATGTCAGTGTACGCAAGCTTAGCTCGTTCATGGCAATTGCCTTACTCAGGTATCTACATCAACCCTAAATTAGCAGAATTCTTCCACACCGATCTAAAAGAAATTGGCGCAAAAGCTTACCTATTAGATAACGCTTTGATGCTGAATGCTGCGGTCTTCCAAATTGATCAAGAGCAACCAGAAACGAATATAGACGGCGACGTTGTTAACAAGATCGAAGCTCGTCACCAAGGTATTGAATTAGAAGCTCGCGGTCAGTTTACCGAGCAGTGGGACATTTCTGTAGGCTACAGCTATTTAGACGCGGAGAACAAAGAGACAGGCAAAAAGCCAAACGATGTGTCTGATCATTTGTTCTCTCTTTGGAGCACTTATCAGTTAGATGACAACTGGCGTTTAGGTGGTGGCGTGAAATACGTAGGCGACCGTTACGCGGGTAATGATGAAGCGGTAGCTCTGGGTGACTACACCACGGTTGACTTGATGGCAGCGTACACCACGGGTCGTCACAAAGTTCAAGCGAATGCTTACAACGTGCTTAATGAGAAATACATTCTGGGCGCAACCAACGGCACGTCTGGTACTAATCAGATTGGTTACGGAGCACCAGCCGAATTTATGCTCAGCTACGGCTATCAGTTTTAAAAGCTAATTCAGTTCTAAGAGTTCGTTCATTTCTAAGAGCTAGTTCGACCCTAAAAACGATTGATTTGTTCACTACGAGTGAGTGAACAGTTGGCTTCATTTTGAGGCCGTTTAGCCCATAGGATCAAAGCGCCGAATCGTAAACATGGCCTTTGATCCTAACTTGCCTATTTAGGAGATTTTCATGCCTTACCAGAATTTGGATGGTAAACCCTGTACTCAATCACATCAAAAGTTGCGTCTAAGTGCCCTTGCAATGGCCATCGCTTCAGTGACTTCCATGGGCGCATTTGCCGCGTCAGATCCACAAACGACGACCATGGAAACGGTTGTCGTGACGGGCAGCTTGATCGGTAATTCAGAACTTGAGGATGTGAAAGAGTATCCGGGAGCTCGTACTGTTCTGACTAATGAACAAATTAAAAAGACTGGCGCACTCTCGATTGACTCTGCCTTCCAAAGTGTGCCGGGCATTAAGGTTCAAGACGAAACGGGCACCGGTGTTTTACCTAACATCTCAGTGCGTGGTTTGAAAGCGAGTCGCAGTGGGCACGCTCAATTCCTAATGGATGGTGTTCCTCTGACACTGGCGCCGTATGGTCACACAGGACAATCAATTTTCCCTGCAACGCTGTCGATGCTTGATCGTATTGATATTGTGCGAGGCGGTGCTGCGGTTCAGTATGGACCAAACAACGTCGGTGGTGTGATCAATTTGGTGACCAAGCCTATTCCACATGAGTGGCAAACGGAAATCAGTAATCGCTTTACTGTATTCGAGGATGGCGATACGCCGCTCAACGACTTTTACCTGCGAACGGGTGGTTGGTTAACCGATACGCTGGCACTTCAAGTCGAGGGGAATTTCTTAAAAGGTGAAAGCTTCCGTGAACACTCCGACACAGATGTCAAAAACTTCCAAGCGAAACTGCAATGGTTACTGAGTGATACTCAAGAGCTACAAGCTTTCGTTCAACGCTATGATGCCGACACCCAAATGCCCGGTGCTTTATCGCCAGATGATTATGACAAAGATCGTACTCAGTCGAAGCGTCCATACGATGAATATCAAGGCACTTCAACGCGTTGGAGTCTGAAATATTTACATGACTTGAATATTGCAGATAGCGCCGAATTAGAAATACTGACGTTTGGCCACCGTTCTGAGCGTTTCTTCCAATGGGGCTTTAACAGCGCTGGCGGTCACTGGGCGGACCCGGCATTACCATCAACCGATATTCGTACGTCACCACGTGAATTTGCTGTTTATGGTGTTGAACCTAAACTCGCGATGTACTTTGACGGAAATACCGTAACGCAAAATGTGATTGTTGGGGCACGCTACGTCAACGAAGATATCGATTACAAGCTGACTCAAACGCCAATTGCTGGTGGTGCTACAACAACCCCACGTGATTGGCACTTAGATACTGACGCTTTTGCTGGTTACATCAGCAATGAAATCGGCCTGTTCAATGACGTACTGAAAGTCACGCCGGGTATTCGTTACGAATCGATTGATATGACGTTTGATGATCTGGGTACAGCACAGAGCACAGACAACAAAGTGACGGAGTGGTTGCCGGGCTTAACCGTGGCATACCACCTGACAGAGCAATGGGTTGGTTACACTAATGCACAGAAATCTCTGCGTGCACCACAAATTGCTTACATTCGAGGCAAGGGTGAAGAGGGCAGTGAGCTCGCATGGAACTACGAGTTGGGTGCTCGCTACAACCAAGATTCAACCAGCTTTAACATTGCACTTTACCGCATTGATTTTGAAGATCAGCTGCAATGGCAAAGTGCTACCCAAACTTTCGATAACATTGGTAAAACCCTTCACCAAGGTGTTGAGCTCTCTGGTCGTTATATTCCTCAAGCGATGCAAGCTTTGAGTTTGGGCGCTGGCTATAACTACTTAGATGCAACGTTAGAGGAAGAGGGTGCAAACAAAGGTAATCAACTCCCTTACACGTCCAAACACCAATTTAGCTGGGATGCGACTTACGCCTTTAGCAAGGTAGATACGACTTTGTCTGGTTACTACTTCAGCGAGTCTTACTCTGACAATGCGAATACAAGTGCCGAAGATGCAACGGGCGCGACAGGTAAAGTGCCTGCCTACATGGTCTGGAACTTTAACCTAGGTTCGGATTTGTACAAGGATGAAAACAGTAAGCTGCGAATGAACCTTGCGGTGAACAACTTGTTTGATGAGGACTATTACTTCCGCGGTATTGATACCAGCCCGGTTGGTCGTTATCCAGCCCCAGGACGTTCTTACACTTTGGATCTGAATTATCAGTTCTAATACGTAATTTATTGAAAGTAATAACGAATAAAAGTCGCCAATACTCTTGGCGACTTTCACGGTTCTAGCGTTTAAGGAAAATTAAATATGGAAAACAGCTCTCGCCTTTTGTTTTCGAATCCATTGCTGCTGTCGAACGGACTGCTGTCATTCAATAAGCAGTGTTTATTCAGCAAGATAGCGATAACCTTAACTTTGCTGATTTTAAGCTTGTTCTCATTCTCCAGTTCAGCACAAACTAGGGTCATACAAGATGAGCAAGGTCAGTTTGAGATCGCCACTACGCCACAACGCATCGTGGTACTGGAGTTCTCATTTGTAGATGCGTTAGCTGCGGTAGGTGTTTCTCCCGTTGGAGTTGCTGATGACAATGATGCTTCACGAGTGATTCCGGCGGTGCGTGAATTGGTTCAACCATGGGAATCGGTTGGCATGCGTTCTCAGCCTAGCCTAGAAGCCATTGCGGTATTAAAGCCTGACCTGATCATCGCAGATGCAGAGCGTCATCGTACTGTATATCAAGATCTACAACGCATCGCACCAACGCTGCTGCTTAAAAGCCGCGGCGAGACGTATCAAGAAAATTTGGAGTCTGCGCTCAAGATTGGCATCGCTCTCGACAAGCAATCGTCAATGGAACAACGAATTCAACAACATCAACACGCCATGGCTGAATTCAAAAGTCATTTCTCGCTCAAACAAACCGTCCAATTCGCTGTCGTGTCGGATAAAGGTATGTGGTTACATAGCCCTGCATCTTACGCAGGTGGCGTGTTGACCGAATTAGGCATTGCGAGCCCTATTGTGAAACCAACAGAGAAGGCATATTTACCAACCAGCTTTGAGTTGTTGTTGAAAACCAATCCGGATTGGTTGCTCCTTGGCGCTTACTCTCATCCAAATATTGTTGATGATTGGCAGAAAAATCCGTTATTCAATGTACTAACCTCTGCAAAAAAACAGCAAGTTGTAGAAGTGTCACCAGCACTTTGGTCATTGAACCGAGGCATGTTAGCGGCAGAACAAATGGCGAAAAATCTTGAGCAGATCTTGGATCCATCATGAGTACGATGTTGTTCTCTAAAAGTAAGCGATTCTGGCCAATACTGTCGTGGCGAGTCATATTATTTACTGCACTAGTGTCGTGTTTGGCACTATCTGGTTACGCAGCCTCTATGACCGGATGGTCTAATTTCTCTTTAACATTGAGTGACTTGATTCATTACTGGTTTGCGTTTGATGAAAACAATATGACTCATCAAATATTGGCGACGCTAAGAGCGCCAAGAGCTTACGTAGGGTTGTTTATTGGTGCGAGTTTGGCCGTCGCTGGGGTATTAATGCAAGGTTTGACGCGCAATCCACTCGCGTCTCCGTCGATTCTTGGCATTAACGCTGGCGCGGCCTGTTTTATGGCGTTAGCTGCAATAGGCATACCTGTGGTTAGTGATTTAAACCCAATCCTTAATGCTGTTCTTGGTGCATTGCTAAGCGGCGGTGCCGTGATGCTCCTCGGTGGTTTTTTCTCCGAACGTTCTCATCCGTTACGTTTGGTTCTCGCGGGTATCGCCATTACAGCGTTATTGCTCGGACTGACACGAGCGGCGCTGATTCTTGCTGACGACATGGCTTATAGCGTCTTGCATTGGCTTACTGGCTCACTGTCTAGTGTCGATGATGAGCAATGGCAACAGCTTTGGCCGCCTGTAGTGATTGGTTTGGTGTTGGCAATGAGTCTTGCTCGCAACCTCAACTTACTGGCACTTGGTGAAGAGGTTGCAGTGGGGTTGGGCAGTAACATCAGGTTTACTCGCCTCGTGAGTGGACTGACGATCGTGTTGCTTGCCGGAGCAAGTGTCGCTATCGCAGGGCCAATTGGCTTTGTTGGATTGTTAGTGCCTCATTTGGTTCGACCTATGGTCGGGCACAATTACCATTTACTGATTCCTATTTCAGCATTGGCCGGCGCAGCATTGGTGTCTTGGTCAGATGCACTGTCGCGAGCGATTGCTTTCCCGACTGAAACACCCGTTGGTGTTATTACTGCTTTGCTCGGAACACCTTGTTTTATTTTGATTGCGACGAGGAGATCTTAATGCACCATCACACTAAGATAATTTTGTTATCAGGGATTCTCATATTAGTGGCATCCGCAGGTTTGTTTGTCGGCGCAGCTTCGCTTTCTGTTTCTCAAGTCATCGAACATTTGGTCGCGTTTTCCAGCGACGACTTTGTTATCCATCAGTATCGGCTACCACGTATGTTGCTCGCGATAAGCGTGGGCGCAGGGTTAGGGCTTTCAGGGGTATTAGTGCAAGGCGTGATACGTAATCCGTTAGCATCGCCTGATCTTATGGGTATTAGCGCCGGGGCAGGCCTTGCTGCGACAGCGAGTTTAGTTTGGTTCCCCAATGCACCAGTCAGTGTGCTTCCGGTTGTGGCGATGTTCGGTGGGGTATTGGCTGCTGGGCTGATTGCTGTATTGGCATGGTGGTCAAGGCCAACACCCGCCAAATTGGCGCTGATTGGTATTGCGGTGAGTGCGTTTCTGGCCAGTTGTATCGACTTCTTGCTGGTTACCAACCCGATCGAGATCAACACGGCCATGGTGTGGCTAACTGGCAGTCTTTGGGGCAGAAATTGGCAGCAAGTCCCGTTTATTTGGAGTGCACTGCTCTTGTTGTTACCCATGGCATTATGGTTGGCGTGGCGATTGGATGTGATGGGGCTTGGCGAGGAAAGTGCGACCACATTGGGTACTAAGCCAAAACAGATACAGGCTCTCGCGTTATTGGCCGCTGTATTGCTTGCCAGTGTTAGCGTTTCTGTTGCTGGAACGATCAGTTTTGTGGGTTTATTGGCGCCTCACGTAGCACGCTTGTTGTTTGGGCATAATCATAAGTTGTTAATCCCAGCATCTGCACTGGTAGGGGCAATTCTGGTTACCAGCGCTGATGGGTTGGCCAGAGGTCTACAACCACCTATTGAATTGCCAGCAGGCGTTCTCACGTCTGTGATTGGCGCGCCATATTTCATCTTTCTTCTCTATCGTTATCGAGGTTGGTAACCATGCTTAAAACGCAGAATCTTTCCGTCGCGTACGGCAAACAAACGATCATACCGAACCTGTCTGTTTCTATCCCTAAGGGAAAAATTACCGCATTGATAGGACCTAACGGGTGCGGTAAATCTACCTTGTTAAAGACGTTAGTCAGAATTAACAAGCCAGTGGCTGGAGAGGTGTTGTTTGAAGACAAACCGCTATCAAGCTATGGCGATAAAACGCTCGCTCGTTCGTTGTCACTTCTTCCGCAAATCTTGGTCAGCCCTGAGGGGATCACGGTAAGAAAGTTGGTCGAATATGGCCGTTCGCCTTATGTCTCTCATTGGGGGAGGTTAGGACAGGACGATCAAAGGATTGTCGAACAAGCTATGCGTGATACAGGTGTGCTTGAGTTTGCTGATAAGCCTGTTGAGTCACTGTCTGGTGGCCAGCGTCAAAGAGCATGGATTGCGATGGTAATTGCACAAGATACGGACGTAGTGATGTTGGATGAACCGACCACATACCTTGATATGTCTCACCAGGTGGAATTAATGAACCTGATGCAACAGATGAATGCCAAAGGAAAAACGGTGGTTGTTGTGTTGCATGATCTTAACCAAGCCAGTCGTTACTGCGACCATCTAGTGGTTTTGGAAAAAGGGTGCTTAATAGCAGAAGGTTCGCCTGATGAGGTGATGACCGAAACTATGCTCAGTAAGGTGTTTGATCTTAAAGCGAGCGTGTTTCGTGATCCTATTTCAAATACGCCAATGTGTGTCGCGATTTAGTTATCTGTTCTGAACAACGAGATCACCAAGGCACAAAGAACAGAACACAGGCAAGGAAGCCACATTAGATTAAGTCGTCTAAACTTAAAGTTTGTATGTAGTCAAAGCAGAACAATTTGGGCTCTAAAAACGTTCTCGAAAATAAACGTAAATTAACCCTTTACCTCAACTTAACTTGAGGTATTAGGATATGCAACGTTGCTTACGAGAATACTTTAAGGAGAGAAGAATGATCCAACTTGAACATGTGAATTTAGTGGTAAAAGACATCCCAGAAATGCTGGTTTTCTATAAAGCGGCGTTCCCTCATTGGTATGTCCGTGATGAGGGACAAGGGGAGTGGTCAGGCAAGCCACGTAACTGGCTGCATTTTGGTGACGAGTACCAATACATCGCGTTGAGCGATCACGGTGAAGGTGAAAATAGAGATTTGGCAGGGCATTCGGTTGGCCTCGCACACTTCGCTTATGTGACCAATAATATCGAAAGCGTAACCAAGCGGCTTGTTGATGCGGGCTTCCCAATTGCCAAACCCGGTGCCGAAGAACCTTATCGTAAAAACGTCTACTTTGTGGATCCGGCGGGCTTTGAAATCGAGTTTGTTGAGTATTTGAGTGACGATCCAAAACTACGTAACGCTACAAGCTAGCCGTAATACGCCGCTTTATTAAAGTTGGTTAGCTGAATGAAAACGCGCTAGAGCATTTATAGAAAAGGGCATTGTGGAATAATCCGCAATGCCCTTTTTAGATCTATTTAATCGCTGATTAGCTAAATGGTATTCAGCTCTGTTATTTGGCTATCTACTTAGCTCTAAACGGCACCAACAGTTGTTTGCCAAACACATTGATAAGAGCACCCGTCACAATAAGGCCACCACCTAGGTAGGTCCAAACTGATGGAATCTCATTGAACACCCAAACACCTAATAGTGCTGAGAATACGATCTGAACGTATGAGTAAGCTGAAGCTTTACCAGCCGCTTGAGTTTGCATTGCTTTGGTCAAACCATATTGGCCGATCTGAGTGAAAATCCCGACCAGAACCAGCATCATGGTTAAGAAAAGGCTAGGCCACACAAAGTCGTTCCAGATCAGGGCGGTCGATATTGGCAGAGCGACCAGTGGGAAGTAAAAGATGATCACTGAGCTGTCTTCAGTTTGGCTAAGCTTTCTTACAATCACATAAGCAATTGAGCTACCAAACGCGCCACACAACGCCAGCATAATACTGAATAGCGGCAACTCGCTGCTCGCGCTGCTGTTCATGCTTGGCTGTACCATTACCGATAATCCCGCTAGGCAGAATACAATGCATATCATGGTCGACTTTTGGACGCGTTCTTTCAGGAACAGTACGCCAAGTAACGCAGTAAATACGGGATGAACGTATTGTAGAATGGTCGCTTCTGCTAATGGCAAAGTGGTCACAGCGTAGTAAACACACATCAAGGCTGCGGTGCCTACCGCGCCACGAACAAACAACAGAGGCTTGTTATTGCCCCAGATAGAAATACGTTTGCGCTTCACATCGATGTAGCTGATGATCAACGACACCAAAGCCCTTGCTGCAACAATTTCAAATACAGGTATGCCGTAATTGCTAACGTATTTCACACAAGCTGACATCAGTGCGAATCCAAAAGCAGAAAGGATCATGAACCGAACCCCTACAGGGATCAGTGAAAAAGAGAAAGAAGGCATAAAAATATCAATTGGTTGAGGGGAAAAGGAATCATAACGTAGTTTAGAAGAGCCGACCAAAGTCTTTGTCCTGTTCTGGTCAACTTGATTCAATTAATTCTCATTTCAGTTCTGTTCAAAACTCATCCCGCATAACATCGGCGATAGCTCAGTTTTATAAAATCACCATCAACAGAAGGTGACGCTAATTCAACTCTGATTTATCCGTCGTTTTAATTGTCGTTCTTATTCATATCATTCTTGTGAATTTATAATGAGAGATATGTTCTATGAAACCAATCAATACCCTACTCATATCCGCACTTGCAGTTTGTTCTTTTAGCTCAGCCACTTATGCTGACACTATTTTGCATGCTTTCAATTGGAAGTATTCGGACGTAACGGCCAACGCCGATCAAATTGCACAAGCTGGCTATAAGAAGGTGCTTGTTGCACCTGCGATGAAGTCTAGCGGCAGCCAATGGTGGGCGCGTTACCAACCTCAAGATCTGCGTACCATTGATTCACCTTTAGGCAACAAACAAGATTTAGCTGCAATGATTGCCGCACTCAAAGGTGTGGGCGTCGATGTGTATGCCGATGTGGTACTCAACCATATGGCGAATGAAAGCTGGAAGCGAAGTGACTTGGATTACCCAGGCACTGAAGTGCTAAACGATTATGCGAGCCGTTCAAGTTACTATGCTGACCAGACTCTGTTTGGCAGCTTAGCACAAGGTTTTGTCTCGGCTAACGATTTCCATGCAGCTGGCTGTATTTCAGATTGGAACGATCCTGGTCACGTTCAGTACTGGCGTTTGTGTGGTGCCGATGGCGATGTAGGTTTACCTGATCTCGACCCAAATAACTGGGTGGTTTCACAGCAACGTTTATATCTGAAAGCGCTAAAAGATATGGGGATCAAAGGGTTCCGTATTGATGCGGTAAAACACATGAGCCAGTACCAAATCGATCAGGTATTCACGTCTGAAATTACTGCGAACATGCATGTGTTCGGTGAAGTTATTACCAGCGGTGGAGCAGGGAACAGCGGCTATGAGTCATTCTTAGCGCCGTACCTGAATAATACTAATCACTCCGCGTACGATTTCCCGCTGTTTGCGTCGATTCGCTCGGCATTCTCAATGGGCGGTGGTTTGAATCAACTGCATGATCCTAAAGCGTACGGCCAAGCATTGGATGACAATCGCTCAATTACTTTTGCGATCACACATGATATTCCAACCAATGACGGTTTCCGTTACCAAATTATGGATCCACAAGACGAGCAGCTTGCTTACGCTTACATCCTTGGCAAAGATGGCGGTACTCCGTTGATCTACAGCGATGACCTACCGGATTCTGAAGACAAGGATAACGGTCGTTGGGGCAATGTTTGGAATAGCTCGAATATGAAGAATATGCTGAGCTTCCATAACGCGATGCAAGGTAAATCGATGACGATGATTTCGAGTGACCAATGTACTTTGCTGTTTAAACGTGGCAAAGAAGGCGTTGTTGGTATTAACAAGTGTGGCGAAACTCGTGGCGTGACGGTTGATACCTACCAACATGAATTTAATTGGAATGTTCAATACAAAGACGTATTAAGCAGCGCGACAGAAACCATTTCTTCTCGCTACCATACATTCAATCTACCACCACGCAGTGCGCGTATGTTTAAGCTTTAATGTTTGCTCAACAAAGTGAAACATAACGGGTAGAAAGCATAAGCCGCAGCATTTGCTGCGGCTTATTGTTGTGTAAACGAGTCGTTTTGCAACTGGCGCGTTTTTACGAGCCAAATGTTTAGAAAGGCGAACGGCTATTTGCAATGGCGAACTGTTGGTAAAGCTCCGCCACTTCGACTGGGTTGAACTCATCTTTGTAAGTTAGCTCACTGAGTCGGTGTGTGATGTTTTGCAGTTCATGCGACCGTTGTTGAGCACGCTGCTGATAGCGTTTGAATGCTTGCTCTGTACCTTCAAAGTTAGAGGCAATGCTTTGTGCCAATACGTAAGCGTTCTCAATGCCCAAGCTGAACCCGATACCCATGGTCGGCAGCACAGCGCAACAAGAATCTCCTAGTAGAACAGCATTGCCGCGATACCAAGTATCAAATGGGGCGACATCGGTGAGTGGAGAAGGCAAGATCTTCGATTCAGGCGTATCTCGAATCATATTCAGTAAATAGCTCGGATAGTGAGAGAATTGCTCTAACACGGTTTGTTTAGACAGCGTTTCACCCTCTTGAGCGGCACACGCAGCAAACCAGTATTTGCCTTGGGTTTCTCGATCGTAGGTGTAGGTTACGATTCGAGATTTATCACCCGCAAAAACATAACACTCATCATCGCTGATTTCTGATGCTTTGAAATCAATCTCACCACGGCAGCAATAAACGTTCGGTTGTCTTAGTGACACATCAGGCGCGACAAACTTTCTCACTTGAGAGAACACGCCGTCGGCACCCACAATAATATCCGCATCAATGGGTTCGCCGTTGATCAGAATTTGCGGCTCATCGTCGTTTTGAACAACAGTGCAGGTTTGGTTAGTGACGATGCAGTCATCTCCTAGCTCATTTAATAGCAGTTGGTATAAACGGCTGCGGTGAAATAAACCAATTGGCGCGTTAGCTTTACTCGGAGAGTCACTCATATTAAGTGTGTTGATGGGCAACCCTGTCGCCGTTAATGTCGAGATGGTATCGACTTGGTTACACGCAGCTTTGACTTTATCGACACCAACCAGTGCCGCAAGTACTTGCATGCCTTCTGGCCACATAATGATGCCAGTACCGTCAGCACGTGGTTGTGCTGCTTTTTCGTATATTCGAGCTCTAATACCAAATTTACGCAGTGATAATGCAAGTGCCAAACCATTCAGCCCCGCACCAATAATTGCGACTTTTAGACGTTGTTGTTCCATGACTTTCTCCTAAGAATAAGATGCCAATATCTGTGTACTGGTTCATAGGGCGTAAGATAGGTCATTCGAATCGATAAATAAACGTTATAAATTATAAGGTTAATGCAGTTTTAAAAAATGAGGCACCGATCCCCTAATAATCTTGGATAACACCAAACCAATGGTTCTGATGGGATAGTGATTTAAGCAACTCGATCTCTTTTTCTGTCTCTTCCCTAAGCCATTCAATAAGGTCATTGATGATAGGCGTGTGAGTACGTTGGTGCATGAAGTAAGTCCAAGCACTGTGTTGGATCTTTGCATTCTTAGGGCAGTACAAGAAGCCTCGTTGGAGATCTTGTTGTACTAACAATAGATCCGTGACCGTAACGCCTTCACCGGATAAACAAGCACTGAGTGCCATATCTAAAGACAAGAAACTGGTATTTCTGACGGGTTTCTTTGGTGGGAATTCAACATCGGCCAACCACACTTTCCAGTCGTGATGATCTAAGGTTGGGTGGAGTCTTGGTAAAGTTAAGATCGAATCGAGGTCGGTGTCTTTATTCGTTAAGTTGGTCGAATTAGTTAAGCTAGTCGAGCAGACCGGTGCCATAAACTCTTCACGCAAGAAGGTGATGTCAGGTGCCTTGTCATAGCGTTTTTTGAAACGCGTGTGGAAGATCAGTAGATCATACTCACTACTATTAATCGATTCGTCTTCCTCAATCACAGGAACTATGACGATCTCATGATCTTGATAACGCTCGTTTAATTCCCTGACTTTAGAGATCAATACTCGCGTCGCGAAACTTAAGGTCGCTTTGATCACGATACGTTTCTGCTTGGGCTCACTCCAAGAGGCAATGATAGCTTCGATATTGCCGTAGCTTTCACGCAAAGCCACATACAAATCATGACCTTGTACCGTTAATTCAATCGCTCGATGCTTACGAATAACCAGTGATGCGTTTAACTCATCTTCAAGCTGTTTGATCTGTCGGCTGATTGCACTTTGTGTCACATGCAGCTCTTCGGCAGCCAGAGTAAAGCTCATCAGCCTTGCAGCAGCTTCAAACGCTTTTAAGCCATTATGTGAGGATGGCAAGCTAGGATATGGGGTCATAATTCGTTCGCATGAGTTTATGGAATGCTAGAGTCTCAAATTTATCAATTGAACGCCAGCCTCTTCGATCGTATTTTGGGCGGAATTAACTGAGGCGCTCATGAAAAAAATACTTACTCTTGCATTCCCTTTGATCATTTCACAGCTGATCTCTATGGCGTTAGTCCTTACCGATGTTTGGATGATGTCGCGTATCAGTGTGTCAGCCCTTGCGGCTGGTGGCTTAGGCGCCTCTATCTACTTTTTCATCTTCATTATTGCGAGCAGCACTGTGGGTTGTGTCGCCAACTTGATTGCGATTGCTTATGGTCAGCGCGTAGCTCGCCCTGAGTTTGGTAACACTCAAATTAGATTGGCTGTGAAAGGCGCAACTATGTTGGCATTCGTGCTCAGTGTGACCTTAATGGCCAGCTTCTGGTTTGCTCCGTTGGTATTGGAAGCCGCCAAACAGCCGCCAGAAGTGATCACTTTAGCCATGGAATATGTCCATGCTTTGAAGTGGGTGATGTTACCTTCGCTGATCTTATTGGTGCTTCGTGGCTTAACCAGCGCGTTTGGCAATGTGCGCTCCATTCTTGTGATGTCTATTATCACCGTAATTCTGAATGTGCCAGTCAGCTACTTCTTAACCTTCCAATTAGACATGGGCTTAACGGGGTTAGGGCTAGGTACGGCTATCGCGGCATTTATCGTGATGGTTGGATACACGGTTTGGGTATTCAAACGTGACGAATTCAAGCAGTTCGCCCCTTGGTTAAACACAGATGAGTATTCAATTAAGTTGATGAGTCCGCTTTTAATGATGGGTTTACCTATCGGATTAGCAGCATTACTTGAACATGGCCTTATTTACGGTGGCACCTTGATGGCGGGCACGATCAGTATTGCTTCGTTAGCCTTACACCAAATCCTGCTGCAATGCTTAAGCTTCACCTGGAACTTCAATTTCGGTTTCTCACAAGCTGCGGCGATTTTGGTGGGGCGTGATTTCGGTGCGGGAAACTACGAAGGTATCAAAAGAACCTCGATTCTCAGCTTTATCTTGGTGTCGGTGTTGAGCGTTGCTTTGTCTGCCGTGTTCATCATATGGCCCGAAATGATCGCGTCTATCTTCAAGCTGGACGATGGCACGGGTGCGATGACTTCACTGTTGGCTTCTGTTATCTGGGTCGTCGCTCTGTGCTTTATTGTTGATGCTTGGCAGTTACTGGCGATTAACCTGCTAAGAGGCATGAAGATTGTCTCTATGCCAACCGTGATGACTGCTATCGGTTACTGGGTATTTGGCTTACCTGCCGCTTGGTATTTGATGCCAAAATTTGAATTGGCAGGGATCTGGGGTGGAATCGGCGTTGGTTTGGGCGTGACAGGTATTCTGCTGCTTATCCAATTGATGCGTGTCATTCAAAAGAACAGCAAGTCTCCGGATTTGTCGAATCATGCTTATACGTGATTTGCTAATGGTGTACTGAACACAAAAAAGCCGCAGTTATCATAATGACTGCGGCTTTTTGTTGTCTATTCAGATTCTCCCTTTTCTGGGGGAGATGGGAGTGAATCAATATCAGGATTAGGGGCAGCTATTTTCTACCAGACGATTTATTGCCAGACTACTTTCTACCAGACTATTTTCCACCAGACTACTTTCCACCAGACTACTTTCCACCAGAGAGCGCAGACTTCATCATGGTTTTGAACTGCTCTTTCTGCTCTTCAGTTAACACATTATAAATGTTGTTCTTGAGACGCATCTCTTGCATCACCATCGACTTCTCGGTTGCTTGAACGGTGTCGATGATCTTTTCCATCTCGGCTTCATTGAAATCAGGTTGAGTCACAAGGCTGATCTGTTTCTTCTTGAGCTCGATCGCGCTATCCATGTCAATCTGTGTTCTATCAGATTGGTAGCCTTCAACAAGGGAGATGACTTCCGCGTGTTGCTCTTCGCTTAGGTTTAAAGAAGCAATAACCATTTGCAGTGGGCTCACTGCGGGTTGTGGCGGTTGTTGTGGTGATGAAGCACTCACAAACGGAGCGGTAACGAGTAGAGCTGAAGCAGTTAATACACAAAGCGACTTTTTCAGTGATTTCATTGAATTTCTCCTGTTAGTGGAAACATGAGTATAGATGGCGAAGCTGAACTCGATATGAACACGCTGTTCAGTTAAGTGTGCTCAGCGATTTACGTTCACTTAAATTCGTTCAGATAAGTACCTTTAAGTAAGTAGAGAGTGGGTTAGACCTTGGTCTTACAGAAACCTACGGCAAAGGTGACTAGAATGATTTGAGTTGCTCACCGTTTTATCAAGGAATACACAAATGGAAGTTGGATTGTTCTGGGCTGAAAAAGGAATGTTAGTGCTTGGCGCACTGTTTGTTTTGACAAGCATGATGCAGTACGGAAGACGCAGTAGCGATTGGAAGGGCGTGATTACAATGTTTTATAAGCGCATCCCAATGAATATCGCGGAATACAAATGGTATCGTTTGGGTATCGCTTTATTGGTGTTTGCTGTGGTTATACGTTTCGCATTACTGATCCTATGGCCTTCATACCAGTTCTAGTTCTTCACATTACGTCTCTTATCATGGCTACATAAAGCCGATAAATGAATGAGCAAACCGAGCCTTAATAAACTCACTTATTAAGGCTGCCATTTCATAAATTAGCTCTATTGCTCTATCAAAAAGTGCTATTACTCTATAATGATCAACGGTTATTACCTTTGTAGCATATTGTTTTTCATGAAGAATAATGCCAGATAATAGCTCACCTGCTTGTTCCATCATTCTTACTAATAATCTACACATAAATTCATTCACCCCGTACCTGATACTATAATGTTCTGTTACACTCGTTCGAATTAGCTTTAATTTGTCAGTGGTGCATTTATGTCGTTCCCAGTTCTTATATGTGATGATTCTGCGTTAGCAAGGAAGCAGATGGCTCGATCACTGCCTAGTTCTCTAAATGCAGATATAACTTTTGCTGTTCATGGGCTTAATGCACTTGAAGAGCTCGCTCAAAACCAATTCAAATTGATGTTCCTCGACCTCACCATGCCCGAATTAGACGGCTATGGCACATTGGAAGAGATGCAACGTTTAGGCGATACCACGCCTGTTGTCGTTGTTTCTGGTGACATACAACCAAAAGCGCAACAGAAGGTGCTGGATCTTGGCGCCAAAGCATTTTTGCAAAAGCCGATCGATAAAGAAGCGCTAAAAGCCATTTTACGTGAGCATGTTGAGCCGCCAAAACAACCTCAAATCATTACCCCAACCGCTTTAGAACTGCCAATACTTCGCAGACGCGATATCTATATGGAAGTCGCGAACGTAGCGATAGGCCGTGCCGCTGATGCACTGGCTCGTCACTTTAATGTGTTTGTTCACCTACCGCTGCCGAACGTTAACATCTTCGAAGTGAGTGAATTGCACATGGCACTTCGCGACCTAGCCGACAACGACCAAGTGTCCGGTGTTTGCCAAGGCTTCAGCGGAGAAGGCATTGCAGGTGAAGCACTAGTTTTGTTGAGTGATTCCAGTGTGAGCGACCTTAAGAAGCTCATGAAGGTGCCAACAGAAAGCGAGCAGCTAGAAGAACTAGAGCTGCTGATGGATGTATCGAACATCTTAGTCGGCTCTTTCTTGAATGGGTTAGGGGAGCAATCAGAAGTTCGTTTCTTCCAGAGTTCGCCTGTTCTACTAGGGCAACATATCTCGATCGACTCGGTCATCGAAAATACCAGCGGCTCATTTAAAAAGACCATGACATTCGAGGTCAGCTACAACATCGACGGCACGTCCATCCGTTGTGACCTTCTATTTATGTTTGTTGATGAGTCTTTGCCACTTCTAGACAACAAATTGGCCTACCTAATGGAGGAGTTTTAATATGCTGAATCTTCCTGCTGAATTTGAACAGTTTCACTGGATGGTGGATATGGTTCAAAACGTCGATATGGGGCTGGTGGTTATTAACCGTGATTTTCAGGTACAAGTCTGGAATGGTTTCATGACACACCATAGCGGTAAGCAATCGCATGATGCGATCGGTAAGTCTATCTTTGAACTGTTCCCTGAGATCCCAGAAGAGTGGTTTAAGCTGAAAACCAAGCCAGTCTATGACCTAGGCTGTCGCAGCTTCATTACATGGCAACAAAGGCCTTATCTGTTTAAGTGCCGCAATGTTCGCCCTGTAACTCAACAAGCCGATTTCATGTATCAGAACGTGACGCTGAACCCAATGCGCTCACCAACTGGACAAGTCAGCTCATTGTTCTTGTCTATTCAAGATGCGACCGCTGAAGCGTTAGTCTCTCAAAAGAACTAGATCGCTCTATTCGCCAAACAACGCATTCCTATACGCGCATTAGCATCAGTCTGATCAGCGAATAAAAATGGCTAAGGTTAACCACCTTAGCCATTTTTTGCTTTCTATTCTTCAAATCTTGTCTTTCCCCCCAGTTTTTCACGTCAACCAATCCTCTTTTTCTGAGCGCTTTGCAGAGTCTTCCAGGTTAAATGAACGAAAGGGCAGCCACGAAATTAGCTTTTGGAACGGTAATGCTACGGGTGAATAGAAATTGGATTTATAAAGTACAAGCTTGAAAGCTTCATTTAATGGAGTGCGAGGGCTCGACTCTCAAACCCAAGTGAATATTGGTCTCTAGATTGAGTCCTTTTCACTCTACTTTTCTAAGTGACTGCAAAACAGAAACGTCACGAGATTAGCCAATTTGGTCAAAAACAGATAAAAATTGGAAAATAATCGAATTTATTTAAGAAAAAAGGCATTTTTTTGTTGGAGAAAAGTGTGGCTTTTATGTGATTTTGAGGCGCTTTCTTCACATATTTGCATTATGAGGGCGATATTGCGTGAAATATGAAGGAAAACGATTGCGCAATAAACCAACAGCGTTTGCGCGAATGGTTCACTAAGTTATTAATTAATAAGAATTTAGTTGGAAAGTGTAACTGATGAAGTTTTAGCGGATATGGAATCTTTGAGAGGATAGCATAAAAAAAAGTGAAATATCAGACTTGCTGTTACTAAATCACGACCTATAATGCTGAAAACCGGAGCGTCTGCCAACGCTCCGGTTTTTTTGTGTCCGAAGAAAAGTAAACTCGTCTGCCAACGGTTTTACTACGCATTTCGCGAGAGACACATAATTTTATGAATCAAGGAAAACACCATGCGTATCGAACAAGAACTTAAGTTAGGTTTCAAAGATGTACTCTTCCGTCCGAAGCGTTCTACCCTTAAAAGCCGTTCTCAAGTTGAATTAACCCGCGATTTTACATTCAAGCATAGCGGTCGTCAATGGTCTGGTACTCCAGTAATTGCAGCGAACATGGATTCGGTAGCAAGCTTTGAAATGGCAGCTGCTCTAGCAGAGCACGGTGTTATGACTGCAGTACACAAGCACTACACAGTAGAGCAGTGGGCTGAGTTCGCTAAAACAGCAGACAAGAAAACTCTGAACAACGTTTTTGTATCAACAGGTACATCTGAAGCTGAGTTCGAGAAAGTTAAGAAGATCATGGCTCTTAGCGAAGAGTTTGTATTCATCTGTATCGATATCGCTAACGGTTACTCAGAGCACCTTGTTGAGTTCGTACAGAAAGTACGTGCTGAATTCCCGACTAAAGTTATCTCTGCTGGTAACGTTGTAACGGGTGACATGGTTGAAGAGCTAATCCTAGCGGGCGCAGACATTGTTAAGGTTGGTATCGGCCCTGGTTCTGTTTGTACTACACGTGTTAAAACAGGCGTAGGTTACCCTCAACTATCTGCAATCATCGAGTGTGGCGACGCGGCACACGGCCTTGGCGGCATGATCATCGGTGACGGTGGCTGTTCATGTGCGGGTGACGTATCTAAAGCGTTCGGCGGCGGTGCTGACTTCGTAATGCTAGGCGGCATGCTAGCAGGTCACTCTGAGTCAGGCGGTGAAGTTGTAGAGCAAGATGGTAAGCAATACATGAAGTTCTACGGCATGTCTTCACAGTCGGCTATGGACAAGCACTCAGGTGGTGTTGCTAAGTACCGTGCTGCGGAAGGTAAAACTGTTTTACTTCCATACCGTGGTTCAGTTCACAACACAATTTCTGACATCCTTGGTGGTGTACGTTCAACTTGTACATACGTAGGTGCAGCAAAGCTTAAAGAGCTAACTAAGCGTACGACTTTCATCCGTGTACAAGAGCAAGAGAACAACGTATTCGGTAAAGAGTAATCTGAACGAGTTCGAATAGTTTGAAAATCAAGAGCCGCTTTTTAGCGGCTCTTTTTGTTTGAAATCGTTAATTCGCGACAAAGTGGTGGAAGAAAGTTTTTGATAGTGTGGACAGCATGTTGGGTGGGTGCGAAGTGAGCCTATCTCACTAGCTCTTGGCGCTGATCGGATGCAAGAGCTTTAATCATTTCAAAAACTAACTGAGAAGTAGTTTTGTCCGATGGACTAAGAGTATGAGTGAAGGCTAGGTTCATTACGAAGGAATGGCCACATTCGGGGCAAACTACTCTTATATCACACCATAGACTTATCGGAATGATAAGCCCACGGTACTAAATTGTGGTGATGATTTACACAGTTTTATCATTTTAGAGACATCTTTTTCTATTAGTAAATGGGCGTACTTACCTAGATGAACCATAGCTGTCGGACTATGTAGAAAAATTCTGTATTTTGTGAAGTGATCAATCATCAGCGAAAGTAAGGTATTGATCGTATTGCATATCAGTGTGTATTCTCCCTGTATAAGATTACTAGATAGAAAAATTCTGTATGTAAATGCAGAATTTTTTGTCTAATAAAGCTGTTAGCAGGAGAGAAGGAATATTTGATGTCAGTTGAAGAAGTGGTTAGAGGTTTTATTGAGGAAGTAAGGTCGGGGAAACAGCTAGACTTAGTTAACAAGTATCTAGCCCAAGTAGTTGTCGCTCATCAAATTGTATCTGGAGTCTCACAAGCAATTGAAAGAACTCCTGAAAACTATCGTGAACACGTCGAAGAGTTTCTAGAGGCTTACGGTAATTTTGACCTCAAAGTAGAAGAGTTTTTAGTTCAAGGAGCGAAGGTCTACGTACGTTGGCGTCAAGAAGGTCGCCATGAGGGAGTCATTTATGGTTATGAGCCTACAGGTTTAGAACTTTCTACAGTAGGAAGCGCAGTGTACCGAGTCAGTGAAAACCAAATAGCGGAATATTGGATTCAGCAAGAGAATCAAGGTTTAAGAGGGCAGTTGGAAGAAAACCTTAAGAAATTCAGCTAACAAGTATTTAAGAGTGATTCGTAACGCTTGGCGTTGTTTTTCCCTTAATAGAAGATAAGTTTTATATGAGGAAATATGATGAATTTTGAAAATTGGTTAGCGTTTTGCTCAATTGCATTTATTGCAGCAGCAATTCCTGGTCCTGCGATATTGCTAATATCAACGCATAGTCTAGAGTTCGGGGCTCTACGTGCTCTTATTACCGCAGCGGGTAATGTGACTGGACTTTTTATTATGTCTACTTGCTCTATATTGGGATTAAGCGCGCTAGTGATTGTTTCTTCAACAGCTTTTTCGATCATAAAAGTAGTTGGGGCGTTATATCTTTTGTATATGGGAATAAAGCTATGGCGTAGTGGTGTAAACCTAAAGACAGCCGACAGCATATACCAAACAAAATTTAGTGCTTGGAGCCTTTATTCTCAAGGACTTCTGGTTTCATTAACAAACCCAAAAGCTATTATATTTACATCTGCACTTTTTCCACAGTTCATTAATACTTCAGAGCCTTTATTTATTCAATTTTTAATATTAGTTATTACTCTAATGATGTGTTCATTTTTATGTTTGCTTTCATATTCTCTTTTAAGTCAAAAGCTAAAAACTGGGACTAAAAAATTTGTATCAGGGAGCATTATTGGAAAGGTGTTTGGAACTACATTTATCAGTGCTGGTGCAGCTTTGGCAATTTCAACTCAGAGATAATTGAGAATTAGTACAAGTTTGAAGTGCTACTATCTCAGATAGCCACCCTTTCGGTGGCTTTTTTGTGCCTGTTAGATAGCCTGAAAGCTACGTGCTAGATGATGAAATTTCTATGATTAGAACGTTGAATAAAGGGATAAAAACAGAAACTAATCCCTAATAGAATTGATTTGTTAAGCTACTTAGTAACTCGATTGTTATTAGTTGGGCGGTTTTTTTAGGAGAGGGGTTCAATTTATACATTTGGGGATAATCTTCATCGGAAAAAGTGACCATAGCCAGTGAGCTTTCTGTATGGCTTAGAGCTAATTTTTATAAAATCATAGTGTTAACTCTGAAGTTACGTTCGATTATTTCCGCCTGCGCGCTACTCAGTTGTAGCTAAGCCTTGGCTAATGAGCCTAAAACAGTTGCCTATGAGTCAAACAAACCAGGAACCCTCATGGTTCTAGAGGATGAGTTGTTTGTAGTCGTCAATGGTCCACTCATTCGAAATTCAGACTATTGGTAAAACTTCTTAAATGGCAATATTCAATTCTGCACGACTCACGTAATTGATATGAGTGGCCTTCTTGCTAGTTATAAATACTTCGATCAGGACATCAGTAGTTGGGAGACTTCCCGTGTCACCAACATGAATCGCATGTTCTTCGGTGTTAAGCGCTTTGACCGTAAGCGCTCCATAAACCTCGCATTCTAATCGCCTAACACGAATAATAAGATCAAGTCACCAACCATGAGGAGATTTGAAATGGAAAAACGGTACACTAGTCAAGAGTGGCAAACGCTTATCGAGCAATCTGAATCGAGTTCATTGTCAACACTCGCATTTTGTAAGCTCAATGAACTCAATATCCAGAAAGGTATCGCCTTCACGTAGGTGCATTAGATAGCGATATATCGGAGCGTCCCTTAATCTCATTAGTGTCCTACAAAGCGGTTAGAGGACTAAGTTTGTTCTCCCATCTCGTTACTGAGGTTAACAAGGATACGTTGTTCAAAGGAGGCTTGAAGTGGCCAGTTTAGTCTGGCCACTTACGGATGAGTCACTTTTATGTTTATTCAGCTTTAATACCGAAGTAACTATCTTGAAGTAAATATGGGGTACACATTGCCGGAGCTTGCATTGGTTGGTTCATAGATTGAAAATTGATCGTACGGTTAAGTGGATCGTCTTTAGGTTTTGAGACTAATGGTATAAACCCAATATTTGTCGTGTCATCGAACAGGTTATGGTAGATGTTTGTGTAGGTACTTTTGTTATCGGATTCATAATAAAAGAATGCATCTTCTTCTGAACGTGAGAATGTAACGTTTTCTAGAGTTAGCCCGTTGATGTCAGAGTCAGCTATCTTATCTACTATGCTGGTTTTCCCATTATCCCCAGTAGGCTCACCGATAACTGTTATATCAGCTAGTGTAACGTTCGTTAAGGTTGACCTGGATACATTCCCACTAAGCAGAGATAGCGGCGATGACGAATGGCGGCTTACAAATGCATTCAAAAGCTCTAGGTTGTTAATACTAGATCGAGAAATACGTGAAGAGACTAAATCTCTAACAACTGCCAACTTTACCCCCGAAAGATCAATCGAGACATCTGTAAGCTCTTTGTTATCAATTGAATAAAACAACTGGTTGAATGGTGCACCAGTGGTTTCTATGTCTATGAATTTGACGTTTCGCCAATGATCATCGATGTCAAACAAGTGATCAAAGCTTTTTTCATTATGGATAGAAGTGTTTTCGAATCTAATGTTATTTAGATTTGCCTTAGTTAATTTATACCCTCTTTCACTTCGGAAATTCAGGTTCGTGATGGCATGACCATTACCATTGATGACTCCTGATAGGCTCTCAACTAAGGTAGGAGCGCTCGCACAATCTAGATTACCTACAATATCGATGTACAGTGGTCTGTTTTTTTCATTGTATATGTTCACCAGCTGATCACAACTAGCTACAGAATAGTAGCTTTGTGCAAATAACGTTGGTGAAAAGAGGACTGGTATAGAGGCAGTTAAGAGTGGTAATAAACGTCGCATGCAAATGATTCCTTCAGTTTTTTGTGGAGCATGCGAAGTTAGTTAGTCTTCCGTATGTATGCAATACAGTTATATAAATTAAGTTGCATATATCACAAATATGAATGAATTCTCGATTCAGGTGTTCGGTGTCTAATCATGGACGCTGAACCTGAATGAGATTAGACAAGATTAGTAATAACGAATACTAATCGTAGACTATCAAATCTGTCTGGATCAGTTTGCTAACAAGCTTTCCTTCACTCCGATTTCACAGCCTATGAACGTCGATTGTGCGAGCTCAACATGCAAGTAATAACGTTCCGGTTGGTTCATTGCTTGTTGGAACGTTGTAATACATCTATCTAAACGCTGTGAATTCTCGTAAGGGTTTTCTCGCCACTCAATACGAATTCTCTGCTGCGTGTGCTTTTCTATTCCACTAAGGCTATGTTGCTCACCGCCTAACTTGAAAGCGGTGACTTGTTCAAATAAGAATAAGTCGTTGGCTGAAGCTGTGTTGAACGAGAGTAGTGCTAATAATGCGAGTTTGCTTTTCATTTGGAGTGGCTCTTTAAGATAGGTTGAAATCACGTAGGTTATAGATTTTATCTTTCACTTATGGTGTGAAATTTTCGGTTAGCTAATAATAACTTTGAGATATAAGGTATTTTAAAGTGATGTTAATAATAATATTGTGTAATTGCTTATTTAGTACAGGAAGTGAATGTAATCGTTTTTTTATTTTTATCAATATTTTATTTTATGATCCCATTTTTAATTTAAATTAATTAGAATGCGAAAGAGATAAATAGAGGTTTATATCTACAGTTGTAACTTTAGTTACTACTATCAATAGTTAATTATAGCTTATAGCTTATAGCTTATAGCTTATAGCTTATAGCTTATAGCTTATAGCTTATAGCTTATAGTGTTTTGTTTATTTATTGTTTTAATTGTATTTTATTAAGCTTATATAGTTGATTGTAATCACAGATGAGTTTTTTATTGCTTATTTTACTGTTTATACGGTTGAATTTTTTATCAGGATAAAAGATATTCTCGCCAAAAATAAAGGAAGTAAATAATGAAAAATATCGCACCATTAACAATGTTATTATTATCAGCGAACGCTGCGAGTGAAACATACACGGTTAGTCCAAATTTAAAACATGGTCTCCCTACACTGACTGAAGAACCCAATCTGTATCAAGCTCCTAGCTTTGATTTTTTCGATTTTAGTGAGGGATATTTGACACAGAGGGCTGAAGCCAGTGCCTTATTGCCAATAGCGCTAAATAGCATAGATAGAGTGTGTATCAACACTACGTTTAGTGAGATAGATGGAGAGGCGCGTTATCCGCAATCTGGTGTTTTGGTTTACACGTATGCGATAAACACTCAAGGTGAAAAAACACACAATACCACTATTGGCGACAGAGTGCCGTTGGCAGAAGTTTCACAGCATTGCCTGGACGAATCATCGTGGGTTTACAAGAATTGGTTGGTTGACAAACGTATCAACTTTACGCCTTACAGTTCAGTATTCGCATTGATTGAAAACGTCGATGTCGTGGTTGAAGGGGAGCTATCTTTGTCTCAAGATCCCGTTGAGTTTGTTGAGCAGTATTTTGATTTCATCACTAAGGTCGGTTTTAACCAGTCTGCAAGTTTCTATCATACGGATGTCATTAGAGACCTCAAATCCATCATTATGGAAGGTCTTCAAAACGAAAATCAGAATGTTCTTGATATTGCGAATATTGCCTTTGGTTCTGGAGTTACCAGAGAAGATATCGCGATTATGGACGAAAAAGTCTTTATGAATACTTTCTTGAATATTCGGAAGGTTGCTCAAGGCTCCAATGTTGCTCAATTATCTTCGTTCAGTGTAATTAATGACTTTGATTACCAAGGTCAAAAGTATATTACGGTTGAGAAAAAAGAGCAGTTCGGCGGCCGAATCACTACTCAATATGAAATTATTACGCTTAAAAGCGATGGCGAATATTGGATGCTTAATATGTCTGGTGACATGAAAAGCCTTCTTGGTATGTAAGTGCTTTTACTTTTCAGTTCGTGAATTTTTTTAAAAATACTAATATATAAAGGAAAGTAGCAATGAATGCACGAGTGTTATTGACGTCTTTAATTTCATTTATATCACTTCAAGCTTCTGCTTATGAGATGTCATATATAGCTCCTAAAGCACTGCTCCCTGGTGAAGATGTTCAGCAGTTCGAATTAGCCGATTTAAATGGTAACGGTAGGCCAGAGATCGTATTTCTTAACTCTAATGGTGAACTAAAGTACGCGGTTCAAGGTTTTGAAATTAATCAAACTACGTTTTCATTTTTAGAAAGTAAGTCATGGAAGATTGATTCTTACCCAGACGCGGTATTAACATTTAGCGGCGGTCGTTATTACCGATTGAGTGTTGACGGTCGTACTCGAGCGTCAGCCTCAATCTTACTAACTGATGGCACATTTAAGAGTTTGTACTACTCCGAGTTTGCTTCACGATTGTTGATTGACTTTGTTTCTGAGAATGAGATAAGCGGTAAGATCAAAGACCCATATTTAACGGGTTCTGGAGAGATTAACTTTGTAGCGAGACCTGAATAGTAAGCTCATGCAGCGTATATGAATTGAACAACACAAGAGCGGCATGTTAGTCGCTCTTTTGTTGTTTGAGTTGTACTCGTTTAACTTAGAGATTGCGTACAGCTTGTTTATCTTGCGCGTAGTTATTTTGCGTTTGGTTATTTCGCATAATTTGAAGGAAACAGTGCTCGTTTCGCTTCTTCATCACGTTCGGTTTTAAACTCAATGCCTTTGCCGATTTCGCGAGCACGCAGTGCAGCAGGGCGGGCGTTGATTGCATCGAACCAGCGCTTCAAATTCGGGTAAGGTTCTAAGCCTTCTTCACCAAGCACAACCGGTGCTTTATCAATCCAACCCCATGCCGCGACATCGACGATGGTGTACTCATTTCCGACGAAAAACTCACGACCTTCCATGTGCTTTTCTAACACTTCGTAGTGACGTTGTGCTTCGCGTAGATAACGATTTACCGCGTAATCTAAGCCTGCTGGTGCAGCATGACGGAAGTGTACCGATTGGCCAGAGTATGGACCAAGGCCGCTCGCAATAAACATCATCCAAGATAGCAGTTCGGCTCTATCTTCTGGCTGACCAGCTAGCTTGCCTGTTTTCTCGGATAGGTACAGCAGGATAGCGTTAGAGTCGAATACACGTTGTCCTTCGTCTTCAATCGCGGGCGTTTTGCCGTTTGGATTGATCAAACGATATTCCGGTGTGTGTTGCTCGCCTTTTAAGGTATCGACAGGAACAAGTTCAAAATCTAGGCCTGTCTCTTCTAGAAACAGAGCGATCTTCATTGGGTTGGGTGTTTGGTGAAAATAGAACTTAAGCATGGGGTAACTCCTTGTATTGGTGATTCATTAAAGCATCACTTGAACGATCGTTCAATAAGTGATTTTTGAATTTTCTGTGAATTGACTGATTTGATATCACACTCTGTGCTTTTTGAACTTGGTTGAGCAAACGTGAATGAGCGTCGACTTGTAGAGAGATAGCATTTTAAGTTGCTGAAATAATGAACATAAAATGCACATTTAGGTTTGATGTTGAGCTTCGAAACTTACGAATTTAGATGGAATAGGCGTGTGGGGGGCGAAGTTAACTATTCCAAAGTAATCAAGGGAGCTTCTTATAACTCGAAGCTATCTAGATATCTGAGCTTACTCTGGCGCATAAAATCGTGATCTGCAGCCACATCTTATGCAACAAATGAATATTAACCTTGGGGAGTAAGGTTTGGTTCACAGTTTTTTAATCTTAGGGACTTACATTGGGGAGCAAATCTGATGTGAACACTTAACGACACAGGATCTTTCCATGAAAAAGAACATTATCGCCCTCGCTCTTGGTGGCATGCTTGCTTTTGGCGCAACACCTTACTCTTTTGCTGCTAACGATGGCGCAGTACAGGCTTCTGCGGATTACGCGCAGTTGGTGACTAAGCGACAAGTTGTCGACCAATTACTTCTTGATGCGTTGCAGGCGTTTAAGTCTCCGGCAAGAATTTCACACGCGGGCTTCACGGCTAAAATGCCAAGCAACATGGAAATTGTGACTAACCGATTGTTAGAAGCGTACCAGTTAGAACCTTACCGCACTGACTTGCTGATCTCGGCAGCGAACGCTCAGATCTACAACAAGAATGCAGAGCGCGCTATTGAGCTGTTTGAGCAAGCATTGACGGTTGCGCCAGACGATGTCGACTTACATGCGTATCTTGCTGTTTGGCAAAGATTTGAAGGCAATGACAGTGAATCCAACAAGCACATGGAGAAACTGGAAAACCTGAACAAGGGCAAAGCCGAAGACATCAAGCGTATTTTTGCTACGGTCGACCGCGTGTTAGAAACACCACTGAAAGAGTCGGCAGACAAAGGTTTATTGGATGACCACGGTGCCATCGTCACTTTGGGCTACGCGCTTAACCCTGATGGCTCTATGCATCAAATCCTGATTGAACGTCTTGAAACAACATTAGCAATGTCGAAAGCGAACCCTGATGCGATGATCGTGTTGACCGGCGGCGTGCCTAAGAACCATAAGACAGAAGGCAAGTTAATGGCGGATTGGCTTATCTCAAAAGGGGTAAGCAAAGACCGCATCATTGAAGAGAACTACGCGACCAGCACGGTAGGCAACGCCTTGTTCAGTAGCTATGCGCTTGCTCGTCATGATATTAAACATGCGACCATTATCAGCTCGGCAAGCCATGTTCGTCGTGGTCAAACTCTGTTTGAGATCGCGAGCTGGCAAACTGGCCCTCAGGGCATTACCTTCGATACGGTTTCTTACCCAGACAAGCCGCTAGAAGATCTTAAGAAAGCGAGCAGTGGTGAGCTATTAGGTATCTACCGTGATGCTCTAAGAACTTATGGCATGTGGAGCTACCGTTCTTACCCATTAGAGTCTCGCTAAGCCCAAGCATTATTTGCGTTTGGGAAAAGTGCGGTTCGCGTTAAACCAAAGCGTCACTTGTTAGTACAATCGAGAACAGCTAGATGGTATGCTGTGCTCCTACTTAATTTAGTGTTTCAAAGGCAAAAAAATGAACCCGATTTTAGCAATGTTGAAAGAGAACAATATTAGCGACGAGCAGATCAGTGAGCTATTCAAAACGCTGACAGAGAACCCTCTTGCAGCAATGGCGACAATCAGCCAACTTGGTTTACCACAAGATAAGCTTCAAATGCTGATGGGTCAGGTGATGCAAAACCCTGCGCTAATCAAAGAAGCAGTTGAAGAGCTTGGCCTAGATTTTTCTAAGGTTGAAGCGGCTAAAGAGCAACTTCAAAAATAAGTGAATTTGAATGAGCTAATATCGAATTAGCGTTATCCACATTCAATAAAAAGGTCGTTTAAGTTCAGCAATAGGCTGTCTTAACGGCCTTTTTTGATCTTGGGGGCGATTTTTGACTTTGATTTGAGTGCTTTCAATCATCCTCTCCGACCCTATACATACCGACCATTCCAACACAATTGACAGCAACCTTGCCAAATATGTGCGACTACTGACAATTTACTTACTAGACTTAATTAACCTATGTGCGACCTGAGATGTGCACCTTGATGAACAGAGTTTTTGGATGAAGACAGCCCTAAATAATAGGGCTAGCCGATTTGGGCCATAAACGCGGTTTGTCTATGAGTCACATTAAGGAAAAGAATAAGAGGGCAACAAACTAAGCCCTTTATCGAGCAGTGATTTATAGGAAATGAGTTATGAAGTATTTAAAGGAAACCGCTTTAGCGAGCCTTGTGCTGGCTGGGCTTGTTGGTTGTGGCGGTGATTCAGGTTCATCAAGCAGCACGACACCAATTACTTTGAGCGTGAGTGATGCGCCCATTGATGATGTTAAAGACGTAACTGTGACATTCAGTAAGGTCGCTTTGCTTCCTCAAGGGGGAGGTTCACCACTGATTTATGATGTGTATAAAACGGACGAAAACGGCGATTACGTTGATGAAAATGGCGATCCATTGCCAGATGGTGAGGATCCGATTCCATTAAGTGTGAATTTGCTGGATTACCAAGGCAGCGATGCGCTTCCTTTGATTGAAAATGAGGTGGTGCCCGTAGGTAGCTATCAAATGTGTGTGTTTGCGAATGATGGCGATCATCCAACAGATCCATCTTATGTTGTAAAAGATGACAATACGGTTCAGGAGCTATCCGTCAAAGGCGAACGTTCATGCCCCCAATCTGTTGGTAAAGAAGACAATGCTGGCGTGGTTTTCATTAATAAGAAATTTGATATTAATCAGCAAAGCAATAATTTCGTATTAGAGTTTGATCTTCGACGAGGCTTAAAAAACAGTTCGACCTTCCCTGATTACACAATTCAAAGCACATCGGTGAGCCTAATAAATACGGCCAAAACAGGTAATATTGAAGGTACTGTTGCACTTCAAACTTATAAAAACTGTCTGACAGATAATGGTGGGACAGTACAAGCTATCTATCTATATGAAGGTGACATCGCTAAAGCTGACATGGCTCCGATTGGCGGCAGTGATGAAGTGAAACCGATCACTTCAGCATCAGTGACAATGAATCAAGCACAGACCAACTATGAGTTTTCTCTGGGCTTCATTGATCCAGGTATTTATTCATTGGGTTATACCTGTACTGCGCAACACGACAGTGATGAAGACAATGCAGCACCATTAGCCGCTGGGTTCGAAATATACGAAGCTCAAAACGGCGTGCAAGTAACTGTTGGTCAAGACAGCCAAGTGTCATTCTAACTTTGATGTGAATAACGATTTTTAATAAAAACGGCCTCTCATTTGGAGGCCGTTTTTGATCATGTCACCTAGCTAGCATGAATTTGATGAGCATTGAGTGTGACTCTAGGGAAGTGATGATGTAACTTTGTATCTCTTACTTTAACCTAGCGAAATGTACTCCGGCGTTGATTATGAAATCTAGCTTAAGCATTCGATCTTATACCAAGCAATTTAATACCCATGCTCATGATGACCATCACCAATTGGTATTGCCGATCCAAGGCAGTATCAATATCGAGATGGTGGGGTATGTCGGCAAGGTGGCCGTGGGCGAATGTGTGGTGATTCCAGTAACCACCGCGCATGCGTTTAAGGCGGATGAAGCCGCGCGGTTTATTGTCGCGGATATGGCAGAGTTACCGCAGCATTTGTTAGAGCATGAGCTCTCGGTTTTCACGATAACACCACCTTTAATGAGCTTCTTGCTGTTTGTTGAGAAGCAACTGGAGTATCAGGTCGACAGTGGCATTGAGTCATCTATTTTGGATGTGTTTTCACTGCTGCTAGAGCAACAAGAAGTGAGCAAAAGTATCGACCCTCGTATTCGCGCGGTACAAAGGCTGATAGCGGATAATTACGCCCAACCTCTCTCTATTCTACAACTTGCAGAAACGGCCTGTTTGAGTCTCACTCAATTCAAAAAACGCTTCAAAGAGTGCTTGGGTATCAGTGCGCTTAAATACATCACTCGATATCGTATGGAGAAAGCTCAAGCCTTGTTAACTCATACCGATCTACCCGTTCAATTGATTGCTGAAAATGTGGGCTATAGTGACGTGTCTGCTTTCAGTCGTCGCTTCTCTCAGCACTTTGGCATGTCTCCAAGGGCGTTTCTAGGTTCGATGAAAGAGAGTCTTTCAAAACAACAATAGCGTCCTTTCGGCAAACTAAACTTTATCAATCTTCACTATTATCTATTTCAGAACTGAAAATTGGGTAATAGAAATGAATCTTGCCATCAATCGCGTTAACGAATTCCAAACGGGCACTTTGGCCATCTTGTTTGCTTCTATTTTATGGGGCACGACAGGCACCGCCGCAAGTTTTGCACCTGATCTCAGCCCATTAGCGATTGGTGCTTTCTCTATGGGCGTCGGTGGCCTAATGCAAGCGGGATTGGCGTATCGAAAAATCCTATTCGCTTTCGATAAACTTTTGCAGAACAAGAGGCTGTTGGCAGTGAGCGCTTTGGCTTTGGCGGTCTATCCTTTAGCTTTCTATTCTTCAATGAAATTATCAGGCGTGGCGATTGGTACCGTGGTTTCGATTGCAACCGCGCCTTTCTTTTCGGCATTGTTAGAGTGTCTGATTAGCAAAAAGAATAATATCAACAAACGTTGGCTCACTAGCTTTGCGATTGGTGTGGTGGGTATTGGGTTGTTGGTGTTTTCAGAAGCTTCATCGGCGAATGAGTCAGGTGATGATCTCAAGCTGTTGGGTATTGCTTTAGGTTTGCTCGCTGGGTTGTGTTACGCCATTTATTCTTGGGCGACAAAAGCACTGATCGATAAAGGGATTAAGTCGCAAGCGGCGATGGGCAGTATTTTTGGCCTCGGCGCGATGCTGTTGCTGCCAACACTCTGGTTTACGGGTGAGAACCTGTTTTCCTCGCAGATTAACGTATTAGTCATCAGTTATCTGACACTAATTCCACAATGCGTGGGCTATATCGCGTTCAGTTTTGGTTTACGCCACGTGACCGCGAGCAGTGCCAACCTGCTGACCCTGTTTGAACCAGTAGTTGCAGCGGTGCTTGCCGTCTGCGTTGTCGGTGAGCTGATTCCTTTTACAGGCTGGCTAGGTATGTCTCTGATTGTGCTGTGCTTGTTGATACAGTCGAAGCCATCTAAAGGAACGCTATAAGTATTTGTTTTGTTGTGCCTAATTGAAATTTATTCATGCGTAATTCTTATAATTGAATAAAATCAGTATCTCAGTTGTGAGAGTGCTGTTACTATCGCTATCAATAGTCGGGGGGCATATACCTTATTTGGTGTTTGCTGAGATCGTTAATCGAGACCCGTTGAACCTGATTCAGTTAACACTGGCGTAGGGAACTATAAGCACTCGATCTACGTCTGCACCCATGAAAACTTTCATGAGCCTAATGCGACTTCTCCTTCGATCAGTGTTCGTTCTCCTACGTCTTGTAAGATAGTAGGAGCGACAATGACACACAGTTCTATTTCAAAAGATTTAACGCCAAAAGCCTCAGTTTCACAGCACTCTGCAGAAGACACGATTCGCACGAATACTCCGATTGTTTTAACTATCGCGGGTTCTGACAGTGGCGGTGGTGCAGGTATCCAAGCTGATATTAAAGCTATGTCTGCTACAGGTAGTTTCGCTTGTTCGGTAATTACCGCTATCACTTCCCAGAACACGCAAGGCGTTTCCGCCATTTTTCCTATTCCACTCGACCATGTCGCTAGCCAGTTAGATGCGGTTTTTACTGATCTGAATATCGTGGCAGTAAAAGTCGGCATGTTGGCTGATTCGCAAATCATCAAAGTCGTCGCGGACAAAATTAATCAGTACCAACCTAAGCATCTTGTGATTGACCCTGTAATGGTCGCGACAAGTGGCGATCTTCTCTTAGAAAACTCTGCCATTACAACGCTGAAACAAGAACTGAT
This sequence comes from Vibrio splendidus, assembly GCF_024347615.1. Classification (NCBI taxonomy): domain Bacteria; kingdom Pseudomonadati; phylum Pseudomonadota; class Gammaproteobacteria; order Vibrionales; family Vibrionaceae; genus Vibrio; species Vibrio splendidus. The sequence goes on along the minus strand of NZ_AP025509.1, from coordinate 980,045 downwards.
TCCACTGGCAGACATCATTACTCCTAACTTGCCAGAAGGTGCGGCGCTAACAGGCAAGCCGGTACCTGAAAGCGAAGCTGAAATGCAGGGCATGATTGAAGATTTACGCGCACTAGGTGCTAAAGCCGTTCTTCTCAAAGGCGGTCATTTAGAGAAAGATGAAAACAGTAACGATCTACTGATTCTCCCGACGACGTCTGCCTTGATTAGCGCGAAGCGTTTCCCGACTAAAAACACCCACGGCACGGGCTGTACGCTTTCATCTGCCATTGCTTCTTTCTTGGCTCAGGGCAACACGCTGGCAGAAGCTGTTGACCTAGGCAAACAATACATTTCTCGCGCGATTGCTCATGCTGATGAGTTGCAAGTTGGTCAAGGTCATGGCCCGGTAAATCACTTCTTCGCTGGACACGGTAATGTCCGTTAATACGGTTGGCGTTCAACTCAGCAACGCGACGTTACGTTACCGAGACAGCGAGTACGCGACCTTGTCTGGGTTGTCGCTTAGCTTAAACGCAGGTAAGTGGACAGTATTGCTGGGTCGAAGTGGTTGCGGAAAAACCACGGTATTGCGTTATCTGGCAGGCTTGCTGGACGACAAGGTGGAGTGGCAGGGCACATTGGCAACGTCCGATGAATTGCCTTTAACGGACCGCATCGCTTACATGGCACAGCAAGATTTGTTACTGCCATGGCTATCGGTTATCGACAATGTATGCCTGAGTCATCGCTTTCAAAATCCAGTTTCTGATAAAGAACAGCAAACCAACCAAGCACTAGAGTTGTTAGCTGCGGTTGGTTTGGCTAATCACGCGTCTACTATGCCGGATCAATTGTCTGGTGGTATGCGCCAGCGTGTTGCTTTGGCTCGAACCTTAATGCAAGACAAGCCTGTGGTGCTGATGGACGAGCCTTTCTCTGCGCTGGATGCGGTAACAAGACACAAGCTTCAAAGCTTAGCGTGTGAACTACTAAAAGGTAAAACCGTTGTGTTGATCACTCATGATCCACAAGAAGCGGTGCGTTTGGCGGACAATTTGTATGTGTTGCAAGGCACACCCGCGAATGCTCAGTCATTGTCTGTGCCTAACACAGCGACACCAAGAGTGTTAGATGGTGAATGTGCTGAGTTACAACAAGCGATCTTAGATCAGTTGGAGCGTGATTATGAATGATCTAACGCGAAGCGAAACTGTGGCTCATTCAACTAACGCACAGACTACCATTACACGCCCTCGTCAGATGAATCCCGTTATGCGTTTGCTTATCAGCAGTGCTGTGATTCTCGGTTTATGGCAAATGGTGGTCGTTATCTTCGAGATGCCGAGCTTCATTCTGCCAGCGCCTGCAGAAGTCTTTATTAAACTATTCGAACGCTACGATGTATTGCTCAAACACACTTGGGTGACTGCGCAAGAGATCTTACTTGGCTTGCTACTTGGTTTGTCGATGGGGCTATTTTTCGCCCTGCAGATGTTGATGTTCGAACCACTAAAACGCTGGCTGTTACCTATCTTAATCGCTAGCCAAGCGATCCCTGTGTTTGCGATTGCTCCAGTATTGATGTTGTGGCTTGGTTATGGCATCGCCTCAAAAGTGGTGATGGCAGCGATCATTATCTTCTTCCCTGTAACCACTTGTTGTTATGACGGCCTACGCAATACACCGACAGGCTATCTCGATCTTGCCAAAACGATGGGTGCATCGAAATGGCAATTGTTGCGTTATATCCAATTGCCTGCTGCATTGCCAACACTGGCGTCTGGTATTCGTGTGGCGGTGGTTATTGCCCCAATTGGCGCGGTCGTCGGGGAGTGGGTGGGTTCGAGTGAAGGGCTGGGTTATCTAATGCTACAGGCCAACGCGCGCATGATCATCGATGAGATGTTTGCGGCCTTGTTTATCTTGGCGGTGCTGTCTATCTCGCTCTACTTCGTTACAGATAAATTACTCAAAAAAGCTATTCCTTGGGAGAACCAATGATGGCTTGCTCAATAACACTTGTTTAATAAGGCTTCGTTTAATAAAGCCTGTTTAATAAAGCTTCGCTCAACATAAGAATAATATTCAAAAGGAAAGGTTAACCGTGAAAAATACAAAATTGATAGGTGCAGTGGCACTGCTTGCTTCATTGGTTTCAGGTCATGCTCTAGCGGACTCTGAACAAAAGAAACTGACATTGATGTTGGATTGGTTTGTGAACCCGAACCATGGCCCGATTGTGATCGCTCAAGAGCGCGGCTACTTTGCTGACCAAGGCTTAGACATTGAAATTCAAGAACCCGCAGACCCAAGCACGCCGGCAAAATTGGTCGCGGCAGGTAAGGTCGATTTAGCGGTAACTTACCAACCAAGTTTAATCATGGATGTGGCAGCGGGTCTTCCTTTAGTTCGTGCATCAACCCTTATCGCGACGCCACTGAACACACTAATGGTTCTGGATAACGGCAAGAACGATTCACTAGCGGATCTGAAAGGCAAGAAGATCGGTATTGCGATCGCAGGAAACGAAGAAGCAACAATTGGCACCATGTTAGCGCAAGAAAATGTTGCGTTTACCGACGTGCAAACCATCAATGTCGGTTGGGCACTGTCGTCTTCATTGGCATCAGGCAAGGTAGATGCAATTTGGGGTGGCCTACGTAACTTCGAAACCAACCAGCTAGCCCTTGAAGGCTTTAAAGCAAAAGCGTTCTTCCCAGAAGAGCACGGTGTGCCAGCTTACGATGAGCTTATTTTTGTTGCGAACGCAAAGCAGCACGATGATGAAGCGATCAAAGCGTTCAATAAAGCATTGGAACAAGCAACGACTTACATCGTGAACCACCCACAAGAGTCATGGAGCGAGTTTGTTGCGTATTCACCAGATACGTTGAACAACGAGCTTAACCAACGCGCATGGAACGACACGCTGACTCGTTTTGCGCTTCGCCCTTCTGCTGTTGACCTAAAACGTTACGACAATTACGCACAGTTCATGTTCGACAAAGGCATTATCAAATCACTACCAAAAGCCGCTGACTACGTACCGACTTTTGACTAAGGAATCTCATGAAATACCAAGACTTAATCCAAGCCTGTCAGCAAGATTGGCAAGAGTACACTGAGCACGCTTTTGTTAAAACGCTGGCAAACGGCACTCTTGCTCAGCCATGTTTTCTGCATTATTTGAAACAAGATTTTCTGTTCTTGAAGCAATATGCTCGCGCTTATGCGTTGGCGATTTACAAGGCGAAAACCTTGGCTGATATGCGTCGTGCACTGCCAAGTGTTCATGCTCTGCTAGATTCTGAAATCTCTCACCACGTGACTTACTGTGGTCAGTGGGGTTTAACCGAATCTGACCTAGAAAACGAACCGGAAGATTTCGGTACAGTTGCTTACACGCGCTACGTTCTGGATGCAGGCATGACGGGTGATCTTGTCGATCTTTATGCGGCACTGGCTCCGTGTTCCATTGGTTACGCTGTGATCGGTAAAGCGTTGTTAGAAAGCAGCGATACTGTTTTAGAAGGCAACCCATACACGAGCTGGCTTCAGCTTTACGGCGGAGAAGAGTTCCAGTCTGGCGTAGCAACGGGCGCAGAATACTTCAATCAACTGCTTGCTGAAATTGATATCAACAGCGAGCGCGGTCAGAACATCGTTCATATCTTCAAAACCGCAACGCGTATGGAAGTGGCTTTTTGGCAGCAAGGGCTGAATGCACTTAATGACTCAACTTCGGCTTAAAAGCGACTTTTACGAATAAGGATTTATCCATGCTAACTGAACAAATCATCCAATCGTTGCGCGCAGTACGAGAGCAAAAGCCACTGGTTGTGAACATCACTAACTACGTTGTGATGAACAATACGGCCAATGCGTTATTAGCGATTGGCGCTTCGCCTATCATGGCGCACTCACAACAAGAACTGGCTGAGATGATGTCTTTCTCTGGCGCGCTTGTGATTAACATTGGCACGTTAGACAGTGTTTGGACGCCGAGAATGCGCTTTGCTGTTGAGCAAGCGAACGCGAACAACAAGGTTGTGGTGCTTGACCCTGTGGGTTGTGGCGCAAGTACACTGCGTACCGAGACTTCTCGTGAAATTGCACGTTTAGCGGATAAATTGATCATTCGTGGTAATGCGTCTGAGATTATCGCGCTAGCGGGTGAGCAAGCACAGAGCAAAGGCGTTGATGCACTAGATAGCAGTGATGCCGCATTAGGCGCAGCGCAATGCTTAGTCGCTGAATACGGTGCGAATGTGGTGATTTCTGGCGAGACAGATTACGTTGTCACTAAAGACAGTGTTGTGACGTTAAACAATGGCCACCCAATGATGCCGTATGTGACGGGCATGGGTTGTACTCTTACTGCATTAACGGGAGCTTTCGCTGCAGTCGGTGATGATAGTGGTTTGGCTGCTGCAGCTGTGTTGGGTGTGGTTGGTGAAATCGCCGCTGAGAACTCACGCGGCCCAGGTAGTTTGCAAATGAACTTGCTTGATGAGTTGTATCAATTGGACGAAGAGACGTTGATCCAACGTTTGAAGATTCAGTAGATTCAATCTAGATCTGCATTCGTAGCTTATTAAAAAGCCCTCAGCACATATGTGTTGAGGGCTTTTCTATTATTGCTTCAAAACCGTATTAACTCGTCGTCGTGTTAGCTATCTCGTTATATCAACAATTGGCTTCGTTAGGTTCTAAATCGATTCACTTGGCTTTCTAAGTGGTGAGCAACTTCGGTTAAGTCGCTCGCTGCACCTGAAATGCTGCTGACTGACTCTTGGTTACTTTGCGCGATGGTGTTTGCACCTTGCGCATTTTCACCCAGTGACTTGGTCAAGCAATCTTGCTCGTCAACAGATACTGCGATCTGGCTGTTGGCCTGATTCAAATCTTGGATGTGTTGGTTAATCACATGCAGGTTCTGAGAGGCTTGTTGTGCCTGAGTTGAAGCATCTGAAACCGTGCTGTGGCTCTCTTTGATCGACTCTAACGCATCTTTAGCGCCACGCTGTAGCGAGGTGATGAGCTCATCAATCTGGCTTGCAGAGTCTTGAGTACGTTTAGCGAGCGTTCTTACTTCATCGGCTACGACAGCAAATCCGCGACCTTGTTCACCTGCGCGCGCGGCTTCGATAGCCGCATTCAATGCCAACAGGTTGGTTTGCTCAGAAACGCCTTTGATTACTTCAAGAATGGCGCCAATGTTCATCGACTCTTTGTGTAGGTCCGTCACTTTCTGGCTGCTGACCTGCATGCTTTCATCGGCGCTGCCAATTTCATGCAGTGTTTTGTCTACTTCTTTGAGTCCCATCGCGACATTCTCGGTTGCTTGGTTTGCAACTTGAGACGCGTGGTTAGCACTTGCCGCAATTTCTGATGTGCTCGAAGCCAATTGATCAACGGCAGAAGAGATATTGATCATCTCACTGTTCAATTGTGTTGCGTTGGTCGAGCTGTTGTTTGTCACCTGATTGAGTGACTCCGACATCTCACCAATACGCACGCTAGAGCGGTTCACTTGGCCAACAATATCGCGCAGAGATTCAATGGTGATCTCCATATTAGTCAGCAGTTCACCAATCTCATTTTTGCTCTCAATGTTCACTTCCACATTCAGGTTGCCCTGAGAAAGCTCATTGGTGATCTGTTTAACTTGTGCGATGCCTTTGGTGATAGAGCGAGTCACCAACACAGCGCTCGTCATGCCAATAACTAAAGCGACACCCGTTAGCAAGATGATGATTTGAACTGAACGTTTTTCACTGGCTTGCAGTACTGGCGTGAGTGCTTGTTTCTGCTGCTCGAGAATACTTTGAGCATCCGCTACCGCGATAGCTAAGCTGTCACCAATAGAGGCAAGGCTAGCGGTTCTTTGAGTGTTCTCAAGCATCTGTTGATGAACTTGCTCAAAGCCTTTTGCATACGCTTCACGTTGGTTTGAGAAGTCTTCAATCAGCTCACTTTGATAAGGCGATGATTTGAGAGATTCAATATCGCCTTCAATACCTGGTAGCGCGTATTCAAAGATATCTTTACCCGCTTCATAGGTTTTGAGGTCATTGTTGTTTGAATAACTGAGTACGGTGATCTTGGCTGCGAGGAAATTCTCCATCAACATGCCCGCGTATAAGCTCGCGTTAGGATCATTGTTATTGTATGACTCATACAACAAACTCTGAGCCGCTTTCAGTGCGTTGGTTTCTCGTTGGACCATCTCAACGTTGACCAGTTGGTCTATGAGAAGCTCACTCTGTTTCATTGAACCATAAGCCACATCAAACGCCGCCACACTGTCTTGCACTAATTGCAGGCTAGCTAGGCTATCGGTTTTGGTGGTGGATTGGATTAAGTTGTAGAGCAGTTCATCAATCGCAAGTTTGCTTGATTGATAATTCGTTTCGTACTGTTCATCCAATGACTCTAAGTAACGTTCAGAAGCTAAACGCATCTGAAGAAAGTGCACTTGAATGTTGCTTGATAATGTCGCTTTTTGGCTGAGCTCACTGTATTGGCTAAAGCCGTTCGACAAGGTTTGGATACCTTTGTAACTCACAAAGCCTGAAATGACGAAAAAGAGCAAGCAGATGGCATAACCCAGCTTGATCTTGAGCGCTATAGAAAGGTGGCGCATAACTATCCCTATATTTACCTGATTCCTTCACCTTGGAGTATTTCATAAAACAGCGTTCTGGGCATGCTTGAAGTGAATACTTTGTGTAATAAGTAACGCTTTAGTTAAAAGATTCAGGTTTTTCGGCATGCTTTCAACGAGTTGCGTATTTGATGGTGCGTGTGTAATTGAGCTAATTTAGTATTAACTTCCATACGCATGATGTGATTTGTCGGTAAAATAGTACAACGCCAATTTTAGACATCGACTCCAAAGGTACGATATGAACCCTTATAAGCTCTATTTAGTAACGGATGACCAGCAAGATTTAGAAACGCTTAAGTTTGTGGTTGAACAAGCGGTCGCTGGTGGCGTCACTATGGTTCAAGTAAGAGAGAAACATGGGGATGTAAGAGCCTTCATTGAACGAGCACAAGCCGTAAAGTCGATTTTGGTTGGCTCAGGTGTTCCGCTGATCATCAATGACCGAGTGGACGTTGCATTGGCTGTCGACGCCGATGGTTTGCACTTAGGGCAATCGGATATGCCTGCAGAGTTAGCACGTCAGTTGATTGGTCCGGATAAGATTCTTGGGTTATCGATTGAAACTGAACAACAGCTTCAAGAAGCCGATAGTCTGCCTATTGATTACATTGGCCTCAGTGCGCTTTTTGCCACACCGACCAAGACGAATCTTAAGAAACATTGGGGTTATGACGGTATTAAAATGGCGTTGGAGACAACGAAGTTACCGATTGTCGGTATTGGTGGAATTAACGAATCGAACATCCCGCAGTTAGTTGAGAGCGGTATTCATGGGTTAGCATTGGTATCTGCGATATGTCACGCTGAAGATCCCAAACAAGCGACGCGGGATCTTTTGTCTCTAATGGGAGAGTGAAGGGGTGTCTGCTAGAAAACAAATGAGGTTAATCATTTGTTTTCTAGTTAAACAACAGGTTCATAGAAAGGCTAAATTGGCCTATTGATTGAGCTTTTAAGACAATTTATTTAATACACAGTTTGGTTTACTGAGCGCATAAAGCAACAGTACCGATGATCATAAGAACGATCGCGGCATACCAGCCGTATTGTGCGGTCTTATCAGCAACAAACACTTTAATGTAGTTAAGCTCTTCATGCGCCATTGCAATGAAGTCTGTGTAGTTAATCGATAACTCGCGGCTCGCTTCTTTCAAGTCTTGCTGAAGTTTGTTGAAAGCCTCATCGATGAAGCCTTTTGTTTCTGAAACAGACGGAGTAGCAACCAAAGTTAAGCTATTCCAAACTGCCATACGCGATTCATATTCGCTTTCACTGACACAATTAAGTACGCGTAAATCATACTCTCGTTTGTTACGCTCTTTACCCATTTTCTCAGGGCAAATATTTCTTAAAACGTTCACGACAAATTTTCCAAAAGGTTCATTTAGATATAAAAAAGCACTCAAAGAGGGCTCATAAACTGGGTGCGAATCAATATTCAAAAGTGATCTATTTGAAGCTGTCACAAGTGGTTGCAGGGCAGGGGCACTTATGTGGGAGATTTGAAGTTGGGTCAGTGGTGTTAAAGAGCGATTTGGTTTTGTCGATATCAGTTTGATAAGACAAACCCTTTGGGATCGCATACTAGTTATGTCACTTTGGGATATCAACTAGGGTGTTTTATCCACACGACAAAGAAAATTATCGGCACAAAAAGTGGAAATGAGGTAGTGCTGGAGAAAACACCATCGTCATTGATTTAGGATTCAGTTGCTAAAATAGGCTGAATTCAAGAATTGGGGGAGATTAGTTGGCTTGCCACTGATTGTTCTCTAATGAGTGGCCTTTTAGTTTTTCAAGTAAACTTGTTAACACTGGGCCATTGATATGGCTGCGAGACACTAAGCAACCCACTGGAGTAATCCAACCACCATGCTCGTGTGCCACTGGCAGTGCTACGAGATCGCCTTTTTGAATCCCTTCCATCACCATCATTTCAGGCACATTTGCCCACCCTACGTTCTGTTCAACGAGATCGATGATCGTTTTGTGGTTGTTGGCATACCAAAGCATGGAGCTGATGCCATAGGTGAACCACAATTCGCGCTGCTTAGAACTACGATGCACACATTGGCGGTAGCGCTTTAGGTCTGAGTCTTGAACGACGGGCATTTGGCTCAGCTCGTGAGTGGCGGAGCTAACTGTAAGAAAACGTGCTTGACCCAGTAAGAAGAAGTCCATATCTACTTTAAGTTCACCATCCGCATAGATGATGCCAATTTGTGCTTTGCCGCGTCTGACTAAGTCTTCAACATCGAAGGTTGAGGTGGTAATAATATCGAAGTGTGTGATTGGAAACTGATCGGCTAGTGAGCTGATTATCTTAATGAAATTCTTATCTATGATGCTCTCATCAATGGCAATGATCAGTTCGTGTTCATCTTCTTGTGTCAGCGATTCTACTTTTTGGTCGAAGTACTTTTGTTGGTCGAGAATCGACTTAGCGACAGGCAATAAGGCTTTACCTGTGTTGGTCAAAACAGGGATGTTTTTCTCGCGGTTAAACAGCTCTTGATCGATGGCTATTTCTAGGTTGGCGATCGATTGGCTGACACCAGACTGAGCGCGTTTCAGCTTGCGTGCTGCAGCAGAAAAAGAGCCACTTTCACACACGGTGACGAAGACTTTTAGTTGCTCAAAACTGTACATGTTACTTCTCGCTCAATACCAAATGGGATGATAATGCTCAGGCTATCACTAATCGTGATGGCTGTTAACTTTCTCTTATTATTTCAGGTGACATAATCTCGACCAATCCAACACGTAATAGATTATTTAGAGGAATGTATGAGTACGTTAGAAAGATTGTTCCACTCTGTGTTATTTGAAGTACTGGCCGTAACACTATCAATTATAGGCTTAGCGATATTTACTGATCATGATGTGAATGCCTTATCAGGAACCATGATAGTTGTTGCGACCATCGCGATGATTTGGAACTACTGTTTCAACCGCATTTTTGATCGCTACTTCACGGGTGAAAAATCAAAGCGTTCGCTCAAGTTACGTGTTTTTCATGTCGTGCTATTTGAGGCAGGCTTGCTGGTGGCGACGATCCCAGTGATGGCTTACTTACTTGATGTGGGGATTTGGCAGGCATTTTTAATGGATATCGGCGTGACCATTTTTATTACCATTTACGCGTTTGTGTTTAATCTGATTTACGATCATATACGAGCATTCTGGGTACGCAGAGCGGACTTAGCCGTTCAGTAATCTACCAAGTCAGTAAATACTAGTTTGGCTACTAACCGTTTGTTTATCCGTTATTTTGACGGAGGTACCCGGTTAGTAGGTCTAGGTAACTGGGCGTTTGTTCTGCTATCTTAAATAAGGTGATAATTTGAGTTCGTGAAAGAACAGATTAAGAGGAAAGGATGCCGAATATCCCTCAAATGACGGTTGTAGATAAGAAAGAAGTCGAATTGTTCGCGGAACTGTTCAAACATATTGATGGTGAAATCTATACCTTGTTACGCAGTGCCCAAATCCCTAATGATATTCTCACCAGTAATGACCATTACGATTATCTTCCTGAGACCACGGTTAAGAATGTGGTCAAGATTATGGGGGAATCTGCGTCGAGAGCAGAGTTTTCGCTTTTTATGTGGAGCTTTTGTAAGCAAACCTATGTACCAAGGTTTGTGGCTAAGCTAAGCCAGCAGGATTCATTGAAAAGCGCGCTAGACCAATTTGGTGAGCAGCTGAAGCTCGTATCCAATGGTGCGAATGTCTATACCAAGCAATCCGGAGGCAAGTGGTGGTTGGTTCGCGAGAAGCCGTTTACTAACGCACCGTGGTTTAAGTTCGCTGAACTGTTCTCTGTTATTTTCATCAACGAGCTACTTTCAGTATTAACACAAGGTCGTTGGAAGCCGTCTGAGGTCGGAATTCAAAGTGGCGATCTCGAATGTTTTCAATCTCTTCCCCAAATGGGCAGTGCTCAGTTTTATACGCATAGACCGGTCACTGCCTTTGAGATCCCTGAAGAAATCATGCTTGCGCCGATTGTTTTACCCAAAGTCGCTCAAGCATCAGATCTCACTAAGCCTTTACCTAACTCATTTCTGAGCGCTTTTAAGCTTGTTATAAAACCTTATCTCACGATGGGAAAACTGCCAATTAGCTTAGCTTCTGAGATTCTAAATATTCATGTCAGAACGATCCAGCGTCGGTTGGAAAGTGAAGGGGTGGTCTACAAAACCTTGATTGAAGAGATGGTTCTTGAGCAGGTTTTAGAATTGCTTAAGCAGTCAGATCTATCGATCACACAAGTAGGCGCGAAAATGGGCTATTCCGATTCTTCCCACTTTACCCGAGCCTTCAAACGACAGATGAACATGACGCCAAGACAGTACCGAAAAGAGTACAGCTAACGTCGGTAAGCAACAGTACCAAGCTATCAGTAAGAGCTCCGGCAATAACAGTTCCGCAGCGAAACTCTAGCCAATAAGTAATAGCTCCAGCCATTAAGCAGAAACCGGTGCTTGAACGCATAATTATTTATTGTCACCAAATGGCCATTTGTGAACCTTGAACACTGGCAGTATCACTACTAAGTTATTGAATGTGGATGAGTTGTTTTTACCTCGATTTTCTCCCGGAATTTTGATTAGATTTTTGTGATTATCGCGGCTAATAAAAACACCTTTGAAACCTCATAACACTCATTAGTAGTTACGGAATCGTTATGGGAAGTGGACTCCACTCATAAACGGAATCAAGGTGTATAAATGAAAAATGCAGGCTTAAATCTCTCTGTTATTGCTCTTTCGTGTTCATTTGCTCTTTCTGCAAATGCCGCTTCAACGTTATTCACCAATGTTGATATTTTCAATGGTACAGAAAACAAACTTTACGAAGACCATCACGTATTGGTTGAAGACAACCTGATCAAGCAAATCTCCGCAAATCCAATAGAAGCCGGTGAAGCTAAAGTGATTGATGGCGAGGGCAAGACTTTGATGCCCGGCTTAATCGATGGCCATGCCCATGTCATGATTAACTATAATTTTGGTGACATCGAAACCAACAAAGATCTCACTGACATCTCAATTCATGCGACTCAAGTAGCTAAGCGCTACCTAGATGATGGCTTTACTACCGTTCGTGATATGGGCGGACCCGCCTTTGGTTTGGCACGTGAAATTGAGAGTGGTAATGTCGTTGGCCCTCGAATTTATCCTTCTGGTGCATTTATCTCTCAAACATCGGGGCATGGTGATTTCCGAGATAGAAGTGATCCCGGTTTTACACCGAATTCTGTAGGTGACATTTCCAACTTCGAACGAATGGGTATTGGTGCGGTTGCCGATGGCGTACCAGAAGTGTTGAAAGCGACACGATTGAACCTACGAAATGGCGCGACTCAAATCAAGATCATGGCTGGTGGCGGTGGTTCATCTCGATTTGACCCAATAGATACGACTCAATACTCGGTTGATGAGACATGTGCGATTGTTGAAGCCGCTAAAGATTGGAATACCTATGTCGCGGCACACACTTTTAACGATCGATCGGTAAATCGATTATTGGATTGTGGCGTTAAAAGCTTTGAACATGGGTTCTTTATTAATGATGAAACGATGAAGAGAATTGCCAAAGAAGGCGGATATGTTGTTCCTCAAATGTGGGGATTATCGCCAGATTTAGCGAAAAACCCGTTAATGCCAGCTGAGAAATTGCCAATGGTCGCCCAACTTCAAGAAGAATACGGTGATTACGGTAAACGATTGTTAGAAAACAATGTGAAGGTCGTTTTCGCCTCTGACTATGTAGGAGCAGATTCCGATGCAGAGCGAGCTCGTCGTTACGAAATTTACTGGCGCACACAAGCTTTCGGCAGCAACTTTGAAGTATTGAAACAAATGACTTCAACGGCTGGTGAGATGTTGGCGATGTCAGGCCCTAGAGGCACCACACAAGGGAAATTAGGCGTTATTGAAAATGGAGCGGTTGCAGATATCTTATTGATTGATGGTAACCCATTGGAAGACATGGCAGTGATAGGCGCGACTCCGGAATGGTTTGACGCTGATCCTGAATACAAGACCATCGACACTATCAAATTGGTAATGAAAGATGGCGTTGTATACCGCAACGAAATGTAATTTCCGATTCGATTTTTAATCATTTGGTAGGGGAGCTTTTCCTCTACCTACTTCCTTTTTGTTGTGTTTGGTTGGAGTAGATTTTGATGGTTGATTTAAAATCAATATGCTCATTTTTGATGTTCTGTTGTTTGTCATTTTCATCATTGGCTAGTGAAATAAAAGTGACGTACTGGGATGAGTTAGTTCCGAATATGGAGTTAATGGAGGATCCATTTCAAAAGTTAGATAGAAATCAGATGTTTGACATGGCGACTATTGCTCGCTTTAAAGAGGCTCAGTCTAAAGACGGTTTTGTGGCAAGTGACGAAGCAACGCAAGAAATCGTTGAAGTGACAGAGAGGTTGAGAAAACAAAACGTCGATGTTGAAGCGTTATTTGTAGCTCGTGAACAGATTATGAAGCAACGCGAAGCGTTGGGTTCGAAACCCAATACTGAAGTGGTAGGTAGTAAACATCGTATCCCTGGTTACATCACGCCGATTGAAATGGATGGAACTAAGGTGACCAAGTTTTTCTTAGTACCTTCTGCTGGAGCCTGTATCCACACTCCACCACCTCCAGCGAATCAACTGGTGCTGATAGACTACCCGCAAGGCATTGAATTGGTGAGTTTAATGACGCCGGTTTGGGTTGAAGGGCAGTTAACAGGGCACCAATCGAAAGAAAATGTGAATTACTCTGACGGCGCAGCCAACGTGCAGTCGGTCTATGCTATGAAAGCGGACGGTATAGAACAGTATCAACCTTAGCTAGTACGTCTAGTTGAATACAATCTATTGTTGGAAGTATCTAAATCACTCAGTGTCATCAAATGACAATTTTCAATGTGAGTAATAACTAAAATAAAACTAACTTAAAAAGCACTGGTGACATGATGAACTCAAGATTCTCTAAAGTAAGTATGGCAATTGTGATGGCGGCTAGTCCAATGAGCGGCGTTGTTTACGGCGCTAACTTTGAAGGCCCAGATTCTGTTGAAAATACAATTGCAGAGCAGAAAGCACAAAAGAAATCTTGGAGGGAGTCATTAGCTGAAGATGGTTTTACATTTGGTGCAGATTACTTTGCTTTGGGGCTGACCTCTGGGGATGGGGTTGGCGGCGATAGCGTTGATGCATCGTCGGGTGTGGCACGATTATACGGTTCATGGCATCTATTAGGTAAGGACACACAGAACTCAGGTAGCCTGGTTTGGAAGGTGGAACATAGGCATGCCTATGGTGATACTGCGCCAAAAGACTATTCATTCGGCCCGCTTGGCTATGTTGGTGCAATTGGCCCTGCATACAGTGACCAAGGGTTTCGTGTTACGGACTTAAACTGGAAGCAAAAAATCAATGATGGCAAAGGGACTATTGTTGTCGGTTGGCAGGATGTAACGAACTATGCGGATGTTTACGCTCTAGCAAGCCCGTGGTCTGGCTTTACTAACTTGGCATTCTCGACAGGCTCCGGTGCGATGGGCTTGCCGGATGACGGTGTATTGGCCCTTTCTGCCGGTCATATGCTAGGCGAAAACTTTTATGTGGTCGGTGGTATCGCTGATGCAAATGGTCAGTCAGATGATATTTTTGATGGCTTTGATAGCGCTTTTGGTAGTGATGCGTCTTACTTTACAACACTTGAATTAGGTTGGACGGCTTCACAAGAACTGATTTATACCGATAACTTCCATGTGACGTTCTGGGACTTTGGTGACGATACTCGCCACAGTAATAGCCTTGCTGCGGAAGGTGGCTCGGGCGTTAACTTCTCATGGAGTCAGTTCATGACTGATCAAGCTATGCCGTTTGTACGTGGTGGTTTCTCTGAAGGGGATGTTGCCCTTTACGATAAATCGATTTCTGTTGGTATGGGTTACTTTGGATTAGGAAAGCCGACCAACAACCTTGGTGTAGCGCTAAATTGGGCGGAAGTGAATGGTGATTCTTTTGCAGCTGATGCGAAAGCAATAAGTGGTAATACAGAGCAATGGACGGCTGAAATTTACTACAACATGCAACTCAACGATTTCATCCAAGTGACACCTGACATCCAGTACATAAAGGATCCTGCATTCTCCAATGAAAGCAGCGCTTGGGTGTTTGGTATTAGAGCGAGAGTCTTTATCTAACTTCTCTGCTTGTTAATCGCTGAAACCTAAAGAATAGATGTAAAAAGTGAGCCTGTTTGGCTCACTTTTTTTGTCTTAGGTCTGTATCAAAAGCGGCTATGCTTTTTCGGCTTTGGGCGTGTCATCAAGTGCGAAGTAGATCTTTGAAACAATAATCTCTGCGACCAAAATAGTAAATACCACAGCGAAAAACGCCACCACACCATTCCAAGGGCCTGTGAAATCTACCTTGTCGCCAAATAAGATATTGATGGCTTCCAGCATTACAAACTTAGAACCTACTAAGATGACGTAACTGGATAAACCACGATAAATCTTAGGCGCAGTCCCCGGTTTAGATTTGAAGTAATCAGCCAGCTTATGTTCTAAACCGATAGACAATTTGAGCAATAGCTGGAGCAGAATCGCAGCTGCAAATGAGATGGTGAAAGACTCGATATTGACGAAGTCCCAGTATTCATCAAAAAAATTAAGAACGGTTAAATCGACGAGTACCGCAAGCGTGTATCCGACAAAGAGTCGTTGGGGCGTATTAAATCCGTATACTTTTTCTATATTGCTCATCTACTTCTTCCTGAGTAAAGGGTTATAAAAAACTTAGGAGTTAATCCTATAATTTTCAACCGCTTATTGTTTTATATGCGAAACAGGTCTTAAAGTCAGTTTGGCGCATTATGGTAAGTAAGGGTTTTAAGAATGATCCAAGATAAGACTCCAATTTAGACAGAGGCGCATATGATTATTCATTTTAGAATCCAAGACGTAGAAGAACTTTGGGGAGCCATCGATTTAGCAACGCTCTTGCAGTTGGAACTGAGAGCAGTATCAACCACACCGTTAACTCTCTGATTGAAATAGTTAAGTTACCAATTACACTTGAAGCATAAGTTTGAATGGAGTCAACTTAATGCTTTCACCCCAATCGCAGTATTCCTCTTCTTTTACTCTGATCTTAACTGGCCTTTTTTCATCCTCAGCCTATGCCTCAAATGAAGCGATTCAAAATCGTTTAGAGAAGATCTTCGCGGCTTCCATTGCGTTGACTGACAGCGATGCCGTATCTATTGGCTTTGTTGATTTTGACCCAAATTCATTTATCAATTTGAACGACAGTGGTTTTGGTTCCGATAAAACCATCGATACTCGAAGCCAAGTGAGTGTGGGCTCCATCCCTTACTCTTCCGTGATTAAAACGGATGACCCTGACTTCGACCTTATTTGGTCTGTGCGAGGGTCTTATGCGCTTTCTGAACAGGATATTGAGATCTCATCAGATGTGACTCCTGACCGTCGTGTTAACCCAAATGAAGACTCGGTATTGGGCCTGTATGGCTTTTTCGGAGGGCAAAACCATTTAAACCAACATTGGTCTATCGCCTATGGCTTAGGCACTCACTTGCTCTATTACCGCAATAAATACGAATACAACAACAGCTACTCTCAAGCATTTCAATCTCAGCTAGACGGCTACGCGTTGAATACATCAGCATGGGCGCTTGTTGCAGAACCTTCAGTCAAACTTCAATACTTGCAACCAAAGGAGTGGGGCAGTTGGAATGTGTCTTCAAGAGTTCGTTACTTTTATGGAGCAGGCTGGGGCGAAGCGAACGATGGCGATATCGGAAACCCAGAAGGGATGCGATTCATTAATGAACTAGAGTTTAGGCAAAATGTAGCGCTCGATGCTTGGTCGCTTAATAACCCTCAAATCCACTATAACTTAACAAGAATCGATGTCGCGGGTGATTTGACTGCTCCTTTAGATACGCACTATTACTATGAATTCGGGGCCGGATTAGTATTTGATGTGCCTTATGACTCTTACTTTTTTGACAACTTCGGGATTGGAATTAACTTCAATTATGGCAGCTCGTTGAGCGGTGGTAGCTTGTTGTTCTTACTCAATAATTAGTTGTTCTCTATTAATAACTAGCTCTTTCTATTAAACAACTCGTTTCTTCTGATCAATAGTTAGCATAAGCCTATGCGCTTAATGTTCGATATGTAATTTGAATTTGTATGTGTCGTAAAATGGTAAATATCTTAGTGGAAACTTAGCCATCATAGTCATTCGCCCATCACTAGAGCAGACTATGAATAAGTTAAGTTTGGACCGAAAAATGCCGCTATACGTGGTGTCTACACTTGCCCTTAATATGGCAGTTAGCTTGTGGTTATTGAGTATGGCTTCTTCGGCAGTCATGGCTTTTTCTGTGTGCGCGTTGTTTTTGCTCAGCACCCTCATTACTGCACGCCTATATCGACATGAAATGGCTCAAAGCAAGAATAGCTTGTCGGAAGCGATCATTGATGGCGTCGCTGGTTTTATTGTCCTCGATAGTCAATTGAGGGTCATACAAGTGAATCAACAGTTCTCTCGAGTTTCAGGTTATGCCTTTAATCAAGTCGAGTCTCGCCCGATTTCTGATCTCTGTTTTATGAATAACAGCAGTTTAATATCGACCATTACTCGCTCACTCAAGGAAAACCAGAGATGGAAAGGTGAGTTGAGTGGCGTCAGTCGACTTGGTGAGCAGTTTACCGTTAACGTTGTAGTGGAAAAGCTAACCGAAATCCTGCCGCACAATAATAAGTACGTGGTGACCTTTACCGATATTAGCCGACGCAAGATATTGGAGCGTCGATTAAGAATGCTGGTGGAAACGGATTCACTGACAGGGTGCTGGAATCGACGTCGCTTTGATAATGACTTAAAACATTATTCAAACCTAGCGGAGCGTTATGGTTATACGCATTCCTGTCTGGCGTTGATCGATTTAGATCATTTCAAGGCCATCAATGATAATCATGGTCATGACCAAGGTGATTCAGCGCTGAAAGAGGTCGCTGAACTGTTGAGAAATAACAGTCGAGACACCGACATCGTCGCGCGAGTAGGCGGCGAGGAGTTCGCTATCTTAATGCCAGAAACTAACTTGGCAGAAGCGTTTGAGGCGATGTATCGATTGAAAGAAGTGATTGCCAAAGGGACAACATTGAACCTGACCGTAAGCAGTGGTGTGTCTGAAATACAGGCGCAAGCCGAAGCGACCTATCGCAGTGCAGATAAGGCACTTTATCGTGCCAAAGGTAATGGGCGAAATAGAGTGTGTAGCTCTAGCCCAGGCTGCGCGACACCTATTGCCCTTGGCTAAGAGTTGGTCACACTTAGCTAATCGGTGAGAGTGGTATCTAAGCCGAGATTGAGCGTTGGTAAATCTTCGGCGTAAGACCAGACACACGCTTAAACGCACGAGAAAAATGCGAGATGTTGGTGTAACCGAGCTGGCTAGAAATGTAGGTCAGCGTGTGGCCTTCTTCCATCAGTTCGCAAGCTACCGAAAACATCAGGTTCTCTTTGATTTTTCGATAAGTAGTGTTTTCGTTCTTGAGTTTGCGTTGGAACGTTCGCACCGAAAAGTTGAGTAGTTCAGCGGCTTCTTCGAGAGAGAGATCTTGTTCTTTCATGTACGGCTTTAGAAGCTCATAAACGCTATCGGTAAAGCTGGTATGCCACTCAATAAGTGTCGGTTTAGCACTGAGTTCTTTAGAGGTTAGGCGAATTGGGAGTTGTAATATTTCTTCAGGAATAAGTACAGCCGTCGACGATTGATCAACAAACAGTTGGCAGCTACTTGGCACCAGTGTTTTGACGACATCGATGTCATGTCCTTGCAGACGCACCTTATTAGGTAACCATGGAAGTTGGGATAAAATGGTTATTAATTCAATGATATATGTAATCGCAAAAGCTTCTCCCCATTGAAACATAGGGGAATTATCTTCCGGGGCAGTACGGCAAAACCAGCTCTGACCGTGTTCTTGAATAAACTCGACTTTGCTGCCTGGGGAGTCGTAGGCAAAGATTGAATTGATCTGTTTTAGTGCATCACCAATGGTTTCGAATTCGGTAAATTGATGCAAGACATTTGGGATGATTCGACGTCGAAATGCGAGTCCAAGAATATCGGTGAACCGAGATACGCCGAGTTGTGCCGATGTAAGATAAATCAAACGCTTAATGGATTCCGATGGCACAAAATCACTTTCTGATTCGATAAGGTCGGGTGGTAAACCGGAATCTTTAAGCAACAGATGTAAATCAAGACCATAGTCAGAAAATACCTGAACCAGAATCTTGGCGTAGTTCGTTTGAATTACCGGGACTTGGTAGTGACTAGAGGTCATGAGAATACAATCCTGTATATATTGTTGCATTATTAGACGTGCATATCATTTGCAACGTTTTGTTTACTAAATCTAACCCTATTTACTTGAGTTTTCCATCGCTGGGTTTATTTTTAAAGTATTAATTTTGTTGATGTTAGTTATCTAGAAGGGAGTCCCATGTCAGAAGTCAAAGGGAATAAGCAAGAAGCCAATGAAGAAGTTGGCCAGCAAGAAAATGGAAAAGACAGAGTAAGAAAGGTCACAAACTACCTATTGTTGTTTGTTGCATTCATGTTGATCTTCAGTGTCATTTCAGACCGAATCATCCCTATTACTGATAATGCTCGTGTAAAAGGTTATATCGTTCCAATCAAGCCAGAGGTGTCGGGAAAAGTTCTCGATATACTGGTTCAACCTAACCAACTGGTTAATCAAGGCGATAAGTTAGCCATTTTAGATGAGTCTGATTACCAAATAGCAGTACAACAAGCCGAGCAAAATTTAGAGATTGCAGGCCAAAATGTCGGAGCTCAAACCGCGAGCATTGCTTCAGCTCAAGCGAAACTCACTTCAGCGATTGTTGAAAGACAAAACACCAAACTGCAAGCCAAGCGTGTTTTAGAGATGGCCGACAAAGGTGTGGTTTCTAAATCAGATGCAGATAAAGCGCGAGCAGCATTAGCGACCTCTCGAGCAGCTGTTGTGAATGCAGAGGCTGATCTTGAAGGTGCGAAGCAACAAATGGGTAAAGAGGGACAAGAAAACAGTCAAGTGAAAGCGGCGTTGCTGGCACTTGAACAAGCTCAATTGAACCTAGAGCGCACCGTGATTACCGCGCCGACACAAGGTGGTGTTTCTAACTTTAGCCTGTCTGAAGGGTTTTATGCATCGGCAGGGCAAGCAATCATGACCTTTGTTTCAACCGAAGATATTTGGATTGAAGCTTATTATCGAGAGAACAGCCTAGGTAATGTAACGGTCGGTGATGAAGTTGAAGTGGCGTTAGATTTCGCACCGGGCAAAGTGGTAAAAGGGCGCGTAAGTAGTATCGATTGGGGGGTTGATTGGGGGCAAAATGATCAAGCAGGTAAGCTTGCGCAAGCTAGTCAACAAACGGGTTGGTTGCGCCAAACACAGATGCTTCCTATCACCATTGAATTTGATAATGAAGAAGTGACAGGCATGCTCCGAGTGGGTGGCCAAGCGGATGTGATTGTTTATAGCGGTGACAACTTTGTGTTCAACGCGATAGGCAAAGTATGGATTCGTCTGATTAGCGTATTGTCTTATGTTCGATAAGCCGATTCTTGATCAACAAACACAGCAACGAATCCTGCGATTTACTGTCGGGGTTACGTTGGCTGTTTTCTTGGCGGCGTGGATAAACTGGCCACTTGCGTTTGTGGCGCCAGTGTTCACTGCTAAGTTCCTAATTGATAAACCAAACCTCCATAAGGAAACGGTCTACGAATTGCTTTTGGCCGTTGTGGTGACGATGGGGTTAGGTTTATTGCTGTCGCGAGGAATTACCCATTACCCAATCCCATTGCTGATTTTAGTGGGGCTAATGATGCTTTGGGGTTACTACTTGTTTGTCGACCCTAAATGGAACCTTTTCGCCACCATATTGTTGATTGCTGTCTTGATGTTGCCATTCATGGCGATTGATAACCCTGGCGTTTCGGTAATGCTGGCATCTGGCTTGGCGACCTCTGGTGTGGTTTCAGTGATGCTTTTTGCGTTAGTGCATGTGTTTTTCCCTGAGCCTAAATCGGAGTTCTCAGGCTTCGCTGCTGCGCCACTCGAAAAGAAACAGCGTTGGTATGCAGCCTTTAGGGCGATGATTATCTCCTATCCAGTGGTATGTTTTTTCTTTATCTTTCAAATATCTGAAGCTTTATTGACAATGATGTTCATTGCGCTGTTATCGTTGATGATTACGTCAGAGAAGTCGATAAAGTTGAGTGCTTTTCTAGTGATAAGTAACGGTATCGGGGGATTGCTCGCGATAGCGGCTTTTTCAATCCTTTCGATTGTTCCTAATATTATCTTCTACTCTTTATTCATAGGCTTGGTCGCTATTGTGATCGCCAAGAAGATCTACACGGTTCCCGAAAAAGCGCCGATTTTCGCCACTGCATTTAGTACGTTGTTAGTACTTGTCGGTAGCACTTTGATGAGCTCAGGCGACATCGATAGCAACACTCTTATACGCATATTCCAATTAGTGTTAATTGGTATATATATGATTTTGGCTTCTTTATTCCTAGAAACTCGGAATTGGAAGTTCCTACAAAATCAGCCTTAATTATGTCTTACAAGGACGTCTCATGAAGTTAACCGATGATTTTTCAAAACAGGCGATAGACGCTGCCATCAAGATCGCAGCAATTGCCATGCTCGTGTATTGGTGTTTCTCGATTTTACGCCCATTTATTCTATTGGTTATTTGGGGGGCGATCATTGCGACTGCGCTCTATCCAGTTGCTGTCGCGATTTCAAATAAGACGGGAATGTCGAAAGGAAAAGCCAGCGCATTACTGAGCTTTATCGGAGTACTGTTACTGCTCATTCCTTTAGTTGCGCTCTCTTCCGGTATTTACACTAGCGCATCGGACCTAATGACAGGGCTACAGGACGGAACCTTGTCTCTGCCGAAACCCAAAGAGTCCTTGCAAGATATCCCATTAGTTGGCGAAAGAGTCTATGCCGCCTTGGTCCATGCTTCTTCGAATATAGAGGGCGTGTTTATCACGTATGCAGACGAACTTAAGGTATTTGCTTCTAAAATGGCATCGATCTTAGGCTCATTGGGCGGTGGTTTTGTCCAATTTATTATCTCAACCATCATTGCAGGTGCGTTCATGAGTAACGCCGATAAATGTCAAACCGGTGTGACTCACTTAGTGGTTCGTTTAACGGATGGCAAAGGCGTAGAGCTCGTGCAGTTATCTAAATCGACTGTGCGCAGCGTTGTGCAAGGTGTGATTGGTGTTGCTGTGATTCAATCTATCATGTCGGCAATTGGTTTGGTTATCGCGGGTGTTCCAGCCGCGGCATTGTGGGCGCTAGCGGTGTTACTGGTCGCTATTATTCAGTTGCCGCCGATTCTTGCTTTGTTACCTGCCATTATTTACATGTTCAGTGTCGAATCGACACTGGCGGCGAGCTTATTCTTAGTGTGGTGTATTTTGGTCAGCGGCAGTGACGCTATCTTGAAGCCAGTACTACTGAGCCGTGGCTCTCACATTCCAATGTTGGTCATTTTGCTTGGTGCGTTGGGCGGAATGGCGATGTCAGGCATCGTTGGTCTGTTTGTTGGTGCTGTGATACTGAGTTTAAGCTATGAGCTGATGATGGCGTGGCTTGGGCTTGAAGAGAAAAACCAACAAGAAACTGAGAAAAAACCAGCAGAGGCAGAGGAAAAATAGATGAAGCCAGTCTCTAAAGACGACAACTTCTACTTCTTATTCTATGCACTGTTGGTGTTGTTTTTTGGTTGCGCGGTGATGCAGCAGTTTTATCCGCAAGGCCAGAAAACAATACTATTTCTCATCATCATTACTCTGGCGAGTTCAATTGTCGGTATTCATAAAGAGCGAGCCTTGTATCGCTCTTGGTACGGGCTGTTATTGATTACGGCGCTAGTGTCGGGTGTGTTTTCGTTTTTGGAAGGCTATAACCTGTCGATAGTGACGCTATCAGCGTTGGCTGTGTTCTTGTTTTCACACATTTACTCGGCGTTGAAACAGGTGATGAAAGCCAAAACGGTGACGCCCAATCACATTATCGGCTCGATCTGTATTTACTTGTTGTTGGGGTTCGCTTGGTCGACCATCTACTTGTTGATTTTAGAAATATTTCCCAACGCCTTTAATGGGTTAGAAGAGCAAATCTGGCTAACCAATTTGTTTAATGCGATGTACTTTAGCTTTATCACGTTGACTACGGTTGGTTATGGTGACATATCACCGGCATTACCTATTGCTCAGTTCTTCGTGTTTATGGAATCCATTATCGGCAGTTTTTACTTGGCCATAATGGTGGCAAGTTTGGTGAGTATTCGGCTTACACAGTCTCAATCCCAATAGAGCGGGTACAAATAATAGATCATATACAAACAAGCCCGGCAATTGCCGGGCTTGTTCTGTTTTACGCTTTTTAAAGTCAAACCTAGCTTTGAGATTGAACTCCCTATGGGCTACGAATCTTAAGCCTTAGTGTGAGCTACAAACCTTAAGCTTCAGTGCCTTGTATCTTCTCTAATTCAGCTATGGTCGTTTGTGACACAAGCTGACCATCCATGTAATAACTAACGTTTTGCCCCTCTTTGATACCTGTCAGAGTTGCCGTTTCACCAGAGGTATAGACGATGTCCATTTGAACCGTGTTTTCGTCAATCTTAATCATCTCACCCGTTTCAATCGTGCGATTGTTTGAAATTGGGCCTACAGGGGCTTCTTTCAGGCTTGGGTCTAGGTCGTCGTTCACTTCGAAGTGTGTATCTGTTTTTGTATCAAATACGTGTGGCGAACCACTGATTGGGTTTTTACCTGTCCAAAATTCAAGTGAGTTGAATACGACATAGTCGGCTGCGGTTGTAATACCGTACACAGGCGCTAATAAGAAGTTTACACCTGCACGAGCATAGCGGTTATCGACAACTTCAACGTTAAATTTCATCACTTTCCCTGTTACGGCGTTGCTGCCGATACAACCAGTTAGCGCAGAAGCCAAAACCGTTAGTCCTACAATTTTAAGTGCAATCTTTTTCATTTTAGTACCTGTATAAGTTAGAAGTCTGTTTTGTTGGAACAGGTGTAGTATGGTTTTTATTCGATTCACAGTTTTACCATTTAACGCCACTGACGATAGAAAATTAGTTATGTACTTTAAGCATCACAAGCTAGATCTAGAAAAAACGGACATAGAAAAGCTGGCTACAAAAATCGGAGCATAAAAAAAGCGCGACCTAATAGGGCGCGCTTTTGAGTATTTGGATAAGTCGTAATGAAAACAACGACTTCAATACAGAATTACTTCATCACATATGAATAGGCCGATACGACAAGCCAGCGGAAAAATCGAAATAAAAGGGTAGTGGCTTTAACGGTAAACTTGGCGATTGATACCGTTGCTTCTGCACCAATGCTAACGCACTTATGCAGATCGGATTCTTTGTATTCTGAATAGGTCATATGGTTTCTCATTTCTCGCTGTTGTCTTTCATATGTAAGTAATGACTCCTGTCTGGCGATATACCCTGAGCACGTAATGTACGAACTTTCGCAGAGAGAGATTTACCATTTCATGCCATATGGATTAATAACTAGCCAAAAGAGAAAGGGTTGAGAGAATTTAACGGCATAGCTAGGTGTAACTGATCAAGTTACCGAAAAAATGAGGTTGTATAGTGGTATGATCGCGGGCTCAGCACCATAAGTGATAAAGAATAGGAAACAGAATGACTCACCTTACCGATCAGCAAGAAGCTGCAATGGCGACGTTTAAGGAAAACTTACACCTTCCAAATGGTGGTTTTCATAAACTGATTATCGATCTAAGTAAGGAATATCAGCTGCCATTTCAAAAGGTGCGCGCCGTTTTAAAGAAAGCTCAAAAAGACGTGGAGCGACAGATACGAGAAGACTTTACCAGTGTTGATGACACGGTACTGAGCCAAGCCAATTGGGTAAATATCATTAAGTCGAAACTTGTTGAGCTAGCGGAAGAAAACCAAACAGTCATGGATAAGCTGCAACAAAACCTGAAGTATCAAAAAGTGTTGTCGGCAACCAATGGTTCAATCGCAAGTGAAGATGAACGTGATGAGTTGATTGAAGAATTGATTCAAGCTTATGAAAAAGAGGTATTCAAACCTTTACTGGCCATGCTGCATACAACAAAGCTGTATTGGAAATTAATGCTGGTGGATGAGACATGTAAGATGAATGAGGAGAATCGTGAGAAATTCAGTGATTACCCTCAACACATGCAAGCTGCAGAACACTTATATACTCTTGATCAAAAGTTAAGGTCGATGCCGTTAACTTATTAGTCCATGAACGCAATGATAATGACTCATTGGTGATTCAGAGTTTGATATAAGTTGGTTTCAATAGAAGTACGATAACCTAGCTAGCGTTAGCCGCGTGTGAAATGCAAAAAGGGCTAGGTTTCTAATCTGTTTTACTTCTACTCTATTTTGTTCTGCTAGAGCGAATTGAGGGTGACATCTTTTACATCTTTGGGACTAAACGGTGTTTCTTTTTGTAGCCTTTGGGAAATGCTATAGGAGTGTGAAATGTCCTAGGGTGTTTCCGTTGCCTGAAACAATAGTTCCGATGCTTTCTCGTTCATTAAATTCAAAATCGATGAGATAACTGTGATGTTGTAGCTTGGGCAATATGTGGCGGTGGAGTATATCGCTATTGAGCTGTCGAATCTCTGTGACCCATGAAATTTCTTCTTTGTGTAAGTCTATTTTAATCTTGAGCATTTATTACCTTTTAGTTTATTGACTGATTTGTCGCGTGATAGTTGGTACCAATGGGTTTGTCGTGTTGTTCTGCGTGACATAACTGTGCCTTGTGTTTATTACATTTATATTTAAGTGATCGATCTATTTTGACTTCGCTAGCAAAAGAGCGAATGACGATAGATCGGTAGTGAGGATCGAATTTAAAAGCTATTGAATGACTATCTAGGTGAAAGCTGACGCAGAGATGGTGTAACGAGGAAATCGAGAACTGTCTTTGAGGAACTTGGACTTACTTTAGCATTAACAGCTCTATAGATTAGAGCCAAGTGGCGCACTATACGCCTAGTTTTTTGAATTGCAACTCTATTTTTAATTAAATTTAAAAATATTTTTGAATGATTTGCCGTCGCTTGTTGAGAGTTAAATGAGCGAAGGACCGATAATTTGACCATGATACCTGACCGATGTTTGGCTTTGCACCGCTTTGTGTTCTTTGTCATTAGTGGTTTTATTTATTCAGCTAATTTAGTGATGATTAAGCCTCTGTTATATATGATCTTTACATTGTAAATTTCAATTCGTGACTCCGAGGTTTAGCGTTGTAATTCTGGGGTTTAACGTTGTAATTGCAGGGCTCTCGAGCACTTTTCCCATCAGTTTATTCTTCAGATTGATGATCATTTTCCTCTTCGCGTCTTTTTGTTATTTCTGATCCCTAGTATCTCTCCTGACTACGCAAAATATGAATACTCACTTTTACATTTCTGAATAATAAAGTTGTTGTGTCGCCAGTTTAACGCAAATATAATTGATAATAGTTCTCACTTGCGTTACGGGTTTGTTATCAAAGCAATGACAGACTTTAAATTATCGTTATTTAGCCGTTGTGTACGCCCCATGCTCGCCTATGAGTAATGTGACTTTCATTGTCATGAGTGGTGGTTAGTATCAATGGCAAAGGAAGAAATATGAAGAAAACAATCAATTCAGTTCGCCAGTTGTTAAGCGGGCTTGCCATCGTTCTTGCATCATCATTACTGATGACCGCTCAAGCGAAAACCGTGACCATTGAACACGTAAAGGGCACGGCGCAGTTTACTGAAGTACCACAGCGCGTTGTGGTACTTGGCTTTGGTAGCTTGGATGTGCTTGATCAAATTGGTGTACAGCCAGTTGGTGCGCCTCATAGCTTGCTGCCCGATTACCTAGCTTCGTACAAAGAAACGACAGCAAATACAGGATCATTGAGTGAACCTGATTTTGAAGCTATCTACATGTTGAAGCCTGACATCATTATCGCGGAAAACCGCATGCTTAAGGTTTACGACAAGCTGGCACAAATCGCTCCAACGGTCATGTTCTCTATTGAAGGTGATAAATACTGGGCTGATGCTCAGCAAAACTGGCGCGCGCTAGGTGACATCTTTGGTAAGCAAGCTGAAGTAGAAGCGATCATCAAAGAGACTCAAGCGTCTATCACGGCGGTAAACGACAAAGTCGCGTCTGACGAAACGTCAGCAATGATGCTGATGAACAACGGCAACAACATTGCGATGTTCAATAAGGGCAGCCGCTTCTCGATCATTTTTGATGATTTTGGTTTCGAGGAGTCAAAGAGTGCGACAGTGGCTCCAATTAAAGGGACTCACGGCAACCTAATCTCGTTCGAATACATTGCTGACGCAAAACCTGAAGTGCTTTACGTTCTTGACCGCGAAAAAGCGATTGGCAAATCAGAAGGTCGCGCACAACAGCTGTTTGATAACCCATTAGTTGCGGCGACACCTGCAGCGCAGCAAGGCAACATCGTTTACCTTGATTCAAGTGCTTGGTATTTGGCGGGTGGTGGCGTGACAGCGATTCACAGAATGTTGGGTGATATTGAACGAACGATTCAATAGTCATCAATCATCAGATTTTTGGGCTTATAAGAGCGTTCTTATAAGCCCTTTTTCACTTTTCATACGGACTTAAAGAGCCCTACCTTTAGTATTATTTCTATGTTGAAACCCATTGCCGCTGCTGTATTTCTTGTTGTGTTATGCGTTATGTCATTGATGATTGGAGTCGCTGAGATCAGTTTTAGCGACTTCTTCAATGGCAACCAACACGCCAACTCTATTTATGTTGTTAGTCGAATCCCTCGACTGTTCGCGATTGTGCTTGCCGGTGCGGGCTTGAGTGTCGCTGGCTTGATCATGCAACAGATCGTGCAGAACAAGTTTGCCGCGCCTTCGACTATGGGCACCATTGACTGCGCCATGCTTGGGTACATAGTCGGCATTCTGGTTCTGGGCAATGCTGCGCAATGGAGCTACTTAGGCTTTATCTTCGCGTTTGCGGTTTTCGGAACCATGCTATTGGTCCGTTTTCTACAACACCTGAAGTTCAAGAATGCGGTGTTGGTGCCTTTGATTGGCATCATGTATGGCAACGTTGTTTCGTCTCTAACAACTTTTATTGCTTATAAGTACGACTTAGTACAAACCATGTCGGCATGGACAATGGCGAACTTTGCGAGTGTGTTGCAAGGCAGCTATGAAATTCTTTACCTCGCAGTGCCTGCTTGTGTGTTGGCTTACTACTTCGCGAGTCAGTTCAGTGCAGCGAGTATTGGCGAGAGCTTTGCGAAAAACATCGGCTTGAATTATCAGAAGATCGTCTTCATTGGTGTTGCATTGGTCGCTATCTGTGCCTCTTCTGTAGTGATGATCGTCGGTGTTATCCCATTCCTTGGCCTTATCGTGCCGAATATCGTGTCGCTGATGATGGGCGATAACATGAAGAAGATTCTGCCTTGGACAGCCTATTGGGGCGTGATCTTGGTATTGGTTTGTGACTTGTTAGCTCGAATCGTCATCTTCCCTTATGAGATTCCAATCTCGATGGTAATCAGCATCTTTGGTGGCTTGATTTTTATCTACCTAATCATGAGAGACAAGTCGAATGCGTGATTCAGTAAAAATTGCGATTCTGACCATCGCGTCTTTGTGTATGGCGGCAGTATTTGTGGGGCAGGGACTTACGTGGGATAACTATGAGTTCTTCTTGTCTCTGCGACTACCCAAACTGATTTCGATTGTGTTGGCGGCGGTGGCGATCTCTGCGTCGTCGTTGGTTTTCCAAACCATCACTAATAATCGAATTCTAACCCCATCCATCTTGGGCTTTGATAGCTTGTATATGCTGGTTCAAACGGTACTTCTGTTTGTGTTTGGCAGTACCAGTTTCTGGGTGATTGATTCAATCGCAAATTTTTCGATGTCTGTAACTGTGATGATCTTGTTCTCGTTTGCTCTGTTCCATTTCTACTTTAAGAGCAAGCGAAATAACGTTTTCACACTGCTTTTAATAGGCATCGTGTGTGGCAGCGTATTCTCGAGCTTAGCGAACTTCCTTGCGATGTTGATTGATCCCAATGAATTCGCGGTGCTGCAGAATGTGATGTTCGCAAGCTTCAATAACGTGAAAGGCGAACTGGTTTACCTTAGCCTTATTCCATTAGGTTTGAGCTTGCTTGGCCTGTGGTTGTTAGCGCCTAAGCTTGATGTACTTTGGCTTGGTGTTGATAACGCAACAAGCTTGGGTGTGAACACAAAACGACTGACTCAGATTACCTTGGTGATTGTGTCAGTGATGGTCGCGGTATCGACTGCTTTGGTTGGCCCTGTGTTGTTCTTTGGTTTAATCACCGTGAGCTTAGCTCGCCAGACATTCCGATCTTATCAGCATCGTGTGCTTATCATCGCAAGCAGCTTGTTAGCGGTCGTTCTATTGGTTTCAGGCCAGTGGTTTATAGAAAAAGTAATGGCGTTTGAAACCACAGTGAGTGTGATCATTAACTTGGTCGGTGGTTTGTATTTTATGTTCTTGTTGTTACGCACCAGAATTCAGTAAAGGTAGTAAGTAGTGATTAAATTAACAGGTTTAACTAAGAAGTATGGCAAGTCACTCGTGGTTGATGATGCCAGTGCTATGTTCCCGAAAGGAGAAGTGACTTCTATCATTGGCCCAAATGGTGCGGGTAAAAGTACACTGCTTTCTATGGCGAGTCGCTTAACCGAAAGTGATGCGGGCGAGGTCGTTATCGGCGATAAATTACTGGCTGAATGGGATACCAAAGAGCTAGCCAAGCACCTTGCCGTCTTAAGACAGTCAAACAACATCAATATGCGATTTACGATTCGTGAGTTGGTCTGTTTTGGTCGTTTCCCACATTCTCAAGGCCGCTTGAAAGACGAAGATCATAAGATCGTCGATACGGCGTTAGAGCACCTTGGTATTACCGATATTCAAAACAAATACCTAGATGAGCTCAGTGGCGGTCAGCGTCAGATGGCGTTTATCGCGATGGTTGTGGCGCAAGATACAGATTATGTTTTTTTAGATGAGCCTCTGAATAACCTTGATATTAAACACTCGGTTGAAATCATGCAGACGCTGC
Organism: Vibrio splendidus; assembly: GCF_024347615.1. Classification (NCBI taxonomy): domain Bacteria; kingdom Pseudomonadati; phylum Pseudomonadota; class Gammaproteobacteria; order Vibrionales; family Vibrionaceae; genus Vibrio; species Vibrio splendidus. The sequence goes on along the minus strand of NZ_AP025509.1, from coordinate 950,072 downwards.
GTCGTTTAGCGCATGAGTTCAATAAAGCGGTCGTTATCGTGATTCACGACATCAACTTTGCTTCTTGCTACTCGGATAACATTGTTGCGATGAAGAAGGGCCAAGTGGTTAAGTCGGGTAAGGTCTCTGAAGTGGTTGAAAAGTCAGTGATGGAGTCTATCTATGAGATCCCCTTTGAGATTCGTGAGTTCGATGGCGTTCGAATATGTATGTATTATTCAGGTCGTTAGATTACTGGGTCTCTAGCCTGCTTAACCCCTTAGTTAACGAAATGAAAAGAGCTCCTCATATGGGAGCTCTTTTCGTATGGTTCATATGTCCAAGACAGCATATTCCCTCTTGTGTTATATGCTAATCTCTGCCATATTTTTGACATCAAACCGTTAGTTTGATGTCACTCGAAGATCGACTCTTCATTTTTAACAATCATTTGTCATTTTCATGTTGAGAGGTACGAAAACCCATCTACACTATGTTTATAACTGTTTGATTTTTATACGAGGTGTCAATGAGTCGTAAACCTATAGTGTTAGTCGTGGATGACACCCCAAGTAACTTAGATGTGTTAACGGCAATCCTCAAAGATACCTATCAAGTTAAGGTCGCGATTAACGGTACTATCGGTATCAAAATAGCGAAGATGGTGCCACAGCCAGACCTTATTCTCCTTGATATCATGATGCCTGACATCGATGGCTACGAAGTGTGCCGTCAATTAAAAGCCCAGCCAAATACTGCGCATATCCCCATTATATTCGTTACCGCAAAGATTGGTCCTGAAGCCGAAGTAAAAGGCTTGTCCTTAGGTGCTGTTGATTATTTAACGAAGCCAATTACACCTGAAATTGCACTACAACGTGTAAAAACCCATATTGCTCTTTATGACCAGCAACGAGCTTTGTTTAGTCAGGTGAAAGAGAAAACCCAAGAGATCAATCTCGGCAAACTGGAAACGCTCAACATATTGGGTAGAGCGGCTGAATTTAAAGATAACGAGACGGGCATGCACGTTATGCGCATGAGCCATTATTGCGAGATATTAGCCAAAGCCTTGGGCATGACAGACGAAGATGCCGAGACTTTGCGTGATGCCGCGCCAATGCATGATATTGGCAAGATTGGCATTCCTGACAGTGTGTTACTGAAGCCAGGGAAATTGGATGCCGATGAATGGACTACCATGCAGAAACACGTCGAGTTCGGTGTTGAAATCCTTGGTAGGCAGGGCGACTCCAAACTGATGCGTATGGCCATTCAAGTTGCGCAGTATCACCATGAAAAGTGGGATGGCAGCGGTTACCCAAACCAGATCGCGGGTGAAGAAATTCCTTTGGTGGGACGTATCGCCGCGGTTGCTGATGTGTTTGATGCCCTAACAGCAGAAAGACCCTACAAAAAAGCGTGGAGTGTCGATGAAGCATTGAGCTTGTTCGAAGAGCAAAAAGGCAAACACTTTGACCCTAAAATTGTAGAGCTCTTGTTCGAAAACTTACCTCGTATTCTAGAGATTAAAGAGCAGTTTAAAGATGAGTGATCGCTTAATGTTGTCGCTTAATCGTTTTGTTGTCTCTCTTGTCATTGGTTTATTGTTGTGGCCGTTGGTCATTCGTAGTGTTAATGCCGTTGAAGTGACCGATGCCGAGTTAAATCAGTGGCTTGAAACACAACCTACCATCACCTTTATTGCGCTTTCTGATCATTACCCTTACTCATTTATCGATGATGATGGAAAGGTTTCAGGGATCATCAAAGACTGGGCATTAGATCTTGAGAATCGATTTGGTGTTCATACGCGATTTATCAGCGTGGACTCACGTATTAAGGCCAAAGACGCTTTGTTAGAAGGGCGAGGGGATGTGTTCCCTTTCCAACAATTTGACCCCAGTGAAGGTGGCCGTTTTCTAGCGAGTGATCCTTATCTTCCTTATCAGGTCGCAGTGATTGTTCCCATCGACAACAAAATAGATACCAACATCGACCAAACTCAAAAGCGCCGCATCGCGATGGTTAATGAAAATATCGACTTGGAACGAGCTGGCGTCCAATTGAGCTCTATTGAACGAGTGGATTTTGATAACGTTATTGATGCAGTACGTGCGTTAGGGGCTGGCGATGTTGAAGGCATCGTCGGTGAGCCCATTACTACCATGGATCTTGCGAAAAAAATTGGCGTGCATGATCTCGCGGTCAATTATGTTTTGGAGCATTGGAAAAGGTTAGAAGCATCAATGGTGATTCGAACCGATGAGCCAGAGCTGCTGACGCTAATCAACAAACAGATTGAAACCTTCGACGTTGATAACAAGAACCAGATTCTATCAAAGTGGCTAGACAGCTCGCCCTATCGAGTGCCGTTAAAAGGCGTGTTTGGCTTTGGTAACCCTCCGTATATGTACCCAGACAGTACCGCGGTCGGGCTAGAACACGACATTCTTCAGCGAGCACTTAATGATATGGGGTATAAGTTAGGTGACGTTGTCACTCTTCCTCCTAGTGCTGCTAGAAAGGCCATCGATAACAACAACTCCATCGCTTTTGTTTCTGGTGTTCAGTTTGATGATCCTAATGCACACTTTTTAAGTGATAGTGTTATCAATGTTGACTTTGTTCCTGTTTCACTGACTCGCCGCAAACTTAACCTCAAGTCCCAGAAAGACTTGTCGCTAGGGGCGTTACTCTTTGACGAGACTTCTCCAATTAAAAACTCTGTTGAAGTACTGAAGGGCAAGTTAGACATCGATCGTGTCGAAGACTACGAAGGTCTTGAATCGGCATTCTCACAGCTTAGGGCTCAAAATGTTGACCTATTAATGGTTGAACGAAGAGTACTGGAATGGTTCATCACCAATACTCGTTTTATCGAAATGGCTGAGCTCACGTTACATGACGAGTATAAGATTGAGTACCCGATCTATGTTGATTTTAAGAGCGAAGAAATCAGAGACAGCTTTAATGCCGCGATTAAAAGGCTTAAACAGGCGGATGATGGCCTAAACCAAATTATCGAGATGCAGGTTCAGAGTGATCTAAGCCAAGTCCTGAAAAAAGCGAATATTATCGCGCAAATATCCGCGTATTTTATCGTCAATGACCGCTTTGAAGAGTTGACGGAAGTGTTTGAAATTTTCGACACCGACAGTTCTTTTCAGGTGATCACCGCACAAGCGGATAACAATAATCGTCCGATCAAATCTTGGTACATCGGCAACCTAGTTGATGAATACGGAGAGAAGAAAAACACCTCTCACTTTTCGTCAGTTACAAAGATGGCGAATTATCGAACCAAGGGAGGGAGTACCAACTCTGGTTCGATGACTTTCTACTTTGATGTTAATTCGTTAGATCGAAACCATGTTTATTTTCCAGCCGTCGAGCAATTCAGTTCATTCGGTGATTCGGCGAAACGCTATATCGCCGATGTTTACCAAACCAATAATCTGACTGGAGAGATCTTAAACCTAAGCCAAAAAGAGAGGAAGTGGATTAAAGATAATCCGGATGTACGGATAGGTATCGATCCGAATTCGCTGCCTTATGAAGCAGTATCCAATACCGGTGAATACATCGGGATGATTGACGACTATCTAACGTTGATTGAGCAGAAAACAGGGTTAGGCATCAACCATGTAGACGTGGCGAGTTGGTCTGAGACCCGAAGTTTGGTTGATCATCATGAAGTGGAACTGGTCTCTGCAGCTCAAGAGAATCGTTCGTTAGGAGACAACGTCAAAGCAGTCAAAAGCCTGTTTTCAAGCCGTTTGGCTATTGCGTCGAGACGAGATGTAAGCAGCTTAGTGCTTGAAGAAGCTGAGGGTTGGAAAATTGGTATCTTGAAGAACGCGGCAAACACCGACGCGATTGTTGAGAAATACCCAAACGTTGAGTGGGTGGAGGTAGAATCCACGGCTGATGGGCTCAACCGATTGGATGATAAAACCTTAGATGGCATGATCGATACTGTCGACGTCCTCAATTACCTCATTGACTCATTTGGTCACCGTGAGATCGGAATTATCGGACGACTCGATTTTTTCCTTTCACCCACCTTACATGTTATTAAGTCTGAACCTTTGCTTTATTCGATTGTGAATAAGGCGATTGAGAGCATTTCTGCTGAAGAACATCAAAAGATATCGGCGAAGTGGGCAGCGCCAAAAGCGATAGAAAGAATCGATTACGAATTGGTTTATACCATTTCAGGTTTTGCTTTGTTGATCGTTCTACTGATCGTTTTTTGGAATCGAAAACTCGCGAAGCAGATAAGCATTGCCAATGATGCAACAGAGGCACTTAAGAAGGCTCAGGATCAGCTCTACAATATGCTCAATAGCTCTCCAATCGCTGCGAGTGTTGTGTTTGAAGAGAAGGCTCGTTATGCCAACGACACTGCGAAACGCCTGTTTGGGGTTGAAGGTCTGGATCTTGATTCTATCGATGTGGCTGCTATTCATGACTCCTTATCCATTCGGGATGAGGTACACAAGGAACTTAAACTCAATGGCAAGGTGGTAAACAGGGAGTTGGTGCTTAGAAAATCTGATGGAACCCGTTTCGTCGCTTTAGTCAGTTACTATTTGTTTGAGTTAGATGGCGAGATAGCCACGCTATTTTGGGCGTTCGACATCTCTGAAATGAAGCGTCTTAACGAACAACTTGAAGAAGAGAAACAGAGAGCGGATCTTGCAAGCCAAGCCAAGTCTGAGTTCTTAGCGAACATGAGCCACGAAATTAGAACGCCAATGAACGCGATTATTGGTTTGTCTTATCTGGCCATTGGCGAAATATCTAATCCTGTTGCTCGAAACTATATTGAGAAAGTGCACCGTTCGGGGCATTCACTGTTAAGCATCATTAATGACATCCTCGACTTCTCTAAGATAGAGGCGGGACAGCTTGTCATTGATAGCATCCCATTTGATCCCGTGACGACATTCCAAGATGTCATTGAGTTGATGGAATCGAAAGCGGATGAGAAGCAACTTAAGTTGTCTATGTCGATAGATCCAGAGCTAGATACTCCGTTGATTGGCGACCCGTTAAGACTATTCCAAGTCATTCTTAACCTGATTGGTAACGCCATCAAATTTACATCGCATGGGAACGTGACTTTGAATGTTACTCATCTCGAATCCAATGATCGCAGCGTGAGTATGAAGGTGGTTGTTTCCGATACAGGGATTGGCATTTCAGAAGAAAATAGGCACAAGCTCTTTCAAGCATTCAGTCAGGCAGATAGTACTACCACGAGAAAGTTTGGAGGTACTGGCCTAGGGCTAAATATCAGTCAAAAGCTCGTGCAAGCCATGGGCAGTAAAATTTCAGTCGCAAGCGTTTTGGGTAAGGGCAGTGAGTTCTCTTTCGTTCTCACTTTGCCTAGGTCAGATACAGAAGAACTGGCGCACTTTAAATCACAAGAGCTCAAGCTGGATTATCACATCGAGTTCAAAGGGCAAAAGGTATTACTGGTTGAAGACAATGAATTAAACCAAGACCTAGCATTGGCATTTTTAAAGCGATCGAAGTTGAATGCTGACTTGGCCGAGAACGGAAAAGAGGCGGTAGTACTAGCCAAAAATAATGACTATGAAATGATTCTTATGGATCTTCAAATGCCCGTAATGGATGGCTTTGAAGCGACGCGTCAGATCCGTGAGTTTGATTCGCAGGTTCCTATTATCGCGATGTCCGCCAATGTGTTTGCTGATGCGAAGAAAAGAGCAAGAGACGCAGGTGTAACGGACTTCTTAGACAAGCCGATTATCATCGATAAAGCGACTTCTTTGATCATCAAATACATCGTGCCGGAGGTGATGGTAGAAGGGAAGGTAGAGTCGTTAGATGGGCAGGCAGAACAACTCGAAGACCTAACAAGTCAACCTAACAGCATTAATGTGATCAGTGTGTTTTCTCAGCAACGATTTGAACAGCTCACTCATCATGATGCGGAACTTCAAAACAAACTGATTGGGAAGTTCCATAGCAGTGCCCCAAACATGATGGTTGATGCGTTTGATAATTTGGCACAAGACGATTGGATTACGCTTGAAAGAAACCTGCATACTTTGAAAAGTATGGCAGCGTCGATTGGCGGCCTCCGGTTTGCTGATTTGATGGGAGAGTTAGAAGATAAAGCTCACAATCGTTTGTGTGATGAGCAAGCCCTCAGAGAAGGTGAGGCGAGGTTAGTTGAGCTTATTGCAGCAACGGAAAGCCAGATTGTGAAGCCACAAGTAGAATACATGAGTGAAGCGAGTGCGATGGGAGCCGTGGTCAAAGAAGATCAAAGGGTTAAGCTGCTCTCGCTGCTGGAAGCTTATGATAACGATGCAACGCAATACGTGGCCGAGTTACTTGCAGAGTATCCAAGTTCTGCTGCGCTTAACGATGTACAACGTGCGTTAGATAATTATGACTTCGAGCGAGCGTGCGAGGTTCTCCACACCTTGGAATAAGCCGCTTTGCTTCGTCGGTATATTACAGTTGTTGTCTTATCGCTATTACTGTCTGAATAACAAGCACTTCAGTATTAAAGCCTTTAACCTTTTGGGTTAAAGGCTTTAAATTTAATCAACTAATCAACTAATCAACTAATCAACGCTTCTAACCACTCACATTTTGTTTGATCAGATCGATAACTGTATCGTATCGGTGCGGCAGTTTTCTGTTTCGTTTTTGAACCAGATACAGTATTTCCTCAACCTCTACTTTGGGTGGCACAACGTGCAACTTGTCTCTTTCTGGGAAGTGCTCAACGGCGCCAGCCGGTAAGACGGTAAAGCCTAACCCTTTCGATACTGGCAGCAAGATCTGGTGAAGCTGATTGATGTAGCCAGATCTTGGTATTTCATTAACGTTGATGTTCGCGAGATCCTTGTCTCCACATAGGTCGAAATACAAAGACAGGTAGTGAGCAGAATCTGGATGCGCAATAAGGCCAATGTCGTGCAGTACTTGTGGTGTTATCTCTAAGTGAGCCAGACTGCTGTGAACGATGAGGCAGAGTGCTTCTTTACCAATGACTTGGCTCTGATAGTAACTGTCGTTTGGGGAGTGCCTAACAATGCCGATATCGGTGGTGCCTTGGATCAGGTCGTTCAATATCTTTTTGTTTGGAGCTGCTTCTAAGTTAATGCTCAGATCTTGGTGTTGCTGCTGAAGTTCAAGAAGCTTGGGATACAGACGTAAAGAGAGTGAACCCGAACAGGATAGATGACATTGCCCAGCATAAGGATTGTCAAAACTCAGAGATTCGAATAAATCTTCTTGGTCTTTTTCTAGCTTGAGCGCATAGCGATACATAATCCGACCCTGTTCGGTCAGCTCGAAGCTTTTATTTTCTCTCGATAACAGGTCACAATTGCAAGCTTGTTCAAGCTTCTTGATGTGCTGGCTGACCCCTGGTTGTGTCATGTACAACTTTTCAGCCGTTTGGGTGAAATGTCCAACTTCAACCAGAGTCTTAAATGTATTGAGCCAAAGTGGATTGATCATACTCACCTTCAAATGCTAAAGCCTATAAATAACAGAAAATTATTATTATCTTAAGTAATGATAATTTCAACTCTAGCGTCTTAAGTAACGCTAATCAAAGTCATATGGTGGTAACTATTGATATTGGTCTATTGGCCGCTTTGTAGAGTTGCTATGAGTAACAAAGTGTTGCGACTTTGTTGATTATTTGGTCTATTGACCAACTGTGCTCATATTTAGGAACGAAGATGAATAGAAATGTTTGGCTGCTCTCACTGTGTCAGGCCTTGTTGATGACGGGTAACATATTACTGATCTCTGTGATTGGCTTGATCGGCAAGCAGATTGCGCCCAGTGTGAGCATGATTACCTTGCCGGTTGCACTGCAGTTTTTGGGTTTAATGGCAGCCACTATTCCTGCGTCTCTAATTTCAGGTAAGTTAGGGAGAAAGCGAGGATTTAGCATTGGTAATGTGGTTGGCATTACAGGGGCTAGCCTTGCCACTTACGCACTGTCTCAGCAAAATTTCTATCTGTTTTGTTTCGCCACGTTCTTACTTGGGATAGGCATAGGTTTTGGCACGCTTTATCGCTTTGCTGCAATCGAGGTGTGTGATGAAAATGCCCGTCATCGAGCGATATCTATATCGATGGCTGGTGGCGTTTTAGCAGCAGTATTGGGGCCAAACTTGGCGATTATGTCTCAACAATGGTCAGCAGATGGCTTGTACATTGGTGCTTTTGCTTCTTTGATTGGATTGAACATTCTTGCGTTACTCATCTTACAAACCATTCAGTTTCCTAAAGTCTCTTTTAATAGTCAGGCTCCCAAAGCCGATCCTTTAGGTGTGATCGTTAAAGCACCGAACTTTATTGGTGCGGTCTTTGCAGCCATGGTTGCTTACGCTGTAATGAACATTTTGATGACTGCAACGCCATTGGCAATGATTGGCTGTGGTTTTGACTTTACGAAAGCTGCTGGCGTGATTGAGTGGCACGTGTTGGGCATGTTTGTACCTGCATTTTTTACCGGATCACTTATCGAGAGGTTTGGCTCAAGAATGATGATCTTGGCAGGCGGGATTCTGTTCGTCGTCTGTATCGCGATTAACATTCATGGCGAATCTATTTGGCACTTCAGAGCGGCCTTGGTTGTGCTTGGTGTGGGTTGGAACTTCATGTTTATCGCGGCAACAGGTTTGTTTAGTCAGTCCTACCAATCGCAGAATAAAGCTAAGGCACAAGCGTTTAATGAATTTATTGTCTTTGGCTGTGTGACTATTACAGCGATGCTCTCTGGCTGGCTAGAATCGACAGCAGGGTGGCAGAACCTCAATATCTACGTATTACCATTCGTGTTAGCTGTTATCTTGCTGTTCGCATTTAGTGCTCGTAAATCACGCATTCAAAAGCAGCCTGTGTAATGGCTTGTAGAATGGCGGTTTAGTAAATTTGTTACTGTGATTAGAACCTTAGCATCTCGAACTGCGACCAATAAAAAGCCCTACCAAATCGGTAGGGCTTTTGCTTACGGCTTAAATAATAACGTTTCCTTAAAACTGCTGTCTTGGCTCATGCTCGAAGACAACAGTGCTTAAGCTTGCTTGTAAGTACGTGTGATAGAGCCGCGTACTTATTTTGATGGTCTATCGTTTAAGACCTAAGACCTAAAACCTAAGACCCAAGATGAGCTACAGGTCGACTAAAATTGTCTTAGTCGTAATCCCACCTTGGTCATCGATTATCTTCAGTGTCACCTCGTGCTCTCCGTATGAAGGGAAGATTGAAGTGAATGTGCGACCTCGTTTCACCTTTCCGTTTGGAAGTGTCCACTCGGTATCAACAATACGACCATCGCTGTCTGAACTCGTAGACCACATGGTTACCCAGCGACCCAAGTGAATGTACTTCGCGCTCGCTTCTGGAAGGGCGTTTGGAGACTCAACACTCACTACGGAACTAAATGAATCGGTAGCGCCTTTGTCGTCAACAACAGTCAAGTTCACCGTGTACTCACCGGCTTGCTCGTAAGACCAAGTTGGTGCCACTTCGTTACTTGTTGTGCCGTTGCCAAAGTCCCATAGATAACTGACGATCTCACCGTCTTGATCAGAACTGAAGTTACGTGCAGAAACGTTCAGACCAGCAACATTAAGCTCGAAGTTAGCAGTAGGAGCGACGTTGTGTTGGCTTACTTTCGATAAGCGAACCACACCGTATTCGTTGTTGTCACTCTGATTCACAATATCAACGGCTAAGCCAAACTCCGTTAGGATACGTCCTGAATCAGGCGCTTGTGGAGACGTGTAATCTTGGTCGTCAGAAAAGCTAGCATTGCCAACCAAACTGGTATCTTCAAGTACATCATCGTCGCTGTTCACAAGACGCATTGGGGTATGATCTTTGAGTGAAAACGCAGCATCACGAACTTGATAACGAGTTTGAGCGACTTCACCGGATTTTTCCCAAGTCATGGCATTCTGGTCTGCATCGACCACGCCTAACCAACCTTCACCTGGGTGTTTGCCTACCCAGTTATCAGTCAGCGACTCGTCTACGTACCAAATGATCAAACCTGGATCGAATGAGATGAGTTGGCCCATGCGTTTGATGTTGGCTAGGCCTTCATCAACGTCCATGTGGCTACGCCATTGCAGTAGGTAGTAGTGTTGCGCTTGGTGGAATCCATTACTTAGCTTGTAGCCATTTAGGGCGAAGGTGGAGTTGCTTTCTCCATCGTCTATTGAGGTTACTTCACCATCCACGACCACACTGAGGTTATCCAGATAGAAGCCTTCCATCGCCAAGCCACCATCGGTGATGTACTCAAACGAAAGCTCTACTTCTTGGCCTGCCCATTGTGATACGTCAAACTCAGCGTCAATCCACCCGCCAGATTCGCCGCCAATAGCAGGAACGAGGCCTGTATTGTATGGGTCATCCATTGAGGTGATGTTGCCAGCTATTGCTTGTCCGTTGATTAGTACGCGAGCGAAGTCGTAGTCTTTCTCTATTTCATACCACGCTTTGAACGAAAGCAATGCAGAATCACCCGCTGGAATCACCAACTTGCGAGTCATGCTATTTTTCAGATCATCGCCTTTTTGAGAGTGGAATGAATACTCTCCCTCAAAGGGTTTCAGACTTTCAATTTGCTTTTCAGGAAGATCGACCTTAATCATGTTCGGACGGCTGTTATCCGTTGTTTGGAACAGTGTATAAACTTGTGGGTTGTCTTCTAGGTCATCAATCGAGATTTGATCATCGTTAACCCAGCGACCACCAATCGATTTTTGTAGGAAGTGCTTTGCCCAAGAGCTGAATGCCGTTGGTTGTGTGCCACCAATTTTGCCAGCCCAGCTGCCTGAAGACATGATTGACCAGTAAGATACTGGTTCACCCTTGCCTGTGTATTGCGTATCGTACTCGTCTGGTAAGCCTAAATCATGGCCATACTCGTGAGCACAGACACCCGCTGCCGCGTCAATCGGTTGAATGGTGTAATCAAATGCTGCGTATTGGCCACCAAAGCGGTCAGGAAGAGAGCTAGAGGTACCTTCAAGCACATGTGTGCGGCCAAGGTTGAATCGGTGAGACCAGATTGCATCAGGGCCTAATACGCCACCACCGGCTTCTTCGCCCACAGATGCGTGGAACACCATTAGATGATCAATCACACCATCGGGTTCGCGGAAGTTTCCGTCACCGTCGTAATCGTAACGATCTTCAATGTCGTAATCGGCAAGGTTGATACTTGGGTCTTGCGCCAGTTGATTCAGCGCTTCACGAACCAGTTCTTGTGCGTTTAAGTCGTTGTCGGTGGTAGGGGAGTTGCCACCATAGAATGACGCAGGCTTAGAGGCGCGATACCAACCCGCAGCTTGACCTGCAACGCTGTAACTATCACCTGATTCGCTTTGGTAATACTGACGCATCGAGATTAGGTTTTCGCCATTTGGCCCTGTGTAGCCAGAATTTGAAAACAACAACTCTTGATAATGTTCAGGGTTGTAGCTCTCGTAGAGCATTTGCGTGTGCTCTTCGGTCAGCTTGTTATTATCCCAGTTCAAATCAGGGAAATCGACCAACAGAGCGAGTACTTTATCGGTACGCTTGGTGCCGATTTCTAAAGCAAAGACACTCGCTTTTTTAACACCGGATCCTTTTTCGATGGCTTTGAGTATTTTCGCTCGTTGCTCAAGTGCTTTTTTACCGAATTGAGCGTCGCCTTTAAAACCGGAATTGATCTTATTTTTTAAGTAACGGTCAAGTGCGTCGTGCTTTGCCACATCGGTTGCATCTTGGTCGACTAAGCCTTGTCTAACTAGCATTTCAATAAGTTTGTCTTCATTAACAACGCCTAAATCAATAGGTGTTTTTGCATAACTACTGACGCTAAATAGAGTAAGCATTGCTGAAGCCAACAATGTTTTTCTCATCATTTTCATTATATTTCCTTTTTATATTTCCATGTCGATATCAGTATCAACTGCCTTATTCGAATCAGTTGTCCGAGTCTGGCCTAATACACTCTTGTGGTGTCTTATTTAACTGACGTGTGTTTGTTGTATGTTTCGTACTTTCCATCTTTTTTATACTTTCTATTTCTTTTGTATTGGTTGTCTCTTTTCTATTTTTTGAATCAAACTGAGTGCTCTTTACTTTTTTAGCGTTTAGATAGATACGCAAAGCTTCTTGATTGCCCTCATAGGTTAAGCCAGGACAGATAATGCCTCGTTCAATCAATGACTTCAGCAATAGTTCGTCGTTCTCAATAGTGGAAGCCTGTGACAGTGAGGAAAAAATTAGAACCATTAAAGCCATTGTTTTGTGTGACATTTTTATAGCAAGCCATCAGTTTTGATTATGTAACAAAATATATTTATAAAATTAACCAATCAAACGAATAATCATTACAAATCATTATTCGTTCCGGTTTCAACATTAAGAGTTAATATCAAATAAGGATGGTTATTTATTTTATTGTCAGTTATTTAGTAAGGTTGGGTGCATTAATAGCTGATAGTTTTAATATTTAATATCATCGTTAGGTAAATGGTTATTCTGCTTCAGAACGCTTTATACAAGGTGTGGAGTTGAAATTAATCAAACAAATGTTTTATTATCTATGTTAAAAAAATGCATGTAATAATTGAGTTATTAGTAAATATCCATGCTGAAATTATTTTCACTCGAAATATCAATAATTAGGGTGCTGAGAATGATTTTCAGTGTTTTAAGGGCGTGAAATTTAACAATAGCGGAGGTGATAGGAGCACCAAGTCGTAAAAAAGAGCCCGTATTTGAGCTCTTTTCCTTTTATTTTCGTTGGCGATTTACTTATGACTGAGAGACATCACGATAAAAATAACGTTCACAAGTACGTGGATTCATGCGCTTAATGACGTTTGATATTAAGGCGATAACCAGCACTGAGAATACTAACCTTCCCCAAAATATGGTGTAAAAGTCAGCCCCAATTAACATGATCAAAAGTGTATCTTCAATCAAACTGTGGAGTAGATTGAGCAGCATGATTGCAGTGAATACATCTCTCGCCGAGATATGTCCCTTTTTAGCTTCATTGATCAATAAACCACCGCCAAACGAAAGACCAAGCGTGATTCCGATGATCGTTAAGTTGGTTGCGTCCTTGCTAATTCCTAGCAGTCTCAAGAAGGGTCTTAACAATATTGCCATGAGCTTTTCAACGCCTAGAATCTTTAAAATCTTGAGTAGCAGTAATAGTGCTGAAATGACGATGAAGATAACAGCAAAACTCTTTAGCTGCTCAATAGCCCATCCAAGATAGCTCGTGTCTCCAGATACTTCAGGCTGCCAAAGCACGGTTGCTGGGTAGTTGAGCAAATCCCCGTCTTGATAACTGAGATTGAGTAACCATGCCAGCACCAAGCTACCACCGACTCTCACTGATAGGGTAGCCAGCCAGCTCACACCCGCCTTTTTAGCTATTGCACCCTCAATCGGTAATGAATGCGCTAGTAGCATCATGCTGCCTAAAACCGAGGCTTGAGCAACCGTTAAGGGAGCATCGGAATTAATAAGAATAATCAGCCCCGCATAGATGTTAGTGAGTATGGTTGTTGCCCATACCAAGCCCATTTCTTTCGGTAATCCGACGCTTTCCATTATTGGGCTTAGCCATTCGCTAAGAATCACGACGCCGCCAAGCTCTTCAACGACCTTTATCACGATGATGATTGGAATCATGATTCGGAAAAGAGTCGAGGTGACATCGAAAATCTCTCTGAGGAGTTCTTTAAAAAATTGATAGATTGATTTCATAGTTACGACCATGGTTCTATTGTTTGGAATGAGAAGATTTTACCTTGATTATTGTGATGTTTATTTCAAAATCTACATCAATATTCGACTCGAATTTTTTATTTGTCGTAGTATTAGAAATTATTGGTCACAAAATTAGAGCATTGAGAAATTATGGAAATTGATCGTATAGATAGAAATATTCTCGTTGAACTGCAGAAGAACAACCGAATCCCAAACCTCACATTGGCTGAGATGGTTGGGTTATCGCCTCCGGCTTGCTTAAAGCGAGTGAAACGATTGAGAGAGGAAGGTGTGATTGTGAGTGATGTGTCTATTATCAACCCAGAACTTACAGGCAGTAAGATGACTTTAGTTGTGTCCGTAGAAATGGAACGAGACCGAGGGGATATTTACCAAATCTTTCGCCATTCTATTTCTAAGGCGTCAGAGGTCACGCAGTGCTATCAGATATCGGGCAGTTTTGACTTTATGTTGATTGTGACGGTCAAAGACATTCAAGCCTACGAAGATTTTGTTGAACGAGTACTGCGCAAAGATTTAAACATTCGCAAGTTCCATACCTCTGTTTCAATGAGAACTGTGAAATTTACCACTGCAGTTAACTTAGATGAGTCATGACCGCTAATTTGAGAAGAGAAAAGAAAAGGCGTGAAGCTTTGAGCTTTGTGAGGTGTCAGGCGTATTTTTGTATAAATTGCAGGCATTTACATAGAATGTGACGTTCACATTTTGTCATAACTTTAATAATTGTATATATTCCTCGCCTAAAACAATAATTAACAAAAGTTAATATAAATGACTGTCAGCTCATCTTCTCAATCTCGTGAAACGCTTCTAAGCGAAAACGAACAACTTGTCTCGACTACCGACCTTAAAGGTGTGATTACTTACAGTAATGATGCTTTTTGTCGTATCGCAGAATACAGCCAACAAGAGTTGCTAGGGCAACACCACAATATCGTGAGGCATAACGATATGCCGAAAGCGGCTTTTGCCGATATGTGGGTTAACCTAAAACAAGGTAAAGCATGGCGCGGTATCGTAAAAAATAAAACCCAATCTGGTGGTTACTACTGGGTTGATGCTTACGTTACCCCTATTTATGATGGCGGGAAGGTGAGTGGCTACCAATCGGTTCGTGTTAAGCCTAAAAACGAATGGGTACAAGTCGCGGATCAGGCTTACCAAAGCTTATTGAAGGCTGAGAAGTCGGGTCGTCAATGGTCGTTGCAGATCAGTGACAGTGTTCGTTACGCAGTGTTACTCGGTTCTTTAGTAGCCCCTTTGATTTCAAACCTGATCGAAGTAGGGCAAGTATCGCAATGGTTGTTGAGCTTACTTCCTGTTTCCGCATTAGCATTGCTTTTCCGACAAGAGCTCATTGATACTCCATTGCAGTTAAAAAAGCTGCAATCTAAATTCGATAGTGTCAGTCGCCTTGTCTATTCAGGTAATAGTCAGTTCTCTGTTGCCGACTTTCACTTAAAACTATTGTCTGCAAGAATCCGCACGGTACTAGGTCGCATGACAGACTCAGCCAAGCCACTACAGGATTTGGCTGACAACCTGAATGCCACGTCATTTGAAGTATCTGAAGCCTTAGACCAACAAACAAAAGACATTCTTCAAGTACGAGAGGCGACTGAAGAGGTTGAAGTCACCGCGAACGAGGTCTCTTCTCGTACAGAAGAAGCGCACCAGATTGTTGATGTGACTTTACAAACCTGTGCTGGTGCTAAAGAGAGCATTAATCAAACCCATCGAAATTTAGAAAGCTTAGCTTCACAGGCTGAAAAGGCGACTCAAACAACTTACCAATTGAGCGATCAAGCGCAGAGCGTAAGCAAGATAATGGAAGAGATTGGTGGAATCGCCGAACAAACCAACTTGTTGGCACTAAACGCAGCAATTGAAGCGGCTAGAGCGGGCGAGCAAGGACGAGGCTTTGCCGTTGTTGCAGACGAAGTACGTGCGCTATCGGGTCGTACGTCAAAGGCGACGGTTCAGATCAAAGAGAGTATCGACACCATGCTAGCGACGATTGAAGGCTGGCAAAAGGATATTCTGGCGAACCGAGAGCAAACGGATGCGTGTGGCGATGTTGCGAAAGTGAGTGCAGAGCGCTTGTCTGAAGTCGAAACTTTAATGCAATCGATGAACGATTTAATGCAGTCGGTTGAAAGCTCCGCGCATAAACAGCGTCAGCTATCGAGTGATGTAAACCTGCATATGCAGTCTATCGCGTCTACTGCAGAGCAAAACTTAGTGGCAACGCATTCCGTGAAAGACCACTCCACTGAGCTAAAAGAGCAAGTGAATGAGTTCTATCACTTGGCGAAGCGCTTCGAAGAGAAGTAGCTGCCAAATTCAAACCCGAATGAGAAATTAAGAAACAAGAAAGAGCCTTGCGAAGCTAGCAGGGCTTTTTTGTGAGCCAAAAGAACAGATAACAGATTAACAGGCAACAGATACAAAAAAGCCCTACTCAAAAGAGTAGGGCTTTCTATTATGTGCTTAGAAATCAGCTAACGGATTAACAGACTAAGCAAGAATCTCTTTCGCTGTGTTTACTACGTTTTCAGTAGTGAAACCAAACATCTTGAATAGCTCGCCTGCTGGTGCAGATTCGCCGAACGTTGTCATACCGATGATCTTGCCACCGAAGCCAACATACTTGTACCAGAAGTCAGCGATGCCAGCTTCTACTGCGATACGTGCTGTAACGTCTGACGGAAGTACAGACTCACGGTATTCAGCGTCTTGCTTGTCGAATGCATCAGTTGCAGGCATAGATACTACGCGTACCGCTTTACCTTCAGCGGTTAGTTCAGCAGCAGCGCTAACCGCTAGCTCAACTTCAGAACCCGTTGCAATGATGATTAGCTCTGGCTTGCCAGCGCAATCTTTCAGGATGTAACCACCCTTAGCGATGTTTGCTACTTGCTCAGCGTCACGATCTTGTTGTGCAAGGTTTTGACGAGAGAAGATAAGTGCAGAAGGACCATCTTTACGCTCGATTGCCAGTTTCCAAGCAACAGCAGACTCAACTTGGTCACATGGACGCCATGTGCTCATGTTTGGAGTCAGACGTAGAGAAGCGATCTGCTCAACCGGTTGGTGAGTAGGACCATCTTCGCCTAGGCCGATAGAATCGTGCGTGTAAACTTGGATGTTCTGAGTTTTCATCAGAGCAGCCATACGCATAGCGTTACGAGCGTATTCCATGAACATTAGGAACGTTGCGCCGTATGGTACGAAACCACCGTGCAGAGCGATACCGTTCATGATAGCCGTCATACCGAATTCACGTACACCGTAGTGGATGTAGTTACCAGAGAAGTCATTTGCTTCAAGAGACTTAGAACCAGACCACATAGTCAGGTTAGAAGGCGCAAGGTCAGCAGAGCCGCCCATGAATTCAGGTAGCATAGCACCGAACGCTTCTAGTGCATTTTGAGATGCTTTACGTGATGCGATGTTTGCTGGGTTAGCTTGAAGATCAGCGATGATTGCCGATGCTTTCTCTTCCCATTCAGCAGGAAGATCACCGTTTACGCGGCGTTTGAATTCAGCTGCCAGCTCAGGGTATGCTGCTTCATAAGCTGCAAGTTTCTCGTTCCACGCTGCTTCCTTAGCTGCGCCTGCTTCTTTCGCATCCCACTCTGAGTAAACTTCCGACGGAATTTCAAAAGGACCGTGCTCCCAACCTAGTTGCTTACGAGTTGCTGCGATTTCATCAGCGCCTAATGGTGCACCGTGACAGTCGTGCGTACCTGCTTTGTTTGGAGAACCAAAGCCGATTACTGTTTTAGTACAGATTAGAGTCGGACGAGGATCCGCTTTAGCTGCTTCGATAGCCGCGTTGATAGCATCAGCATCGTGACCATCAACTGCTGGGATTACGTGCCAGCCGTAAGCTTCAAAACGCTTAGGTGTATCGTCAGAGAACCAGCCTTCCACTTCGCCATCGATAGAGATGCCGTTGTCATCCCAGAAAGCAACCAGCTTACCAAGACCTAGCGTACCTGCTAGAGAACATGCTTCGTGAGAGATACCTTCCATCAGACAGCCATCACCCATGAATGCATAAGTGTAGTGGTCTACGATGTCGTGGCCTTCTTTGTTGAACTGTGCCGCAAGAGCTTTTTCAGCCATCGCCATACCAACAGCGTTGGTGATGCCTTGACCTAGAGGACCAGTCGTTGTTTCGATACCTGGTGCGTAGCCGTACTCTGGGTGACCTGGAGTCTTAGAGTGCAGTTGACGGAAGTTCTTAAGGTCTTCAATTGAAAGCTCGTAACCTGCTAGATGAAGCAGAGAGTAAATCAGCATAGAGCCGTGGCCGTTAGACAGGATAAAACGGTCGCGGTCAGCCCACTCTGGGTTTGACGGGTTGTGGTTTAGGTGAGAGCGCCAAAGTACTTCAGCGATGTCAGCCATGCCCATAGGTGCGCCAGGGTGACCAGAGTTTGCTTGTTGTACGCCGTCCATGCTTAGAGCACGGATCGCGTTAGCTAGATGTTTGCGGTTCATAATTGCTTCCAAAATTGATTCGAAATTAAAAATTCGTGGATAGATGTAAAAGAGGAACGAAATTCGTTCCTCTTATTTATTCGGTAGTGATTACAGCTTAGCTGCGATCATGTCTTCTAGTTTGCCTTGGTCTACGGCGAAGTTGCGGATGCCTTCAGCTAGCTTCTCTACAGCCATTGGGTCTTGGTTATGATCCCATAGGAACTCAGCGTGAGTCATTGCAGCAGGACGCTCTTTAGTACCGTTAGAGTCGATTAGCTTCTCTACGACTTCGCCTTCAGCTGCTTCTAGGTCAGCTAGAAGTTGAGGAGCGATAGTTAGACGGTCACAGCCAGCAAGTTCAAGGATCTCACCGATGTTACGGAAGCTTGCGCCCATAACAACAGTCTTGTAACCGTGCTCTTTGTAGTAGTTGTAGATTTCTGAAACAGAGATTACGCCTGGATCTTCTGAAGCTTCGAAATCGCGACCTTCTTTCGCTTTGTACCAGTCCATGATGCGACCAACGAAAGGAGAGATTAGGAATACACCCGCTTCAGCACAAGCACGAGCTTGAGCGAAAGAGAATAGAAGCGTTAGGTTACAGTTGATGCCTTCTTTCTCTAGGATTTCAGCAGCACGGATGCCTTCCCAAGTAGAAGCCAACTTGATAAGGATGCGGTCGTTAGTGATGCCAGCGTCGTTGTACATTTTGATAAGTTGACGAGCTTTAGCAACGCTGCCTTCCATGTCGTAAGAAAGACGAGCATCTACTTCAGTAGAGATACGGCCAGGTACAACGTTAAGGATTTCTTTACCGATGTTCACGTTAAGCATGTCACAAGTGTCTTGAACTTGTTGTGCTTTATCAGCGCTTTGCGCTTTAGCGTATTCGATAGAAGCATCGATTAGAGGTGCGTACTCAGCAATTTGAGCGGCTTTAAGAATTAGAGAAGGGTTAGTTGTTGCATCTTCCGGAGTGTACTTGCTGATAGCTTCGATATCGCCAGTGTCAGCTACAACAGTTGTTAGTTTACGAAGTTGCTCTAATTTATTGCTCATTTTGATCATCCTATGTATCGCAGAACACCCCTTTAATGGGAGAGGTGTGGGCATTTGCAAGCGAACTAATGAAGTTCCTCATGGTTGTACCAGTGAGCCTAACTTACATTAATTTAAATTTTTCTCCGAACGAACATTTGCACAGAACATTTGTTCGCTCGATGAGTAAATGATGTAGCCATATTTATCCGATCTAGCCCCAAAGTCAACGGTAAATAGTGCCGTATGGTGACTTCAGTCAAATATATTTCGCTCTAGTAATCATGGGGTATGCAAGCAAACGTTTAACAGACAAAGTGAGGTGAATTAATCAACAATAAAACTATGGTTAAGATGCTGAGCAAATGTTCCTTGTTGTTACATATGTTCAGGGTGTAAGCTTGTGTATCACTTACTGAGCTCTCCTATATTAGGAAGTACAGCAGGTAAAATAATTGTTAAATATTGGTTGAGTGGTATATGAGTAAGAATATCCAAGATGTTTCCGAAGAAAACACTGATCTCCTCACTGAAGTAGCCGTTGCTTACTATCAAGAAGGCGCTACACAAGAAGAGATTTCTAAAAAGTTCTCTATCTCTCGTGCAAAGGTTGGTCGAATGCTCAAGCAAGCCCGCGATGAAGGGATTGTCGAGATCACCGTGAAATACCACCCAGTATTCAGCGCGAAGATCGAACAACGTTTGATCGAACGATTTGGTGTTAAGCGTGCATTGGTTGCACTAGACCAACCGAATGAAGAGAAGCAGCGGTTACAGGTTGCTGGTTTGGTGTCTAACTATCTTACCAGTACACTGAAAAACGGCATGGTGGTGACAGTAGGACAAGGTCGAAACGTATCGTCTGTTGCTCACCATACTGGCGTAATTACCCCACGTGACTGTAAATTCGTATGCGGTATCGGCGGTATTCACCCAAGAGGCGGTATGTTTAACGCCGACCATATATGCAGACAACTAGCGAAAAAGTACGGCGGATCTTCTGAAACCTTGTACGCGCCTGCTTATGCTGAAAACAAAGCACAAAAATCCGCGTTCATGGAAAACAGTACTGTTAAGCAAACACTCGATCTAGCTCGTAAAGCGGATGTCGCATTAGTGGGTATCGGTGATATGAGTGAAAACAGCTATATGGTCGACTTAGGCTGGTTTACCGCGGGTGAGGTAGTACAGTCTCGTTTACTACAAGGTGTCGTCGGTGACTTTGCTGGCTATGACTTTTTCGACGTTCACGGCAAAGCGGCAAATACAGTAATGAGTGACCGTGTGATTGGTTTGGCCTTGGAAGAGTTCCGCCCTATCGCTGATGTAATCGCCATCGCTGCCGAGAACAGTAAACCATTAGCTTTATTAGGCGCGTTAAGAACTGGCGTAGTTGATGTGATTGCGACTAGTGTAAGTAATGCTTTAACGGTACTTAACTTGGATGAACAACTTAGCGTGAATAAACCAAACGGCAGTAAATAGTAAGATACTCATGCTTCGTTGAATTCACTATTTGAGCAATGATGGTAATTCCCCCTAATGAAACCAGTGCAATAAAGGGGATAACTATTAGATATGACTCGAATAGTGAATTTGTTCAGCGGTTGAAAGAATTATCACTCTTTAATGTTAAGCCACACTAAAGGAGATAATTATGAAACTGTCATTTATCACACAAGCCATTTCTAGTAACAGTGACCAATCAAGTTCTATCTTTAAATTTAATTCTATCAGTGCGCTTAGCTTAATAGCCGCTGCTTGTATACTCACGCCTACTGCACATGCTGATGATAAAGTCGTCGCTGGGTATTTTGCAGATTGGCAATATCTGAATAAAGACAACCCTTATACCGTTGACGACATACCGGCAGACAAGCTCTCACATATTATTTACGCCTTCTTAAGCATGTGTGGTCCTCATAGCGGTGCTGGTGAGCCTGTCCAAAAACAAATTAAGCAGCAATGTGCAGACAAAGAACCATATACCGCGATCATTGTGGATAAAGAAGCTGCGTTAGAAGTCGATTTCGGAGACGTGAATGTTGATGTCGCCTATAAAGGTCATTTTGCCCAGTTAGCTCAACTGAAGGCCGACAATCAAAATATCAAAATATTGCCATCATTTGGTGGATGGACGATGTCTGAACCTTTCCATGCGATGGCGAAAGACCCTAAAGCCATTGCGCACTTTTCAAAAACGGCTGTTGAGTTGATTCAAAAATATGACTTCTTTGATGGTATTGATCTTGATTGGGAATACCCAGGAGGCGGTGGTTTAACCACTTCGCCTTGGAACCCAGATACTAAACTAACGGATGAGCAAAAAGCGCTAGAGCGTGAAGCATTTACACTTCTAGTAAAAACAATTAGAAGTGACTTGGACGCTCTATCAAAGACGACTCAAAGAGATTACGAGCTTTCAACGGCTGTTGGTGTGGGTGCTAAGGCAGCCCAAATTGATTGGAACGCAGCTAGCCCATATTTGACGAACATGTTTGCGATGACGTATGACTTCCTCGGAGGTTGGGGAACTCAGACTGGTCACACAACCAACTTACATGCCACAGAGCGCAGTTGGTGGGGAATGGGAGCTGATGTCTTCATTAATCAGATGATAGAGCAAGGTATTCCTAGCGAGAAGCTCGTGATCGGGGCGGCTTTTTATGGTCGAGGCTGGCAAGGGACAAAAGACTTTGCTGGAGAGCTGCCTAAAGGTGACCTAGTTTCTGAACAAGGGGCGCAATTTGGTACTGGTGAAAATGGTTACTTCATGTTTTGGGATCTTATGAATAACTACAGCAGCAAACAAGGTTATGAGTACAAGTACGATGAACAAGCTCAAGCACCTTATTTGTGGAACCCAGATAAAAAAGTATTCATATCTTTTGAAGATCAGCGTTCCATTAAAGCAAAAGCAGAATGGGCGAAGAAGTCTGACCTAGGCGGTATTTTTACTTGGGAATTATCAGGTGATCCTTCCGGACAGTTGATCGATGTTATGCATAGCGAAATGAATAAATAACCGAACAGAAAATACCCAGAAAATAAGGTAGGTGTTTGTCCGCCTACCTTCTTTATTTAGCTCGTCTATTTAACTCACGTTCTTAAACAGAACATTCCGCGTGCTCGGTCACTTGCTGGTTTAGGTGAGCAGCAAGCTCATCGTAAGGAATAGGGCGAGAGAAGTAGTAGCCTTGCATTAAGTCACATCCACATGCCTTTAGAATCGCGAAGTGCTCGTTCGATTCTACGCCTTCTGCCAATACCACCATGCCGAAGTTCTTACCGATTGCGATGATGTTTTGCACCATGGTGAGTGACTGCTGATCGACAGCAATATTCTCAATAAAGCTCTTGTCAATCTTAAGCTCATCAATAGGAAGTGCTTTCAACATGCTTAATGAGGAATAGCCTGTACCGAAGTCATCTAAAGATATCTTTATATTCTTTTCGTGTAAGGCTTCGAAAATAGGCTTCACTATGTCTACGTCTTCAATAAACAAGCTTTCGGTAATCTCTAATGTTAGACAACTTGCAGAGAGCTGATATTTCTCCAGCGTTGTAAATAAATGCTCAGAGAAAGATCGGTGAGAAAACTGTCGAACAGATATGTTGATCGAAAGCCCGATCTTTTGTTCCGTCGTTCGGTGCAAATGGGCGATCTGCATAATGCTGGACTCAATAATAAAAGTGCCGAGCTTTTGCATTAAGCCAGTGTTTTCAGCCACCGGTATAAAGACATCTGGTGGAACGAAACCCAGCTCGTCATCAATCCAGCGAACGAGTGCTTCTACACCGTGAATACTTTCATTAGCACGGACCAGTGGTTGGAAGACCATGAACAGAGTTTGTTTCTCGATTGCGATACGTAGCCTTTGTTCTACTTTCATTTTGTAGAGGTGGGCGTCTTGCATCTCCGTTGTAAAAATACTGTACGAGTTTTGCTGCTGCTTCGCTTTGTACATGGAAATGTCGGCAGAGCGTAACAGGCTATCAAGATCTTTTCCGTGTTCAGGAAAACGCGCTACGCCGATGCTACAACCTAACAAGAACTGCGCGCTTTCGACTTCATAAGGTTGAGATAGCACTTCAATAATTCGCTTGGCGAGTCGTTTAATTTCAACTTCATTCGATAAAGGCGTTAAGAATAAAAACTCATCACTGGATTCGCGCACCAATAGGCTGACTCGAGAGCGGAATCTCATCAAACGTAAAGCGATTTGCTTGAGTACCTTGTCACCGAAGTCGTGCCCGTGGGTATCGTTGACGCATTTAAAGTTATCGATATCGATAAACAATAGTGAGAACGGCTCTGACTCATCTTCAATCCATTTACTAATGTTTCTACGCATGTATAAACGGTTGGGTAGAGAGGTTAACGGGTCATGATTCGCTTGGTAGATGAGTTGGCTTCGAGTACGTTGTTCGTTTTTGGCAATCGATTTTACTAAAAAGTAGAAAACAAATTGAAGAAAAATAAAGGCAACAAAAAGAATGCCAAACTCTTTTACGAATATGCCATCGACGTGCGATAGATCCGTACGGCCGACCACCCAAAGCTTGTAGTCTGGAATGTATTTAGCGCTAACGAGCGAGTGATATGTGTCGTCACTGATACTGAAAGAGTACGTGTCTTTACCGGTTTTTGCTTCTTTGACACTGACATTCACTTGTTCTAAAAAGTTTTTGGTAATGCGCTTCATCAGGTCGTTAGCAACAGGTTCCAAATAGGCGTCAAGAGATTCGATGTCGCTAGAAAAGAACTGACGATAGTTGTCTGTTCTAAGCAAAGTTAACGTGTTGTAGCTACCTGCGTGTGCGTTGCTTTCAAATACGATCGTACTGTCCAAACGCAAACCCGCAGTCATGACCGCATCGACATGCTTGCCATCGATTGAAATCGACTTTCTTAGCGGAATTACTAGGCTGTTAAGTGAGTCCTGGAAATAGGTACGTCCCAACACCATTTTTTCGCTAGACATGACCTCGAGAAATGAATCTCTGGTGTATGAGTCGTTAAGCAAATTATGCTGATCGGATAGCTGTAGGTTCGAGCTAATTGCAAGGTAATCACCTTCAGGATTAAGTAACCCAAATGCGGCTATCGCGGGGTGAGTATCAAGTAGTTTATCTAATATTGGTCGAATCTGGATAGAAGCCGTGCGAGTAAAATCAGATTGTTGGGCTAACTGGTGCCCTACAACTTCAAGTAGTGCTTCTTGACTGGTCATCAGCGAGCTAACAGAGCTAGAAAAAAGTTCTACCTGTATGTGCTGTTGCTCCGTGAAGTCATCTCTGTTTGCTTGCCACTTGCTTACGCCCAACACAGCGAAAAGTATCAGGGTAAGCAGTACGATCAGAACATACAGCGACCAGATATTTTTCTTAAATAGAGCCATGAGATGCCTTTTGTTAATTACTACTTAAACAGAGAGCAAGTGACAAACTAGTGGATTGTCAGCGTGATTCATGCAACGAAGGATACAAATATCAATAATGGAAGTATTAATGATTAAATAGTGTAACGACTACGAGCAGAGATTCTTGAGCGAAATATTAGTATTCAGAATTTTGATAACGAATAACCCATGGTTAATCACAGTTTATAGTTAGCAAACGGTCGTCGTTTATAGCAGTAACGCTAATCGCGCTCTGGCTTCAAGCGGAGGTAGCCGTTAGCTACAGAGTAAAAAGCTTACTCCATGAGGTTTTATTCTCACTGTGAATAAGCTTGTTATGCGCACGTCGTATGTTCTAGCAGTATGGTTAACAGTAGCACTGAGTGAAGTTGAATTACTTTTCAGTTACGGCGATAGGTAGCTTCTCGTTAGCGCCCCACTCAGTCCATGAGCCATCGTAAACGCCCATTTCACCTGTATAGCCAGCGAGTTTAGCGGCCAATAATATGATGCAGGCTGTTACTCCAGAGCCACAGCTAAAGAACATAGGTTGAGAAGGGGCGATCTCTATGGTGGAAAATATCTCAATTAACTCTTGTTGAGTTCTTAATTTTCCATCATTTAATACTTGAGCGAACGGTAAGCAAACTGAGTTTGGGATGTGGCCACTACGTAAGCCTTCACGTGGTTCAGGAACTTCTGAATCGAAGCGAGCTTGAGAACGCGCGTCTACAATGTTTGCGCTCTTGTCAGTTGAGTAACTTTCAATCTGCTGAGCACTGACAAAATAGTTGTCTTGAATATGGCCTTCAAAGTTGCCCGTTTTCACTTCGGTTCGATAGTCAGTCTCTGTCGCGTAACCAGCTTCGATCCACGCAGGTAAACCACCATCTAAGATGTATACGTTGTTGTGTCCCATTGCCATAAACATCCACCACGCACGGGGCGAAGCGAAGGTTCCGGCGTTATCGTAAACCACAATCGTGCTGTCTTGATTGATGCCAATTTCTTGTGCACGTGTGTTGAAGTGTTTTTCGGTCGGGAACATGTGAGGAAGCAGAGTGTGCTTGTTACAAAAATCTTTGTCGTAGTCAAAACGAATAGCCCCAGGAATCATTTGTCCTTTGATCTTCTCTGACTCGCTTGGAATTTGAAACTCGATACTGGCGTCGAGGAGGATGATATTGTCTTCTGCTAGCAAACGTTGTTGAAGTTGTTGTGGTGAGATGAGTGGCTGATTCATTATTGTTATATCCATTCTTGTTGTTTTAGCGATTATTGTTGTTATGCATTACTACTGTTTTAGCTAATACAGTGTTAGAGCGATTCTTGTTGTTAGAGAGATTACTGTCGTTTTTACGAATACCGTTGTTGTATAGCCCGTTACTGTGCAGCTCGACAGTGGATGAACTGATAACTGCTTTGTCCGGTTATTTGATTGTTTAATGTATCAAGCGCGACCACAGAATCAATAGGGCAGTCTGTGGTTGGAGCAATAGAGACGCGAAATACGTCATTATCTTTTGTCTGAACCGTAAGATAACGCCTGTGTCCATCTAAGGATTGAGTCAGCGTGTTCGAAATTACTTTGGCTTGAATGCGTTGTCCCGTCTCAGATGTTAGCGGGAAATAGGAGAGGGCCAATAGCACCCCCACACCGCACATCAATATAAATAGACCTATTTTTAACTGTTTCATGAGAGTAAGTCTTTGAAGGTTATATTGAAAATATAAGTGAGATTGGCGGTAAAGTGAATGTTACTCGCTAAGAAATCTGAATTAACCGCTCTTCGGCGAAAACAAAAAAGTGAGCATTTCTGCTCACTTTCTACCTACAAAGAATCAATTTTGAATCGGTTTCGTCATAGACCTCGCTGACGACAAGTTAGCTGCTGTTAAACGACTTACCTGTTGTTAACGACTTACTGCCAGACAATCTGAGAATCGCCGCTGGAAACCACTTGTTGTAATGGAGGTTGACCATCGTAGAACCAAATCTCTATCAAGAGTGCTTCATGGTTTACCGGTGCTGCAAAGTTGGAGGCGAACACACCATTATCTAATGGACCTGCAATGACTTTACTGGAGTAATCTGGCTTCAAGGTTGAGTCACCTCTTGTACTAAATCGGCTATAAACGGTCACAAAAGAACGGTCTGTCGAAATGCTGCTGATGTCGATGTCGAGATCAAATTGTTCAACAGAGCTGTAGTCAAACCCGTCAGGTACCACCAAATCACTCATCGTATAGCTTTGCGCAGCTACCGCACTTGTCGCGGGAGACGGCGAAGGCGTTGCTGTTACCGGAGTCGATGGGGTTGCAGGTGCCGAGGGTGTAGATGGTGATGGAGTAGATGCACTTCCGCCGCCACCACCACCGCCCCCACAACCGGCTAATACCAATGGAGCTGCAGCTAAAATAACGGCTAGTGACTTCTTCATGTTCCAAGTGCTTGGTACAGACATACGTTCTTCCTCAGAGAGATTGCGGCTTGAATCAACGCAATGATTGTCTCGATATTGTTTAGTGTGAATAGTCATAACGTCTCTCCTTATGGTTTGTAACGTTGGTTGTCTGTAGGTGATTGGTACCATGTTTGGTTCGTGTCACCGCCGGACTCTGCGTATTCTTTAAACTCTGGGTAAGCGGTAACAATATCGACGTACTCTAGAGGCCACTCCCATTCGTCATCCGAAGTCACTATTAGTGCCCAAGGGTGATTTTCTACTGTTTTGAAGTATTTACCTGTTGATGGATTACTGTCATCGACGCCTAAACCAGCTTCAAAGAGGTTAGTGGTATCAAATGCTTCTGTTGGCGCTTGGTCTGGCAAGTGAACCTCCCAGCTGCGTCCTGGATGTAGAGGTAGGTTTTCACCGTGATAATACCCAGGCGTTGCGAAGATGAACGGGTCGTAAGGCATATCGGTCCAGCTGCCAGTACTCACACCGTCACCGGCTAAAGTAATACCAATTTGGAATGAGAACTGCTCATCCTCTTTACATCCATTACTGGTACGGTAGAAGGTACAGCCAGTGCTGATTTTTTCTGTCAGGTCATTGGCGATAACAAAGATTGCTTCGCTACGTCCATCTTCTAGGTCGAGGTCAGTGAATACACCATTGTGTTTCATGTAAGAGCTACCACTACTCACCAAGCTCGGGTCTAGGTTAGGAAGTCGAACAGCAAAACCATTTCTGTACGATGCCCCGACAGCAGCTAAGCGTCCGTCGATGGTGGATTTAACGACCTTTCCATCTTTAAGGATCTCGGTAATGCGATACATAAGAACAGCATCGTTCATGTCGTAGTCGGCTTTATATGGCCAGTTATCTTCGTACGCGAGCGTTGCGTAGCCAGAAGCACTTGGGAAGTAACGAGCGGTGGCACCA
Source organism: Vibrio splendidus (assembly GCF_024347615.1). Classification (NCBI taxonomy): domain Bacteria; kingdom Pseudomonadati; phylum Pseudomonadota; class Gammaproteobacteria; order Vibrionales; family Vibrionaceae; genus Vibrio; species Vibrio splendidus. Next base: position 921,946 of record NZ_AP025509.1, on the reverse strand, counting down.
TCGTTAAGGACATCGACTTGAATATCGACCACCTCACCAGAGGTTGAACCGCCAAAATAACTTAGGTTGGTTTGTTGGCTGAATCTAAATCTAGCCCACGTAGTACCGGTTAGTGCGTTGATATCAACATTAAGGAACAGATCGTTTTCACCCGCATCGAGCGCGTAATCTGTAAACACTTGCTCGTTGGCGCCATCGAAGCTGCCATCTTGGTTCCAGTCTATCCAAGCTGAAAGGTAACCGGTTGTTGAAGCTTCAATCACAACTTTTGAATCAAGTCCGGCTTCAAGTGCGGTAACAAAACCGATACCACCGTTGGCCCATTCATCATCCACTCCAACGGTTTCGTCTGATTGTGGTGTGACATAACCATCCAAATCCGCATCTGGAGGTGTTGTACCTAACCATGTGATGCCATCAAGTTCATGTCGAGGGCCATTACTTGCGAGAAGAGTCAGGTAGCTGTCTGGCGCGTCACCGAAGTCGATGTTTGAATCTTCATCTACAACAGGCGCGTTCGCACAACGAGCGCCATCGTTTTGACCAGAAGCTGGGCCATTCGATACAAATTCAACCGCCGGAACAATCCCAGCAGCGATATTGGTCGCGTTGTCAGGAGACAGATTGATACGGTAAATTTTACCGTCTTGATTTCGAGATACGTAGTAGTAGCCGTTTACATCGAAATAACCTGCGCCAAATGTACCTGTTTCTCCAGTGTCACCAATGTAGGTTTCTGCGCCTGTAGTGGGGTTGAAGCTGTACAGGCCACCCGAGTTGTTATCAATACCATACAAAGATCCATCACTTGGGTGGAAAGCAAAATCGGTCAGTTTTACGGTTGCCGGGCTACCAGCTATTTTATTAACCGTAACGGTCGCGTTTGGGTCGGTATCTAAAGGAGATAGGTCAACGGTGAATAGCCCTTTTCCTGTACGGTATAAGTAGTAAACGTGATCATATACGTCACCTACATAAAAGGTGTGATCGGTGGGTAAGCCACTGGTATTGATGACTTCAGCTTGGAAATCCTGTCCAAGGCGCACCAAGCGTTTGTTGGTTGTGTCATAGCCATAAATATATCTGTCTTGAAAGTCGAAACCAACACCATTGATATTGGCATTCATGCCCGTATCGTCTTCTAACAGAGTGGTTGAGCCGGTCACTAGGTTAACGCCCCAAACTTGCACTGGGGTGGATTGAAAGAGGTACGCCTTACTTGGACATGTATCGAATGGCGCTGCGTTGGCGACTAGGGGCGCACTTAATAGCAAACTTAACGTTGTAATTCTCATATCTACATCCTTGTCATGGAAGGTTTAGATACTTTTACAAGTTACGTGCCAATTTTAAGTTGTTGATTTTTATTATTTATATTTTTGGGTGCTGGGGTTTTTATTGTATTCTCAAAATGAGAACTCAAATGAAATTAATCTCTCATAGAGTATTTCAAATTGATAAAGCGATTTAAGAAGCTGATGTTGAGCTCTAAAAAAGCCCTGACTTTTAGTCAAGGCTTAGGTTTTCGATAAGAGGGGATAGGACTTAGCTTATCCACACACCGAACAATTAGGCATCTTCATTAAATTCATTTCACGCCAGCTGTGCGACATGGCATCGAGAATCAAAAGCTTGCCTTGCTTTGGTTGTCCAAACTTAGCAATAACCTTGATAGCTTCCAAAGCCTGAGCTGCGCCCACCATGCCAACAACAGGCGCCATCACACCAGCTTCTACGCAGCTTAGAGCAGCGTTGCCGAATAGAGCGCTTAAACACTGGTAGCACGGTGCATCTGCGTCTTGATAAGTGAACACACTAATCTGACCTTCCATGCGAATCGCTGCACCTGATACGAGTGGCGTTTTAGAGACGTAACACAAGCGGTTGAGTTGATTGCGCGTTTCAACGTTGTCACTGGCATCAAGAACAAGTGAATGTGCTTCAATCAACTTGCCAAGTGCTTGGTCATTAAGCCTGTGGTCAACAGTTTCAATCGTCAGGTGAGGGTTCAGTATCTGTAACGATTCAGCGGCAGAATCGACCTTCTTCTTACCAATATCAGCATCGGTGTGAAGTACTTGTCGCTGTAAATTTGAAAGCTCGACAATATCATCGTCGATCAGTGTCAGTTTACCAATACCCGCCGTCGCAAGGTATTGCGCAGAGGCACAACCCAAGCCGCCGGCACCCAGAACTAAGATTGAGCTCTGCTTTAGCGCTTCTTGGCCTTCAAAGTCAAACTGTTTAAGAATGATTTGGCGATTGTAGCGAAGCATTTCAGCATCAGACAGTATTTCCATCATCAAGCCTCGTTAGTAAAGCGTCGAGTTAAACAGTTGAATCTGAACCGTTTCACCGACTTCAACACGGCCACGTTCGCGCTCTAGTACCACAAAGCAGTTTGCTAAGCTCATTGAGCGGAAAGCGCCTGAACTTTGGTTACCTGTTGTTTCTACTACAAACTGACCGTTTTCAATCGAGTAGATGCCACGTTGGTAATCAGTACGGCCTGGGCCTTTTTTGAATGCAGATTTAGTGATAGCAGGAATCGACTCTGGTGCTGTCCATGCTGTGTGACCAGCCAATTTAGCTAACATAGGCTGAACCAAAACATACATGGTCATCATCGCCGACACTGGGTTACCCGGTAAGCCACAGAACCACGCGTCATCCAACTCACCAAATGCGAACGGTTTGCCCGGTTTAATTGCCAGTTTCCAGAATCCGATTTGGCCGATCTCTTCCAAAATATCTTTGGTGTAATCCGCTTCACCAACACTCACGCCACCAGAAGTCACAACCACGTCTGCTATTTGCTGTGCTTTCTCGAACGTTTCTTTAAGCGTTGCAGGGCAATCTGGGATGATACCCAAGTCGATAGCTTCACAACCAAATGCTTCGATTAATGGTTTAATACCGTAACGGTTACTGTCGTAGATCTGACCGTCTTCAAGCGGTTGACCTAATGGCTTTAGCTCATCGCCAGTAGAGAAGAAGGCGACTTTAGGTTTATGTAACACTGTCACGTGGCTCACACCCAATGAAGCAATCATTGGGATGTCACGAGGTGTTAAACGCTCACCACGGCTAAGTACGATATCGCCTTGCTTGATATCGTCACCAGTAGGGCGAATGTTATTGTTCAGCTTGATGTCGTCTTGTTGAATCTCAATACCAACCTCAGTTTCGGCCGTATTTTCTTGCATGATTACGGCGTCACAACCTTCTGGGATCTTTGCGCCTGTCATAATGCGAATACAGGTGTTTGCTGGCCATTCACCTTCGAACGGTTGGCCCGCAAAAGACTTGCCTGCTAATGGAAGAACTTTACCGTTCTCTAAGTCTGCTAAGCGCAATGCATAGCCGTCCATTGCTGAGTTATCAAAAGGAGGGACGAAAATAGGGGACAGAATATCTTCAGCAAGTACGTAACCCAATGCTTCTGCTAATGGCAATGATAAGGTCGTTTGAATAGGTTTAATTGGCGATAGCAGCTTATCTAGTGCTTCTTCAATTGGCATCAAGCCCGGAGCGTCGCAACAGCCCATAATTGAAATCCTTTGGTCGTTATTATTTTGATTTAGTGGTTGGCAATGGTGGCTCAATAATTATCAAATCACGGTTGTTCGCCAACGAAATTGCAGCCACTTTAGCATAGTTTAAGCCCCGTAAATAATGACCTCCCTTAAAATATGGGTGTATTTATTCAAAATTCCGAGTATCCTTGTTTGCCATCCAGAAGGGGTATTAAAAGAGGAAGTTCAATGTCAGGTCTTAGCGAATCAGCGAAGTTGGTTAAAGATGCGCTAGCAAGCCGCGGATTAGAGACACCAATGCGTCCTAATCAGGTTAGCCGAGAAGAGAAAAAGGAACGAATCGAACACCATATGCGTGAGATTCTCACTCTCCTTGAACTTGATCTTGCAGATGACAGTCTGGAAGAAACACCGCAACGTATTGCAAAAATGTATGTGGATGAGATTTTCTCTGGTTTGGATTACGCCAATTTCCCTAAAATCACCGTGATCGAAAACAAGATGGGTGTTCGTGAAATGGTTCGTGTAAAAGACATTACCGTCACCAGCACATGCGAACATCACTTAGTGACCATTGATGGTAAAACCGCAGTCGCTTACATTCCTCAAGGTAAGATTATTGGTCTTTCGAAGATCAACAGAATCGTTCGTTTCTTTGCTCAACGTCCTCAAGTTCAAGAGCGCATGACACAGCAAATCCTTGTAGCATTGCAAACGCTACTAGAAACGGATGATGTTGCTGTAACCATGGATGCGGTTCACTACTGCGTAAAATCTCGTGGTGTAATGGACGCAACCAGCGAAACGACAACAACAGCATTGGGTGGTATCTTCAGATCAAACCCAGCAACGCGCCACGAGTTCTTACACGGCTTGCGTTAATACGTTTCGTCACTGGATGAACGCGATTTAGCCTCTGTAAATTGATGTTCGTTGAAAATAAATTTTCTAAGCCTCGCTTTTTGTGGGGCTTTTTTGTACTTGTAATGAAGTAAACTGCAAAGACCGCGAATGTCGTCACTCCCTAGAGTGAAGAATGAGCGACTTATTCACTTTTGTCATTCCCTAAAGTGAGGAACGAACGTAATAGGGAATCTGTTTTGATTAGGTGTTTATTAGTATAGTTAGCGGGAGATCCCCGACTCAGTCGTTCCTCCTTCTCGAGGATGACGGCGAGTGAGGTAAAATACGAGGGTGGGGGTTCAGAGTGTATTCTACGCCAGCCTATTAGAAGCAAACGCTGATGATCTTGCAGAATGAGTGACTTAGTTACTTTCGTCATTCCCTAAAGCGAGGAACGAGCGTAATAGGGAATCTGCATTTTCGGTGGGGGGTGGTTGGAACGGAAATTAGATGCGCTCTACAGAATCTATAAAGCGCAAATTTGGGTACAGCAGCTAGTGGAATGCTTAAGTAAGATTAAACAAACGCTTAAAGTGGTGAACAAAACCGGACGGCTTGTTCTCAGCTTGATAGAGGTTCAAGCCATCATAAAAACTTGCCATAAACTCTACGCGAATCTCATCATCACTGCTTCTCGATATGCGAGACAGCAGCGTAGCGGCTACAGCAGCATGATCATTAGCAAGGCTGTAATCCATTCCTAGTCGTCCTTGAATGAACAACCACAAATGAGTGATTAACTTTAACTGTTGCGCGTTAGAGTTTTGAAACTTGTCGCTGTGCTCAGTACCCACTGTATTATCGAATACATTTTGCATCGCTTCATTCGCTTCTTTATTGCTTTCAAAGCGATAGCTTGCATCGATATGTACTTTGGTTAACAGGCCAAGCAACGTCTGACGTGCAGAGTTGTCCGGCTTGTTCTCGCAAGCGTGCTTAAACAGAGCATGGTTTTCATCAATAAATGACGATAGCTCTTTTTCATAGCCAGTCGTCAGCGCTTTGACTGAATCGAGACCAGCGAGCTGCAAACACGCTTCGAGCTTAGTTTGGCGCTGAGGTTCAGTCTGAGTTTGGATCTCAGTCATTACTCTGTAGCTCTTCCCACGTTACTTCTGCAGATTGAGTGTCGCTGTTTACGAACGCAGAGTTACCCGACAGCATTACTGAAAGGTCCATAGTACGTTGTGTCATCGCTGCTAGTTGCTCAATACCATCGTTGTCTAGACGAACGATTTGAGCTTTCAGGTAACCGAACTTACCTTTGTTTTGTTCCCACCAAACATTCGATTTAGTGTTGAAGCTGAACACGCTCACAGACTTAGATAAGCGAGTCGCTTTCTTAACGCGTTCTGGATCGGGTTCACCCACATCAATCCACTCTAAGATTTGGTCATCTAACGACTTCTGCCATAAATCGGGTTCTTCAATGCTAGACAACCCTTTAGTGAACTCAAGTTCAGGAGATGCATTGATACAGAAAGCAATGATACGAGCCATCATGCGCTGTTCTGTTTCAGAAGGGTGTTGAGCAACCGTTAGATTAAAAGAGTCGTAATAGTCGCGATTCATATCGGTTAAAGAGATACGAAACTTGTAGATTGTCGGTTTAAGAGCCATTGATAGGGTGTCTTAGGTAGAAATAGTGAGGGGGGAATATTACCTTAAATCTCTGAATAGCGGGTAAAAAAATAGCCAGCAGAGGCTGGCTATTTTTAGAAAGCTTAAAAATACTAAATTAAAGTACTTTGATGCTGTCAGCTTGAGGGCCTTTTTGACCTTGAGATACAGTGAACTCAACTTGTTGGCCTTCAGCAAGAGTTTTGAAACCGTCGCCTGTGATTGCAGAGAAATGTGCGAATACGTCTGGGCCGTTTTCTTGCTCGATGAAGCCGAAGCCTTTAGTTTCGTTGAACCATTTTACTTTACCAGTAACTGTGTTAGACATGATGATATCCTAAAATTAAATTTTTATTATGAGCCAATTGTGGCACTGATAGCGCGGAAAAGTTTATTGCTATTGCGTACAACACAACGGGGTTACTAGTAATCCAACGAAATGTTTATATACAAAGAACTTTCTTTCTAGCCGAGATGAAGTCTAAATCAAATCAGGGGATAGTCAATCGAATCCATAGTGAAAGGTTGCAGAAACTTGGGGGTAGTCAAACTTTGCATTCCTTAAATATCATGGAGTTACAGTTGTATGGTGATTTGTTGTCGTTTTTGTGAAAATAGTGGTCGAAATTGATGACGAATTTGGAGTGAATGCACTGTTTTAGCGCATTTATTTTTGCAATTTAGAAGCCGCTAACTGGGTGTTGAGCCCACTTTTAACGGCTTATATTTATCACTGTCGTTGTAAGGGAAATGTCTTTACTTGAACGAGAACTAGACTACTTTTTCAAGCGGTACAGGTTGCCATTATCGGTACTGAAAAAGATGTCGCCGCTTGGTGAAGTTTCGATGTCTCTTATCCTTTCGCCTAAGTCTTCTAAAATACGCTCTTCCTTGATTACCTCACCTTGTTCATTGACTGTCACAATATTAATGTGAGTAAGCTTAAGTGCGCCAGCCAGCAGCTTTCCTTTTAACTCTGGGTATTTATCGCCTTGGTAAACAATCAAGCTCCCCGGAGCTATTGAAGGAACATAGACTTTTTTAGGCGCTTCAATACCATCTTTGGTTTTAGACTCGCCAACGCTAATTGGCCCCCAATACTCTTTTCCGTGTGATGTGACTGGCCATCCATAGTTGGCGCCTGCTTTTATTAGGTTGATTTCATCACCACCGCGCGGGCCGTGTTCAATCGACCAAAGTTTTTGAGTCGGAGCATCATAGAACAGCCCTTGTGGATTACGATGGCCATAGCTCCAAATCTCATTAAGTACCTTATTGTTGTCAGTGAATGGGTTATCGCTTGGCGTGCTTCCATCGGCATTTAATCGCAATATTGAGCCAGCATGAGTCATGGTGTCTTGGCCGTTGTCTCTGTCACCACGATCACCGATTGAAAAATACAGATGGCTATCATCAAAGGTGATACGGCTACCGAAGTGACGGCCTGTATCTGTTCTAGATTTAGACACAAACACATCTTGCCAATTAGACACTCCACCGTTTGTGTAGCTGGCAGAAGCGAGTGTTGTTACGCCGTCACCATCGACGTCTTTACTGTAAGTGACATAGAATCTCCCAAGTTCAAAAGGGGAGAGCGCGATATCCAACAGACCACCTTGGCCTTTCGCCCAAACGTTGGGAAGCCTGAACAGTGTGCTTTGTTCACCAGTCTTTAAATCAACGTGTTTAATGACGCCTGCTTTTTCTGTGAGAAGCATAGTACCGTCATCGACATAAGCGAGACCCCATGGAATCTCGAGACCGTCAGTGATCTTCTCTGCCTGCCATGCAAATACTGGAGTTGAAGCCATTGGACCTGAAACGATGAGTGCCAAAGCACAGGAAAGAATACGATGATGAGTGTTCATTGAAGTCCCTTGATTGTCATGACGTTGTATTAGTTTAGCCTGTGGCTGCTAAGTGGATAGTTAAGATAAATGAAAAGTGACTATTCACATATTTAGTTGAGCGAGTATTGTATGATTATACAAGCTCACGTATGTTTACCCTGCCATCCTCTATTCGATTTTTCGGAGCACAATGAATACTAACCCTGCAACCTTTTCGTTATTTTCTCTGTCTTTACGTTGTCAGGTAGGTATTCAAGCTATCTATTCTCAAACCACCCGATCTCAGACCTGCGGTTCTATTGGATACTTTACATCATGAGTCGTCGATTTGACTTTAAATCGATCCTACTTGCGTGTTTGGTCATCAGTATCGGTCAGCTCAGTATGGGACTGGTGTTTCCATCACTACCTTGGATCGCCAAAGACTTCGATGTGTCACTAGAGCAAGCCCAGCTTTTGGTAAGCGTGTACCTATTAGGTTTTGGGCCTTCCCAGTTTATTTATGGCCCTATTTCCGATGCTCTCGGGCGCAAGAAAGTACTGCTGAGCGGATTATTAATCGCCATGCTGGGACTATTGATGATCATTTTCTTCAGCCACTCGTTTACCAATATGGTGATGGGGCGATTTCTGCAAGGCCTAGGAACTGGCTGTTGCGCTGTACTTGCTCGTGCCTCGACGCGCGATAGATTCAACGGCGCAGACTTGCCTTTGGCGATGTCTTATATTGCTATGGTTGCCTCTATAACACCTTTGATCGCGCCTGTTATCGGTGGGTTTATTAACTTCCACTTTGGCTGGAGTATGGTGTTTATCTCACTACTTGGCTATGTCTCATTGGCTTGGGTGGTATTGGCGTTCAAGTTTAAGGAAACCGTCACTCAGGTTTCGGCTATCCCTTCACCGAAGAAAATGGTTTCTCAATATAAAGAGTTACTCACTTCTCGTTATTTTATGAGCTTTGCGAGTATTGGCTGGCTTAACTTTAGCTTGATGATCACCACCGTATCAGTGATGCCATTTATCATGCAAAATCAGATTGGCATGACGTCAGATGAATACGCGATGTGGGCGGTGATTCCTGCATTAGGTATGCTGGGCGGAACAAGCTTATGTAACCGTATTCGCCCTATGTTGGGTAACAAGAAAACTCTGTTATGCACACCTGTATTACATATTGCTGCGGCGTTGTGGCTTTTCTTTTGTCCACTTGAGCCACTGTATTTAATGCTGGGCCAGTTCTTGATGATTCTTGGCAATGGTATAGCGTTACCTTGTGCTCAGGCCTTGGTGATGTTGCCTTATAAGAAGAACGCTGGCGCGGCTGCTGCGATGTCTGGCGGAGGGCAGATGGTGGTGTCTTCAATGGTGAGTATGGGGCTAGTTCAATTAGGGCTAGGGGAAGCGTGGCATCTATCGCTTGTCATCATGTTGTTCACACTGATTACCCTGTTTAATATTTTACGTGGTTTCAGTAGCCAAGAAGCGAGAGAGTCCCAGCTTAGCTAGTTATTTGGTTATTTAATTATTTAGCTAGCTAGCGAGTGAAAAACGAAAAGGCCATTGAAGTTTATGATTTCGATGGCCTTTATTATGCTTAGAGCTTAGAGCTTAGAGCTTAGAGCTTAGAGCTTAGAGCTTAGAGCTTAGAACTTAGATTTAAATTGAAATGCCCGAACTATTCACAGACGACTGCAACCTTCTCACTTGCTGCAGTATTGGCTGGAACTGGATGATCGATCAGTCGGATAGGGGACTCATACAGTGCTGACAAAGCTTCTTCATCGAGTAACTTATCCGCGCTGCCTTCGAACGCAATCTGACCTTTTTTCAGGGCGACAATGTGCGTCGCGTAACGAAGCGCTAGGTTCAAATCGTGCAAAATAACGATCACCCCAACATCTTCTTTTTTGTTGAGTTCAGATAGTAAGCCCATTAGCTGAAACTGATGATGAACATCCAATGCAGAGGTCGGTTCATCAAGGATCAATACCGGTGACTGCTGAGCTAATAACATAGAGACCCATGCTCGTTGACGTTCTCCTCCTGATAGATCATCCGCCAAAGCTTGTGAGAATTCAGTGACACCGGTTCTTTCCATCGCTTGTTGGATAATCGATTTGTCTTCTGAATTCCAACGACCTAGTGCGCCTCTCCATGGGAAACGTCCTAAACGAACCAGCTCTTCGACTGTTAAGCCAGCAGAAGCGGGAAGCTTTTGCGGTAAATACGCAATCTGCTTGGCTAAGTCTTTGCTTTTGAATGAAGAGAGGGAAGCGCCGTCTAGTTCCACGCTGCCATGATCTGGTGACATCTGCCCTGAGAGCAAATTAACGAGTGTAGATTTACCTGAACCATTATGGCCAAGAACGACGGTCAGTTCGTTGGTCGGAATCGTGAGGTCTTCGATTGAGAGAATCGTTCGTTCATCACGAACAATTTTTATGTTTGAAAGCTGAAACATGTCAGTCCTGTGCCTAGACCAATAAAGCGCTTCAGTGAAATTAAACGAGCTTTATTGGCTTTTAAAAATAGAGGGTGTTATTGAGCTGTTTTTTTGTTGTCGGGGTGTCTTGGGCAATCGTCGCAATACTTTCTAGAGTCGCACTTATAAACTAAGCAGCAGCTGATTCTGATCAGTTTTAGCATCCCCGAATCAGCGTCTATTTTAAGGCTGTCTAAATGATTTTCAGGTAACTGGCACGCTTCTAACCAAAGCTTAGCTTGTTGAGTGATATAATCGTTGGTTAGGCTCGGTTCGTGCTGCTGTAGTTTTATCAAGCTGCCTAGTAACAGATCAGCAAGTAGATGACTGGTAAACCCCGGACGAATACGTGTCCACTCACTAATCTGGCTACGATAAAACTCTGTGAGTGCAAGAATAGCTTCACCTGCTTGTGGAATCAGTTCTTCTGGTGAACCGTGTTGATGATCACCATTAAAGAAACGGTAGCCTGTGACAAATTCTTTGTACCTAAACTGGCCGATGTTCTTAATATCAGGCAGTGAGTGAAGGCCGTAGATAGATATAAAGGTCACGTAGATTGGTTGCCAGCAAACCAGATCCCACGTTCGGGTTAACCAATAGGCTTTGCCTGCTTCAGGGTGGCTCTGCGCAAGGCCATCGTAAACTCGTTTGATTTCTTTATGGCTATCATCATTCGTTATTGCAATGCTCTTGCTATGCAGAGTACCAAAGCTTCCACTTAAATAAGGTGTCACTTGTTTTGAGTGAGCGAAGATTTTCTGATGTAGAGACGGGGCTCTCCGACGAGTGATAATATTGTGCAGCTGGGAAAGCATCATAAACCATTAAATGAGAATCAGTAGCGTTATCATAACGAACATAATCGAGGATAACCATACAAAATGGAGCATCTACTCGGTGTCTCTGTCTTTTGGTTATTTTATAGAACACATATGAGTACTTCTTTTTTGAGTGATAAAAGCCGCTTTAAATGATAAAAGTATTGGTGAATCGAATATATCGCTGCCAACTATAGAGAATATAAAAGCTTAAATATGAACACACCTGCATTTGGTCGTATCAGTCGCGTTTTAACCTATATCCATTCGAACCTTAGCTCCTCGCTATCGTTAGAAGATATTGCGACACAAAGCTGTTGGTCTCGTTGGCAGCTTCAGAGAGTGTTTCAAGCCGAAACAGGGCTTACTGTGGCTAACTATGTGAGAGAGCTAAAATTAAGCCAAGCTGCAGAACACCTGCTTGATGGAAAAGAGCGCGTGATAGATATTGCTCTTGGGCTCGGGTTCAATTCAGAAATAAGCTTTAGCCGCTCGTTTAAGCAGATGTTTGGGTCTAGCCCAAGTCAGTATAGAAAAGCAGGCAAAAGAGTCGGACTAAGAAAGCCGATACAAGTATCTGAAACAGCGAGTACTTCTGAAAAAGGGGCGTTAAGCTTTGTGGAAGTGCGCATTGATGAAAGAGAGTCTTTCCTAGTGAAAGGTATGACATCAGAAATCAGTGGTCTGTTTTCACTCACGCAAGACTTCGCTCAGAAAGTCCCTCAGTTATGGTCACGTTTAGAAGGTGAGGTTGAGATCCCTGACGACAACGTGCTCCAGTTCATTGGCGTGGTTGATCTGACTCAGTCTTGCTTTGACGGGACTAATATTCACTATTGGGCAGGGGTAGAACTTCAGGAAGGCATTTCAATCCCGCAATTACCGAGTATTATCTCTGAAAGGTTAGAGGTACTGACGGTTCCTAAGCAAACTTATGCTGTAGTGAAGCACTGTGGTCCAATTGAGAATTTACGACACACCTTGAGTTGGTTTGTGCTGAATTGGATGCCAAGTTCAGGTTATCGTGGCGTCGATGGATATGAGCTTGAAGTGTACCCGTTTGCCTATCAAGCACATGCCTCTGACGCTGAAATGGAGTACTGGGTTCCTATTATTAAATCGTAGTCATATTCCCGCTCACTCTCTTCTAGCAAAGCCTTCCTATCAATAGGGTCAATTGTCTTTTAAATCACCAATTGACCGTTTTCTACTAAAAATAGGTCAAGTTCTTTTTGAATTTGCACCAAATTGTTAATTATCCCACCTCTAGATACATACAATGCAAATGAGATTTATTATTATTTATATTAAGCATTGGTACCGAGGGAATTATGACCACTCACACTCGTTTTAAGTATTCATCATTGGCAGTAGCGTTGCTGACTGCGTTCTCAGCGCAAGCATTGGCGGAAGAAACCGTTACTGCGGCAGATTCGAATGTAGAAACTGTCACTATTATGGGTAAAGCCTATCGTAATACAGCAACTAAATCGGCACTTGAGCCAGAAGAAACACCTCAAGGTATTACAGTCATTGATGAAGAACAGTTAGAGCAACGAGGTGTAAAGTCTCTTAACCAAGCGCTTAGATACGCGCCGGGTGTTGTGACTGAGCAAAAGGGCGCATCAGTAACCATGTACGATACGTTCTCGATTCGTGGGTTTAGTAACAATCAGAGTTACTACGATGGCTTGATTCTGCCGTTCCTGACTGGATGGAACCTGCAACCTCAGATCGACCCTATTGCGATTCAGCAAGTTGAAGTGTTTAAAGGCCCTACGTCTGTGTTGTATGGATCGATGCCGCCGGGTGGTATGGTCAACATGATCGCGAAGGCACCGCAAGAAGACGGGTTGACAAAAGTGGGTGTATCTACAGGCTCAAGAAACTTGATGGAAGCGTCAATTGATACTTCAGGTCAGTTAGGTGACAGTGACTTTTCATATCGTTTAGTTGCACTCGCTCGTAAACAAGACAGTCAAGTTGATAACGCTGAAGAAGAGCGTTATGTGATTGCTCCATCGCTAGATTGGCAGGTATCTGATAGAACACTTATTAACTTCAATCTTTACTATCAGAATGATCCGTCAATGGGTACTAACTCTGCAATGCCGCTCGAAGTATTGAAGGCAAGTGATCCATCTGTGTCCATGGGCGACAAGAACTGGAGTAAATTCGAACGTGAAGTGTTGATGGTTGGCTATAAGATTAACCACCAATTCAATGACAGCTGGACTTTCCTTCAGAACGCTCGTTATTCCGATGCGTCGCTATATCAAGAAAACACCTACCATCGCGGTACGAATTTTAACGCCGCAACTGGTAGCTTAATTCGAAATGTGTATAGCACGGATGAAGACTCTCAAAGCTTTGTTATCGATAACCAAGTTTCAGGCCGCGTCGAAATTAGTGGCTTAGAGCACAATTTACTATTCGGTGTCGACTACCTAAAGCTAACAGGTGACTCTTTGTATCAAGAGTTCACCGCGAACGCTGGTTTCTACGGATTTAACGCATACAACCCAAATAATGACTTGCTTGATAAGAGTCAGCTACAAGAGAATTATCGTGAATCACATGACATCACGACCGAGCAACTGGGCTTGTATTTCCAAGATCAAGTTCGCTACGACGCGCTGGTTTTACTTGCTGGTGGACGTTACGACATGTTCAAAGCGAGTGACGATAAAACGAGTACTTACCCAACAAGCGATGGCACAGAAAAAGCGGATCACAATCAGTTCTCTTACCGCGTAGGTGCCTTGTATGAGTTAGATAATGGCATCTCTCCATTTGTAAGTTACGCGACGAGTTTTGAGCCAGCTGCTGGTACTGATATCAACGGTAACTCGTTGAAACCTCAGCTGGGTGAGCAAGTCGAACTAGGTGTGAAATACCTGTCTGCTGATATGGCACAGCAACTTACAGCATCATACTTTTACATTACTAAGAAAGATTCAATTGCTGCCGATCCATCGGATCCAACGTATCGCTCTAAGATTCAGTTAGGCGAAGTGCGTTCTCAAGGTGTGGAAGTTGAAGGCCGATGGTTTGCAACGGACAACTGGGATGTTAATGCGAGCTATACATACGTTGATATGGAAGTAACGGAAGATGCAAACCCGGATCTAGAAGGAACGACACCAATTTACGTACCGACACACGCTGCGAATTTGTGGAGTAACTACTATGTGTACGGTGGTGCTTTAGCAGGAACTCGCTTCAGTGCAGGTGCTCGTTACATGGGTGACATGGAGATGGATGCAACCAATACTCAAGGGAAAGTGCCGTCTTACACTGTCGTTGATATCTCTGTGGGTTATGACCTAGGGGAAGCAAGTGAAACTCTGTCAGGTGCAACGGCTAACTTGCTCGTTAATAACCTGTTTAATGAAGAGTACTACACCTGCTACGACCAATCGAACTGTTGGTTCGGTGCTGAGCAGTCTGTAGAGCTCAGCGTGAACTACGAGTTCTAATTCATTTGAATACATAAATCTAAGCAGCCTGTGTAGGCTGCTTTTGTCGTTAAATAAACACTTAAAAAGTGACAGTGATTATATGAAAGCCAACTATTTTACTTCTCGTTTTCCTAAAGTGAGTTCGTTCATTGTCTCATTGAGCTTGTTGTTATCAGCTCAAGCGGTGGCCAACTTTCAAGTTGAAGACAGTGAGGGGGTTAAAACCCTTGAAGCTCAGCCTGTTAGAGTGGCTGCGCTGAACTGGGACATTGCTGAACAAGTGATTGAACTCGGTGTAACACCAGTGGCAGTGCCTGATATCGCTGGCTATACAGATTGGGTTGTTCAACCTGCGATTCCAGAAGGCGTGGCAGATATTGGCACTCGAACTGAGCCTAATTTTTCTGCTTTGAAGAAGCTAAACCCTGATGTGATTCTTATCGCTTCTCCTCAGAAAGATCTTCAGGAACGACTTTCTGAAATTGCGCCCGTGCTTTACTACCAAACGTACAGTGACCTGCACAGCAATGCAGCGGCTGCTATCGAGAACTTCAAGAAGATCGGACAGTTGCTTGGTAAAGAAGAACAAGCGAACCAAAAGCTGGCCGCAATGGATGAGCGTATCGCTGTCCTTAAGGCTGAACTGGATAAAGCGTATCCGGGCGACAAACCGAAAGTGACCTCTTTCCGTTTTGCGAGCACCACATCGGTGTTCATTTACGGCGATAACTCTATTCCACAATACGCACTTGAACAGCTAGGCTTTGAGAACGCTATGGATCTTCCTGCAAGTCAGTGGGGTATCAGTCAAAAACGCATGACCGAGCTTAAGAACGTGAAGAAGGGTATTGCGCTTTACTTTGAACCTTTCCCATATCAAGACAAGCTAGACCGTTCTCCTGTTTGGAAAAGCATGCCTTTCGTTCGCAATGGTCAATTTAGCCCAGTCGCGGCAAGTTGGAGTTACGGCGGTGCCATGTCGATTTTGTATAACGTTGAAGCTATGGCGCAATCGCTGCTGACGCTAGCGGAGTAGTAATGAAATCCAGTAGTTTTATGATGGGGGCTGCGCTGCTTTGTGCTGCTCTTGTTCATTTATGGTTAGGGCAGTCGGAATTTGGCCCTATTGGAGAGTTGCTTCAGCAAGCCTCACAGATCAGTGATATCGCAACATTCAACTTAATGGTTGATGATTCATTCGAGTTGATGGCGTTAGCCTATGTCAACTTACCTCGCTTGGTGATGGCAATCTTGGTTGGCGCAACACTTGGCACCATCGGCAGCTTGTTTCAACAACTGACACAAAATCGCATGATGTCGCCGCTAACCTTAGGTACGTCGTCAGGTGCATGGCTTGGTCTGGTTATTCTGAATGTGGTCGCGCCGATGTTGGTCGCTCAGTATTCAGTTTGGTTTGCTCTAGTTGGTGCGCTGCTTGCGATGGGGCTGATTGTTTCGATTGTCGGAATCAAAAACATGAGCGGCTTGCCAATTGTATTGGCGGGCATGGCGGTCAACTTGTTGCTAGGGGCATTTGCAACGGCGATTATTCTGCTTAACGACCAGTACGCACAGAATCTGTTTGTATGGGGAGCGGGCGACCTAGGGCAAAATGGCTGGGAACAAGTGCTGTGGTTGATGCCTAAGCTGTTGCCGATTTTTGCCATATTCTTGTTGGCGCCACGAGTTCTGACTCTGCTTTCCATCGGCACAGAAGGGGCAGCAGCGCGTGGCCTTAACATCGGAACGACATTCTTTGTATTGATGGCGGTTGGCGTTTGGTTGGTGTCTGTGTCGATTACCTCAGTGGGCGTGATCAGCTTTATCGGCTTGATTGCTCCGAACATTGCTAGGCATCTAGGTTTTCTAAAGGCGAAATCTGAACTCATCGCAAGCTGTGTATTAGGTGCGTTACTGCTGTGTGTCACTGACAGCTTGGCGATCTTCTTGGCACAATGGTCTTTGGATATGATTCCAACAGGGACAGCAACCGCAGTGATTGGTGCTCCTGCATTGATTATTATTGCGAGAAAGCAGTTATCTGCCCAAGATCAGCTGTTTTTCTCGATGCCTAAAGGTCCAAAGTTTATTTCATCAGTGGCTTACTTCTTGTTGGGCACAATGATTTTCGGGTTGCTGGCGTTGAGTTCATTGTCTCAGCCTTCTTCTGATATGGGCTACTTTGTTATTCCAGACGCATTTGAATGGTCTATTCGTTGGCCTAGAATGTTAACCGCGATATTCGCTGGTGGCGGCTTAGCGGTGGCGGGTGTGATTTTACAAAGATTGGTCTACAACCCGCTCGCAAGCCCAGATATTCTTGGTGTGTCGGCGGGTGCGGTTCTGGCGTTGATTTTCAGTAGCTTATTCATGGGCTATTCGATTCACTCGCTAAGCCCGTGGGTTGCGTTTCTGGGCAGTGCGATTGCACTCTGTTTGTTATTGTTCCTTGGCAAGAAGCATCAGTTCGCGCCATCGATTTTGATCCTCACTGGTATTTCGCTGACCGCGGTATTGGAAGCTTTGGTGCAATTCTCTTTAACGCGAGTGGGTGAGGGGAAATATACTTTATTGGCTTGGTTAGCAGGGTCTACCTATCGTGTTGAACCTGAGTCGGCAGTAATTATGACCATTGTGATCACGGCTTCTATTGGTGTGGCTCTGCTGCTGAGTCGTTGGGTGACCTTAATTGCGACTGGACGTCAGTTCGCGAGTGCCAGAGGGTTGAATATCAATATCGCTTACGTGGCGTTGTTGTGCATTGTTGCGATCTTATGTTCGGTCGTGACAACCACCATGGGGCCTGTTGCGTTTGTCGGCTTGTTAGCTCCGCATATCGCTGCAATGGTGGGGGCTCGTTTGGTTCGAGAGCAGATCATCTTGTCGTTTTTAATTGGTGCTGCACTCATGCTATTTGCAGACTGGTTAGGGCAAGTGGTGGTGTTTCCGGCGCAGCTTGCGGCAGGGACGTTAGTTTCCATTATTGGTGGTAGCTACTTCATCTTCTTGTTATTGAAATCTCGAAGAACATAGGTTCTACCAAAACTGAGAGTCCTTGATTATCAAAGCTACTGGTATTCAAAGCTACTGGCAATAAAAGCTACGAATGAAAAGCAGTGAATAGAGCGATCCATCACTGCTTTTTTATTGATGTTGTTTGTGTAAGGGGGCGGCGTTAAGCAACACAGGTCTCGCTTCTTAATGTGCAAGTTTGGCATATGTTAATAAAATGTATAATCTAAAGGTCTGACCACTTATAAGGTAGCCACCATGCCAAACCTCGATCGTATTACTTATTCTATCGATGAAAACCAAATTGCGACGGTTGTGTTGAATCGACCCGATAAGCTCAATGCTATTGATATGGCGATGTTTGAAGCCGTTAATGACATGATAAGTGAGCTCAAGAAGAACAGAGATATTCGAGCTGTTATTGTTAAGGGCAGTGGTTCCGATTTTTGTTCTGGCTTAGATGTTAAATCGTTATTGAACAGTAAAGTTGGGGCGATGAAGCTTTTGTTCAAATGGTTACCGACATTACCTAATGCTGCGCAGCACTTTTCGCTTGGTTGGCGAGAGATCCCATGTCCTGTCATTTTTGCGATTCATGGTCGTTGTTGGGGAGGCGGCCTTCAATTAGCCAGTGGTGGTGATTTTAGGATGGCCAGTCCAGACGCGACTTTCTCGATATTGGAAGCCAAATGGGGTTTGATTCCTGACATGGGAGGCGCCATCGCATTTCGAGAGCTAATGCGTAAAGATCACACCTTAGAAATGGCGATGACCGCTAAAGAGATCGACTGTGAAACAGCGAAAGACTATGGACTGGTAACCAAGATTGCCGAAGATCCTTACGCTGAAGCTTATGCGTTGGCACTTGAGTGTGCGAATCGGTCGCCAGATGTTGTCGCTGCTAATAAGAAACTCTACAACAAGACTTGGTGGTCAAGCCCTGGCATGGCAGTGTTTTACGAGACCTGGTATCAGATAAAGGTAGGGTTAGGCAAGAATAGAGCAATCGCTGCTCAACGTGAAATTCATCGAGACAAGCCACGTTCATACGTCGCGAGAAAGTTCAAATAGCGTTTGTACAGGAATAACGGATATTCCATTTGTTTATGGGGCTTTGCGGTAACCTTAGAGCAATTTAATGTCTAAGGCTAAATGAGCAATCTGATGAACAAAACTTTTACTTACTCGCTAGCTGCCACCGCAATTTTTACAAGCTTAAATGCTTTCGCAAGTGGTTTGTTTTTACAAGAAGCTGTTGTCGCCAATGCCGGTACTACTGGTGCCGGTGACGGTGTTTATACTCGTTCGGCTGCGGCGATGTGGACCAACCCAGCCACTATGTCTCATATGGGCGAAAGCAAAACCACGATCAATACCATGGCGTTTGATCTTGAGATGCAATATCAAGACAACGGCGACAAGCAAGATGGTAAAGCTCATTCAGTCATGCCTTCATTTGGTGCCTTCCACGCGCATCAAGTCACAGACAAATTACACCTTGGTATCGCGCTGGGTGCAGTCGGGGGCTCTAGCCTTGATTACGGCAGTGATTGGGCGGGAGCTGAACTCTTAGAAGATATCACCCTCACTGCGATGCAAGTAAACCCATCACTAAGCTACCAACTGAATGACCAGTGGTCGGTTGGTGCCGGTATCCAGTTAAGTTGGGCTGCGTTACAACAGTCATCCTCTGTTTTCACAGCAAAGCAAGACACTGACTGGGCTTATGGTTATAACCTAGGTGTAATGTACACACCGACAGACAAACTTAAGTTGGGCGCAAGTTACCGCTCTAAGCTAGAACACGAATTCAATAACGATGTGAAAGGTTTAGGTAATGTTGCTAACTCTTTGTCTACAGATATTGCTCTTCCTGAAATCATCGATGTCAGTGCAAGTTATGCATTGAACTCTCAACTTGACCTGCTTGCTAGCATTCAGTTCCACCGCTGGAGTGCGTGGGACGAGACAGTATTAGACTTCGGTGCATCAGTTGATGGTAATCCTGTAGGCGGAATTCCAATCAAACGTGACTGGGATGACGTTTGGAAGTTTGCGGTGGGTGCAGACTATCAATTGAATTCAGACTGGCGTTTAAAAGCGGGCTTCTCTTACGAGACCTCGCCACAAGATGATCCATCAATGCAATGGGTTGACCTCCCTGTTGGCGAACAGTATCGCTACTCGGTAGGTGCTTCAACGTATTGGGATGATATCTTGATCGACGTGTTCTACGAATATGCTGATTTAGGATCGGTTGAGATGGATCGTTATGGTCGATTCGGAAAAGTTAATTTGTTAGATGGCTCTTTCGACGGCCGTATCCACTTTGTTGGGGTTAGTGCGACCTTCTAATGACATTACGTAATCTATTACTTGTTGCTGCGGCAATGCTTGGTTCGACGGGTGCTTTTTCTGAAGAGAAGCACCCTGACGACCCGACTAAAATCGTGACCAAAGCGGGCGTTGCTTATAACGAAAATTTGCAGTTCTCAGGCTCTATTGGTTTAGATGAAGCGCGAATGATCAATGCTCGTGTCAATGCGGACGGTGAAGAGTGGCGATTAGGCGGTTCATGGCTGTTGCCGATGGGTATCGTGAATTTCAACTTTAGCCGTTCTGAATATGACAACGATGCTTATAAGAACAACTACAGTATTGGCACATTTATACCACTGAGCTATTTCGATATTGAGCCGTTCGGTTGGCAAATCTTCCCTATGGCTGGTTACAGCTATAATGACGGCGAAGTAGCTGTTTTCGATGACGATAATGTTGGTTCTGACTATGTGTTGATGCCGAGTTCAACACACGGTGGCTACATTGGTGCGTTTGGCTTAAAAACGATTACGGATGAATGGTCTATCATGGGCTTCGGTGGTGGTTCAATGGGCTCTGATGATTATTCAGGGTATTGGGCTGGCGTCGGCGCGAGTTACAAGTTGAGTGATGCTCAATCATTCAACTTCTTCACTATTTTTGCTGAGGACGATTTCGGTGAAAATAACAGTGTTGGTGCGTCTTACACCTATGAGTTCAAATAGTTATTCTCATATATCGTCCTAGATAAAAAGAACTGAGTGTAGGCTCACTAATTTAGTGAATCTACACTCAGAATTTATCGCTTTTCTATGAGCTTTCTAGTGTTGAGGTCGTGTTAGCAAGCCGCTTCGTAACGTTCAACATAGCTCTGCATTACCGCGTTCATCGCTTTAGTGATATTTGCGTATTGTGTTTCCTCTAGATTCGCTAGAGACACACGCAGAGACCACGTTGGCGCATCAAAACCCGCACCCGGCATCACAATCACGCCATGTTCTTCTGCAAGGCGTACCAAGAAATCAAGCGGCTCATACGTTTCTTCTAACCATGTGAAGAAATCGTTGCTGTGAATCGTTTGAGCAATCTCTTTCAGATCAATCTCCACGTAATAGAACGCACCGGTTTGATCGCCTTCAGCAACGATTGGCGCGGCTAAGTTCTTCTGCATTAGAGTGTGGTAGCGACGACGCACAATTTGTTTCGCGAGTCGCTTGTACTCTTCGCCATCCTTCATCAAAGACAGCAGCGAGAACATTGTCATTTGAATCTGCTGAGGTGTTGAAAGACCGGCGGTATGGTTCAGTGCGACTGCACGGCTGTCTGCAACTAAACGGTCAATGAACTTAATCTTACTAGGCTCAAGTGCAATGCCTTGGTATCGCTGAGATAACGTGCTTCGAGTGTCTTCTGGAAGATCTCGAATCATGCGGTCGAAATTATTGTCTTCGTGCACGCCAATCACGCCTAAACGCCAGCCTGTTGCACCAAAGTACTTAGAGTACGAATACACTAGAATCGTGTTCTTCGGAACCAGCATCGCTAGTGATGTGAAGTTATCAGCGAAAGTGCCATAAACATCATCTGTAAGAAGGATGAGGTCAGGGCGGCGGTTAGCAACCTCTGCAATCTTATAGAGTGTCTCATCGCTTAATCGAACCGAAGCAGGGTTGCTTGGGTTAACGAGGAAGAAAGCTTTAACACTTGGATCGTTCAGTTTTTCTAATTCAGAGTCTGGGATTTGCCACGCAGACGCTTCATCCGCCATGATTTCTACTTTGTTGAGCGCGTAATCTTCTAACTCTGGCATTTCAATATACGGGGTGAAAATCGGCGCACCAATCGCGATGGTGTCACCAGGGTTCAATAGTCGGTTACTCTTTAGCGTGTTGAATATGTAAACCATGGCCGCTGTGCCACCCTCAACGGCGAACAAGTCAAACTTTCCTGCAGGTAATGGCTGCGAGCCCGCCATTTCTTGCTCAATGTATTTACGAGCAATGAGTTCCGAATATTTGAGCATGCGATCAGGCACTGGGTAGTTGTTACCTAGAATCCCCTCAACCCATTCATAAATAAGCGCATCACCGTCTACCTGATATTGATCCGTAATAAACTGGAAGGCTTCAATGAGGAATTGCACACCTTCTTGGTCTTCGTATTTTTCACAAAACTGAAGAAAGCGCAGGCTAATATCTTGTTGAACTCCCATTCCACCAAAGCCTTCATACCCTGAGAAATTCGATTTTGATTCTTCTAGTGCAAACATACCTAATTGGAAAAAGGCTTCACGTGGCGCTGTCGCGACCCAGTTTGGGTTACCACGACCAGCGTTGATCATGGTTTTTTCATGTGAATGCTGAGCAAGGTCGATCAGTGTGTTTTTTACTTCGAATGGGCTTAGTGTTTCTAGGCGTTTTTCATCTGTGCGTTTCATAGTCGTTTCTCTTTAAATTTGTTTAAGATCCAAGTTTTTTGGATATATAAATGAGTTAATTTCTTTGAGCAGCTAGCCTGTTTGGCTAGCTACTGTGTTAAATCGTTAATGAATAAGTTGAATCATCAATTGGCTGATTCGGTGTTGATTACGAGATTTTGGTAATTAGGTTGATGATGATCGGACCCCATAAGGTGAGGAAGATATTGGCAACCGCATAAGTCATCGTGAAACTCGGTACTGGTGTGCTGTTTTGTGTTTTTTCTAGTAGCGATGCGAATGCAGGGTTTGCACTGCGGCTACCCGCGATAACCGCTAGCGCTTCTACTGGGTTTTTGATTTTGAGTACGTAGTAGTTGAATAGGAACGTCAGTACTTGAGGAATTAGAGTGACCAACACACCTAGCAGTAAAAGCGTTACGCCATTCTCTTTGATTGCCGTCAGCGCTGGAGCGCCTGCATTAATACCAACAACCGCAACAAATACTGCTAGGCCGAATGTCTGCATAAAGTTGGCTGCGCCATGGTTAACACTGCCTAAACGAGGTGTACGCATTCTTAGGTAGCCCACAAGTAAGCCGGAAACCAGACAGCCTAAACCTGAACCTAGAGCGATATGAGAACCACCGATAGTGAAACCAATCTCACCAATTAGATAGCCAAGCACCATGCCGAAAGACATTGTTACGAAGTCAGTAACACTAGGCAGTGGGCTGTTGTAGCCAATTTTTTTGATGACTTTAGCTATGTCTTCTTTTTGTCCAACTAAGGTGATTTCGTCACCAATGTGCAGTTCAGTTTCTGGCAATGTCGAAATATCATGGCCCATGCGTGATAGCTGAGTGATATAAACACCACGACGAATACGTGCGTTCGTTTCATCGTGAAGCTTACGTAGCGTAATACCCGCTAGTTTCTTATTCGTGAGTACGACCTTCTGTTGTGTTTGGACAACATTGCTTTCTTCATTAAATTCACCGAGTTCGATACCCAACGAGGTCACTTTAGGAAATGCCTGAGTTAGACCAGTAAGGTAAACTTTGTCACCCGCCGCTAAAATAGGGTTCTTCGCCAAATCTAACGTTGATTCTGTGTCTTGGTGTGAGCGGTAAATAGCTTCAATTGTGAGGTCGGCATCGAATGCTTCTTCTAACTCGACAACACTTTTACCAACAAACATAGAGTTCGCGGTCACTTGATAAGCACGAGAAGATACGCGGTTCAATGCAGAGAATTCACCCTCGTTTAGTTGCTTGCTGCCAGCGCCCATTTTTTCCGCAAGCTTCTTCGCTTCTTTGGTTATGTTCCAACCCATTACCATTGGAATGAGTGACATCATTAGAATCGGACCAAGAGAGCCGAAGATGTAGGTGATCGAGTAACCCACAGCCACATTTGTTTTAAGCGTTGAGGTGACATCTGGCGCTAGGTTCAGCTGATCGATAGCATTACCTGCAGTACCTATGATTGCCGATTGTGTTAAGCCACCAGCCGCAAGGCCCGCCGCTAAACCTTTATCTAGTCCTGCCCATTTAGAGAGCAACACAACCGTGATTAATCCTACAAACGTCATCACAAACGAAGCGAATAAGCGTGTTAGCGATGAAAGGCGGAATGACGAGAAAAACTGCGGACCGCCGTTGTAACCCACCATAAAAATAAATAAAGCAAAGAAGATGCTTTTTACTTCGTTAGAGATCGCGATACCGCCGATCTGACCAAGTGCTACAGCAACAAGCAGTGAACCTGCGATTCCACCTAATTCAAACTTACCGATTTTAATTTTACCGATTAAGTAACCGAGACCGAGTGATAAAAAGAGCGCTATAAACGGATAGTCTCTAAGTTGTTCAATAATAAATGACATAGTAATCCTTGAATGAAATAGCATCATCATTGACTCGCTATTTCATTTTTTAATTTGGTTTAACGTTTGATTAAGCATTAATCCATATTTGGTTGATAAACTGATCTAATGCTTTATTTTTAATAATCTGGACTTCATCCAGCCTTCTACTTTTTATGATGCAGTCTCGATGATTTTTTATGATCATGCATTTTATCTTTGTGATGTTTATCATGATGACCATCAGAATGGTGATTGACTAAATGCTTATGACCTTCTGGGTCGCCACCATGTTGACCTGAATGAGAGGGTTGATGCTCTCTATATTCTAAATGGTCTTTATTATGTTTATGGTCAACATCTTCTCCATATATACGTTTCATCTTTTCTTTAATAGCGACTTTAGTGTGATTAATTTGATTCGACATAGTTAACTCGTTTATTTGTTTAAGGAACGATGAGAATTATATCGATCGAGAAAATAGATAAATCATGTTCAAATAAAATAGCAATAAAACAAAAATTGAGTTCCGATTGATATTTTTATCTTAAGTATTTGATTTTTAAGGTTTGATTTTTATTTTATATAAGATTGGGTGGATGTTATATGAGTTTGATTTATTGGCAGTGTCGATAGATAGAATGACCAGACTTAAAAAGCAAGGTGAACACATGAGTAAGTATAAAGGCGTTATTGTCGGGTCAGCTCTTTTTATATTACTGTCTTTTGTATTTGGCTTTCATTATGTAAAAGGTGAAATGATCAAAGAGAAGGTCGCTAATTTTAAATTGCCAGCTATATCTGTAACAACGGAAAAAGTAAATCAAGATACTTGGGATAAAAGTTTAAAAGTCATTGGTAACATTCATTCTAATCAATCTATTGATGTGACGAGCCAAATGTCAGGCCAAGTGAAAGAAATTCTCTTTACTTCAGGTCAGCAAGTAAATAAGGGTGATGTTCTTGTTAAATTGGATGATGCGTTATTGAAGTCCAACTATAAGAGCCAGCTATCCAAAGTTGAATTGGTTAGAGTCGAATTGATGAGAAATAAATTGCTCCTTAGAAATAACAGTGTTTCAAAAAACTCGGTTGATAAGCTACAAGCTCAATTTAATGCTGAAGGTGCAAAGCTGGAATATATTGCTACGCAAATTGACTACATGAAAGTGAAAGCGCCATTTTCTGGCAGCGTTGGGATTCGTAATATCGATGTGGGTGACTTTATTAATTCAAGCACAGCGATTGTCGAGCTGGAAGACAAATCAAAGCAATATGTCGATTTCTCTATTCCAGAGCTTTATTTACACGATGTGAAGGTAGGGCAATATTTACAATTTTATTCAGAAGCAACGAACGACGAAGTCTTTCACGGCACGATTTCTGCCATTGAACCGAGCTCAGACAGCAACACGCACAATATCGAATTGAGAGCCATGGCTAACCAAGCCGTGCCGTTAGAGGCGGGTATGTATGTCGACGCTACGTTAATCACATCAGAATCGGACACTATCGTGGCAGTACCTTCTGTTGCGATCAGTTACACCTTATACGGAAACACCGTGTTTGTGTTGGATACGTCGACTAAAAAGGCCAGCGAACATTCGAGCAACGATGCATCACCATTTTACGAGTACAAGGTTGTGCAGCGCACTGTTGAAGTCGGCCCCAAACAAGGCGGTTATGTTGGTGTGGTTTCGGGCTTGAAAGAGGGGGATGTTGTTGTGACTTCAAACCAACACCAACTCAAGAATAGTGGATGGGTTCTGGTTAATAACCAACATCCGTTGATTACTGACAAAAGTACTAAGCAAAGTAACTAGGAAACTCCCATGACATTTACTGATGTATTTATCAAACGTCCAGTTTTGGCTACGGTATTAAGCCTTGTACTGTTGGTGTTAGGCCTTAAAGCCTTCACCTCACTGCAAGTGCGCCAATATCCAGAAATTGAAACGGGCGTTATTACCATTACAACGAGTTATCCAGGTGCCAGTGCATCCAGCGTTCAAGGGTATGTGACGCAGCCACTGCAGGCAGAAATTGCTCAAACAGCGGGCATTGATTACATGACATCGGATAGTGCTCTGGGTAAGTCGGTTATCACGGTTTATTTGAAGCTAGGGTATCCGTCTGATAGTGCTTTGACTGAGATTTTGTCTCTCGTGCAGCAAGTGAAATATAAGCTGCCGTCGGGTGTATTGGACCCGAGCATTCTTAAATCGACGTCTCAATCTCCGATCTTATATGTTTCATTTTCGAGTGACACATTGAAGACGGAGCAAGTCTCGGACTATGTGAGCCGCGTAGTTAAGCCGACTTTCTCTACTGTTGAGGGGGTGTCAAAGGTCGACATATTGGGGCAAGAAGATTTTGCAATGCGAATCTGGCTGAACCCTCAACGACTGGCTTCATATGGTCTGACGGCTGAAGATGTTCAAAACGCGCTTCGTGCAAATAACATTGTGAGTGCGGCGGGCAAGTTGCAAAACCCTTATATCGAAGTTGATA
This sequence comes from Vibrio splendidus, assembly GCF_024347615.1. Taxonomy (NCBI): domain Bacteria; kingdom Pseudomonadati; phylum Pseudomonadota; class Gammaproteobacteria; order Vibrionales; family Vibrionaceae; genus Vibrio; species Vibrio splendidus. The sequence goes on along the minus strand of NZ_AP025509.1, from coordinate 895,144 downwards.
TTAACGCTCATACCGATTCAAGTTCGGTAGACGATTTTAAGAACATGGCTTTGAAAGCGCACGACGGGCAACTGGTGCACTTAAAAGATGTGGCGACGGTTGAACTAGGCGCAGCAAACTACGACTCAGACGTTGAGTTCAATGGTGTGACTACCGTATCAACGGCGATCAGCAATACGGCAACATCTAACCCATTGACCGTTGTTGAAGGCATTTACGAATTGCTTCCACAGATCCAAGCAGGCTTACCTGAAGGTATTAAAGCGGATGTAATCTATGACTCGACTAAGTTTATCGAAACCTCAATTGACGAAGTAGCGAAAACCTTAATCGAAGCCGCACTGATCGTAGTCATCGTTATCTTCGCCTTTTTGGGCTCAATGCGAGCGATGTTGATACCACTTGTAACGATTCCTTTGTCATTGATTGGCTCTATGTTCTTCATGTTGAGCATGGGCTTCAGTATTAACCTGTTGACGCTGCTTGCCATGGTATTAGCGATATCGCTGGTGGTTGATGATGCCATCGTTGTTGTAGAAAACACCTTTCGCCACTTAGAAGATGGCACTAGCCCAATTAAGGCTGCAATAGACAGTGCTCGTGAAATTGCAGGCTCGGTTATTGCGATGACCATTACATTGGCCGCAGTGTATGCGCCGATTGGTTTCATGGGAGGACTCACCGGCAAGCTGTTTACTGAGTTCGCATTCACTTTGGCGGGTTCAGTACTCATTTCGGGTTTCATCGCCTTAACGCTAACGCCGATGATGTGTTCAAAACTGCTTAATAAATCGGTTCTCGACGGAAAACTGGTTAAGAAAATTGATGCAGTGATTGCAGGCGTAACAGAGCGCTACCGAAAAGTGCTCGAACATGTGTTGAACAACCGTGTTTATATTTGGCCAGTGGTAGGAACGTTACTGATCAGTTTGGTGTTCATGTTTATGAATACTTCATCTGAACTGGCACCTGAAGAAGATCAGGGCGTGATGATTGTGATGGGGCAAGGTCCTGCACAAGCGAATACCGATTACATTCGCCACTTTACTCCGGCTCTTATTGACTCTATCAGCAAGAACGATGAAGTCGAAATGACCATGCTAGACAACGGTTACATGAACAATAATGCGTTCTTTGGTTTGGGTGTATTGAAAGATTGGGATTCACGCGAAGCAACGGCAAAAGAAGTAATGCAACGTTTCGAAAAAGAGAGTTCTGTATTACCGGGTTTGCAGGTGTATACCTTCTCTCCACCGGACTTGCCAGGCACACCGCAAGGCTTGCCATTCCAGATGGTTCTGAAAACGCCAACGGGTTCTTATCAAGATCTCTATCAGTACGCTGAAAAACTGAAAGAGTACGCGCAAAATAGTGGCAAATTCATCTATGTGCAAAACGACCTGAATTTTAATAAGCCACAGGTAGAGATTCGCATCGACCGCGATAAAGCGGCTCAGATGAACGTGAACGCACAAGATATTGGTACCGTGTTGTCTCGCTTTATCAGTGAAGGCTTCGTGAATTACTTCTCGATGGATCAGCGCAGCTACCAAGTTATTACTCAAGTACCTAACGAGAACCGTAACTCTTGGGATGATTTGAAGAACTACCACGTACGCTCTAACACCAATGAGATGGTGCCACTGGCGTCATTGATTGAAATTAGCCAATCAGTACAGCCATCGAAAGTGGATCAGTTTCAACAGCTTAACAGCGCCATGATTGAAGCGAAAATGATGCCGGGAATCAGTATCGGTGAAGCCTATAAAGTAATGGAAGAAGGGGCGGCGAAGATATTGCCGAAGTCTTATACGACGGACACTTCAGGCCAATTGAGACAGTTCCTACAAGAAGGCTCTTCACTGGTTACGACGTTCTTCCTTGCTCTTGTGATTATTTACTTGGTGCTGGCAGCTCAATTTGAAAGTTTGCGAGACCCACTAGTGGTATTGACCAGTGTGCCATTGTCTATCTTTGGCGCTCTGATGCCACTGTACTTGGGCATTGATACGCTCAACATATACACCGAAGTGGGGTTGGTAACCTTGATAGGTTTAATCAGTAAGCACGGTATTTTGATTGTGGAGTTTGCAAACCAAATGCAACAGGAATTGAAATGTAGCCGACGCGAGGCCGCTATTCGTTCAGCGACTGTTCGAATGAGACCAGTATTGATGACCACAGCTGCGATGGTTGTCGGTGTCGTACCGCTGCTTATTGCAAGCGGAGCCGGTGCTCAAAGCCGTTTCTCGATTGGTTTGGTCATCACGGTTGGTATGTCGGTGGGCACATTATTCACCCTGTTCGTTGTGCCAACGATATACACCTACTTGGCTGCGGATCACCGCGGGCAAGAACAAGAAGTTTAGTCCGTTATCTGGCTGCTTACTTTACGCGGCCAATAAACATAAAAGTTTAATCAACACGAGTCCCATTTTATGAGCCTTATCGCTCAGGGATTCGTGCACTCAAAATTTAGAAAACTAGAGGTTCACATGAAACTACATTACCTATTCCCATTGTTCGTTTTATTCACTGCTGGCTGTTCAAGCAACATGCCAGATAAACAAGAAATCCAGAGCGTCGACTCAAACCATTATTTTATTGATAGCCAGTTTGATGATGATAGGAAAGGCGTTTCTTGGATAGCGAAAGACAGCGCGTCACTTCACTTTAATCAATTTGAATTTACAACCGTTAGCATGAAAAGCTCGGGTGTTGATCAGCATGTATCAAAGGAGGTTCAGTCTCAATTTAAAGCACAGATCCATAAGAAAATGGATGAGAAGTTGGCTGAGAAATTACAGGGCTACAAGAACGTAGTTTTGGAGAACAAGGAGCTTGATATTAGCGTGAAGTTATATGATATCAATGACATTCCTGAAGACATGCGTGTGACTGAGTTTATCCCAGTAGGTTCGGTTATCGGCGCTGTAAAATACGCAGCAGGTACTCGTGATCGCTCTATTCGTATATTGGCGAGTGTGGATCTGAAAGATCATGATTCATCTCAGCTTATTGGTCGTCGTATTTTCGTCGTGAACGATAATGGCGTACTTGAGAACGACAAATCAGAAATCACCATTGAGATGCTTGATAAAAACGTTGAGCAAATTACTCAGCAAGCGGTCGACTTTGCGTTTGAAGTGACTTACCAAGATAAAGACCAAGGGTAGAGTTATGCGAGCTCGTAAACAGAACAGCGCGAGTAAACGCCTTGGGGTTGGTGAAAAGCTAGCTGGACACAAAAACATGCTTGCTCTACTGGCTATTGGCCTCGCTGTGAATGCTTCAGCGTATGCCAATACTATCGGTGTTGATGAACGAGCAAGCTATGAGCAATGCATTTTGTCTTCATTGGCCAAAGCAACCAATCAACAAAGTATTGAGTGGTTAAAGCAGCAATGCGCATCCCAAGAAGCCGTTACATCAAACAAAACACCCGAAAATAAGTTCTCGGGTGAAACCAGCGAAGTCGGTTTAGACTCAATCAGCGAAAGTGCACTTGAGTCTAAAGTCCCGCGATTGAAGATGGAGTACACAACTGAAGATAACCCGTTTGTTATAACGCCTTATCGTTTGAACTATATTTTGCCAGTGACTCATATGACCAACGTGAATACACAGCCCTATGGGGATGAGCGATTCGGAGGTAAAGCGGATGACCTCAGCGATGAAGAGATCAAACTGCAGTTAAGTTTGAAAATTCCAGTGGTCGATGATGGTGTTTTTAATCAAGCGGACAAAATCTATTTTGGTTTTACGCTCAAATCATTTTGGCAGGCGTACTCTTCTGATATCTCGGCACCATTTAGAGAGACTAACTATCGCCCAGAGATCTTTTACGAAACGCCTTTGAACATCGAGTCAGCTGATGGTGTGTGGTTTTCGCGTTTGGGTTTAGAGCATGAATCTAACGGACGAACGGCAGAGCTTAGTCGTAGCTGGAACCGCGCTTATGTTGGGCTAGGGTATACCGAAGATGACTTTGCGGTTTATTTCCAGCCTTGGTACCGAATTCCTGAGTCGAGCAGTAGCGATGACAACCCTGATATTCAAGATTATCTCGGTCACTATGAATTGTCTGGCGCTTACAAGTGGGATGGTTTTGAGGTTTCAGCATTGGGTCGTTACAACTTTCAAACCGGGTATGGTGGAATACAGACATCACTCAGCTTTCCTCTGTATGGCCGGCTTCAAGGGTATGTCCAGTACTACAAAGGCTATGGAGAAAGCTTGATTGATTATGACTACAACAGTGAAAGGATTGGTGTGGGTATTCTGCTAACCAATGCCTTATAGCGGTTATCGCTTTTTTATCAACGATTGAGCGATTAACGATTAACGATTACTGATTTCTGTGAGAACCCAAAAACACACCGCCTGAGTAAGCGGTGTGTTTGCTATATTAATAGCTAACGGCTAATAGTTAATAGCCAATAGCCAATAGTTAAGAGCAAATAGTTAAGAGCTGTTAATCATTGGTTGATACCCAATTTGGATTCAATCTCGGTGATGTTACTTTTGAAAAACAACGTTTGAGCGACTTTCAAAACCACAGGGTGGCCAGATTCTAATATCGCTTCATAGTAATACTCTTCCGCCATTGAAGGGTTGCCTTGAGACTCTTCAATTTTTGCCAAGATAATCATAGACATCACACTGTATTCATTCCTCGGAATCAAGCTCAGATAGTACTCGGCTTGTTCAGGGTTATCTTCAGTGAGGAAGTAGGCTGCTAATGCGTCATAGACTCGATAAGAGTTAGCATTGTTCTGAGCATTGAGTAACTGTTTTTTGAATTTCTTATTGAGCGCTTCAACCTGCTTATTCTTATTCTTCGATCTCATTATAAAAATGTCGGCAAGCTCATACATGTAACGGTTCGACATAACGAAGTGGTTGTCGGGTTCTAGCTCATTGGCTTGGGCGATCTTAGACAAGGTGTCGGTTCTGTCTAACGTCATGAAGGTGAGCCCGAGCGCTTCAAGGGTGAGCTGTAAGGCTTCTTCTTGTTTGGGTAACTCAGAGATTTGCTGCTTCAATATCGATTTTTGAATATCCAAATTAAATGAATCCAATAGATCATCGAGCATTGAACGCATGGTCGTGTGGAGTGAAGCCGGGTCAATCAGGTAATCTCGACCTAGGTGTCTGAAATTAGAAATTCGGTTGAAGTAGGTGATATCAAGGTATTCTCTGTCGCCATCAATTTCACTCTTGAAACTGATCACGTTGGCTGAATTCGGCACCAAGGTTTCATCGACTACGACACGAAAATCGCGATAGGTGGTCAAGTAGCTCATTAATTTATGGATGATCCCACGCTTAAAGGCATCCGTCTTCAAGTTGTCATCGATACTTACGTAGATATATCTAGGCTCTAAAGACAAGTAGTGCACAGATTCGTGTGCTTTGTGGACTTCTGGGTTTTGGCTGTCTGCTGTTTGATTAAGACGATTTTGTTCCGTTGATTGATTTGAGTCAGCGAGTGGTTGGTTTGATTCATTAGCGGCGGTATTTAAACTGCTCAAATCGAAGGCGTCCGATGTAGGGCTGGTCGGTTTTAACGTCCACCAAATAAGTCCAAGCGCAATAACTATAGCGCCCCCAAACATCACAGCACGAGACGTTCTTTTCTGCGGTTTATTTTCTGTGATAGGCGCTTGTTTGTCGTTAGCTGTTTTATTTACAGGTGACTGTTGAATGAACTGTGCTGTACTCGAATCGGTATGGCTTGGATCGACATAGCTCGAATCGCTAGGTCTCGAAGCGCTAGGTTTCGAAGCGCTAGGTTGCGGATCAATAGGCTGAACAGGCTCTTGTGAAGCAGGTTTTTCTGAGGTTGCATCGATTGAACGCTCTTTAGATTCTTCGAGTACGGATTTGTCCTCTGAGCCTTGATCGCTTATTAGGTTCTCACCAGTAATAGATTCTGCTTTTGGTTCGACTTGTTGTTTTTTCTCCTCATCCAAAACTGGCGATGTATCTGGTGCGTCTGATTGAGTTGAAGGAAAGGAACCAAAAGCATTAGGTGCATGATTCATGTCTGTAACTGACACGGTATTTGTGGTGACACTTGCAGGTACTAAGATGGTTTTGTGGACATCAACATCCAGTTTATAACCGCGTTTGGGCACGGTGATGATGTGTCCCATTGAATGTCGTTCAGCCGCTTTGAGTATTTTGCGCAGTTCAAAAATAACTTGCGTGATCACCTGATCCGTCAAGATTGAGCCATTCCAGACTTCATTAATCAGCTCATCTCGTGAGAATACGATCTTAGGATTTTGGCAGAAGAAGTTGAGTAGCTTGGACAAGCGATTGTCGATGATCACGTCTTCATCATTCATGATGAGTTTGTCTTCATCAGGAATAAATAACCACACGTCGAAAGAGTATTGAATGCGTTCTTTTTTCATAACCACCGAGACTAAGTCATTGTATTAAAATTACTTTAGTAGACATGTTTGGGCAATTCAATTAACCAATGTCTAATTATGATAAGTGGTCGTGCTTTTGAGCGGATTAGTGAAAGCCAGCAAAAAAATAAAAATAACATTGAGACTTATTCTCATTTGTTGATCTCGATAAAGGAACGGTTTAAATTGTCTGGTTAGTATCACTACAACATGAATATTATGAGGTTTTTTATGAGTACGGTCGTTGTATGGGGAGCAGGAAGTGGACTGGGTGCTGCAATTGTTGAGCATTTTCACAAACAAGATTATCAAGTAATAGCGATTGCGAGAAACCCAGAGAAGAACACGCGCTTGGCTGAACTTGGTATCACCACACTGCGTTGTGATGCTACCGATAAAGAACAGGTTGAATCTGTGGTCGCTCAGTTACCTAAATCGACACTGGTCGTTTCTAGTATGGGCAGCTTCAGAGCTGACATTCCCGTTGATTACATTGGACACCGACATCTTACTGATGAGCTTGAAGCCAATGGTATCGCTCGATTTGTGCTGGTAACGTCGCTAGGTTGTGGTGACTCTTGGCAGTATTTGTCGGAGCGATCTAGAAAAGGGTTTGGCGCAGCGGTTCGTGAAAAGTCGTTGGCTGAAGCTTGGCTAACCTCGAGTTCTCTGGATTACACCATCTTACGTCCGGGTGGCTTGTTAGACGGTGAGGAGACTGGCAACGGTGAGCTGTCCCAGCAAGTCGAAGTTCATGGTGTGATTTATAGACAAGAAGTGGCGCGCCTTATTGAAGCCTTGTTAACCAATGAAGCGAGCATTGGGCAGATCTATCAGTGTGTTGATCCTACGGTTCAATATGGATAACGCTGTTAAGTCTGATTTTTAGTAAAGCCTTCAAGCTATAAATCTATAAGCTTATAAATCCCTGAAGTCGTTTAGCTAAACTAAGCGGCTTTTGTTTGCTTCCTTTGTTCTCTCTAATTCCTGCCTTTCTATTCTTTTGCTGTCTCTTTCTGCCTTTTCCTCATATGAGAGTGGCGCTCTCTTAATCTAGATTAAGTTTTCCCTAGTTTATTCTCTGTAGTATCCGCCTGAATCAGTGCCCATGCTTGATGGGTAACTCGCGTAACACGATTTTGAGAGGAAGACACTTGAGCACTTTGTTTACAGAAACCCACATTGGCAAGATGACACTAAAGAACCGCTTAATGAGAAGTGCAACGTGGGAAAATATGGCCACCGAAGATGGCCATATGACAGACAAGCTTTACGCTATCTATGAAGAGTTGGCTCAAGGTGAAGTCGGCCTGATCGTGACGGGTTACGCGAACATCGTTGAAGAAGAAAAGCCGAATGCGGGCATGATGGGTATGTATAACGACTCATTCATCGAAGAGTACCAGAAGCTGACTCAGCTGGTGCACGACAACGACTCTAAAATCGTGATGCAGTTGGCTTATGGTGGCACCAAAACCACACATGATCTTGGTGAACGAGTCATCTACGCACCAAGTGAGGTTCCAGAAAAAGGAACTCAAACACTAGGCAAAGCGATGACCAAACGCGAGATCGACTACATTGTTGATGCCTTTGCTCAAGCGTCATTAAGAGCACAGAAGTCAGGTTTTGATGGCGTTGAAATTCATGCCGCTCACACTTACCTGATTAACCAATTTCTAAGCCCTTATTACAACCAACGTGAAGATGAATACGGCGGTAGCTTAGAAAACCGCATGAGATTTTTGTTAGAGATCTATACCGCGACATGTAAGCTGGTGGGTGATGATTTCCCTATCTTAGTTAAACTCACTGCATCGGAGTTTTTTGAAGGTGGTGTCACCTTTGACGAAACACGTATTGTTTGTAAAAAGCTTGAACAAATGGGCGTGGATGGCATTGTCGTGTCAGGTAATATTCATGGTAAAGCAGACACTATGATTGGCGAGTCGCACGATGGCTTTACCATTCAAGCTGAAGGCTATTTCCATGAGTATGGTCACGCGATCAGCCAAGACGTTAATATCCCAGTGATCACGGTAGGTGGTCTAACGGATTTTGATGCTATCGAAGCGATTGCAAACAACACGGGCATTGAGTACTTCGCACTTTCAAGACCGCTGCTTTCTGAACCCCATTTAGTTAAGCGTTGGAAGGAAGGGGATAGAAGCCCTGTTGAATGCGAACGGTGCTCTAAGTGTCGTACTAAGCGCGGTAACTTCTGCGTGGTGAATAAAGACAGAAAAGCACAGCTTGCACGCATGTAGTCGCTGACCCTAGCTCCAAGCGAGCTCCGAAGTTTATAGCCGAGTCTAAGTTTGAGCCTGTGTAATCGCGCAGGCTCTTGTTCATTCCGTATTCCACGAAACGAAATTTGAAACCTTATTAATCACATCTTCCTGTCAAATTGGCGCGACTAAACAGTTACACTACGCCTGTAAATTATCCAACCAAGTTATCGATAAAAACTGAGCAAACTTTGAAACTACTTCCTCTTCTTAAGCAACCTCGAATCCACTGACGTCTCTTTAGTTTTAGCGACATTGCTATGATTTAAGCGTGATACTCACTATTAGTCCCAGTGAACCCTGTGTTTATAGGGCGTTAGTTTGTGCACCTTGGATTTGCACCGTCGAACATTTTGATCGTTAACGAATAAAACTAAATAGATCATTCAGAGGTAAAAATGCAAAAGAAGCATTGGTCCAAATTCGAGTTGCTGCATGAAGTCGTAACCAACCCCAATATTCATGTAAAAGGTCAACACAGTTATTACAGCGATTGCTGGGATAATGGTTTTGAACAATCGGTAGTGCGCTATTTACACGGCGACGAAGTCAGCCGCCAGTGGGAGCCTCGATGGGAAATCGACGAACTCTATATCGGTGATTATGTCTGTATTGGCGCAGAGGTCGTGATTTTAATGGGTGGCAACCATACACACAGAGTTGATTGGTTTTCACTGTATCCATTTATGGATGTTATCGACGACGCCTACATTGGCAAAGGCGATACTCACATTGAAGATGGGGTTTGGGTAGGCATGAGAGCGATGGTGATGCCCGGTGTGACGATTGGCGAAGGCGCTGTAGTCGCAGCGAATAGTGTGGTGACTAAAGACGTCGCTCCATACAGCATTGTCGGTGGCTCACCAGCTAAAGTCGTCAAATACCGCTTTGATGAGTTCGTTATTGACGAGCTCATGTCATTCAAAATATACGAGTGGCCCTCAGATAAATTTGAAGCGCTGAAACCGTATTTATGTAACTCAGACTTTTCAAAGCTAAAGCAGGCGATAACGGATTACGACAATTGTTTGTAAGGAGCGCTTGTAACGAGCATTTTTAAGGTACGGGTTTAGCCACAGATTTGTGTAAAAAGATCTGTGTCATATTTATATTGAAAAACACGTTAAATCAGTCCGTTACCTTGCAATACTGAACATGGTGTACCAGTCTTATTTCATAAGCATGGATAAGGATTGTGTATGCCCGCAAGTTCAATGAAAAACAAAGGGGTGGTGGGGAAAGTCCTACTGCCTTCTTTACTCATGAATCTTCTCTCTCTCGCCGTTCCATTAACGGTTTTACAAATTTACGATCGTATTTTACCTAACCAAAGTTACGGTACTGCCACATTGTTGTTGGCGGGTGCAGCGTTGGCTGTTGCCATGGAAGCATTAATCCGGTTTGTGCGTACTTGGCTTTTGTCAGCCGCGGCCAGCAATACCGAGAAAGTGACCTATCAAACCTTGGTTGAAAGAGTAACAACGGCTTCATCAGGCCATCTTCGCCACATTGGTGTTGGCGGCGTGGAAGAGGGGCTGGGCTCAGTATCAAAAGTCAAAGATTGGTATTCCGGTGGTGTGATTGCAGGCTTTATTGATTTGCCTTTTGCCTTGATCTTCTTGGGCTTGGTGGCTTACATCGGCGGTGAGCTGGTGGCGATACCTTTGGCAGTTTGGCTGATTACTCTTGGAATCGTTTGGTTATCTTCTATTCGTGTTAAAAGCTTAAGTGAAGAGGCTTCCCAAGATGAGCAGGAGCGAAAAGCGTTTTTGATTTTGCTAAGCCAAACCATTCAGGGAATCAAACGCCAGGCCGTTGAGTCTCGAATCTTCAATCAGTTTAAATCCCTCAATAACGTTCGGTCTCAGTCTAAAGCGAGAGAAGAAGAACAGAACGCCTTTGCCCAAGAATGTATTCAGCTTGCCGCATTAGCCACGTCAGTTTTACTCGTAATTACGGGGAGCTTGTGGGTGTTGGATGGTCAGTTAACTACTGGTGGCTTGGCGGCATGTTCTATCTTATCTGGCAGAGCGGTTGCGCCTTTGAGTGCTCTGGTTGGGGTTAGAATCAAGCTTAATTCAATACACAGTGCTAATCAGGCAATAGAAAAATTGAGTGACTTGTCACTATCTGAGTTTTCAGGTTCTGAGCAAGCTGAGAACCACTTATCTGAGTTTGAGACGTTGGAAATTAAGCAAGCGACCGTTGAAAGATACGGTGAACTCTCTCATGCAGATGTCACACTGAATAAAGGTGAGTTGGTATTGTTAGAGAGTGAGGACCGCCACACCAACAGTCATTTATTGTCGTCGATTGCAGGTATCGATGATCTAAAAGCGGGGGAGTGCTTCATTAACGGAGCTGCCGTTTCAATCGCATCCGTAACCAACATTGCGGCCTACTGCGGCGTTAAAGGGCAGTTGGTGTCGGGTACTATTCTCGACAACTTGTGCGGTTTTGACCCTGAGAAAACGCAAAGCGCCAGTGACTATGCAAAGCGTTTGGGTTTAACCAAAGAGATTACTCGATTACCCGATGGGCTCGAGACACAAATTGGCCATACGAGTGCTTCTTTGTTGAGTATGGGTAACGTGAAAATGCTCAATATCGCGGCTCAATTGGCAAGTGATAAACCCATAATCATGTTGGAAAGGCCGGATTCTTCACTTGATTTAGACGCCCTTGGGAATTTAGCTAAGGTGTTGGAAGAAGAAGTAACAGCAGGGCGGACGATACTGATGGTGAGCTACTATTCTAAGCTTCGCGAATTGGCTAATCGAATCATTACAGTGGAAAGTCGAGCTATTACGGTCGACAGCGAGAGCACTCAGGAGGCCGTCGTATGAATCGTTTAGATATTGGTAACCCTTCAGGTAAGAACAACCGTGCAGATACCAGCGGTCGACAAGAGGTGATGAATCATTTAGAAACCGAGAGCCTTTCCGTTCTTAAGCAGTTGGAAGTGAATGCTAATATCCAGTTGTTCGCACATCAATGGGTCGATGAAAATGGCATTGAATCAATCGACGATATGTTTGCCTTGTTCGACAGGCTTGCACTGCCTTATCGCTTGGTTGCCAACCTAGATGAAGTTGGTGAACATAAATTGGTCTTACTGGTACTTGGTGAACATGAGCTGGTCTCTGGTCATTTAGAATCCAAGCAATTTGTTGCTTTTAACGCCAATGACGACATCACCGATGTCCCTCAGTTTTTCATCGTTATCGATGGGCCACCATTAGAGAAGGCCTCTCCTGACTGGGTTGGCGAAAGGTTACATGCGTTTCGTCCCATCATTCCTAAATTGTTGTTGGTCAGCTTTATCACTAACTTATTTGCGCTTGCTGTTCCCTTCATCACGATGTCGATTTATGACCATGTGATTGGTGGTGATGCAGGGCATGAGTTGCAAGGTATCGCCATTGGCGCGGCGTTGTTGTTTGTGATGATGGGTTGGTTGAGAACATTACGTAGCCGAGTGTTTGCTTCAGTTTCCAACCGAGTAAGTCGTGAGATTTCTCAATCCCTCGTGCAGCGTCTGCTTCGTAATAGCTATGCTCAAAATCAGCAAACAGCTTCTTCTAGTCAGCAAAACCAAGTGATGCTGTCAGAGCGTATTTCAGGTGTGCTATCGGGGCCATTAGGAAATGCGCTGTTTGATCTGCCATTCATTCTTATTTTTGTACTTGCGATAGGTGTTTTAGGCGGATGGTTGGTACTGGTTCCAGTCGTCTCTTTAATCCTTTATTACTTGCTAGCAAAACGCTCGATACGCTCTAGCAGTAAGCGCTCAATGCAATCGACAGTGGCAGGTACGAATCGTCAAAACATGACCAATGAACTGTCATCCAAGCTTGCCTTTATTCGCAGTGCTGGATTCTCAGAGCACTGGATTCAACGTTTCAAAAAGGCCAATCTTCTTGCTTCAACAGTGACCTTTAATCAATCGGTTCTCCAGAGCCGGTACACCTCGATTTACTATTTCATTGGTGTGGGGTCGACACTCGCCGTGATGGGGTTAGGAATAGGACTTATTTTTGAACAAGTGATGACGCCCGGTGGTTTGATTGCTTCAATGATGTTGATATCTAAGGTGACTGGCCCAGCTCAGGTGTTGGCAAACAGCGCGATGCGTTTTAATAGCTTTAATCAATCCAAGCTGCAAGTGAACCGTATTTTGTCTCAGCCATCTGAGCGTGAATTCAGTTACCAGCATCACCCGTTACCTGTGGTAGCGCCTAACTTGAAATTAGACCAAGTGACACTGCGTTATCCTAAACAGAGTCGCCCCGCTTTGAATGGTGTGAGCTTTGATATTGAAGCCGGTGAAATTGTCGCGATTACCGGCCCTTCTGGGAGCGGTAAATCAACATTAATTGAAGTGCTGTCTGGCTTGCAGCCTATCCAAAACGGCATGGTCGAGCTTGAAGGCGTTAACCTCGTTCAATACGATCCGCAGCTTTATCGCCACTGGTGTTTCATTCGAGCCGCATATCCTGATTTGCTTACGCTGAGTATTCGAGAGTGGCTAAACGACGGTCACAAAGTCGAAGATCAGAAAATGATCTCTGCAATTGAAATTGTGGGAGGAAAGCGTTGGTTCGAGACATTATCAGGTGGGCTCGATACTTCCATCAGCAGTATTCAGCCGGACAGCCTTTTTGACATGTTGTCTGGCAGCGTCGCGCAGATCCTCATTGACGCGAAAGCGCTGGTTTATGACTACCCAATGTTCTTAATGGATAATCCTGTGCCTGATGCTCACCCAAATGCTAAACGTATATTTGGTGAGTTTGTGCAGTCGAAAAAAGGAAAAGCAACGGTGATTTACACGTCCCACGATCCGGATTTAATCAAGCTTGCCGATAAAGTGGTGGTATTAAATGAAGGTGCAGTGGTTTATGCCGGTCCATTAGAGCCGGAGCAGTCTTCGAAGCAGGAACAGCCTTCAGAGCCTCAAGCTTCTCAAGAACCGCTGTTATCTGAGCAACCGTTATCTCAAGAGCTACAGCCGTCAACTCAAGAGGCGTCTGCTCAACAAAATGCAGCCCAACAAGAACAATCAAAGTCTAAGCAAGGAGTCGCTAATGACTAAACAATCTATCGAGAAGGGCAAGCGCTACGGTGAACTTGTTGAATCACAAAATACGGCTCGTACATTGGCGCTGGCCACATGGTCGGTTGCCTTATGTGTTATTGCTTTTGCCACTTGGTCTGTAGTCACTCAAGTTGATGAAATCGCCAAAGCCAAAGGTGCTGTGATTCCGGAAGGCGAGAAGCAAGTATTACAAAGCGCGATTGGCGGTAAGTTAAAGCAAATTCTCGTTAAAGAAGGCCAGTTGGTAGAGAAAGGCCAGCCGCTTGTTGAGTTTGATGCCACTTTCCAGCGTACCGCCCTTGAAGAGCTAAAGTCCCAACAAGTGACGCTTCTAGCCAGTGTGGAACGTATGAATGCGCTGCTTGAGCAGCGTGAGCCTAACCTTGCTGAGTTTGAGGTCGATTACCCAGAGATCGTCAGCCAACAAAAAGCGCAGCTAAACGCGCAAAAAGCCCTCTACTTCCAAAAGCGTGTGGTGCTTGAGAAAGAGAGCGAGCAAATTGCAGAGCAGCTTCGTAGCGTAGAAAAGGCCTTGCCGAGTTATGAGAAAGAGTTAAATGCGACTAAGCAAGAGTTGAACATACTGGAAAAGGGTTATAAATCGGGCAACATTTCACGCTTACGTGTGCTTGAAATGCGTCAGAAACTGGCCAGTATTGAGCAGAAAATTGAAGAAGCTCGTGGCAAGAAGTCGGTATTGATTAGACAAGCTGACAGTAATGACCAAAAAATTATACAGCTTCTGGCCGAGGCGAAAGCTAAAGTGAGCGATGATCGTTCTAAAGCCGTCTCTGACTTGTCAGCCCTGAACGCCAGAGTACGTTCAAGCCAAGCGAAACTGACCTACACCATGTTAGTGTCGCCGCTACAAGGTTTGGTGCAAAGCCTGCCAAGTACACAGAACGGAGGTGTTATTCAGCCGGGTGGGACAGTGGTTGAAATTGTTCCTGTTGGTGGGAAAGCAGACTTTAAAGCGCGTTTATCGCCAAGAGATATTGGTTTTGTTAGTGTAGGGCAGCCGACTCGTATCAAGATTGATGCGTTTGATTACAGCCGCTTTGGGGCGCTAAAAGGAGCGGTTGAGAGTATTTCACCGACCACAAGTCAAAGCGAACGTGGCGAGATCTATTATGAAGTCGTCGTCTCGGTGGATGTTCCCTATTTCCGTGATAATCCGGAGAGCTTTTCTATCTTGCCAGGTATGACGGGCGAGGTAGATATTACAACCGGTGAGAAGTCCGTTTTCCAGTATTTATGGAAACCGATCTACACCAATGTCAGTGTCGCATTTGGTGAAAGGTAGCTACTTTAACTAGTCGATGAGAGTATACGAATAAGAAAATAGAAAAGGGAGCACATCATGTGCTCCCTTTTGTTTAGTCTCGTTATCGGTTAACTATTTGGATCAATGTCCGGTAACCCATCGATATCGTTGTGATGATGGTGCTCATCATCTTGGTTATGGTTGATGTTTGCATCATGGTGTTCCAGCGCGTCTGACATATCCAAGTGCGCTTGGTCATGTGTTGCTGCATCTGGTTGGTCGACTTGTGCAAGTACGATATCCATATCCGCAGGTTGATCGTGAACCGTTGTCGATGTCGCATCGGGTTTAATGCCCAATGCATCCAGATAAGCTGCTGCACCATGGTGGCTGGTTTTCTGTTCGGGTTCTTGATGGGTCTGCTGGGTTAAATCCAGATTACTATCATCGCTTAGTGTGACCGTAAAGTCGGCTTGCGAAGCCATATCTGGCTCGTCATGTTGAACAGGAGGCGGTGGCGGTGGCGCAGGGTGCGATGTATGGACTAAAGGTGTGATTGTCATATCAACCACTTCAGTTCCAACTGTCAGCTTTCCACTATGTCCAGGCCCATGACTGAGTATCTGAATATTCACATGGGCGACCACTTCATCTTGATTTGACCCTTGCAATGCTACTTCAAATTTATCTTCATGTTGACCGATACCTGAAGCGCTGCCATGTGGGCCCGTATGAACCTGAGCTTGCTCTTGGTAATGTAAGTGGCCGGTTTGAGGATCAATGGTTAATGTTCCATATTGCCCATGGTGGCTGGTGACATATTGTCCATTAGGTAAATGGATTCGCCAACCGCTTTGTGCTGTTGGTACCGGAGTTAAAGATGGTAACAGTGGTGGTATTCCAAGAGTGCCAGACACTTGGTGGCTTCCCGATGGCGGTCTGACAATAATTGGTTCAGGAATAGCGCTTGCAGCAAAACCTTGGCTACCCGCGGTATTACCGTGTTCGTCAGTCATTGTTGCTTGTACATTAGAACCCGGATGAACTTCAATTTGTATTCCGTGCTGTAGAGTATGAGCATCTAATACATGATCCTGACCGTTAACGACAAGATGCTCACCGATTTTGGCATCACCAGGAGGCGTAACGGTTGCTGTGATCGTGTTTGCTTGTCCTCGGGCGATTTCAGCTTTGCTGTATAAGTTGTCTGCCCCTGCGTTTTCAAAGGTAATCGTAGGAACGCTAACCTGTGTATCAACTTGGTAAGTAACATCTGCAGTGGCATGAGCGCTATTACCTGCGGTATCTGTTACCGCTACTGATGCCTCTATTTTTTGGTCAGCATCGGCGATGAGTTCACTGCCAGGTACGGCAATTGAATAGTGTCCTTTTGCATCGACCACGCCAGTATGCTGTGTCCCATTTACATCTAAAGTCACAATGTCGCCTGTATTAAAATCGCCAGAAACGGATCCGGTGATGTCAATGGAGCTGTTGGATTCTTGAGCATTAATCACATTGTCGGCGGTAATCGGGTCTGTTTGAATACCGACGTGTACTTGCGTATCTATATGGACAGACAGAGGCGAAGAAGTTGCAGACATCACTGATGAAGGAGCCAATGCTTTGGCGGATAGATTATGATCGCCGTCCGATAAGCTGCTTACTGAAACACTATATTGGCCAGAGGCATCAGATACCGAGTGTCCAACGGGTGTGGAACCATCGTAAATCGTGACTTTCGAGAATGGAATATCAGTGTGTCCGGTAATCGTTGGGGTCGTGTCATTGGTCAGGTTGTCAGTTTGCGATGAACCTGAATCGCTTGTTGACGCGAGATCCAGAGTAACGGTGTTCGTTGGCGCGACGTTAGTGCCTGAAGGCAAGGTTGGTTGCGTCGCAGTTACCACAGGTTGGTGCGGAACAGTCGTCGAGGTGACTAAGCTACCCGTTGGTGACATGGTGACATGTCCCGAGGCATCAAAGGTGATGAATTTCGAATCTTCCGTATGGCCGTCACTGACTTTTACTTCGAATACATCGACACCATGATAGGAGTTGGTGGCAGAGTTATAACTCATTCCTGTGATAGAGGTATTTGGTGTGTAGACGTAGTCACCAGTATTTGGATCTACCGACAATGAACCGAATTGCCCTGTTGAGCTGACGACAGAGAACATATGAGTGTCATTAACGTCTACATCTGTCTCTGTTAATGTGCCTGTCGTTGATGATGTTTGGTTAACGCCGAGAATCGGTGCGTCATTGGTTCCGGTAATGGTAACCACGATATCATGGTGCGTGCCATCTGCAGATTGAACCGTGATGGTTTCAGTGTCTGTCTGACCTTCGCCAAGCTGTTGAACTATAGGATGGTTGTTATCAAGGTCGTAAGTCCAGTGACCATTTACATCGATATGAGCGTGCCCATAGCCTTTGCTTCCGGCTATTCCAGCTCCACCCTGTACCGCGGTAAACCCTGCTGTTCCATCAGGATCACTCGCCGTCAACGTACCTGAAGCTTGAAGTGTTATGTCTTCTTTGGCCACTCCTGTGGAGTCTCCACTGAATGTTGCAGGGTCAGCGACACTCGCTATATTAATGAGTATTGACCCTTCTTTTGAATCAAGATGACCATCGTTTGCGGTAAATTGCACCCCTCCTAATCCGCTGACACCAGAACTAAAGTAGTTGTGAGTTGGGGTGAAGATGAGTGATGAAACGTCGGAGGCGCTGACGTCATCACCAACATTCACTGTGGTGCCATTCAGCGATAACACGCCATGGGCGACATTGGTAATCGTGATGTGGTTTAACGCATCTCCATCAATATCAGAATATTTAAAGTCTGCGGTGGTGAACGCATGAGGCTTATCTTCTAAAGAACTAATAAAACTCGATCCAACGATAGGTGCATCATTGACTGCACTAACATCCACTACCATCGTTGCGCTTGCCGAATTTTTATGGCCATCATTCGCAGTAAATGTAAATTGCGCATAGTTGGCGCCGTTTTCATTAGTGATCGGCGTAAAGGTTAAATGGCCTGCGTCTAAGTCAGCCTTGCTGATTTGCTGGTTGGCGGTTACGGCGTTACCGTTTAGAAGTAATAATCCATGGCTCGGTATGCTGCTAATAGTCACGAACTGTAACGTGTCGCCATCTTGATCACTGTAACCAAATTCACTGGTTGTAAAGGTTCTGGTGATGTCTTCATTTGTAGAAACGGTTTGCCCTGTCACCGTTGGCGCATGTTGTAGAGGAGGGGTGACTTCAATAGAGAGAGAATTTTGAGAAGAATCTCCTATTGGGTTACCACCATCATCGCCGACACGATAAACCATACTTGGCACTTTACCTGTAAAGCCAGCTTCCGGGGTGAAGGTATAATGACCATTCGCTTCGATCGCGAGTGTACCGATACCGGCCATAGTATGTGGTTGCCCCGGCCTTACCGCGACATAACCTGACACGGGGTCTTTTATTTGAATATCTTGCAACACCAGATGTGCGTTGGAATCGGTGTCTGTTGCTGCACCACTCAATCCTTGATCCGTCCCAGAGCCAGTAAGTAGATTCCCTTCAACTGGACCACTATGTTGAACACCAGAATCACTAAGGCTGTGAAGAACAGGATCATCGGTGGTCCCATTAATCGTGACGGTTATTGAATGCTTGGTACCGTCTTTTGATGTGACTTCAATGCTATCTGTGAGTGTTTGTCCATTGTCTAAGTCTTGAATAGGCACACTATTGTTGTCTGCTTTATAAACCCATCTCCCAGTACTAGTGATGTCGAAATGACCATAGGTTCCATCAAGAGATATTTTCTGTTGCCCCTTAAGATCTAATGCAGCTTCGCCATGCCCATCAGCGTCAGAAACAATCAGGTGCCCATGACAAAAAAGGGCATCTGGAATGGTTGCTGACCCGGTGGTATGCAAGTTGTGATGAATGTTTGTATCTTCACTTATGCTGCCGGAGTCACCGGTAAATGTTGCGGCATCATTAACAGCAACAAGAGAAGTGTTTGCTCTTGTATGAGCTATGCCACCGTGTCTATCGGCAACATCGTAAGTAAAGTTGACCGTTCCGTTGTAATTAGGGTCGGGGTT
Source organism: Vibrio splendidus (assembly GCF_024347615.1). NCBI lineage: Bacteria > Pseudomonadati > Pseudomonadota > Gammaproteobacteria > Vibrionales > Vibrionaceae > Vibrio > Vibrio splendidus. The sequence goes on along the minus strand of NZ_AP025509.1, from coordinate 875,957 downwards.
AAAGGTAAAACTGCCATCTGAATTTGATACCAAGCTACCGTGGTCTGCAGTCAAGTTTTCAACGTGTAACCAACCTCTATCGTTAGTATCAACATCTGTCGCATTAGCGATTAATTCAGCTTGTGTAATATGTATTGAAGTATCTTCCTTACCTGAAGGTAAAGAGACCTCACCACTAACGGTTGGTACATCATTATTGCCATGCACAACAACAGAGACACTTTTCGAGACATGGCTACCATCAGTAGACACTGCCTCAACCGTAAAGTGCTCCCAATATTCGTCGCCGTCTCCTAGTTTTGTCGCTTTGCTCTGATCAACGTCATAATGCCATTGTCCATCTGCACTTAGATGGAACGTTCCATACTGACCGCTAATGCCACCTGTTGGTGTTTGTGTCCAGCTCACCGTATCGTGGAGATCAACATCATGTGCGACTACATTGCCGGTAACTGAAGCACCTGTTTGGGCATTTTCTACGACATGACCCAGTTCTGAATTGGAATCGATGACGACCCCATCCTCTGTGCCGTTAACCTTAACCGTAATAGGAAATTCAGTACCATCGGTTGCTATTAGCTTTATAGATTCGGTTAATGATTCGCCATGCTTTAACTCTTGAACATGAACATTATTATTGTCGCCAATATAACTCCAAGAGTGCTCACCTTTGTGAGATCCACTTGCGATAGTGTGGAACTGGAATTTGCCATAAGGAGTCGTTACATCTAGGTTACTGCCTATATTCCATGTGTATTGTTTGCCTGCAAATTCGACAGTGACTTGAGTATTAGGGCTGTCTACATCAGTAACTTGTAGCGCTTGCCAATCTACAGCATCCATAATATTGGCATTCGTAGACATATGAGTGGCGATATCTTCAGTTGCAACACCATGATCAATGCCAGAAATAATGGTTTTGTCATCGACAGCAGCAAGTGTCGTACTCGCTCCAGTATGCGTAACACCACCATGCGCATCTTTTACATCGTAACTAAAATGAACTTGGCCGTTATAGTCTTTGGTTGGGGTAAAAGTGTAGGTGCCGTCTTTGTTATCTTGAATAGAACCATGATCGGCATGAAGGTTCGCAATCGTCAGCTTGCCTAAGTCATTCGCATCTACGTCGACAGTATTGGCAAGAAGCTCTTGAGTAGTCAACGATACTTGCGTGTCTTCTTTACCACTATTAAGTTGTACTTCACTATTGCAATAAGGCCTATCGTTGTCACCATGTATCGTGATAACAATATCATGAGTAGTACCGTCTTTACTTTGTATCGTTATCGTATCAGTGAGTGTCTCATTTGCACCAAGTTGATCAATCGTCGATCCTACATTTGTTGTTAATCCACCATTTACATCAGCAGTGCCGGTTGCAACACCATAAAACCATTTACCATCTGTATTAAGAATCAAATGGCCATATTTTCCATGATAGGTATAACCAATACCTTTAGAATCAAAACTATTCTCGCCGGTATCTGGATCGATGATTGTTAGTTGCCCCTCAACATGAATCATACTATTAGTTAAATGTGCCATACCTGGCTGGGCAAAGTCTGGCGACATATCAGGGTTTCTGTTTTCATAAACATCGCCAGTATCCACACCTGATATAACGGCTTTATCTCCCACCGCATCAATATGAAGTGTGTTAGTAGCCTCTTGAGAGTCGGTATGCCCATCGTTAACAGTATATTTAAACTGAACATCGCCATTGAAATCTTGCGCAGGGACGAACTGAAGTTTACTGATGTCAGCTGTAGGGATCTGTTGTCCCGCTGTAACATCGTGTCCATCAAGTAAAAACTTACCTTGTGTTGCTGGCGGAAGATCTGTGATTGCTATGGAATGTAGCGTATCGCCGGAGTCGATATCGGTGAACCCAAATTGACTGGCTTGCATTTGGTAGTGCGTGTCTTCAGTGCCATGTGCAAGTGTTGTCGCAATGATGGTCGGCTGATCATTGGTGCCTGTCACCGTTATGGTTATATCGTGGGCAGTGTGGTCTGCAGAATAAACACGATATACAACCTTTTCTACTTCACCTTCAGCTAATGATTGCAAGCGACTGTTTGAAACCTCATACCCCCAACTTCCAGCTGGAGTTATTCTTAGATCTCCACCAAAGGGGTCATGTATCGCTTTCTCACCAAATTGGTTAAACCGGAAATGATCTTCGCCTGTGTCAGGATCAGTTACAGACAAAGAGCCTGATACTGCAATCTTTTGAGCTGAGCTGTGCCCGATATTATGGTCTTCTATAATTGACGCCGTATCAACCCCAGAAATAATAGCTTTATCAGATACTGCATTCACTGAAAGCATCATACCTGACATACCGATATGGCCTGTAGACGGGTCTATTGCCCTAGCACCATGACTATCAGCGATATAGTAAGTAAAAGTAGCACGTCCATTAAAATTAGCTTCAGGAGTGTACAGCACAGTTTTCCCATCAGGAGAAATGACAGCGGTTCCATGGTCAACACTCAGCTGTTCTAGATGAAGGGCATCCCCGTGGTCAATATCTTTTCCAACAAGACTAAAGCGTTCTATTGGAATAGTGACCGCTTTATCTTCATCTGTACTTATTGGATTCGAACCTCCACCTAAACTTCCATAACCAGAAAAAATAAGGTGTGGATTATCATTAGTACCATGAAGTGTGATATTAATTCGTTGAGTAGTTCCATCAACAGTTGACACTTCGTACACTAAATCTGTTGTTTCACCCTGAGCCATATGCTGGACTAAGTCATTCCTCACTGAATAGTACCAATAACCACTAGGTGAAATAATCAACCCATTTTGGTGAGAATTAAATGGGTCATGGATTTTTGTCACCGTAGTAAAGTGATCTTCTCCACTATCAGGATCAATTATATGCAAATCACCATGAACACTTAACATACCTTGATACTGCTGAAGTTTATCTTCTGTAATATCACCAGAATGCGGGCCTGTAATAACCGCCGCATCACTGGTTGGTGCTAACGTCATACTCGCTGAAGTCGCTGTACTGCCAGCATGTGCATCTTTTACATCATAGGTAAAAGAGACTTTCCCATTGTAATCTAGGGCTGGATGAAAGGTAAAAGTACCGTCATGATTATCGGTGATTTTGCCATGGTCGGCGGTGAGATTGGCCACTGAGAGTTGCCCTGCATCATTGTGGTCGATGTCTGTAGCGTTGGCGAGTAAATCAGAAGCGTGTAGAACGACATCTGTATCTTCAGTTCCTGCAGGAAGAGTTGTTACCGAAGAAACCTTAGGGTCATCATTTGTACCGTGGATTGTGATCTGAATTTCATGACTTGTTCCATCGACACTGTGGATTGTCACTTTATCGACAAGAGTCTCTGTTGACCCAAGGTTTTGAATTTCTGGTTTACGATTATCAATTGTATAAGTATAAGTACCATCTTGTTGTAAAAGTACCCACCCACCCATTTTTGTATCATAGCCAATTCCGTGATAGGTGTGGCCTCTTTGAATATCAAACTGAGCTTCACCTTGGTCGGGGTCAACAATATCTAATTTTCCATCAAAATGAAGATTATATTGTGTATCAATATAACCACGATCTTCTGTCACATTCCCTTGATCAATTCCAGTAATAGTCGCAGCATCGCCAGTTGCTTGTAAGTGTAAATTCGCGCCTGTTGCAGTGATACCCCCATGCGCATCTGTCACGTCATAGCTAAAATGAACTTGTCCGTTATAGTCTTTGGTTGGAGTAAAAGTGTAGGTGCCATCTTTGTTATCAACAACAGAACCGTGATCGACTAACAGATTCGCAATGGAAAGTTTGCCTGCGTCATTCGCATCCACGTCGACAGTATTGGCTAATAAATCAGCTTTGGTGAAAGTAAGTGCTGTATCTTCTGTGCCTGTGGAAAGTGTTACTTCAGAACTGATATAAGGTCTATCATTATCACCATGAATGGTAATGACTATGTCGTGACTTGTACCATCTTTAGAATAAACGGTAATGGTGTCGGTGAGGGTTTGATTTTCACCTAATTCATCAATAGTCGTGCCGACGGTTGTGTTACGATGACTAACCCAATCAACGCTGCCAACAGTAACATGATAATGCCAAGTACCATCTGGGTTTAATATTAAGTGCCCATACTGGCCATGGTAAGAGTTATTCCAAGCTCCCCCTTTAGAGTCAAACTGAGATTCCCCAGTATCTGGGTCAACAATATCCAACTTGCCATCAGCTGATAGTCCAGCTTGTCCTAGCTTCACCAAACCAGGTTGAGCGTAATCTGGTGACATATCACCGAAACTGCCATGACCTTCATCGACATTGCCAGTTGTAGTTCCAGTGATTACCGCTGCATCATTGGTGCCATTCACCGTAATCGTAATTTGATGTGGTGTGCCGTCAGCAGAATGGACAGTAATGGTATCGGTAGCGGTTGTTCCTTTACCTAACGCTTGAACGGTTGGGTTCTTATTATCTAAGTCATAAGTCCATGTACCCGAATCAGTGAGGTGTAAGGTGCCTAAAGTCCCAGCAATATCGGTATTGGAGAAGTGTGCTTGACCGGCATCAACATCAGTCACAGTCAGTGAGCCAGAGGTTTTAAGCTGAGATTCTTCGGTTACCACGCCGGCACTTGTTCCGCTTATCACGGCTTTGTCATTGGTCCCGTTAATCGTGACTTTTATGGTCGAAGGTGTGCCATCGATGGACGAGACAGTGAAAGTCTCTTCGACTTTATCGCCAACGTTTAATTGATTAAACGCACTGTTGGCGGTGAAGGTCCATTGGCCATTAGCACCAATGGTGAGGTTGCCGTTGGTGCCAGTAATCGAATCCGGTGTGAATGCGTTATCTGGGTTATCGACGTCGATACTGGTTAGGGTGCCTGAGGTCGTTACTGCTTTGTCGGTCTCATCAATGGCGACGGTCGCACTGCTGACAGTAGCGGCGTCGTTAGTGCCGTTAATCGTTACCTTGATGGTGGACGGTGTGCCATCAATCGAAGTTACGGTGAATGTTTCTTCGACTTTATCGCCAACGTTTAATTGATTAAACGCACTGTTGGCGGTGAAGGTCCATTGGCCATTAGCACCAATGGTGAGGTTGCCGTTGGTGCCAGTAATCGAATCCGGTGTGAATGCGTTATCTGGGTTATCGACGTCGATACTGGTTAGGGTGCCTGAGGTTGTCACCGCTTTGTCGGTCTCATCCACACTGACTGTTGCGGTACTGACTGTCGCTGCATCGTTAGTGCCGTTAATCGTCACTTTGATGGTCGAAGGTGTGCCATCAACAGACGACACCGTGAAGGTTTCTTCGACTTTATCACCAACGTTTAGTTGATTAAACGTGCTGTTGGCGGTGAAGGTCCATTGGCCGTTAGCACCAATGGTGAGGTTGCCGTTGGTGCCAGTAATCGAATCCGGTGTGAATGCGTTATCTGGGTTATCGACGTCGATACTGGTTAGGGTGCCTGAGGTTGTCACCGCTTTGTCAGTCTCGTCGATGGCGACGGTCGCACTGCTGACAGTAGCTTTATCATTGGTGCCATTGATCGTCACTTTTATGGTCGACGGTGTGCCATCGATGGATGACACCGTGAAGGTCTCTTCGACCTTGTCGCCGATATTTAACTGATTAAACGCACTGCCGGCGGTGAACACCCAATGCCCGTTGGCATCAATGGTTAAGCCGCCGTGGGTTCCTGTGAGCGAAACCGGAGTGAATGTGTTGTCAGGGTTATCCACGTCGGTGCTGGTCAACGTTCCTGAGGTAGTTATAGCTTTGTCAGTTTCATCGATGGCGATGCTTGCACTGCTAACAGTGGCTTTGTCGTTAGTGCCATTAATCGTCACTTTGATGGTCGACGTTGTGCCATCAACAGACGACACCGTGAAGGTCTCTTCGACTTTATCGCCGACGTTCAATTGATTAAACGCACTGTTCGCGGTGAACGACCAATGACCATTACCATCAATAGTCAGGTCGCCATTGGTGCCTGCAATAGAATCCGGAGTAAACGCATTATCTGGGTTATCCACGTCGGTACTAGTCAATGTTCCTGAAGTAGTTACCGCTTTGTCAGTCTCGTCCACACTTACCGTTGCGGTACTGACTGTCGCTTTATCATTGGTGCCGTTAATCGTCACCTTGATGGTTGACGCTGTGCCATCAACAGAAGATACCGTGAAGGTCTCTTCGACCTTATCGCCGACATTCAATTGGTTAAACGCACTGTTCGCAGTGAACGTCCAATGACCATTGGCATCAATAGTCAGGTCACCATTAGATCCAACAACGGAATCCGGCGTGAAGGTATTATCTGTATTATCCACGTCAGTACTGGTTAGCGTACCTGAGGTAGTTACCGCTTTGTCGGTTTCATCGATAGCGACGGTCGCACTGCTGACAGTAGCGGCGTCGTTAGTGCCGTTAATCGTGACTTTAATGGTCGAAGGTGTGCCATCAACGGAAGTGACAGTGAAGGTTTCTTCTACTTTGTCGCCGACGTTTAACTGATTAAACGCGCTGTTGGCGGTGAACACCCAGTGACCACTGGCATCAATAGTTAGGTCGCCGTTAGATCCAGTAATCGAGTCTGGCGTAAACGTGTTGTCTGGGTTGTCTACATCGGTACTAGTCAACGTTCCTGATGTCGTTACTGCTTTGTCGGTCTCATCGATGGCAACGGTCGCACTGCTGACAGTAGCTGCGTCATTAGTGCCATTTACTGTGATAGTCACTTGATGCGGCGTGCCATCAGCAGAATGAACGGTGATGGTGTCGGTAGCGGTTGCTCCTTTGCCCAATGCTTGAACGTTAGGATTTGTATTATCAAGATCGTACGTCCAAGAACCAGTATCAGTCAGATGAAGCGTACCAAACGAGCCTACGATATCGGTGTTGGAGAAGTGTGCCTCGCCAGTATCCACATCCGTTACCGCAAGTGTGCCCGAGGTTTGCAGTTGTGTTTCTTCGGTCACTGCACCGGAGCTTGTTCCGCTTATCACGGCTTTATCATTGGTGCCGTTAACGGTAATTGCAATTTGATGAGGAGTGCCGTCGGCGGAGTGGATGGTTATGATGTCTGTTGTCGTAGATCCTTGACCAAGAGCCTGAACTTGTGGATTTTTATTATCTAGGTCGTAGCTCCAATCGCCATTGTCTTTAAGGTGTAAAGTACCCAGTGTCCCCTTGAGGTCGGAATTAGAAAAATGCGCCTCTTTTGAGTCGATATCGGTGATGTTGAGTTGGCCTGAAACCGTTAGGTCTTTATCTTCAGTAACTTGGCTTGAGCCATTACTTGTCCCGATAGCGAAAAATGAACTTGGTGAATTTGCTGAACTACTCGTGATTACTGCATGGTCGTTGGTGCCATTGATCGTAACCATGACTTGATGCGCTGTACCATCAGCTGAGTGAACAGTGACGATGTCTGTCGCAGTTGAACCTTGGCCAAGCCTTTGAACTACTGGGTTATTGTTGTCTAAACTGTATGTCCACGCACCGTCTTTGGTGATGCTTAGCGTACCGAAATTACTAGTCACTTGTGAGGCTTGAAAGTGGTCCTCTCCAAGATCAGAGTCCGTTACCGAAAGCTGCCCTTGAACTTGTGTCGTTAAATCTTCAGTTAACGTGCCAGCATCCACACCCGTAATTACGGCATTGTCGTCGTTCCCGCCAATCGTCATATCGATCGTTTGCGGTGTGCCATCTTTGGTGTGAATTGTGAAACTTTCGTGCAATGAAGTGGCTGCGGTTAAAGCTTGAACATTAGAGAGCGAGTTATCAACTTGATACTGCCAATGTCCATCAGCATCGATAGTTAATGAACCATATTTACCTGAGATAACTTCAGGCGTAACCGAATTTTCATTTTGGTCAGGGTCTATGACATCAATTTTACCGTTCGCATGTAACAAGCCTTGTGAATCAATATTGTGATCTTCTGTTACCACACCTGTTAGGTCTCCAGAAATATTTGGCGTGTCTTGCTTACCTGTTACCGGTATCTGAACAATGATGCTCGAGCCATTAGATAGATGTAACGCAAAATGATCAGTACCTGGTTGGTGCTGGTTTAACAGGATGTATTGAGGAGAATTTGGATTCAATACGAATGTGTATTGACCATTTGCATCAACATGAAGCTCTCCGTACGTACCTTTTATGACTTCTGGCATAAAGGTGACGGGTAAAGCGGGCGTCGTAGGCGCATTCGAATGAGTCGGCTGACCGTTACTCCCTGAGGAGATAGTCGGCATCGATACCGAAGGAATGTAATGGACTTGCGGGTGAGAAAGCGTCGATAAATGATGAGAAGGAACTAAGTTAGAGCTCGAACCATGGGCGGCATGATTTGCACTTAAGGTTGAGTTTACGTCGTTGTCACTCGCCTGAGCGTCTTGGAGAGCAACCGCTGATGAGTCCGCCTTACTATGCTCATCGGTGACATCTTTTTCGGTCACGTTATTTGCGGTTACTTGATCTGCAGCGTCACTGGAATTGTCTATGCTCTCTGCAGCAGCGTGTTTAGCCAATGATGGCAAAATCATCATGAGTGACTGAAAAAGTGGGATATTCACTTTTAGATGTGAATGCAGTCTGCGCTTCTTTTTTTGTGTTGGTTTCTTTTGCTCTAGCTCGTTACTTTTCTTGTTTTTGATTTCTGTATTTTTCTTGTTTGTTTCGACGTTTTTTTTGTTAGCCATTTTTATCATCCGTGAATCGTGGTTGCACTATTTTAAGTAAAATACACAGATAGAGGTTTCGCTAGCTAATTGGATAATTTTTAAAGAAAAAACTGCAAAGTCGAAGAATTATCTCGTTTTGATGAAAGAGAGGATGAATACTTTTTCAACGGTCAGGTAAATATCGGCACAATGGCATTGACCTTACCCTAAGGGGAACGTTTATAGTTGCGTTGTAAATTCAAAGGTAAACTATGACAAACACATTCCGAAAAACTTGGATTATTGTTTTCAGCATCATTGCGATGTTGATGTCTAGCTATGCCTCAAGCTCCTCAGCCTTGATGACTGAAGTAATGATGATGGAAATGGGGTCGAGCAAGTCGGCTTGTTACCACAGCGATACTTCGGTTAATGATTCAATGGCGGGGTGTCATGTGATGAGTGAAGAAGTACACGCTGAAGACTCTAACATGAGTGCCCATGCTTTGATGGCTCAATGCGATATGTCTTCAATGAGCGAAGACGGCAGTCCGATGATGGGTAACCATTGTTCGAGTGCCGATTGCTGTGCCTCAATGTGTTCTGCAAGTCCCTATCCAATTCAGGCTGTTCAAGCCGTTGATCAACTTTCCTTTTCATTAGCTCGTTTTCAATCGGTCACGATTGGCCAGAAAGTCGCACGCGCTCAATCTTTGCTACGCCCACCTTCCGCATAAATCTATATCTAAAAATACAGCTCTATCAGTTAGATAAACCTGATAAGCCATTCTTTTTTATGCGCTAATTAGCGCTAGATATGGACATTCATTGTGAATATGAAACCAACAACCTCTGTGTTTGTCATGAACACGAGCTTAGTGGTTGCTGCTGCCTTGCCTATGGCCTTGTTTTCAAGTGCTACGCTCGCGGCTACCACGGCGTCAGCTTCAAATGCTCAACACATTTCAGCACATAACCAAGCAAGCTCGACGCAGCAACTCAATATACTGATTGAGATTGCTTTAAGCGAAGATGGAAATCGCAAGCAGTACTTTGCTCAGTCTCAAGCGATGCGAGAAACGGGCATTGCCAGCTCGACCTTAATGGACCCGAAATTGAAAGTTGGATTTGGCGGTTTGCCTGTCGATAGTTTTCAATTCGACGAAGACCCGATGACTAATATATCGGTAGGGCTTATGCAGCAGTTTGAGCGTGGCAATACGCTTAACCTTCAACAGAAAAAGGCAGGCCAACAGGCAGATGCTTTAGCTTTGCAGGTGCAAGCAAGAGAATTGACGGTTGCGAATAGCATGACGCAGCTTTGGCTTGAGTTAGGTTATCAGCAAAAGGCTGAGTCGGTGATTCGTCAAAATCGTCGTTTGTTGGTTGAGCTTGAAAACTATGTACAAACCAATTACTCGATTGGTAAAAGTGAAGCGCAAGATCTGCTTAATGCTCAGCTCCAAGTGAGCAAGCTTGATGAGAAACTTCAGGCAAACCAGCAGGTTCAGCGTCGTCTAATCTCTCAGCTTTCTGAATGGTTGGGTTCTGATTGGCTAAGCTCTCAGGTTCTTGATTCTCAGGGTACACTGAATGCAACTAACCAAATCGATTGGTCGTTATTGGAAAGCAAATTAGCGACCAATATCGATTCAACCAAGCACTACCAGCTACTGACTGACCATCCTTTGGTTAAGATCTCCGATGTCAGTATTTCCTCCAATCAAACTCAGGTCGAGTTAGCCGAGCAAGCTTATACCCCGCAGTTTGGGGTGGAAGTGATGTATGCACACCGTCAAGCCAATAACATGGCGGGTGAACCTGCTTCTGATCTGGTGAGTGCTTATCTGACAGTCGACATCCCGCTGTTTACTGGGAATCGACAAGATAAAAACTTATCGGCTGCTCAGTATCAAGTTGGTGCGGCTAAATCTCAAAAAGACACCTTACTTTCCCAAATGAACGCGCAAGTGAATGCATTGCTGGTGGACAGATCAAATCTGATCCAGCGATTAGATCGCTATCAAACGTCCTTGCTTCCTCAAACCGCAGCCCGAATCAGCGCGGTTGAGAGGGGCTATCAAAACAATACCGCCCAGTTTAACGATGTCATTTCAGCAACGACCGATGAGCTGGCGCTTCAGTTAGAGCAACAACGTTTGATCACCGATCTCAACATCGTTAATAGCAAACTGGCGGCGTTAGTCAGTGGCTTTGAATACCAAGTAAACCAACCACAACTCAACTCAAGCGCAACTAAACACACAGCCAATCAATAGGGGAATAGACAATGAATACAGTAAAAGTAGCAACAATCGCTTTATTGGTCGGTGGTGCATTGGGTTTTGGGGTGAACCATTTTCTGATTAATCCAGCGCACGACATGTCAGCAATGGCAACGAGTACAGGCGCAGATGTAAGTAAACAGGCCAGCGATGAGCCTTTGTATTGGGTGGCTCCGATGGACCCAAATTATCAGCGTGATAAGCCGGGTCAGTCACCTATGGGGATGGATTTAATCCCTGTTTACGCGGATGACTCAAGTGGTGTTAAAGATGAGCCCGGTACCGTGTTCATTGATTCGTCGGTAGAAAATAATCTGGGTGTCAAAACAGCGAAAGTTAAGTTCGAAGCGCTATCTCCTCGGATTGAAACCGTGGGTTATGTGGCGTTCGATGAAAGTACATTGTGGCAAACCAACGTAAGAGCAGCTGGTTGGGTTGAGAAGCTCTACATCAACGCAGTGGGTGAGAAGGTAAACAAAGGTGATGTGCTTTTCACACTCTATTCTCCAGAGCTTGTTAAAGCACAAGAAGAGTTGATCAGTGCTTATAAAACGGGCCGCAAAGGTTTGATCAAGGGCTCGACTGAACGCTTAATTACCTTGGGTGTTGATAAGACGCAAATCCGCGCTATTACGCGCAAAGGCAAAGCCTCGCAAACCATTGAAATTAAAGCGCCAGCCGATGGTGTTATAGCGAGTTTGAATATCCGAGAAGGTGGTTACCTTTCACCTGCACAAGCGGTGATCAGTGCTGGTCCATTAGGCGAAGTATGGGTTGATGCTGAGGTGTTTGAGCGTCAAGCGCACTGGATCTCGTCAGGCAGCAATGCGGTGATGACGCTAGATGCCATTCCTGGCAAAGAGTGGTTGGGTAATGTCGATTACGTGTACCCAATCCTTGACCCAAAAACTCGAACCTTGCGCGTTCGTTTGAAGTTCTCCAATCCCCATGGCGAGCTTAAGCCAAATATGTTTGCCAATATTGCGCTGAAACCCATTAGTGATGAAGCGGTTCTTACTATCCCAAGATCTTCGGTGATTCACTCCGGTGGTATGACTCGAGTGGTGATGTCAGAAGGTTCTGGCAAGTATCGCTCTGCTCGTATTGAGGTTGGTCGTGAAGCTGGCGAAAAAATAGAGGTGCTTCAAGGGCTAGAGCAAGGTGAGAGTATTGTCACTTCTGCGCACTTCATGTTGGATTCTGAATCGAGCCAATCTGCTGATCTGTCACGCATCAATGGTGTTGAGGAAGAAGCTGAAACCGTGTGGGCAAATGGCGAAATTTCCGATGTTATGCAAGGCAGTCGCATGGTGACGATTAACCATCAGCCTGTTCCTGAATGGGATTGGCCGGGCATGGTGATGAATTTCACCTTTGCGGAAGGCTTAGACATGAGTGACGTGAAACGTGGTAAGGCGATTGATTTTGAGATGAGAAAGACAGAGTCAGGGCAGTACGAGGTTGTTGATTACAAGGTCAACAAACACAAGATCGCCGGCGAAGTTTGGGTAACGGGTGACATCACCATGTTGATGGCAGATTTTGGCATGATCACTGTAAAACATCAGCCAGTCCCTGAGTGGAATTGGAAAGCGGGTGAAATGAATTTCCAAGCCAGTGATGACCTTGATTTATCTGAGTTTGCCGAGGGTCAAACCATTCGGTTTCTAGTGGCGAAGCAGGGTTCTGATTATGTGCTCAAATCTCTCGAACCGACGAATAGCACGGGTGAGGGCGAACTATGATCAATGCAATCATTCGCTGGTCTATTAGCAACCGCTTCTTAGTGCTGGTTGCTACTGTAGCCATCGTATTTGGCGGCTTATACAGCGTTAAAAACACACCTGTCGATGCCATTCCAGATCTGTCAGATGTTCAGGTGATCATCAAAACCAGTTATCCGGGGCAAGCGCCACAAGTGGTTGAGGATCAGGTGACTTATCCATTAACCACCGCCATGTTAGCTGTACCAGGAGCTGAAACGGTTCGTGGTTACTCGTTCTTTGGTGATTCCTATGTCTATATCATCTTCAATGACGATACTGATATGTACTGGGCACGTTCACGAGTGCTGGAGTACCTAAGCCAAGTTGCACCTAACTTGCCTTCGAGTGCTAAGCCAACACTAGGGCCAGATGCAACCGGTGTGGGCTGGGTTTACAGCTACGTGTTGCAAGATAAAACCGGTCAGCACGACTTAGCAGAACTTCGCAGTTTGCAAGATTGGTTCTTGAAGTATGAGTTGCAAACCGTCGAAGGCGTGTCTGAAGTGGCGACCGTTGGCGGCATGGTGAAGCAGTATCAAGTACAGATTGATCCTGCCAAGTTACGTGCTTATGACCTAACACTTCAACAGGTCAACAAGGCAATCCAAGATGGTAATCAAGAAACAGGAGCGTCTGTTGTTGAGATTGCGGAAGCCGAACATATGGTTCGTACGACCGGTTACCTTACAAGCATCGAAGACATTCAATCTCTGCCGCTAAAAGTGACTGACAAAGGTACTCCGCTGTTATTGGGTGACATCGCTGACATTAACCTTGGCCCACAAATGCGTCGTGGTATCTCGGAACTCAATGGTGAAGGAGAAGCGGTTGGCGGCGTTATCGTGATGCGCTTTGGTGAAAATGCCAGCGAAGTGATCGACTCGGTGAAATCCAAACTCGCTGAGCTGCAAGCCGGCTTACCTGATGGTGTCGAGATTGTCGCGACTTATGATCGTTCGACTTTGATTGATTCAGCCGTTGAAAACCTTTGGAAGAAGCTGGCCGAAGAGTTCATCGTAGTCGCCGTGGTGTGTGCGCTGTTTTTGTTCCATATCCGCTCATCATTGGTTATCGCGCTAAGTCTGCCGGTCGGTATCTTAGGCGCATTCATCGTTATGCATTGGCAGGGTATCAACGCCAATATCATGTCTCTTGGCGGGATCGCGATTGCGATTGGTGCCATGGTGGATGGTGCCATCGTGATGATCGAGAACGTTCATAAACACATTGAACGGACTCCGCTCACTGACAAAAACCGTTGGCAGGTGATTGGTAAGGCAGCAGAAGAAGTTGGCGCACCGCTGTTCTTCTCTTTGATAATCATTACCTTGAGTTTTGTGCCTGTGTTCGCGCTAGAAGGGCAAGAGGGAAAGATGTTCTCGCCACTTGCATTTACCAAGACGTATGCGATGGCGGCAGCGGCGGGTTTGGCTATCACGCTTGTGCCTGTGCTAATGGGTTACTTCATTCGCGGCAACGTGCTACCTGAACACAAAAACCCAGTCAACCGCAGCCTAGTGGCGATGTACAAACCGCTTCTGAACCTAAGCCTAAAATATCCCAAGGTGATGATTGTTATCGCACTTGGCTTAATGGCGTCTGCTTATTACCCAACCAGTAAGCTTGGCAGCGAGTTCATCCCTCCTTTGGACGAAGGGGATTTGATGTACATGCCAACCACGTATCCGGGTATCTCAATAGGCAAGGCTCGTGAGTTGTTGCAACAAACCAACAAGCTCATCAAAACCATTCCAGAAGTCGAAACCACGTGGGGCAAAATTGGCCGAGCAGAGACAGCAACCGATCCTGCACCGTTAACCATGATTGAAACCGTGATTCAGCTTAAGCCGCGAGATGAGTGGCGTGACGGTGTCACTACTGAGTCACTACGAAAAGAGTTTGATGAACTGATTCAATTCCCCGGTTTGACCAACGCTTGGGTCATGCCAATCAAAACGCGTATCGACATGTTAGCGACCGGTATCAAAACGCCAATTGGTATCAAAATCGCCGGCCCAGATCTGAGCGTGATAGAGGATATTGGCTCTCAACTTGAACCTATTCTTAACAACGTTAGTGGTACAGCTTCTGTATACGCCGAGCGTGTTGCGGGTGGTCGTTATGTCACGATAGACATCAAACGTCGTTCTGCTGCGCGATATGGCTTAAGCATTAAAGAAGTGCAACAGGTTATCTCGACTGCGGTTGGTGGCATGAACGTGGGCGAAACCGTTGAGGGGTTAGAGCGTTACCCAATAAATGTCCGTTATCCACAAAGCTATCGTGACTCTGTCGTCAAGTTACAGAACCTACCGTTAGTAACACCAAACGGAGCTCGCATCGCTCTATCGGACGTAGCAGATATTCGTTACGAAGATGGCCCTCCGATGATTAAAACGGAGAACGCACGTCCTAATGGTTGGGTATTTGTCGATATCGAAGGGCGTGACCTTGGTTCTTACGTGGCAGAGGCTCAAAAGGTCGTCACCGATCAAATCGTCTTGCCTGCCGGATATTCACTGGCATGGTCTGGTCAATACGAATACATGGAACGCGCCAAAGAACGTTTAAGTGTCGTTGTGCCAATCACCATCGCCATCATCATGTTGTTGCTCTATCTAAGCTTCCGCCGTGTCGGTGAGGTGATGATGATCATGCTGACATTGCCACTCGCGATGGTTGGCGGCCTATGGCTGATGCATGTCCTCAATTACAACTTCTCCATTGCGGTGGGGGTTGGCTTTATCGCCCTTGCCGGGGTTGCTGTTGAGATAGGCGTCATCATGTTGGTCTACCTAAACCAAGCTTGGCACTACAAAAAGTTGGATGCAGAAGAGAACCAACAAGCACTTCAGAGTGAAGACTTAACGGATGCGATCCGTGAAGGGGCAGGACTGCGTGTGCGCCCTGTGATGATGACGGTACTTACGGTGATTATCGGCCTCATTCCAATCATGTATGGCGAGGGTACGGGCTCAGAAGTGATGCAACGAATCGCAGCACCAATGATAGGCGGTATGGCTTCTGCGCTGTTGCTCACCCTATTAGTGTTGCCTGCAATCTTTAAGCTCTGGAAACAGCGAGAGGTTACTCAGAGCCAAAACGAGACAAGTAAATAACGCACTGACTATAAAGCCCTTACTTGCGAGACAGGAGTAGGTAAGGGCGCACCACATGAACATGTAAAACTAACATAAAACAGAATTAATCTAAGGAACGACCATGAAAAAGACACTAATTGCTATCGCTCTAACACTGACCACTGCAACTGCTTTTGCTGAAATGGATCACTCAAATATGGATCACTCAATGATGAAAAGTGGAGAGATGGATCATTCAAAAATGGACCACAGCATGATGAAGGGTGGAAAGATGGACCATTCGATGATGAATATGGAAGGCATGTCTGAAGTGGGTATGCCTGCGACAGGCGAAAAGCCGGATAAAGTGGTTCATGTTCTGTTAAGTGACGATATGAAAATCACCTTTAAGAACAAGGTCGATATTGAGCCAAATGACGTAGTGCAGTTTGTTGTGATGAACACGGGCAAGATTGATCACGAATTCTCGATTGGTTCTGCTTCAGAGCAGTTAGAGCACCGTGAAATGATGAAAAACATGGGTAATCACGCTCATGACTCGGGTAGCACAGTTACGGTTAAACCGGGTAAAGCGAAGCAATTGTTGTGGCATTTCCATGGTGATAATAACGTAGAGTTAGCATGCAATATCCCTGGTCACGCTGAAGCGGGTATGGTGAAGTCGTTAACGCTATAAGGTGATACACAAGCCATATCTAGTTCAAAGGGATGAGTGCTAGGTATGGCTACCTTGTTTTAGTGCTATTTAGGTATTAGCTTTAAAAGACTATAGGAATAGGAGTTTAAGGATGAATAAGACAGTTCTAGTACTTGCAGTAACGGGTGCTTTAATAACGTGGTCGACCCACAGCATTGCTGCTAAACCTGAGTGGGCTGGTAAAGGTAAGCCCGATTTAGAAGAAGTGAAAACGCTCGCTGAGGCTAAAAAAGTTGAAGGCGAAATTGATGATCGTGAGAAGCAGCTTGATTCAATGATCGAAGAGAAAAATAAGAAAGCGAAAAAAAGTAAGAACAAAAAAGATAAGCAGAAACTAGATAAAGAACTCGACGATTTGGAAGACGAGAAAGAAGCTCTCGAAGAGAGTAAAGAGAAGCTTAAAGATAAGAAAGAAAAGCTTGAAGATGATATAGATAATGACGAAGAAAAGTCGGGATTAGAAAAGCAGAAAGACAAGAAAGCGGAACAAGAGCGTAAAGAAGAAGGAAAAGGGTCAGAGAAAGGCCAACAGCAGCGTGAAGAAAACAGCAAAAAGTGGTGGAACTTCTGGGAGTAATACGAGGGCGTTACATCACCAACTCATTTCAACTTATCAGCACAGCTTTGTGTGACAGCTAAGTCATTGGTTAAACATTGTGACCAGTTAAAGATAAGTCTCAACCTGTTCAGGAATACATGAACTAACTTGTATTGGCTGAGGCTTATCTGTAGTTAGAATCACTGTAGCAAGATAGAAGTTTCAAGCAGGTGGTGTGCTTCGCCGCTCAGGTGCGGTAGCTCTGCCATGATCTTTTTAAACTTGTCGTCGATTGATTCTGCTTCATTCAGCGATCGAAAAGCTAGTACAGCCTGTTCAGGCTCGCTGTTCACATAACCTTTCAATGTATCTAGCTGAATTTTGTTCGCATTTTCTACTTTTGACAGTGCGACATTAATTGCATCGATATTAATTGTTAACTCATTGCTTTTAAACATTTTTTATTATTTATGGGTTGTTGCTAATGCGCGCACATTAACACAACTGTTTTTTCGGATATTGACCAAGATTATTAAATTGGAACAATTTTGAAAATCATTAAAAGCTGAACTGTAATGTGTGATTTGGATAGGTGTCAGAAATACGAAGCGATTTAAGGAGTTAATAGCTTTGGTTGGTTACTTAGCGTTGATTCGTCAATCTAAGCTTAAACCAAATTAGTTTAATCAGTATAGATTTAATGACTATGGATTTATCGAACGGAGAAAGTTTTTGAATAGGGTATCGCTGGAAGAAAGCATGTCATGGAGCTTAAGGAGAAGTTGGAGCGTGCAGCGGGAATCGAACCCGCATCATCAGCTTGGAAGGCTGAGGTAATAGCCATTATACGATGCACGCACACTGTCTTAAGAGTAAGACTGAGGCATCAAGAAGACTGGAGCGTACAGCGGGAATCGAACCCGCATCATCAGCTTGGAAGGCTGAGGTAATAGCCATTATACGATGTACGCACATCGTCTTAACGAGTTTGATAATGCCACATCTAACTGAAAACGAAACCTTTTTCTTTCATTTTTATTCTAAGTGCTCGCATAACCACCACTCCGCTAGTTTTTCAATCATATCTGGCGTTATGAGAGTGAATAAAATGTGACTAAACTCTCGTTAAGCGGAGGGCGAGAAACAATGGAAAATCCCCCGCTATTTCTGTAACAAATATGGTTTGATTTATAAACCAGTTTGTTGGTGTCAGTTTGTCATAAAACCCATATAAATTAAGGAATTTGGAGTGTTAACATAAACTGATTTTTATTCGTGTTTTGGCATCCGTTAATAACAATCTGAATGCATAAATTTAACTTATCAACCGGTCAAAACATTCAGTAAACTAATCCCAAATGAGTAGAGTTATAGAGACTTCTAAGCCTTTGCAGAAAAAAGTAACGAGTTCAGTTGATAATTCACGCAAAAGCCTCGTCATTCCGTCTGTCGTTTGGTACATTTGCCGCACATTTTGTCTCCGCTAAAATACCCATGCCTTCTCAGTTCCGAATTAACAAAATTGTTGAAATTGGTGATACTCTTCACCGCAGTGGTTGCGCTCCGTATAAGCTTGAAAAATATACACAATATTATGCTAAAAAGCATGGTGTGGATGTGATGATCCAAGCAACGCCAACCGCGATTAATTATCAGTTTCCAGACGATAACAACGCTGTGATTCTAAAGCGTCTAAAGCCTGCTTCAATTAACCTGAGTTTGTTGGCCAATACGATCATTCGTATTAACCAACCGAGCAGTGAGCCTGTACCAGAGCCTGTCGGTTACTCTAAATTTGTGACTGCACTAGCCAATATGGGGATTCCGCCTGCGTATTTGATGCTGGTGGGCAGTACGTTGGAAGCGGTGGGTTTTTCTGCGTTATTGGGTTTGATGGTTTGGGTCTGTCAGCAAGTCCTTCATTCACGTCGCGCTATCGCAGTTGAATTCATCTCGGCATTGTTAACGGGTATCTTTGTAGCGTTTTTGGCGAGCACAGGGTTGCCGATACCAGTGTGGGCGTTGTGTATCGCCTCGATCGTCTTGTTTGTCCCCGGGTTATCCATAGCCAACGCACTAGAATGTTTGGCGTTTAATGACTTGGTTTCTGGTACCAGCTTGCTAGGGCAGAGCGCCTTAACTCTGATTAAGCTGTTTGTCGGGATTATCATGGGGCTCAACATCGGTGAAGCGATATGGGGACAAGCGGTCTCCATCGACTATACCAATGCGGTACCAATGTGGATGCACATATCTGGCTTGGTGCTGATCTCTGTTTCTATCGGTGTGATGTTCAATGCGCGACCTAAAGACATCTTACTTGGTTTACCAGTAGCGGTTCTCGGTATGTGGGGCCCGTTCTATCTAGGTTTTGATAGTGGTTGGGTTGTCGGTACTTGGGTTACGACGGTTCTTATTACTTTGTACGGGACTTGGATTGCCAAGAAGATGGAGCTCACGGGCTCTATTTATATCGTGCAAGGGATTATCATTTTGGTTCCGGGTAGCCGAGTATTAGTAAGTGCCAGCCAGTCGGTGTTTGAACAGTCGATTCTGCCTATTCCTAGTATTGGTTTGTCGGCGTTATTCATGTTCTCTGCAATCGTGGCAGGGCAAATCACCGCTTACTCGATTTACTCACCAAAAGTCGAACGTTAAATTCCGCTTCTCAAATTTTTAAACAAACACAGCTTAGCGGCTGTGTTTGTTCGTTTTAGGTACGGATCTTTTTTAAGACAATTAACTCTTCGTAAAACTTGTTAGATTTATGCTCGCTAAGCCTAACAAGAGCCATTAAAATGAAACAAATTCTATTTAAATGAAGTATTAACGTATGTCTCTACCTCCTTGCCCGCAATGCCAATCTGAATATGTCTACCCAGATCAAAACAACCTAATCTGCCCTGAGTGTGCCTACGAATGGAACCCAGAAGAAGAGCGTTTAGAAAGAGAAGCCGCGCGTGTTAAGGACGTGAATGGCGTTGTATTGGAAAGTGGCGATAAAGTTACCTTCATTAAAGATCTAAAAATTAAAGGCAGTTCTAGCGTACTGAAAATTGGTACTAAAGCGGTAATCAGACGAATTAATGAAGGCAAAGATCATCAGCTAGATTGCAAGCTGGATGGTGGCGGTGAAATGCTCGTTACCGCGAAGTACGTTAAGAAGCAATAGTCGATAATCGGTCAAAATTGCGAGTTGCTACTGAACTAAATAGCGTAAAAACCGGTGGAGAATCAACATTATATGGACATGGTTAAAGCAGCTCTTTCGCATTCAACTGCCTTTCATCACTATGTGAATGCCTGTACTGAAGATGGGTTAGATATTTACACGGGCATTTCTGATGGCAGTGATGCCTATTTGGAAAGACGAATTGCTTATTCAAAAGGTGAGGGCTTGCCAGAAGGGTGGACGCCCGCTTCTACTTATTTTTGTTTCGAGTCTGGACGTATTCTTGGAGTGATAAGAGTTCGTCATGGCACCAGTCCGTACATTCACGATGTCATTGGACATATCGGGTATGAGACCCTGCCGCAAACCAGAGGGCGGGGTATCGCAAGTCATATGTTGTCTTGGGTTCAACGGCACGTATTGCCCGAAAGCGCTATTATTACGTGTGAGAGGGGCAATATTGCTTCGCAAAAGGTCATTGAGAAGTGCGGTGGACAATTCCTGAATACCTTTTACTCGGAGCAAGATAAACACGAAGTTTTACGTTACCAACTAGAACCAAAATGAACATTTAAGCGTGGCATTTAGTTTTATCGGGGTTGTCGAGTTCCGGCTTAAACGAAAATGAAACCATAGCCAATTATTGTTGGAGGTATTTTGAAGTATTCAACAAGACATGCTCAGTTATCAGATTATGAATTTCTGTTTGAGCTTAAGAAGGCCGCTGAGTTTGAACCTATCAAGGCCGTATTTGGCTGGGATGAGCAGGTTCAACGAGATATACATGCTGAAGAGTGGGCAGAAGAACGACCTGAAATCATTGAATATCAAGGTCAAGCGATTGGCAGTATATTGTTGCAAGACAAAGGCGAGCACTTTTATTTTTGTCGATTCTTCTTACTGCCTGAGTATCATGGAAAGGGCATTGGCAGCCAAGTACTGAAAGATTGCTTAATTAAAGCTGACAGCCTCAATAAACCCGTCGAACTTTGTTACCTGCAAGGTAATCGAGTTGGGGAGTTGTATCTTAGGTTTGGCTTCGACATCACCTCGCAAAACGATCAGTTTGTCTATATGTGTCGCAAATAGTTAGTAATAATAGAGATGAACTCATTCCTTTTAGCCTGTATCTCTATCAGATAGTTGCCTTCATCTGCCAACAGAGGTCGTGTAAATAAGAGAATTGTCAGTTTAATTATAAAATAATGCCAACTATATCAATATTTTATGAATCTGTGTTTTCGGTCCGGTTTTTTAATGATAGGGTCGCCGAATAATTGTATTGATAAGAATAAAGGCTTTATATGAATAAGTTTCTGATTGTTGCGTTATCTGCGGCTGCGAGTATCTCAGGGTGCAAAAGTATTCCTAATTCGGCTACGGACACGTTGTCAGAACCTCAAGGTAACGGGGCTACATGGATTCCCCCGGTTGTCAAACATCCGCTAAACTTATGTTGATGGGTTTTGGACTGCCGCTCTACATTCGGCCTACTTATCGACGATTCGCATACGTCGTGGCCCTGATGACTTGCGCGACTGCGGTGCCTTATTCGTTAGATGACATCTAGTGTGTCCGCCGCATTAACAGGCTCTCCGCAAGTGGTCTTAACCTATCTCCATCATTAGCGTCTGCAATGACCCGGTGGGTTTAACTCTTTATGCTGCTTAGTTTTTTACTTAAGCAGCATAGTTTTCGTATTCTGTTTGATTGTGTAAAAGCGACCATATAATTCGTGCGTTCTTCGCGGCAAGTGCCACTATCGCTCGGTTCATTCCTCTTCGTTCTAGAACGCCTCGACACCACTGACTTAACTTATCTTGCTTGTCGCCAAGGTTGGCAATTACGGTCCTTGCGCCATGAACTAATAGTGTTCGTAAGTATTTATCGCCATGTTTGGTTATCCGACCTAAGCGTGGCTTTCCTCCCGTCGAATATTGTTTTGGTACGAGTCCTAGCCAAGCAGAGAAATCACGGCTTTTATCAAATTGAGAGCCGTTACCTATCGAAGCAAGTATCGCAGTAGCGGTTTGCGGTCCAATGCCCCGAACTTTCATCACTCGTTGAACATTAGTGCTGACCTTAGCAAAAGAATCGAAGACTTGTTCAGTATCGGCGATACGTTGATTCAATTCACCAAGGTGGCGATAAGCATCGGCAATCACTGTTCTCGCGAGGTGTGGTAGTTCATTTTCTGCGTCTTCCAGCATTAAGGGAACCTGTTTCATTAATGAAGAGCGGCCAACAGGAATGGTTAACCCGAACTCAGAAAGTAGGGCACGCATGCGATTCATAAGCGCGGTGCGCTCACGAACCCAATGCTCTCTCATTCTATGTACCGATAAGATGGCTTGTTGCTCGGGGGATTTTACAGGCACAAAGCGAGTAGATGGTCGCTGAACAGCTTCGCAGATAGCAACAGCATCATTAAGGTCGTTCTTTCCCTTAGTTCGATAAGGAATTACGTATTTAACAGCCATAATGCGGGCGTCGTGCCCGAGTTTATTGAGTGTTCTTGCCCAATAATGTGCACCACCACACGCTTCAACGCCTATACGCATGAGTGGCATATTTGCTATTGTAGTCAGTAGTTTAGAGCGAGTTACCGACTTATGAAGTATGACCTTACCATTTTGGTCTACGGCATGAAGACTAAAGTGGTTTTTAGCTAGGTCGATACCGCAGAAATAAGAATAATCAGACATGGTGCCTCCGATGCATTTAAGTACCACATAAGTGTGGCAGATCCTCGGTAGGGGGAATCCATGTCATTCGTTAGCTATTGCGACCAACATCTCTAAGTACGACTCAAGTTACCCATGCGAAACATTTTCGTTTGATATACAAGAAAAAGTTGATGGTAAATTAGTTGACTCTGAACCACAAACCTTACGTGTATTTGTGTATGAAGACACGAAGTACGCACTGTTTGATGGTATCAAACCGGGCAACTATGTATTAACTCAGTTTCGATGCAATATGCGTCGTGGCCTTGTTGCTAACGATGGCAGGTCGTATCTCAGTCTTGACCTAGAAACTGAACATACCATCAAGGCGAACACAATAACGATGTCTTCAAACTTCATTCAAGCGACTCAAGATGAAGATCGGTCTTTTGCTTTAAACGTTGGTATTTGGCAATCGCAAGATGTTGTGCATTTCCAGAATCTACTAACGAACGAAGTGAGTAATAAATGGGAAGTGGGTGGCTTTGAAGGCTAAATAAGTTCATCACTATGGCAGCTTTTATTGCTGCCATAGATACTGTGACCCATCGGGTTATTTTAATGCTAGCGCTAAGCCAAAAGATACCAATCCAACCCCACACGCTTGATTGAGCCTTTTCTTGGCTCTCAATAGATGCTTTTGCAATGTACTCGAAGTAAACAGCATAGCGACAACGCCAAACCACAAGCCGTGAAGAACGATCATGTAAAGCCCATAGCCGAGTGCGACATGTTGGTTCTCTGCATCAGGTGAGATGACTTGGCTGAAGATGCTCAAAAAGAACAACATGGTTTTTGGGTTGAGCACGTTACATAAAAAGCCTTGGGCTAAATAGCGCCAAACACTGGTGCTTTGCTTTGCATCTTCCATAGGTGCAAGCTTGTTGTCCGCACTCAAGATACCTTTTAGTCCTAGATAAATAAGATAGGCTGCGCCTGCGTATCTGATCATGTCAAACAGCTGCTCATTCTGTGAGATTAAGTAACTGATCCCAAGCATTGAATAACTGATGTGAACACAAATCGCTAAACTCACACCTATTGCAGTCCAAATCCCTGCTTGTCTTCCTTGATTGACACTGTTTTTCAAAACTAAAACGAAATCAGCGCCTGGACTAATAACAATCAATAATCCCAATACTGCTAGGCTTAACCACTCCATAATGACTCCAACTCTTTATATTTGATGAGCCAGCATTGTATGGTTTTTTATTGCTGCCTATAATCGAAATGAATTCCACCTATCTGTGAGAAAAAATCACACATGAGACATTTGAAAGCATTTCATATTTTCCACGTAGCAGCGCATTCGAGCAGTTACAGTGATGCGGCGGATAAACTCAATATCACACATGGCGCAGTGAGTAAGCAGATCAAGGTATTGGAAAATCACTTATCCCAAGTTTTGTTCTACAAACAGGGTAGGAATGTGTGTCTCACCAAAGAAGGGGAATTACTCAAAGGTTACACAGAACAAGCGTTCCAAGCCTTGGAAACTGGAGTCCATAAGCTTAATCAGCTCAATCATCAAGCGTTGGAAGTTTCATGCGAACCCACATTGACCATGCGTTGGTTAATGCCTCGGCTCGGTGATTTCTATAACGAATCCGGAATTGATGTTCGCTTGTCTACCGCAGGTGGGCCTGTGACATTAGGCGCAACTGGATTAGATATGGCCATTCGCCGAGACGACTTCAACGTAACCGAGCACTACAAACAGATTCCGTTAGTCGAAGAATGGGTTGGCCCTGTGTTCTCACCTGATTATTGGCAACAGGTCAAAGACAAGCTAGCCGATGTCAAATTATTGCACAGCAGCACGCGACTAAACGCTTGGAGCCACTGGGCATCCATCACCAAAGATAGTGAATTTGATAGCCGAATGGTGTCGCAAGCTATTTCAAGCCAGACATTTGCACACTTCTATTTTTGCTTTCAAGCGGCCGTTGATGGGCTAGGAGCAGCTCTTGGTTCTTATCCATTAGTGGTTGATGATTTGAACAGAGGCAACTTAATCGCACCGTTTGGCTTTGTACCTTCTGGTCATCAGTACATATTGCTCACAAAAGATGACAACTGCGATGAGCCAGAAAGTCCGTTTGTGGTTTGGCTGAAAAATGAGTTATCGCAGTGTGTTCCAACCTTATAGGAACGATAGCCTCCGACCTAGAAGTTGGCTTGTCTTATGTCAGACTCTAGTTCGTTTTGGATACAAAGTTTTTGGCAAGTTCATGGGGCGGAACACCAAAAGTTTTCTTAAAGGCGCTGGTGAAGTTAGAAGGGTGCTGATAACCCGCTTCATAGGCCGCTTCGGTTATTGAAACCAAGCCACGCTCTAAGTGTTGGCGCGCGATATCCAGACGTCGGTACCGGATATAGCCGTTAATAGTCAGGTTGTAAGATTGCTTAAATCGACGCTGAAGATTGGAAATGCTCATCGAGAACTTACTCGCGATGCTTTCAAGGCTGAGTTGTTGATCTAGGTTGATTTCAATGTAGCTGATGATGTCTTCAATCTTGGCATCGAAACTCTTTGATGTACTGGCCATATCAAGGTTTACACTCGAGTTTGTATTGTGTGAGGCGATGACTAGATCTGTGCTCTCTGTATTTGTGAGGTCATCATCGGAAGTACACTGCTGGCAACATTGAATTGGCATCTGAGACAAGGTTTGAGCAAGTAACTGCTGGGTCAGCGTCTCTACGACAAGCTTGTCTTGGAAGTTGGTTGGTGTGGCTTGGCTGGTAAGTGCGTTCGTGAGTTGAATGATGTCAGCGTTAATCTTTACGTTGTAAAACGCCTTATGTGAATCGAGGAATGATTTGCTAGAACAGTGGTCACTTAAACGAGGCTCGACCCATTGCGGCTTAACCAAGATGTTGATCTTATTTATTTTATTACCTTGGATTAAAGAGCGCCTAAAGTTGGCAGGCTTGGCAAGGTTAACCACCACACCTTGTGGGCCAGAGTTGGCATCGAGATCGAACTCGAGATCGTCGTAACCAAAGGTGAGCTTTCCCTCAAGAAGAATCGTAATCAGGATGGCGGAGTGGGCGGTCGATACGATGTTGCTGTCGACCAATTCAACACAACGACCGCCATGTACAAAAATCTGGTCATTGTATTGGTAAGAAAGGAATTTCCCCTCAGCAAGTGACGTTTGCTTGGTTTGGCCTTGCGTCACGATGATCTGCTTTTCCGTCTGTTCTAGCTTTTTGGTCAGGGCTATTTTCTTAGTTAATGTTGACTTTTTGGCTATTACATTTGCTTTTTCCACAGCCGTTTCGGCAAGTTTAGTCTGCTTTGATGTTACTTCACCCATTTGACCGTTCCTCATAACATCTGTGCGTTTTTGCATAAGAAAATCATCTGTGCATTTATAAATTACAACTCTATCATATTTGAGAATTATTATCATTTACATCTAGGATTGAATTTATGGAAAGCCCCGTCAGCTCAACAATCAAGCTTTCAGCCCTCTGTATTGCTATTGCCAGCGCATTTAGCAGCCCTGTAACTGCAGAAGAGAACACATCGCACTTTGATGAAGTCGTGGTGTGGGGAACGAGAGTATCAAGCAACACTGAATCGATCATTGCCGATGACATGTCACTCAAGCAAGCTGACCATATGTCAGATCTGCTGCGTGAAATCCCTGGTGTTGATGTTGGGGGAACGCACTCGGTCAACCAACGAATTACTATTCGTGGCCTAAGTGAAACTGACTTAGATATTCGACTGGATGGTGCTTCTCAACACGCAAATATGTTTCACCATATCGGTAACTTAACCCTAAACCCAGACATCTTGAAGTCGGCGGATATTCAAGTGGGTAATAACTCGGTGACGCAAAGTGGTTTAGGTGGCTCAGTACTGTTTGAAACCAAAGATGCCAAAGACCTGCTTCGTTATGACGAGAGTTTTGGCGCTCGTGTTTATGGCGGCTACGCAACCAACGCAAGCCAGCAAGGTTCACTCACTGTGTATGGTTTGTTGTCAGATAACGTCGATGCCATGCTTTACAGTCATTACATGAGTCGTGATAACTTCGAAGACGGCACCGGCAATGAAACCTTTGGGTCAGAAGGCGATGTTTACAACATTCTCGGTAAGATTGGTTTTGAGCCAAGTGAGTTACACCGTTTTGAACTCTCTTATGATCTGTATCGCGATAGTGGTGATTACAGCCCGCGTCCAGATATGTCAGGTGGTGCGAATGAAGGCTTGTCTAGCGACATCCTGATTCCAACTGATTATGACCGTGACACTATTACGGCAAGTTATGAGCTACGTGGCGAAAGTCATCAAGGTAACGTCACTCTGTACAACACAGAGACCGAGATTCAGCGTGATGAAAGTGTTATGGCACCGCGTTGGCCATCGAACCGCTTATCTCACAATACGGCGAAAAACCAAAACTTTGGCCTGAATGCTAAGTTCCAATCGGACTATCGCCTGATGTCGTTTGATAATATCGCGACTTATGGCTTTGACTACATGGACAAGTCATCGAGCAGCTATTACGGCAGCAGTAAGTTTATGGATGAGTCAGCAATTTCTACCGCACTTTTTGTTGAAGACCAGTTCTACTTTACTCACGCCTTTTCGATCACTGCTGGTGTTCGTTTTGATGATTACCAGCGTAAAGCCGAAACAGGAAACGATGACTTTGACGACGTAACATGGTCGTTGGCAACGCAATGGGACGTGACCCAAGATTGGACGCTGTTCGCGAGCACCCGTTCGCTGTTCAAAGGACCCGAGTTGATGGAGACCTTTATTGCTTACCAAGACGCAGCGTTCTTAGCTGACGACATTAAGGCTGAAACAGGGCAGAACACCCAAGGTGGTGTGCGCTTCGATAAACGTTTAGATAATCACTTTATTGGCGCAAACTTAACTGTATTCCAAACCAATATCGATGATTACATTGCCGAAGAGTATCAGCCCGCAAACCAGAGTTACTTGATTTACAACTTAGGTGATGTCGAGATAAAGGGTTTTGAGGCGAGCTTGTCTTATGGTTACGAGATGTTTAACAGCAAGCTTTCTTATGCTCGTTCAGATACTAAAAACAAAGACACAGGCGGCGCTGTCGCGGGTGGCAATGGACGCAGTATTGATATGGGCGACAGCATTACGCTAACACTGGACTATCAATCTGAAGCGTTGGAAACGATTTTTGGTTGGAATTCAATGTTTGTTAAAGACGAAGACAATGTATTCGATGGTCAACCGATCAAAGAAAGCTATGACGTTCATAACCTGTATGCTCAGTGGGTGCCATCAAATGTGGATGGATTGTCTGTCACCTTTGGTATCGATAACGTGTTTGATGAGCAATACACCTCACACGCTTCTCGTTCGGGTACAGCAAGAGGCTTTACCTTGGATGACTATGAACCGGGCCGTAACTACAAGCTTTCTGCCGCGTACCAGTTCTAGAAAAGGCTCTAATTCTTAGATTTGATTAGAGCAATAAACTCACGGTCGTAGGGATCCGGAAGGCTATTGCCCAAAACTGAAGCTATTTCTTAAGTCGGTCGTGTAAAGCATTCATTTAAGTCATTCTTTTTTAGTGATTACTTTTAGTGACTACTTTAAGTGAATAGGGAAAAGAAAAGCGCCTTTCGAGCTCTTGAGCAAGAAAGGCGCTTTTGCCTTGTTCGTTATTGTGGGAGTCATTCAATAGGCAAAGACAGCACACCGCCATTGAGTTCGACTTGTTTTAGCCATTCGGTTGGAATTCCACCATCTTCTTCGTAGAAACACGCCGCTAATACCGCGCCAATAACAATCGCACGCCCGCAGCTGTCACCGCCACATAAGATATTGTCTCGAATACCTTGTTTATAGCTCTGAGCACCCGCAATGATGCGAATCAGCATGGGAAATGCGGCACTCAGTTCACAATGCAATCCGAACTTCTTCGCGGCATCTGTAATCGAAAGCTCAGGTTCAGCCAATGCTTCATCGATTTGATCGTGTATAAATCTGCTGCAGGTTTGTCGCACCATTTCTACCGACTGCAAGGGCGAGTTGCCTTGAATTGCCGCTTGAACCAATAGGGTGATGGCTTGCGCCCACTCCACTGCTTTGTCGTTATTGTTAGTGACTCGCACCGCACTCTCTACCATGGCTGGCAAAGTGTGAGAGGTGTAAGTACACGCCACCAATGGGATGATCTTCGAGACTGCGGGAAGTTGCGTATCGTCTGCGCCACAGGCAGTAATTGGGGCGTCCTCTAGTTCTAATTGATGGATGTTCAGCAAGCTCATGCGCGTCGCTTTATCAATGTAGCCTTGCCAACTGCCGCCAAAATCAAACCAGAAGCGGAAATGTTGAATATAGTTCGCTTCATCGTATTTTTGGTTTTCGACTAAGCTGTCGACCATCGCCAATAACTGAGCACCATATTGCGATTGCTCGCCTGCGGTTTTACCTTGGTGCGCAAAGTAGCCTTTATCTTGATAATCGAACCGATTCGGTGAGCGAAATTCAGGCTCAAAACCAGCCACGTTTAAGATCCTCTCTTGGTCATACAGCCAGTGCAGCCCCATTGAAGCGGCGTCTCCAACCAATGCGCCAACAACGGCGTAAAAAGCTCTTTCTTTATGATTGTCCATGTTGAGTGATGTCCTTGAGAAGAATCAACGTAGTTCGATACGTTAAGTATAGTGATTAGGCGAGCATTTTGCTGTGTTTCTAAGAAGAAATATGAAGGGATAAATCCTGATTGGTCAATAGCTTAAACCAATCAGGTGAAATTGATAAGGGCGATGAATAGTCTGGTGAATTCGTATTTTTGATTGGTGGTGTCATTGATGGTTGAGATAGGCACTAGAGCGCTGCTCAATCACTTTGAAAAGACGTGAAAGCGCAAAGCACAAAGCAAAATATACGAAGCCAACAATGAGCCAGATCTCAAAGATCAAACCTGAAGAGTTTGCCATCTCAGTACCAACAAACGTCATCTCTTGGATAGAAATCAGAGACACAATCGACGTGTCTTTAACCAAAGATATTGCTTGGCCAGCCAATGGCGGTGTAATGGCCGTTAATACTTGCGGGCCGACTACAAATCGATACTTAGACAATGCAGACAGACCGAGTGAATCGGCCGCTTCCCATTGGCCTTTAGGAATACCTTCTAAGCCAGCTCTAATTACTTCAGCAATATAAGCAGAAGAGAGCAAGCCAATACAGATAACACCAGACGCCAAGTTTTCCCAAAGGTTAGCTGGACCGAACAGGAAATCTTGAACAGCATTAATCTCGCCGTTGTGTTCACGTAAAATGCTTTCTAAACCAAGCAATGGGATCAGCTGGTTAGAAACAAAGAAGTAAAAGATAAAGACAAACACCAGCGGCGGAATATTACGAACCAACTGAATGAAAATCAGTGCCGGTGTTTTGAAGAAAGCGATCTTTGAGTGTCTTGCCACACCTAACAATGTGCCAAAAGAGAGTGCTAACACCATACTCCATAAACTTAAGCGCAGTGTCGCGACCAAGCCTTGGAAAAAGTAAGGAATATTGCCTTGAGAAGGTGGAATGAAAATCAGGGTAAACGCATCTTCCCAGCGCCATTGGTAGTTAATACCAACAGCAGAGCGATAATAAAGCCAGCCGGCAAACACACACATGACAGCGAGTAACACGCCATCCAAAAGGTTAAGGCGTTGATACCAAGGCTTCATATGAACGTTGGGCTTAGGTGTTGTCAATGCGCTAGTACTACTCACGTCATTCCTGTTTAAACAATAATAATTAGTAGGCTGTTTTGTTGAGTTTTAGATCATCAATAAAGCGAATCAAGTTGCCGATGAGAAGGCAGTGCAGACAACGCACTGCCTAGATTCACTAGCAAAAGTTCTGATTACTGACCTTGAGCAATCTGGTCTTGCCAATCTAGAGTAGAGAACCAGTACTCGTAACGCTCTTTCAACCAACCATCTTCAGTACGTGCTTTGATCCATTCGTTGAAGAATTCTGCCTTGTCAGTTTCACCTAGGCGAACTGCAAATGCTTCGTTACCTTTTGATAGACGCTCTTCAAATGGAATAAATAGCGTGTCTGCGTTTTTGATCGTTTCGTGTTCTGGTTTCGGGCTAGACGCGATAACCGCGTGTGCGTTACCGTTCAATACTTCTTGGAATGCTTGAGCATCGTCATCGAACTGCAGAACTTTCGCCTTAGGGAAGGTTTCACGAGCGACTTGAACCGTGAATGCTCCACGACGTGCTGCAATTTTTACGCGGCGAGAATCAAAATCAGAGATCTGAGTAAAACCTTCCGCTAGCTCTTTATTAGCAGCCAATTGAACACCAGAGTGCGAGTAAGGTTCAGTGAACAGTACGCTTTTAGCTCGCGCTTCAGTGATAGACATACCACCGATGATCACATCAAACTTCTTCGATAATAGAGAAGGGATAATGCCATCCCATGCCGTAGGTACAAATTCGACTTTCCAACCTGAATCTTCGGCAAGGCGTTTCGCCACGTCGATTTCGAAGCCAACGAGATCGCCTTGTTTGTTACGCATTGCCCAAGGAACAAATGTCGACATACCAACGCGCAGTGAGCCACGTTCGTTGATTTTATCGAGGTTAGGCGTTTCAGAAGCAAGTGCAGGCAAACTTACGGCAAGCGCAAGTAGGGCTGTAATCGCGGTTTTAAATAGCTTCATGCTGATAAATCCTTATTGTGTTCGCCAGTTAGCTCCGAGCTTATGCTCAAGCCAAGCAGCAACGGCAGAAAGTGAAAGTGTAAGAGCAAGATAAATGATCGCCACAGAGAACCAAATCTCGAATGGCATCGCGGTTTCAGAAACGATGTTTCTGGCTTCGGTTGTCAGGTCGAAAATAGCCATGACACTCACAATCGAAGAGTTTTTAATAAGAGAGATCACTTCATTAGTCAAAGGTGGCAAGGTGCGTTGCACCACCTGAGGAAGAATCACATCCCAGTAAGTATAGGTCCTTGATAAGCCCAAGGATTGAGCTGCTTCAAATTGTCCTCTCGCAATACCATTTAAACCGGCACGGAATATCTCGGCGGTGTAAGCTCCTTGGAAAAGTGCCAAGGCTAAAACGGCAGTGCTAAATCGATCCAGCCCTAATACGGGGCCAAATACAAAATAGAGCAAATAAATCTGTACCAATAACGGCGTGTTACGAATCAACTCAACATAGCTGGTGGCTAAGGTGCGTCCAACTACAGAGTTTGAGTTTCTCAATAGCGCTGTCGTCAAACCGATGATCAACGTAGCGACCAGCGAAATCAAAGAGATATTGATGGTAACCAGTAGCCCTTCAACCAACTCTGCTGGCCACCATTCACCATCTTCATAGAAAGCAATATAGTCCGGCACGCGCTCCCATTGCCAGGTGTATCCCATGGTTTGTGCGCCAGAATCAAGGATCCAGACAACCGCAGCCACCAGTACAATAATTTGTACCAAAGCGGATAGGGCGGGTTTAATAATTCGAATCAACATCAATAAGTCAGGATCTGATTTAGGAACGCTTGAGTACGTTCATGTTGCGGGTTTTCAAAAAGCGCTTGAGGCGTATTCGATTCCACAATTTGTCCTTCATCCATGAAGATAACGCGGTCGGCCACTTGTTTCGCAAAGCCCATTTCGTGGGTCACACACACCATGGTGATACCTTCGCTCGCCAGTTCAACCATTACGTCGAGCACTTCGTTGATCATCTCCGGATCAAGCGCTGAAGTTGGTTCATCAAAAAGCAGTAATTCAGGCTTCATGCACAGTGAACGCGCGATAGCCACTCGTTGTTGTTGGCCACCAGAAAGTTGTACAGGGTATTTGTTGGCTTGTTCTGCAATGTGTACGCGTTCGAGATAGTGCATTGCAATCTTCTCGGCTTCTTGTTTGCTTTTTTTAAGCGTACGAATCGGCGACAGAGTTAGGTTCTCAAGCACAGTAAGATGGGGGAATAAATGAAAGTGCTGAAACACCATTCCGACTTGACCTGGAGTGCTGAACTTGCTTGGAAGCACTTGCTCTAGCACAGAAAGCTCGCCACTTTCGAAGGGTTCTAGCTGATTGATACAGCGGATTAAAGTTGATTTACCCGAACCTGATGGCCCGCAAATCACCACTATCTCTCCCTGTTCAATATTTAAATCGATATCCTTTAGGGCATGAAAATCACCATACCACTTGTTAAGTGACTTAAACTTAACCATTTCCTTGAGATTGTTCAAATCGTTGTTCATACCTAGTAAAGAGACAAGTTTACCTTACCAATATAGAAATCTGAATGCACATAAAATTAAGGACTTATGAGAATTTAATAGCATCTTGTAGGGCAAATTAAAAAGCAGCGCCCAAAATGAACGCTGCTTTGTTTGTACGAAAGAAATAAGTAACGGGTTCAGTCAGATGTAAAAAACCATCTTTGTGTGACTATTGTCTTTGCTTTCTCTCCACTTTAGCAATTCTTAGTGAATCGCAGACTCTAAAATCTCACGCGTTTTCTCTGGCGTGATTGCTTGGTTTTCGCCAAGTTGCAGGTAACCGTGTGATTCAAGTTGAGCAACAACGTTGTCGATTGCTGCCGCTTTAGTTGCTTCGTAACCGTCGAACATGGTTGGAACGTCTAGGCTGTGGTAGAAGGCTTCGATTGCCGCGATTGTACGCTCGGCTAAATCAGCACCCGCTTCTAGGCCAAATACGTTACGACCCATTTGCTCTAGCTTGCCACGCTTCGCTTCGATTTGGTTACGAAGTAGTGAAGGTTGAACAATCGCAAGAGAACGCGCGTGGTCTACGTGCCATAGTGCTGTGAACTCATGGCCAATCATGTGTGTTGCCCAATCTTGAGGAACGCCAGTACCAATCAGACCGTTAAGCGCTTGGTTTGCAGTCCACATTAGGTTTGCACGCCATGCGTCGTTGTCACGCTCGTCGTATTGCTTACCCAGTACAAGTAGGTTCTTAAGCAGTGTTTCTGCGTAACCGTCTTGAACCATCGCGTCTGTTGGCATTGTGATGTATTGCTCACATACGTGAACCCACGCATCAACTAAGCCGTTGATCAGTTGGCGTTCAGGTAGAGACTTCATTACGTCTGGGTCCATAACCGCAAACTTAGGCTGTACCGCAGGGTTCATGAATGCCAGTTTCTCTTGAGTTTCTTTACGAGTGATTACAGCGCCCATGTTAGATTCAGAACCAGTCGCAGGAAGTGTCAGTACCGCACCAATTGGTGTCGCTTCTGTTACTTGGTGTTTACCCGCTAGGATATCCCAACCGTCGCCGTCGTATTTAGCCGCTGCAGCAACGTACTTAGAACCGTCGATTACTGAACCACCGCCAACAGCGACAATGAACTCTACGTTTTCTTCTTTAACAAGCGCGACGGCTTTATCTAGCGTCTCTTTCGTTGGGTTAGCTTCAACACCAGCGAACTCAATCCAAGCGTGATCCTTTAGAGAAGCGACAACTTGGTCATAAACACCGTTGCTTTTGATTGAACCGCCACCGTAGATGACTAGTACTTTCTTCGAAGTATCAACCGCTTGGCTGATAGCGTTGATTTGGCCTTGGCCGAAGTGGATAACTGTAGGGTTAACATAAGTGAATTGCATTAGAGATTCCTTGTGTAAAGCTCAATTTGTTATTTTATTTGATTGCTCAATTTCTATATTTGCATATTAGTACAGTAATCTAGGGTGATGAAGAGCTGATCCTCCAAATAAATTGCCTATTTCTACAAAGTTGATATTCTTTCTCTGCTTTAGCTTACTTACTCTTAGCACTTGGAATGGAAAGTCGCCACTTATGAAAACACTCGCGCAGTTGTTACAGTCTTATGTAGAACACAAAGGTTGGGATGATCTTGAAGGGATCAGAGAAACTGAAATTGGCGGTGTGTGGTTGTATAGAAGCAGTGGCGGGAATCAGCGTCAGCCATTCACTTACCAGTCGGGTATTATCATGCTCGGGCAGGGCAAAAAGAACATCTACATTGGCGACAGACCCGTTACTTACGCTGCTGGTGATTATCTTGTGGTAGGCGTGCCAATGCCATTGGAGTGTGAAGCCTTGCCTGTAAATGGCGAGCCATTGCTTGGTTTGTCGATAAGCATCGATTCTCAGCGCTTGCATAGCTTAGTCAAAAAGCTGGAAGACCAAGGCTTTCTAGAGAGCTACTGCAACAAGCACAAGCAGAATTCGAGCGGCTTAGAATCGGCGCGAATGGAAGAGCAAATGCTGGAGAGCTTTACTCGATTGGTCAAAACTCTACATTGTGACATTGAAGCCAATATATTGGGCGATGTCATGGTCAGCGAGATTGTCTACCGCGCCCTAACAGGTTCAGAAGGGCGTGTGCTGTTTGATTTGGCCCATCATGACGGTCATTACGCACGTGTCGCTAAAGCACTGTCTAAAGTGCATGAAGAGTACGACCAAACCATCACTGTTCAATCGCTTGCCGACGAAGCCAACATGAGCGTGTCTGCCTT
The DNA here is from genome assembly GCF_024347615.1 of Vibrio splendidus. NCBI lineage: Bacteria > Pseudomonadati > Pseudomonadota > Gammaproteobacteria > Vibrionales > Vibrionaceae > Vibrio > Vibrio splendidus. The sequence goes on along the minus strand of NZ_AP025509.1, from coordinate 840,500 downwards.
CCACAATGCATTCCGTAATGTCACCTTTGAATCACCTCTTCAATATTTGAAGAAGGTAAGGTTAAACAAAGCCAAAGAACTGATTCAGCTAGAAGGCCTTCGTATTAGTGATGCTGCACGCCGAGTCGGCTACTCCAGCCCATCCCAATTCAGCCGCGAGTTTAAGCGCCACTTCAATACAACCCCAAGAGCGGTTTAGTCTTTACTCAATATCTATGTCCCGAAACGTGCGGCATTTCATGTTGTGTAGATTCTTAATGTCTAGTATTTAAGGAGATATACAAAACTGTGAGATTAATCTCTTTTAACTTCTTGAAATTTGGCTAATAAACCACATATACAGTATGGAAATATCAAAAGGTGAGTCCATGCAATTAACCCATTCAACGAAGCTTCAATTACATTATTACCTTGAGAATAGTTCTCACAGTATGGATGCTCTCGCTCGTAATCGATGTGAATCAGAAATTATAGCAATTGTCCAAGAGGTGGCTAAAGCTCTCAATACTCATATCGTAATTGAAGCAGAAGCACGCAAAGAGGGTGGGCTGAGAGATATATTCACGTTTGTGAATGCAAATGTCGCTGTTATATCAGTTATTGTAAGCGTGGTAGGTATTGTCGTTTCTCGTATTCCTAGCTCAGATCCAGAGCTTGAATATTTACAGAAAGAAGATCTTAAACTCAGCATATTAGAGCGCAAGGCTCGCCTAGCTAAGTTGAAAATGGAAATTGATGAAGACAACTTATCCCGGGATACCATTGAAAAGGTAGCTGAGTTAGTTGATAGCAATTACAAAGTTGTCTCCCGTAAGTCTAATTTTTATAAGCAATTAAACAATACACCTAAAGTTACTCAGGTAGGAATAAATGGATTAGATCAAGATGGTGAGGAAGCTTTCAAGGAAGTGATGGTTGAACGTACAGACTTCAAACGCTTCATCTTGCATTCCAATGCATTACCCGTACAAGTTGAAGAAGATGCGATAGTTGAGATTATTTCACCGGTACTGCGTAATGGAAGACATAAATGGAAAGGCTTTTACGAGGGTGAAAGCATTAGCTTTTCTATGAATGACAAAGACTTTAAACAGGATGTTCTATCTGAACAAATTAGTTTCACTCATGGTGCTGCAATAAAATGTGTTCTACATATACACAGAAAATTAGATGAAGTGGGTGAGGTTGTGATTACTGGCTACTCAGTGGACACTGTAATCGAGAATGGCCAAGACGATGCTTTTAATGAGACTTTACAAGGTAAGAAATATCGCCACCAAAAGGCCTTGGTAGGCGCTCAGCAAGAGTTGTTCGCTAGTAATTAGCAGAGCTTTGATAAACACAATGGCGTCGATCGTTCATTTTTGACGCCATTTTCATTCCAGAAAGCACGACTTCCTAGTATATAAACCATCTTTATCACGCAGACACCCTTGAGTATCACACTTGTTTAAATATATGAGTAAATGTATCTAATTATAGGTATTGTCAGTTTGTTGGTATTGGATTTTTGAATATATTATTAACCGGATTTATGTGTAATGAGCCCGCTAAAATAATTAGTTAAATAGCCTAAGAGTTTATGCACGGGTATAGGGGAGAAACTCACTAACTTAGCTATTAACGAAGTTTTAGTGTGAACAACCTATCAAATATTATCTAAAATTCGGTAATTACTCACCGTATTCTCAGAGAGAGTATTCAGGATTATTGAATAGACTTAAAATTAAAGAGAATTTAGCAGTTGATAAAGCCTAGTATGACGGATAATTAGTCGTTTGATGACTAATTATTCTGTAACTTGCTGATTTATAGTCGACTGAGAGTCTGATGGATATCACGTTTACCCTAAAATAATTCACTTAACATGGCGCTACTTTAATCATTCTTTCCAATACGATTGTTAAATATAAATACGTATGCCTATTTTATTAAAAGGATAATTCCGATGAGTAGCGATATCATTAAAATTTCAAGAAATACTGAAAATGCACCAATTAATTCTGTATCTACACAAACGGTCGCTTTTTCTCATTATAATAATTTTTCTGCTCAATTACCTGTTGATCCCAAAACAGGTCAAATAGTAACTGGTGATATTAAAGACCAAGCAACGCAATGCTTAAATAATATTAAAGCGATTGTTGAAAGCATCGACCATGTTATGGATGATGTGGTGAAGATTAATGTTTTCGTTAAGAATATTTCTGATATCGATGCTATTGATGAAGTTTACAAAAGCTTTTTCCACAACAGCCTGCCAACACGCACTGTCGTGGGTGTCGCTGCGCTGCCGAACAGTGACGCTTTAGTTCAAATGGATGCTCTTATTTCAAACGGCGAAGGCACTAAACCACAAGCACCTTGCGCACTAGTTAAGGTATCAAGAAATACGGATAATGCGCCTCAAAGTGCTGTGTCCACGCAGACTGCGGCTTTTTCTCACTACAACAATCTTTCAGCTCAGTTACCGATAGATGTAACTACAGGTGAGTTGGTTTATGGTGGTATCGAAGCGCAAACAGCCCAATGTCTATCAAACATTAAAGCTATTTTAGAAAGCATCGGACATGTCATGAATGATGTGGTTAAAACGACTATCTACGTAAAAAATATCGCAGATGCGGAAGTGGTAAATGAAGTATGTGCTAAATTCTTCCCAAGTTATGTACCAGCGCGAACGGTTGTTAATGCCGCTGAACTACCAATGGGCGCTTTAATTCAAATTGATACATCCGTTTCACATGGCGACGGTACACCGCCGCAATTGCCTGAAGACACTCGTTTGTTGGTTATTGAAGCTAATAATACTGTTGCTGCACCATTTATGCCTTATTCGCACACCGTTGCTTTCTCTCACTACAATCATATTTCAGGACAATTGCCTTTAGACCCGAAAACAAATGAAATTGTTGCTGGTGGTGTAAAAGAGCAAGCGGAACAATGTTTAAAAAATATTAAGGCGATAATTGAAAGTGTTGACCATAGCATGGACGATACGGTGAAAATTAATATTCAACTTAAGGATATTTCAGATATTGATGCGGTGAACGAAATCTATACCGCATTCTTTAATGCTGAGCTGCCTGCAAGAACGGTAGTAGGGGTTTCAGAAATTCCAATGAATGCTTTAGTGCAAATTGATGCTGTCGTTTCTAACTGTGAAGGTACACCTCCACAATACGTCGTTGCTTAAATTAATTGCACCCTTCTCGATAATAGCGATCAGATCTCGGCTTTAGCTCTTAAACATTGAGTCGAAACATAAGCCGGCGGTCTGATCTGCTAACTCACCACAGATACTGCCAATCTCAAGCCTCGCTACACAACTTATTCGAAGCAATATAACCAAGCTTCGACCCGACATATGGTGATTATTAAGTCGAAGTGTTTTAATATGAAAAACAGACGCTTAACGCCATAAAGAAAACCAGCTTATGCAATTTCGAGCCATTTTACTGCTATGCCTTACCCTAATAGGGTGTTCGTCCAATCAAGAGTTGGTACCCGACCCAACAACCATCACGCTATTTTATGGTGATACATCCATCTCTGCAGGTGTTTTAGAGGATAAAACATTTAGTTCGGTGCTAGCCAATAGAAAGGAGAGTGTTACTTTCTCGGGCTCAATATCAAAGCAAAACTCAGGCTACTTTGTCGATATGTTAGTGATTCGAGAAGATAAAACGCGTCAATCGACTAGACAGCTCACCACTTCGCTTCATATGGAGCCGGGAGAGTTAGTGGATGTTGGCGGTGTGAATAACGATGTGTTCAGAGTAGTCCTCGAGTAACAAAACTAAAGTGTTCAATTAATCTGAATTTTTGCTTTACCTCAACCTAACTTCAAGTCTTAAGCTTCTCTTACTCATTGAAAAGGAGCTTATTATGCAAAATAACTACGTAAAAGAACTCGCTGTTAAAACTTATCAAGAAGATCTTGAGAAAGAGTACGTAAAATCTAAAGCTCGCCCATTTCATGCCCCAAGTTTTATCAGTGGAGTGTTATTGTCAGTTTTGCTGGTTGGGTTGTTTTAGTAAACAGACTCGTGGAATGTTTGATCCACCGCCAACTCTCTCTACTCCAACTTGCTTGTGCTTAAATGGCTACGGCACAATCGCTTATGTTGAATTGTGACGCTAATGTCGAGAGGAAGTATGGCCAGTCTAAGAGTGTTAAAGGTACAGATTACTGACATTACCTGTGGCGAGAATGTCACGATCATCGAACCAAGCAACGTTTATGGCTGTGAGCTTAAAGATGATGTGTTCGTTGGCCCTTTTGTTGAGATTCAAAAGAACTCGGTTATCGGTGACAGAAGTAAGATTCAGTCTCATACCTTTATTTGTGAGTATGTGACCATCGGAAGTGACTGCTTTGTTGGGCACGGGGTGATGTTTGCCAATGACTTGTTCAAAGATGGCAAACCAGATCCAAACCCAGACAGTTGGGGACGGACCGTTATCGCAAATAACGTTACCATCGGTTCTAATGCGACAATGTTGTCTGTCAGTGTTTGTGAAGGAGTGGTAATCGGTGCGGGCAGTGTGGTGACAAAAGACATCACCGAGAAAGGTATCTATGCTGGCAACCCTGCTAAGAAGTTAAGAGACTTACCTTAGATTCATAGACAAGCTGAGCTGTATGAATCATAAGGTGCGGCTTTTTAGATAAGCGACAGAGTATTGATTATGGATGTATTTTTACACTTACTTCACCCAAGCGATGTCAGTGCTTTATTGGAGTTTGAAGTCGAAAATAGAGAGTGGTTTGAGCAATTTGTCCCAGCTCGGGAAGACCGTTTCTATTCTAATACGGGTGTTGTCGAGCAAGTGACAAGCTTTCTAACAGAGTATGACAATGGCGAGATGATTCCTATGTTGATCAAAGACGCTAATGGCACTATTTGTGGGCGAATCAATGTTCGTGATATTGACCAGAACGCTGGAAGTGGAGAACTAGGTTATCGAGTAGGTCACGCATTTGGTTCTAAGGGTATTGCGTCTAACGCGGTGAGGAAGTTATTTATCTACTTGGCCGAGCACTCATCCCTTAAATATGTTGATGCCTATGCGTTAGTGGGTAATGTCGGCTCAAATAAAATATTATCCAATACAGGATTTGATTTAGTTGAACGCGTTGAAAGTTACGCTGTGTTCAAAGGGAAGGCTCAAGATGCTCATTATTATCGCAAATCGTTATCTGTGTAACTGAATACTTTCAATGTTAACTCCTCTTATAGTAAGGAAAGATTATGTTTATTGTTTCTCTTGAATACCAAGTGCCTTTGGAAGAAGTAGATCGCTTCATTCCAGAACATGTTGAGTTTTTAAACAAGCAGTATGAACTCGGGCACTTTCAGTTGTCGGGTCGTAAGAACCCTCGAACTGGTGGTGTTATTTTATCCACGCTTAGTAACAGGGAACAGTTAAACATGATTTTGACCGAGGATCCCTTTCTACGAGAGAATATCGCTAAGTATGAAGTCATCGAGATGTTGCCGACCAAGGCGTCTCAAGAGTTCGAGTTTTTGTTATAGGTTACATTTACTCTACGAAGTTAATTAGGATCTTAACTTGTTATTTTAATTAAACTTTATCATCTAGATTATCGCCTTATATATTAGAAGCTGGCAGCTTCCTTCTAGCCAGCTTCGAGCCTTTTTATTTTCAGGTTTAAGGTTACTTCTAGTTTCGGCCGCTTATAGATTTACGGTTACTTCTGAGGTTTGTTACGTTCGATTACGCTAATCGCGATCGCCAAAAATAGAATATCTTTCACTAGGAAGAAGTTAGTGACTAAGATGCCATCCGATACTTTCCAAGCATTTGGCGTTGTAATCAGGAAGCTGAGTGTCACAACAAAGATAGCCGCTGCCGCAATGCCTGAGTAGAAGGCAACCGTCGGTTTCTTAAATCCAACGATCAATCCAATCGCGACGATGATCTCTGCACCACCCACCATGTTAGACACGGCTTGCACTGAGAACAGATTGTAAAGCCAGTTCATTGCTGGGTGGTTTGAGATTAGGGGTTCTATAAGCATCGCTTCAGTTGGTGTAAATTTGTAAATACCAATCCAAGCTAACACTAATGCTACGCCAATCACGCCTAGGTTGTATCCGACATTACTCTTTTTTAAATCATAGGTTTGAACATGCATAAAAGTACTCCATTTAATAAAATCCCTGAATATGACCGCAGGAGTTCAGATTAAATTTCGCATTGAGAATAATAATTAATATATTTATCTAGAGATTTTACAGGTAGAGACTTATTGTCTCGATATGAACTTAAATACTGGTGATGTTGAGAACCGAAGCAATGTTTAGGCGATAGTGCTGTTCAAAAGGTACAGCGAGCTTTCCAATTTTTGTTTTCAATACTCACGATTTGGATTAGATTACGTTGACGCAAATCCCTAATTATAAGAAGAGAATCGCTCGTGAAAATCCATAGAATTAACCCGACCAAACGTTGGTCAGATGTAACTGTATTTAATGGCATCGCAAGCTTTGTGGAAGTACCAGAGACGGATACAACGGCAGGAATTAAGAGTCAGGTTCAGCAAATTTTTGATCAAGCTGAAGAAATGATGAGCTTGGTCGACAGTGACAAATCTCGCGTATTGTCGGTAACGATTTACCTAACAGATTTTGCCAATTTTGACGCGTTAAATGAAGTGTGGGAATCGTGGTTCCCTGAAGGCTGTGCGCCAAGCCGTGCATGTGTGAAAGCAGAACTGGCTAATCCTGAGCTATTGGTTGAGATGTCGTTTATGGTTGCTGCGGGTGAAAAGTTTCAATAAGCCGAACTATCGGTAGAAATAAGCTTCGTCGATACAAGTAACGAGCAGATAAAATAAAGCCACTCAGGTGAATCACTTGAGTGGCTTTTTAATTTTATACGCTACCCGAAACTAAATCGGATTAGGCATTAAGCGAGACCTTGATCTCTTGCCATCTGCTTCGCGATTTTTGGTGCGTGCCATAGACACGGCAGCAAGATGAACGATACAGGAACGGCTGTGATCACAATGAACGACTGTAGAGCGGAGATGCCGCCTGAACCCATTGAGATAAGTGCGATCGCTACCGCACCCATGATGATACCCCAGAAGGTACGTACCGCTGCGTTTGGCTCTGTAGTGCCTGTCATTACCACACTGATCGTGTAGGTCATTGAGTCACCTGTTGTCACGATGAACGTGGTCGTCAGGATAAGGAACAGAATCGCAATCAAAGTAGGGAACGGCAGTTGAGCGGTAATTGCCAGTAGCACAGCAGGAAGGTTAAAGCCTTCGAACGCGCTAGAAATTACGCCTGGGTTCTCTAATTCAAACGCTAGACCACTACCACCAACGATGCTGAACCAAAAACATGTTACTAGCGGTGCAACGATGCTGATAGAAACGATCATTTGGCGAATCGTACGGCCACGTGAGATACGAGCAATAAAGATCGCCATCATCGGACCATAGCCTAAGAACCAACCCCAGAAGAATACCGTCCAGCCACCTAGCCACGCTGTATCTTGGCGGTACAGTGCCATTGGGATGAAGTTATCCACCATTTCGCCCATACCTTGTAGGTAGCCATCAATGATGAAGCTCGTTGGGCCTACTAGCAGAATGTAGCCGATTAGGCACACTGATAAGATGATGTTGTAACGGCTAACCAGTTGGATACCTTTGTTCACGCCACTCAATGCAGACAGTGTGTACATTGCGATAGCGAAAACGATAACCACACTTTGAGTTGCAAAGCTGTCGGAAATACCAAACAGTTCGCTCAACGCGTAGCTGATTTGCAGTCCAAGGAAACCGATAGGGCCAATAGTACCTGCGGCTACAGCGACGATGCTGCACGCGTCGACTACGTTACCAATCCAGCTGTTGATTGCTTTGTCGCCAAGCACTGGGTAAAGCAGCGTACGAGGCTTAAGAGGAAGACCTTTGTCGTAATGCAGGTGCATTAACACGATGGAAGACAAACCACCTAAGATTGCCCATGCAAGGAAGCCCCAGTGCATGAAAGATTGTGATAGGGCGTTGAACGCCATCGCTTGAGGATCAGCGTTGCCATAAAGTGGCGGAGCTGAAACAAAGTGAGCAATAGGCTCTGCGGCTGCCCAGAACACACCACCGCCGGCTAGCAGCGTACATAGGACGATAGACATCCATTTAAAGGTGGTCATTTCAGGGAGAGCAAGCGTTCCTAAACGAACGTGGCCTGTGCGTCCTAGTGCAAGCACTAAGCCGATAATGAAATTGAGTAGTAGTAGGACTTGCCAGAAAGCACCGAACCACTTAGTTGAGTAACTAAAGCCGATGTTTACAAGTTCGGACAACACGGAGGTGTTGGTGAAAGCAAGGACGACAAAGAGGGTTAAAAAACTCCCACTAAGCCAAAATACTGGGTTTCCGAGTTCCAGTTTTTCACCCAAAGATTGAGCTTTATTGAAATCGATAGAAGTAGCTTCTGCGTTGATGTTTTCGTTGGCGACTTGCGTCAAGTTGGACATTATTTCTTCGCTATATTTGGCTCTTTCAAGCCTATGTATTTCTCCCACACTTGCATAGAAGTGTGAGGTTCGTCAAAAAAGCCGCAGATACTAACACATTTGTTATCAAAAGGTGGGCGAATTCCAAAAAGAAAGCCAAATCGACTGTAAATCTCTACTTTTTGGTTAGTTTTGATACGAATTTTTTCCCAACGCTGAGTCACATTTCTGATTTTTGAGACATTATTTTTTAGCTTTCCGAAATAAATTAATATTAGTTGTTGGTGCAAAATAAGTGTCGACTCATTGCATGCTATAAACAAATTAATGCGAGTCATTTTATAAATAGAGAATATTTTAGGTGTTAAATTTGCGTTGTTACCTACAGTTGTTTTGCGAAGAGATTTAAGTGATGAGTAAAGTCCCACTTAAATTAAACATCTTGAAACAACAACTTAAGGGATAGCTAACATGCACCTAAACCAAGGAAGAGTGGCCAAGAAGGTTTTTACACTCACTACTCTCACCGCGTCATGCTTAATGGCGTTCAATAGCTATGCGGCTGTGGATTGCTCAACGTTAGAAACGTGGGACTCTGCCACTGTATATACCGGTGGTGATCAGGTTTCACATGACGGCAGCGCGTACTCAGCAAACTACTGGAATCAAAATAACAACCCAAGCCAATTTGAAGGCGATTACGCACAATGGAAGAAAGTCGATGTGTGTAGTGGTAATGGCGGTGGTGGTACACCAAACGAAGCACCAACGGCTTCATTAACAACGCCTACAGCATCAGATGTGATTGTTGAAGGCGACAATGTCGTATTAAGCGCAACAGCACTGGACGCTGATGGTAGTGTTGCTTCCGTAGAATTCTTTGTTGATGGTTCTTCGGTCGCGGTTGTGACAGCGGCACCATTTGAAGCAACGTGGGCTGCAACGTCGGGTAATCATCAGGTTTCTGTTGTCGCGACAGATAACGAAGGCGCGGCAAGCCTTGCTAGTGAAGTTTCAGTGGTTGTTGATTCAGCTCTGCCAGGAAATGAAGCTCCGACAGTTTCGGTTGCGCTTTCAGCAGCTTCGGTCGATGTTGGTGGTGTAGTAACGCTTACCGCAACAGCAGCAGACAGCGATGGCACGGTTGATAAGGTAGATTTCTATGTGGCAGGCGCTCTTATTGGCACAGCTGCAACTAGCCCTTACACGCTTGATTACACAACCACTCAAGCGGGTTCTTTAGCGGTTTACGCAAAAGCGACTGACAATCAAGGCGCAACGACAGATTCAGCGCTGGCTTCTTTGACGGTGAATGGCGCGCCAACAGTAAGCACATGTCGCCCTGATGGCTTATATCAAACTCAAGGTGTCGATGTTCCTTATTGTACGATTTACGATGATGAAGGCCGTGAGAAGATGGGCGCGGATCACCCACGTCGTGTCATTGGTTACTTCACCAGCTGGCGTGCAGGGGATGACCCGCAAGCCGCTTACTTAGTCAATGATATTCCTTGGGAACAACTTACACACATTAACTATGCTTTTGTGAGCATTGGCTCAGATGGCAAAGTAAACGTGGGTGATGTGAACGATCCGAACAACGCAGCGGTTGGTAAAGAGTGGCCGGGCGTTGAAGTTGATCCTACCTTAGGCTTCAAAGGTCACTTCGGTGCATTAGCGACCGCTAAGAAAAAACACGATGTTAAGACTTTAATCTCAATCGGTGGTTGGGCTGAAACCGGTGGTCATTTCGCGACAGACGGTAGCCGAGTGGCTGATGGTGGTTTTTACACCATGACGACCAACGCCGACGGTTCTATTAACCATCAAGGTATCGAGACATTCGCAACTTCCGCGGTTGAAATGCTTCGTAAGTACCAGTTCGATGGTTTAGATATCGATTATGAATACCCAACTTCTATGGCGGGTGCCGGTAATCCGTACGACAAAGACTTCATGGAACCACGTCGTCAATACCTGTGGGCTTCGTACCAAGTGTTGATGAAAGTATTACGTGAGAAGCTTGATGCGGCGTCTGCGCAAGATGGCAATCACTACATGTTAACTATCGCGGCGCCTTCTTCTGGTTACCTGTTACGCGGTATGGAAACATTCGATGTGACTAAGTACCTTGATTACGTAAACATCATGTCTTATGACCTTCACGGTGCGTGGAACGATCACGTTGGTCATAACGCTGCATTGTTTGATACAGGTAAAGATTCGGAGTTAGCACAGTGGAACGTTTACGGCACCGCGGCTTACGGTGGTATCGGTTATCTGAACACGGATTGGGCTTACCATTACTTCCGTGGTTCTATGCCAGCAGGTCGTATTAATATCGGTGTGCCTTACTACACTCGTGGTTGGCAAGGTGTAACCGGAGGCGAAAATGGTCTTTGGGGCCGAGCTGCACTTCCAAACCAAGCTGAATGTTCAGCAGGTACGGGGGAAGGTGAGAAGAATAACTGTGGCCATGGTGCAATTGGTATCGACAACATGTGGCACGATACCGATCCAAAAGGTAACGAAATGGGCGCGGGTTCTAACCCTATGTGGCACGCGAAGAACCTAGAGAAAGGCATTTGGGGTTCTTATGCAGAGGCTTACAAGCTTGATCCTGTGAATGATCCATCTGATGTTCTAACGGGCACTTACACGCGCAACTACGACAGTGTAGCGGTTGCTCCTTGGTTGTGGAACGCAGAGAAGGGCGTATTCCTTTCAACGGAAGATAAAGATTCTATCAACGTGAAAGCAGACTACGTTATCGACAAAGAGATCGGCGGTATCATGTTCTGGGAACTAGCAGGGGATTACAACTGTTATGTACTCGATGAAAGTGGCAACCGAACGTCTATCGATACGACAGAACAAGCGTGTAACAGCGGTAACGGTGAGTTCCACATGGGTAACACCATGACGAAAGCTATCTACGATAAGTTTAAGTCTGCGACCCCATACGGAAACAAGGTAGCGACGGGCGCTATCCCGACAGAAGCACTAGATATTACGGTATCAGTTGGTGGCTTCAAAGTCGGTGACCAAAACTACCCAATTAACCCTAAGATCACGTTTACAAACAACACAGGCCAAGCACTTCCGGGCGGTACCGAGTTCCAGTTCGATATCCCAGTGTCAGCACCTGATAATGCAAAAGATCAATCGGGTGGTGGTTTAACTGTGATTGCTTCGGGTCATACTCGTGCGGATAACATTGGTGGATTAGATGGCACTATGCACCGAGTGGCGTTTACTTTGCCTACATGGGAAGAGCTTCCAGCTGGTGGTGTGTATGAGCTAGATATGGTGTATTACTTGCCAATCTCAGGCCCTGCTAACTATGCAGTAAGCGTGAACGGAGTCGATTATGCCTTTAGCTTTGAGCAACCAGACCTACCATTAGGTGATATCAGTTCAGGTGGCGGTAACCCTGGCGATGGTGGCACCAACCCAGGTACATGTGATACATCCGGTTTAGCGGTTTACCCAGACTTACCTCAGAAAGATTGGGCGGGTAACCCAAGCCATGCAAACACTGGCGACCAAGTGGTTCATAACGGTAGTATTTACCAAGCGAACTGGTGGACAAGTTCTGAACCGGGTAGTGATGGTAGCTGGACTCAGGTTTGTTCTTAATTTAATGCTAACTAATCCATTTATAGACAATAGATCGCAGTAATAGCCAGTAAATACGAATGCTTTTAAGTCTATTTATCAGGGTTTTAGTGTAATTTAAGTAATCAACTTCAACGTAAAATTAAAACGCCGAACTGAATCCAGTTCGGCGTTTTTGCTTTAAGTCACAGATTGCGTATAGAAACCCTTAAAAATATCGATACTCGTTCAGTAAAAAATAAAACCATGATATAAAACAGTCTGTATATAAGAGAAGTCACAGCGTTACCTAAAATTATAAATCTATGGGGTAATCTTGAAAGTCAGACGTAAATACATTCTTAGTTTTTCCATTGCGCTCGCCATTGTGTCGATGATTCTTTCGGCCTTTCAATTTAACCGAACTGAAAGGTCACTATTGGAATCCAACCAGCTATTTTTTCGAACGATTGTGAATGCGAGTTACGATATTGTCGACACAACAGTTAATGAGGCGATAAAGACATATCTCAAAGGAATTACCGATACCGTTGCGTCCCATGTATGGCATGCCACACCGGAACAAGAAATTGAACAAGTAAGCCAGATCGCCAGTGAACTGCACATTGGACAATCAGGTTATATCTATTTGATGTCACCGCAAGGCGTTCACCTCTACCATCCTTTCTTGCAAGGAAAGAAGCGCGGGCATCTTACTCATATCCAAAAACAGCTCAGTATCGACTCTGGTATGATCGAATACTTTCATGCTAATCCTCATGAGATAAGTCGGCGTGCAAAAGTTGCCTATTCGATGAGGCTACCGAGTGGTAATACTTTGGTCGCGACGACCTATAAAGAAGAATTGATGTATTTGGTCGATCTTGAAGGCTTAAAAGACAAGCTGAGAAAGTACGCATTCGGTGATAGCGGATATGTGTACATTATTGATCTTCAGGGCAACTTAGTGCTTCATCCTGATTATGAACACAAGTCATTGAAAGCTTTGATAGGCTACTCGTCCGAACTGCTAATTGATCGAATCGCAACCCAGCCAGAAGGTCACTTTAGCTATTCAATTTCCAGTGACAATGGTACGACCAACAAAAACGTCTTCTATAAGTTTTACCCCTATCTGAATTGGGTCATTTCCGCCGGTATTTTAGAGCAGGAGCTCAATAGAAATCATAGTTTGCTGTTCATTAGCTTGATGGCTTTGGTCGTGAGCCTATTGAGCATTATCATCGTGTTGGTGCTTTACCTGCGGCATCGTCATCTCAAAATCTTGGATGTTGCGAGCCTTGATTACCTCACTGGTCTTCCTAGCCGGCGGAGTTTTATCGAGCAGTTAAAGCTGAAAATTGCTCAAAGGTCGCCTTATCCGCTAACAAATGTCGGTGTCATTTTGCTTGATATTGACCATTTCAAACGGGTGAACGATCAATATGGTCATGCTCAAGGCGATAGGGTTATCTGTGAGGTCGCAAAATCACTGAAGAGATTTGTTAATCGCCGCCGCTTGATTGCACGCTATGGCGGTGAAGAGTTTATTTTGGTGACGTTTGATTGTGATGAGCGCGAATTATTCGAATTGTCTGAAGAACTAAGACGAAGTGTAGAGCAACTGCAAGGTTTGGTGTCACCTGTCACAATCAGCGCTGGCTGTTGTCACGCTCGAGCGCTCACTGATATTGAAACAGCGATCGATAAAGCTGACAAAGCGCTTTATCAAGCAAAAGAGAGGGGACGTAACAATACTCAGACGTATCAAAAGAACGAATATCGCGTTGCTTATATGTGACCAGTTGAAAGAATCGATGTCTTCAAAGGCTAGAAAATTGGAAATCATGCTCTTGAGAACGACAGACACAAAAAAGCCCAAATAGATCGCTCTATTTGGGCTTTTTCAGAAATATTTGAAATGCTAATCGCTAATTTAAGCTTTCGCTGCTTTCATCGCTTCCGTTTTTTTTTCCTTTTGCATTTTTGCAAGGAAGTAGATGTTTACACAAGCGATGAAACCGTTGGTCGCGACCACTGGCCATGCGTCAATCATAACGCCGTATGCTGTAAAGAGAGTACAGCCAATAAAGTTAAGGACACGCAGACGAACGATATCTTTCATTGTTAATGAAATTGCGACCATAATAGATGCCGCGTAACCTAAAATTTCAACCATATTGAATTCCATTGTTTGACCCTCTTAAATTTGCCGATACTTTGTCGGTACCAATTCTTCTCTTCATGAGATGATTGAGGAAGCTCCGTGCCTCGAATGGTCTGGTTATGTTTAACGAGGTAGACTATACCAACTCTGTTTTTGTGATTAAACCCCCAAAACGGGCAGAAGTGAAGGTTAGCGATTACGCAAACGTTTAATGACCTTTCTATTAACATAATTACTATTTATGTTGGGAGGTTAATTGATATTTATTCTTATATAGGTAAGGAAGCCGCGAATGATAAAACGATCCATTTGTGCAACAAAAAGCATAAAAAAAGCAGCATTATTGGCTTTGATAGCGATTGGACTGACAGCATGTACCACACAAGAAATGCCGCCAACGCACAATTATGGTGTGGTCACCAGTGGTGATTTTGAGTTCATGGAACACGGAGTGACGACGTACTCTTGGCACCCTGAATCAGAGCAGGTTTACCTTTCTCAAAAATACGATGAGACCGTAGTAACCGATCTAGTGCGTGATGCGATTGAAGATCAACTCGCTACGAAAGGTTATCAACTGAATCAAAATGGTGCAGTTGGTGATGTTGTTGTCGGTTTTGGATTGGCCGAAGAATCAGAGTTAAATGATGACTCGATTTTCGATGCGATTAAGCTTTCAACAGGGGTGCCATTTTATGATGGTGACGGAAAGGTCGCCGAGAAAGGATCGCTGTACATTGCTTTTTTCGTACCTAACTCTCAGGTCGTACAATGGCAAGCATTAGCACAGTCTGGCATTCAACCTGATTTAGAGCCAAGCGAAAGCAAACAGCGTATTACTGGCTTTGTTGAAATGTTATTTAGACGTATGCCTGAGCGATAGAATTAGGCGTTGGATGTATTTGTTGAGTCAATATTAGTTGTTGAAAATATGGTCAGATCGCAGATTATACTTTTTTATTTGTAACGAATGGTACAAATACGTAAAGCAACGTAAAGTTCGCGCTTCTTTTGCTAGCATTTGTCTATACTGCTCAAAACGTTAACTTAGGTTTGATTCAATGAAACTGTTTTCCAAATACTCTCTCCCTCTATTAAGTATATTCATTGTAAGTAACGCAGCGATGGTAAGTAATGCAGCTATCGCAGCACCTTCTATAGTACCAAGCCCACCTAGCCTAGGCGCAAAAGGGTATGTGTTAATTGATTTTAATTCTGGTGATGTGCTGGTAGAAAAAAACGCACACACTAAGTTAAACCCAGCGAGTTTGACCAAACTGATGACTAGCTATGTGGCTGGGCAAGAAATGAAGCGAGGCAACATCTCTGCTGACGATCAGGTACGAATCAGCGAGAACGCGTGGGCGAAGAACTTCCCTGACTCTTCAAAAATGTTCATCGAAGTGAATACCGATGTAGCAATGATGGACCTTTACCGCGGACTGATTATTCAATCAGGTAACGATGCGAGTGTAGCGATTGCGGAACACGTTGCGGGCTCACAAGATGCATTTGTGGATCTTATGAACTCTTGGGCCACGTCTCTGAAATTAGAAAACACCCATTTTGCCAACGCGCATGGTTTAGACGCTGACGATCTTTATTCGACTCCTTACGATATTGCACTACTAGGTCGTGCGATTATTCGTGATTTACCGGATGTTTATGGCTTATACAGCGAACGTTCGTTCAGTTACAACGGCATCACACAACACAACCGTAATGGCTTACTGCGTGATAGAAGCTTGACGGTTGATGGCATGAAGACGGGCTATACCTCTGGCGCTGGCTACAGTTTAGCGAGTTCGGCGACACAAGGTGAGATGAGACTTATCGCGGTTGTTATGGGCGCATCAAGCGTTAAGAGCCGTGAGTCAGACAGCAAACAGTTGTTGAGCTATGGCTTCCGCTTCTTCGATACTTTAAACCCACATCAAGGTGGAGATGAAGTCGCTGAAGAGAAGGTATGGTTTGGTGCCAAAGATACATTGAAGCTGGGTGTTGCAGAAGACACGTTTATCACACTGCCTAAGTCAGACAGTAAAAAGCTAACGGCATCGATTGAACTTAATTCTGAGTTGAAGGCACCGATTGCAGAAGGTCAAACACTAGGTGTGGTTCATTACACAGTCGATGGTGAAGATGTGCAAACTCAGCCATTGATTGCGCTAGAGGCTGTTGAACAAGGTGGAATATTCAAACGTCTGATGGATTACGTTAAGTTGTTTTTCGCGAGCCTATTCTAAATAGGGTCGTTATTCAGCTAAAACGAGAAAACTTAATGGGCGTTGTGAGCAAATCACAACGCCCATTGTTATTTCTACATCCATGAAAACACCGTCATCTACTTTCTTTATTAGCCGTAGCGGACGGTTTCGATTACTATACGCAAAATTTAGCAGTGTAGTCACTTATGACCATAGAGATAAAGAACGTAACCGAACCTGAAGTAACTTGTGCCAATTGTCAGGCATGCTGTTGTCGTTTAGAGGTTATGATCATCACAGATACCGGCGTTCCTGAAGAGCATATTGCTTATGACGAGTGGGGCGGCGAAACCATGCTGAGATTAGATGACGGTTGGTGCTCTGCGGTAGATAGAGAAACACTGATGTGTACTATTTACGAAAACCGACCTTGGATCTGCCGTGAGTTCGAAATGGGCTCTTACGAGTGTGTGGAACAACGCACTGATGTTATGGGTTAGGCGTCTGCAACATTGAAGTTAGTAACGAAAGTACGCTACCGGCCTGTGATAAGCACATAAAAAAATTAAACTTCAGGGTTCTATATCTCAAGCAGATTTAGAACCCTGATGCGTTTAATGAGATAAAAATTTTACGAAACAATAATTTAAGTGAAATAAGAGCTTTAACGAGAAAAAGTTTTAATGGGACAAAAATTTTAGCGCGGTAATCGTTTCATAGCGGCAATCGTTTTATCGCGGTAATCGTTTTATCGCGCTAATAGTTTTAGCACGATAAGAACAGCTTAAAACTCAGAAGGCACTTCAAATTCCATCCATTCACCGGTTGTTGGGTGAATCAACTTTAGGTAACCCGCGTGTAGGTGCAAGCGTTCGCGTTTGTATCCGTATAAGTCGTCACCACGAATCGGTACACCAAGGCCTAATGGATGAGCACAATGCACACGCAGCTGATGGGTACGGCCTGTTTTCGGATACAAGTGAACCTTGGTTTTACCATTACTGGTACCAATCGCTTCCCAATAGGTGTCTGCGTTTCGGCCGTGTTCATGGCAAACCAGTTGTCTTGGTCTGTCTGTGATGTCACCGCGTAAAGGCATGCTGATATCGCCAGATTCACCCGTTATCTCACCATCTAACAAAGCGGTGTAGCGCTTCTCTACGGTTCTATCAATGAACTGCTTCTGAATGTGCTTGTTTGACTCCGCCGTGAGCGCCAAGATCAACAAGCCTGACGTCGACATGTCTAATCTATGGATGATCAAAGGCCCTGTCGCATTCGGGTAACGCGCTTTAATGCGTGTGTAAACCGAGTCTTCGATAAACTTACCAGGAACCGACAAGAACTCCTCGGGTTTATTCACCACCACGATCTCATTGTCTTCATAAACAATATCAAAAGACTTACCAACCGCAGGGTTCACGATAAGCGGATTATCTTCTAGCTCGATGCCGTTTAGCTGGTGGTCGAGGATCTCAAAGCTTTTACTCTGACAAACCGGGTAGAGGTTTCCGTGTTGGCGAATGACCGCCCTTGGAGGTAATCCCCACCAAAACTCAGACAAAGCTAATGGCTTAAACCCGTGTTCAAAAGCAAAGTTAAGCAGCTTGGGCAGGCAACAGTCGCCAGAGCCTTCAAGTGCGTCTTTGCCATCTAACAATTCAAGTAGGCTCTTTGATTCGAGAGCTTGATTGATAAAGCGATAGTGAGAGAGACGTTGAGTTTCCAACTGTTCTGAAATGGCTTGGTGGTCTTGCTTACGGTTTTTCAGTTCGCTTTCGATCAAATCAACTTGTGATTGGCGTTCTGCGATCTTTTGCTTCCATTCGATACGAAGCGCTTTTAGGTCGCGTTTCTCTTGGCTACTTTGATTGCCCAGTTGTTTGAGCAAATTCGCCGCTGACTCTAGATTCCCCAATGCCTTTTCTTGATTGGCTTGCTCTCTGAGTTCGTTACGTTGAGCTTTATTCGCGGTCATCGCCAACTGAAAGGCTTCGATGGCTTGTGCTGATTCGATTGTTAACTCTTCAAGCTCAGCCACTAATACGTCTAGGTTGTGCGATTGTTGTAGCTTCTTAATGTCATCCGCTAGTTGTGATTGGCGAGCGAGGTTTGCACTATTGTGAGATTGAAACTGTTCTGAATCGAAGGCTGGTAGAACAAAGTTAATGTTGTTTAACTGAGAGGCCAAAGACGGATCTAACTGCAAACCGGAAAATGCAGAAAGGTAGCCTAGCTCTTGAGTTGTTGGATCCTGAACAAGAAGAACAGCGTAGAGATTACCTTGCGAGGTTTCGTTTACACCACAGTCGGTGAGTGACTGTTGAAGCTGCAGCATAGCTAATTCACACGTAGGGTGCGGGGTATAGTAATACGGAAACGTAAACCGAGTCGGTATCGACAAGTCTTGAGTCGCGGTTTGGTTTAAGGGAAGCAGTGGAGTGTATTGAGCAAGGTTTGCTGACATGAAAATCAAACTCTATGGCTGTTCAGTTAGAGTTCGGTATTGTTGTCGAAATCAAGGCAAATGAGAAGCCAAAGCGAAAGATAAATCGGCTTTGGCTTCATTTAGTTGCTTGTGCTTATCCTAAGTGTGTCCGAGCTTGATTGAAACTCGATCAGTTCGAGTGTTCTAGCTCTAATTGCTCTGCTTTTTGGTAAGCAGGGTGGTCAGCCAAAAGCTTACCGTATTTAGCAATGTTAGGGTAAAGCGCAGTTGCACCAAAGTTACCAACGATTTCTACGATGAACGACATCATAAAGTCTGCACCTGTTAGTGTGTCTGCAACCAAGTAGGTTTTACCTTCAAGTGCATTATTCACGTAAGTTAAGATCTTTTGGTTTTCATCGTCAGCGTAGCCACCAAGGAAATTAGTCTCGCAACCGTCTTTCATCACAAAGATTTTAAGTAGCATTGGCAGAATGCCAGAGCTTTCAGCGAAGTGAAGCCACTGTGAATATTCTACATAGTCAGCTGTGCCGCGCACTGGTGCGAACTTACCTTGACCGTATTTGTCGATTAGGTACTCGGTGATAGCACCAGATTCGCTGATCACAACACCATCGTCTTCAATAACCGGAGATTTACCAAGAGGGTGAACGGACTTCAATTCTGGTGGTGCTAGAAACGTTACACTGTCTCGTTGGTATGGTTTGATTTGATAATCAACACCAAGCTCTTCCAGTAGCCAGATGATTCGTTTTGAGCGAGATTTGTTTAGGTGATGCAAAGTAATCATGATTTTACCTAGTTAACTGGTTCAGTTTTTAAATTTATTTAGCTTCGTTTGTTTTGATAACAAGCTTACCGAAGTTTTGGCCTTCCAATAGACCCATGAATGCTTGTGGCGCTTCGTCTAGGCCTTCAACTAGGTGCTCACGGTAATGCATCTTGCCTTGAGACAACCATTCTGTCATTTGAACAGCAAACTCATTGTAACGGTGTGCGTAATCATCAAAGATAATGAAACCTTGCATCTTAATACGCTTGACCAAAAGAGTGCCCATAAGGCTAGACATACGATCTGGGCCTTCAGGAAGTGATGTTGCATTGTACTGAGAGATAAGGCCACACACAGGAATACGAGCACCTGTGTTAAGCAAAGGCATTACCGCGTCGAATACTTTGCCGCCAACGTTTTCAAAGTAAACATCGATACCGTTGTCGCACGCTTTAGCCAGTTGTTCTGCGAAATCGTCAGCTTTATGGTCGATACATTCATCAAAGCCCAGTACCTCTTTTGCGTACTGACACTTCTCTTGGCCACCAGCAGCGCCAATGACGCGACAGCCTTTTAGCTTGCCGATTTGGCCAACTGTTGCGCCTACTGCACCTGTTGCAGCCGCAACGACTAGAGTGTCGCCTTCTTTAGGTTGGCCGATATCAAGTAACCCCATGTACGCAGTAAAGCCAGGCATACCCATGATGCCTAGTGCGTAAGAAGGGTGTGTTGGCTCTTTACCTAGTTTGATTAGGCCCTCACCGTTAGACACACCAAGATCTTGCCAACCTGTGTAAGCCAGTACCCATTCGCCAACTTGGTAATCAGCGTGGTTTGATTCTTCAACCTGACATACGGTTGCACCAACCATCACTTCGTCAATCGCAACTGGGTCTGCGTAAGATTTAGCATCGCTCATACGACCACGCATGTATGGGTCTAGAGAAAGATAAACTGAGCGAAGTAACATCTCGCCGTCTTTAATTGTTGGTGCGGCTACTGACTCTAAACGGAAGTTATCTTGAGTCGGTGCGCCAACTGGGCGAGAAGCCAATACGATGCGGCGATTGTCTTGTTGAGTCATTGGATATCCTTAATTTTATATTATGTTCATTTGGAATTAGACCAGTCGTCTAGTCTTGTTGTCTAAAAATCCCGCCGTCATCAAATTGATAAGAGGGCGGGTTATCTGTCGTTAATAAAGACTAAACACAGTACGTGGTTAGTTTTTACCTTTTAAAATCTGTTGGGTTAGGTTTAAAGCTGATTCTAAGCTGCTTGAGCTCTGGCTTAGTTTGCTCAACAAACTTGCGCCCAACCACATAGAATATAGATTTTGAGCGGTTTCTTGGCTGTCTTTAACTTTAATGGAGCCATCTTCAATACCACCAGCAACACAGTGTTGTATCGTAGATGTCACTTTTTCAGCCCCTTTTAGTAAGGCTTGACGCATAGGATCAGAAAGATCAGAAACTTCAGCGCTGAGCTTAACTACTAAGCATTTATGAGCGTTACAGGTACCGTTTTCAATCTGTGACCATCGAGTGAAATAACTGATAATTCTCTGGTAATGGTTGCCTTCACCATGAACCAAAATAGTTTCAACTCTGCTGATGTAGGTCTCAAAATAGTGTTGGATCAGAGCCTCGCCAAATTGCTCTTTCGATTTAAAGTAGTGGTAAAACGATCCTTTCGGCACGTCCGCTTCTTTAAGCAATTGCGATAAGCCAACGCCGTTAAAGCCGTTGTTCACTATTAATTGGTAGCCAACATCTAAAACATGCAGGCGTGTGTCATTCGTTTTTTCGTTCATGGGCAGTACTATAAATTAAATTAGACCAGTCGTCTAGTGATCGGTTTTTGACGGTATATTCAGTCGTTGCAAAAGTGGCTTCAACTATTCAAACGTTCACATATAAAAAAGCCCCAACATAGCTCGTATGTTGGGGCTTATATCAGTCTCTTCGATTATTTGATAGAGATTAACTCAACATCAAAAATCAGAGTCGATGACGGTGGGATAGGGCCTGAACCGCCTTTACCGTAAGCCAATTGGCTCGGGATAAACAGGCGAACTTTTTGGCCTTCAACCATGTAAGTCAAACCTTCTTGCCAGCCTTTGATTACTTGCTTAAGAGCAAATGAGATTGGCTCGCCGCGCTCAACAGAGCTGTCGAAAACAGTGCCGTCGATAAGTGTACCGTGGTAGTGAACCGTTACTTTGCTGTTCTTAGTTGGGTGCTCTGTACCAGTACCTTCTTCAAGCACTAGGTATTGAAGACCACTTTCAGTCGTAACAACCCCTTCTTTAGCGCCGTTTTCGACAAGGAACTGTTGGCCTTGCTCGATATTTTCTTCGCCAGATTTATGATTCATCCAAGTGCGGTAGATCATGAAGCCAGCCAAAATAAAGACAATGACCGGGATGATAAATTTAGACATAGTAAAACCTATTTATAGTTAATGCTGTATTTCATAGTTAATGCATAATTTGACAGTTAATGCAGAATTTCGCAGTTAATACAGAGTGTGTTAATCAATTGGCTAAAGCCGTTATTAGGGTTGAGTCAAAAGGTAGTTGATCGTTTTTGCGATGCCAGCAACGTCTTGGTGACCTGCTGTGAGTACTTGGTATTTACCGTTGATGATAAATGTTGGTACTGAGTTGATTTGACCTTTTACTGAGATCTCTTCTGCTTTCTTAACGTAGTCAAATAGAGCAACTTGCTGTTCTTTGTTCAGTTGGTATGGGCTAACCAAACCACGAGAAGTGAACGCTGTCTCTAATGCTTGTTGACGCTGTTCTGGCGTTGCATCTGCACCCATTTGAACGGCACCAAATAGGTCGTCCATGAACGCGTGGTCAGGTGTCGCGTCAAGTTGCATCACTGCTGTGTAGTAGATCATTGCGCTGATTTGAGCACTTTCATTGAACGTTACATGCATCTTGCCAATAGTTTGGTCTGTTAGCGACTCAATCTCTGGAATTGCACTTTCCATTTGACGACAGTGACCACAGTTTAGAGAGAAGATTTCAGTGATCGGAGACAGGTTAAATTCAGTTAGAGCAGTAGGAAGTGCTTCGTATTGAACGCCTTTCTGTGGCTCGTCTGTTTCACTACAACCCGCAATAATAAGTACGGCAGCGAGTGCTGTGATGAATTTAGTAAATGGTTTAAACATAATGTTTGCTCTAGCGTTGAGAAGTCGTGAGATTCTAACTATTTAGTACGAATTGGAAAACAATTATAAGGTAAATAAATGCAAACAGTTCGAACTAGAGGGTGATGACAGGCTAGTTGACGGTTAACTGTGATCAAAAGCACTTTTTTGGGATGTGCTTTCTTTTCGTATAAAGTTTTTATCTAAAGTTTTTCCCTTGGTGCCGATATAGACATTAGTGAATGGTTTATCTGCATGAGTGGTTGGTGAAGTAATGAGATATTTAGCGATAATGTTAAGCATAGCTTTGGCAGGGTGTGAAACGACGTTACCAACAGGTATGTTAGGTGACGATCTGCTAGAAACTGCACCGCAAACCGGTTACGACCTTATGCATCCTGAATGGGGTGTGGTTCAAACGACATCTGTAGCGAGCAATCGCAGTTACTCAGTCCAGAACAGCACTCATCAACAAAAAACCATCACAACCAACTATGGACGTGGTGTCTCGACTAATGACCCACTGGAAGTTTTTTTAAGACAAAACCGTATCGATTTTGAAGTACTGCCGGGCAACCATGTGATGGTAAAGCTGGAACAGCACGTGAACTTTAAAACGGGTTCGGCATTCCCTGAGCCAGCCTACAATCAATGGCTGGATACTTTAGGCAGTTACCTTTCTCAACGCCAAGATATTGATGTGGTGATTGAGGGCCATACTGATAATACGGGCAGTGATCGTGTTAATGATCCGCTTTCTGAGCTACGTGCAAAAGAAGTGAAAGCGCGCTTAGAAAGTAACTATGTTTCGAGTCGTGCTATTTACACTCGCGGCTTTGGCGAATACGTTCCGGCTTGTACTAACGCGTCGCCGCAAGGCAAGGCGTGTAATCGCCGTGTAGAATTGATGCTGATTGTGTCGAAGTAGTCATTTGAGCTTTCTTCCCTAAATTGAAAGCGACGAGATCCAAATAACAGACATAAAAAATCCCTCATATTTGAGGGATTTTTTGTATCTGACTTTCGTTTCGCAGGTTAGCTTATGCGAATTGCTTTTCTAAGTAAGTAACGATATCCGAAGATTCATACATCCACTCAGTTTTGCCATCTTTTTCGATACGTAGGCAAGGCACTTTAACGCGACCGCCACCAGCTTCAAGCTCCGCACGGTGTTGATCATTGTTCTTTGCATCACGAAGTTCAAATTGAACCGATTGACGTTTCATCGCGCGGCGCACTTTTACACAAAATGGGCACGCTTCGAATTGGTATAACGTGTGCGTCTTTGCCTGCTCATTCACTTTGCTTTGCTCTTCTTGAGAACGTTTCACACCACGTGGGCTGAATACAAAATTCAATAACAAGATGACACGACCTAAGAACCAACGGATAAACTTCATAACTCTCTCTACATATTTAAAATTAGCGTTACAATTTGCAGCATTATATACACAAGTTTTGCTAGATGCTCGCAACAAACCGCTAATATCTATTTTGTCCGTTCGATCGTGTGAGACTTAGCCACATTTAGTCCTAAACGCTTAGACAGTCGAGTCAGATTTGCTCGGTCTGTTTTCAGAACTCGTCCTGCTTGCGCCCAGTTAAAGTTGGCATCTTCCAACACTTCAGTAATGATGCTGCGTTGAAAATCGTCCGTCGCGCCACGTAAACCAGCGGATAGGTCGATCGTTGGTGTTGATAATGGTGTGTTTTTTACCTGTGTCGTCGCAATCGGTTGATCTTGGTCGAGTGGACCACAATCTTCTTTAGTGATTGTCACGAGGTTTTTGTTAGTGCTGCGAGCCAATGCTTTCAGTGCTGAACGGCTGATAACGTGTTCAAGCTCACGAACGTTACCTGGCCAACCGTAACGGTTTAGGAATACCAGAACATCAGAACGGAACTTAACTTGGTTTATACCAAGCTTACGGCGCGCTTGTTCTAGGAAGAAACCAGCTAATAAGCTGATGTCGTCACCACGCTCTTTCAATGCAGGTACCGCGATAGGGTACACACTAAGTCGGTGATACAAGTCGGCTCTGAATCGACCGTCTTCAACTTCTTGCTTTAAGTCTCGGTTGGTTGCAGCCAGAACACGAACATCAATGGTTTGGATGTTGTCTTGGCCTACCGGTTGGATTTCGTTGTTTTGCAGCGCACGCAGTAACTTACTTTGTGCTGCCAAAGGCAATTCACCAATTTCATCTAAGAACAGTGTGCCGCCATCGGCTAGAGCAAACTTACCTAAGCGGTTTTTGTCTGCGCCAGTAAATGCGCCACGAACGTGACCAAAGAGTTCACTCTCTACCAAGTTCTCAGGAATAGCAGCACAGTTCACGTAGACCAGCGGATTACGCTTACGTTGCGATTGGTGGTGCAGGGTACGAGCAACGAGCTCTTTACCAACACCAGTATCACCATGAATCAGAATATTAAACTCAGACGGCGCTACAACCGCAATATCGTTCTTAAGCGCGACCATGGTGTCACTGTTACCAATCAACTCGCCGCCGTCACGTTCCCACGCTTCTA
Source organism: Vibrio splendidus (assembly GCF_024347615.1). NCBI lineage: Bacteria > Pseudomonadati > Pseudomonadota > Gammaproteobacteria > Vibrionales > Vibrionaceae > Vibrio > Vibrio splendidus. Next base: position 815,112 of record NZ_AP025509.1, on the reverse strand, counting down.
CGTTCAACTCTTCCAGTAATTGTTTTGACTGTTTTGCTTGATGCTCAAGTTGCGAGAAAGTCATCGCCATCTGCATGGTTGAAGCCGCAATAGCAGCGAGAACTTCTAGGTTACGAGCAGGAATATTCGCAAAGACATCAGGTTTTAGGCTGTCTAGGGTTAGCACTCCTAACAATTTGTCACCAAACAGCAGAGGCAAACCCATGCAGGCATGCATTGGTAAATCGCCGTCGTGGTCGATCAGTAAGCCATCGAAAGGATCAGGCAATGAGCTATCAGCATCAAAACGAACAGGAGAACGTGATGCGCAAATCTCATCAAAGCGAGGGTGTTCCGAAATGATAAAGCGGCGACCGAATGTATCTCGACTGAGCCCTTGCATTGCGATGGGTACTAGCGTGTCGCCTTGAAGGCTTAAAAGCGCGACACAATCACACGTTATGGTTTTACGAATGGCATCGATTAGGCGATTAAAACGGTCTTGATCGTTCACACCGCTGGCTAAACCAATGGTCATTTCCATGAGAGTGGATGCTGAGATATCTTGCATAAAGGGCTCATACTGTTTGTATTTTTATACATGGTAGAGTCTTTATGACACAAAAAAAAGGTCTTTTTGACTAAAGTTTGAAGTGGATTTTTGAAAGGATGCCAGACACAGCAAGCTTTCGCATGTTGGCACCGTTTGTGCAATGTGTCCATTACGTGTTGTCTATATGACTGAATAACTGACCTATAGTTGATTTGAATCAATTAATGCTCATTTATCAGTCCACGTGATTCTCATAAAAAATGTAGCCAGAGAGCTCATTGAGAATGAATTGGTATAAAGTCATCTTTAAATAAAACTAGTCAATTTGACTCAAGTGGTCAAAAGACTAAGTGTTCGGAGTAAATCAATGCTAAACAATCTACATATCAACATCATCAAATCGACGATTCCTCTTTTAGAAAGCGCAGGCCCTGCTTTAACTCAACACTTCTATCAACGTATGTTCACGCATAACCCTGAATTGAAAGATATCTTCAATATGACTCACCAAAGAACAGGTCGCCAAGGTGTGGCACTGTTTGAAGCTATCGCGGCTTATGCTAAAAACATTGAAAACCTAGCAGCGTTAACCACCGCGGTTGAACGTATTGCACAGAAACACACAAGCTTTAACATTCAACCAGAGCACTACCAAATTGTTGGTTTGCACCTGATTGAAACATTGCGTGAATTAGCTACTGAGGCATTTACTCCAGAAGTAGAAGAAGCATGGACTGCCGCTTACCTATTCTTAGCGCAAGTATTCATCGACCGTGAAGCTGAACTTTATCTACAGCGCAAGCAGGCTGTTGGTGGCTGGGAAGCAGCACGTGCATTCGTAATTGCAGACAAGATCGAAGAGTCAGCACTCGTAACAAGCTTCATCTTACAGCCAAAAGATGGCGGTGAGGTTTTGGATTACACACCAGGACAATACATCGGCATTGAAGTGAAACCTGAAGGCGCACAATACAGCGAAATTCGTCAGTATTCACTGTCAGACAAGCCGAACGGAAAATACTACCGTATCTCTGTGAAGCGTGAAGGGCAAGGTCAAGAAACGCAAGGTGTTGTTTCTAACCACATGCACGATACCGTTGCTATCGGCGATGAGGTTAGCCTATACGCACCAGCAGGTGACTTTATGTATCAAGAGCGCAGCAAGCCAGTAACGCTCATCTCTGCAGGTGTGGGTGTAACGCCAATGCAGTCTATGCTTGAGTTCTTGAACAACGAGCAGAAAAACGAACCGGTTCTTTACCTTCACGCTTGTGAAAACGTAGGCCAACACTCTTTCACGACTCGTGTTAAAGATATTGTTGCTGACAAAGGTTGGGAAGCGAAAACGTGGTACATGAACAAAGACGAGTCTGCTTGTGAGAACACACATCAAGGTCAAATGGATCTAGCGTCTATCTCTGATACTAAAGGCTTTGAAGAGAGTGATTTCTATATCTGTGGACCTGTTGGTTTCATGAAGAACATCGTAGAGCAGTTAGACGCACTTAAAGTAGATCGCTCACGCGTACACTACGAAGTATTTGGCCCTCACGCTAATTTCTAATAGCTCTCACTAGTTCTATTAACACTCGCCTGAACTATTAACACCTTGCCTATTCAAAGGCCTCACATTGTGATAATGCCGATCGTTTAAGAAGACTTGAACGATCTTGCAGTTAGCAGATAATCCCCATCAACAACGTTGATGGGGATTTTTTTATGCTTGAACAAGAATTAGCAATGGCACACGAGACCATTGAAGATGCCGACAATTATGAATCTGTCGTCGACGCCATTCAGATTGAGTGGATAGAACAAGCTCTTCTTGAAACCAATAAAGCGAGCATAAGACGACGTCGGCTTCCCGCTCAGCAAGCTGTCTGGTTAGTTATTTGGATGGGGCTGCAACGCAACATGTCTATCAAAGAGGTATGCAGTTCATTAGACATTGCGCTTCAGCCTAAACCTGAAGATAGCTGGTCTCGTGTTGCACCTAGTGTCCTAACTGATTCACGCCGACGTCTAGATGAGAGTCCATTAGCGGCTCTGTTTCACACAACGGTAAAGGCTTGGAACGGAGATATCCTTCAACAAGATAAAGACTTGGAGCTTAATGTTCTTGCTGTGGATGGAACAACATTTAGGTGCCAAGATTCCCCAGAGAACGCTGAAGAATTTGGGTTCATCTCTAAAAAATTGAAACCTTACCCTCAACTTCGTTTAGTCGCTTTGATGTCAACAGAAACTCGAATGATTATGGGGGCGGCTTTTGATGGCTGTCATGTCGGTGAAACGACCTTAGCTAAGCGTCTATTCAATGATATCCCCGCACATTCATTGACCTTATTTGATCGTTGTTATTTCTCGGCAGACCTCTTGTTGTCGTGGCAAGAGAGTGCGGAAAATGCTCACTGGTTAATGCCGGCAAAACGTAAGCTACGCTATGAAGTGTTGGAGAAATATGCGGAGAACGACATGCTCATCTCAATGCCCATATCTCCTCAAGCTCAACGGCAGAATCCGAATTTACCCGCACGTTGGGAAGCTAGATTAGTCCTATATCAAGAGCCAAAAGGTGAGATAAAAGGTTTTATTACTTCACTTACAGACCCTAGTAGATACTCGCTAGAAAGCCTGCTGCGTATTTATTGGCAACGCTGGGAGATAGAAGAAGGTTATGGTGAAATTAAACAGACTCAACTGCAAAGTCACGTCACTTTACGAAGTCGTTTTTCTGCCGGTGTGAAGCAAGAGCTTTGGGGCGTATTACTTGCCTATAACTTAGTGCGATTAGAGATGGTTAAGATAGCTTCAGAAGCCGGGGTTCGAGCGACTAGGGTCAGTTTTACCGCCGCAATTAACCTTATTGATGCGCAATTACGTTGGTTAGCTTTAAGCCCAGACGGAACTCTACCTGTAAAACTGAAAAGGATGAGAGACAGTTTGAGTCACTTCATTCTTCCAGATAAAAGAAAGGACCGAACGTTTCCACGTTCAGTCCTCTTTGTCCCAGCCAAATATCCGTTCAGGTTCAAGCAATAATGCTTATCCGAACGGCATTATCACATTGTGAGGCCTTTTTTTGTTTGGTTCTGCTGTCTGACATATCGAATATTGGAGAATTCGATCGAGCAAACTAAGCTCTTCTAGCTTAGGTCTAAGAACGTTTGACCTTTTTAGACATGTAGTCAGTATCAAAAAACTCAGGCCAGTACATTTTCACGTATCCACCTGCAACCCAAATCACTAGGATGGTTGCGATGGTTAACTCGAAGAAACCAAACTTGTGCAGCCAATACCATTGCGGGTATTCCGCGCCGAAAAACGTAGTTAGACGATGCATGGCAATAGCGCTGATCACGGAAGGGAAAGTGACGGCAGCAATCGAAGGTTGGAATTTCAGACGCATCAATCGTATGTAACACAAGTAGATCAGTAGCGTCATGGTGATAGCAATACCAGCCAACGCGCCTGTTAGAATCGGGTCTGGGTTGTCGAAGTTAACCAAGTAAGCCGCTAAAGACAGGTTCACAGGTGCTGCCATGATGGCTAAGGTTGGTCTTGCTCGGCGTGGCAGGTTTCCTTCGAATACCAAGCGGTACAACACCACTGGCAGCATTAGGAAATAGATACCGATACAAGTGGCCGCAAGTGTTTCTGAAAAAACGGTGTGCCCAAATTGTGAACCTGCTAAGGAACTGCTGATTAACCCCACCGGATACAGAAACCAACTCGGTACAATGTTCGACATTTTAAAGTTGATGATCTGGAAACTAAAGAACAACACCATCATGGTAAAATGCAATAACAACGCGCAGAACCAGACAGGGTAAGCAATGACTGGTGAGATTTCGGCTAAATAGTCGCATAGAATCAATAACGCCATGCTCATTGGTGCCATCAAGCTTCCACTAAGCGGATGACGAATGTCATTGATGAAAGTATTAAAGCTGGTGAGATAACGAAGTAAAACGGGTAGCAATAACAGTGCGCCAAATGCAGCAAGGTAAGGGCGAATGATCTCACCAACTCCAGGCAGATATAATGCCCAAGCTTGTCCTAGTCCAATAACACCAAGTGCCAAAGACGCCTGAGATGGCGGCACATTTTTTACTTGGGTTAACCTTCTCCAGTTCAACGCCTTTCTCCAACTAGTTATTTATAGGATATGAGTTATATAGAATGTGAGCTGTTTATATAATATGAGTCAATTATAGAATTTTTGCTCTAGAGTGAGCGCTCAGCTGTGTCCTCAATAGATGTTAAGGACACTCAAATAATTTTGAGTGGATGATAGCAAGTTTAACGTTTGCTTTTTTGATTTTGATACGAAATCGGGACATTAAGCACGAGGAAAGTGTGCTTTATTTTTTGAGTGATTTATAAATACAGAGCTTGGTTTGCTCATGTATCAGTGGAACTTGACTGTATTAGTGGAACTTAACGAGTTACGTTTAAGTTCCACATTTGAACTATCGTTCTCAATGTCGTTAACGTACTTCCTCTTGCTGAGGGAGGTCTTGTTGTCTTAGCTTCTCGTTTTTCAGCGTACGGTTAAGCAGCTGACTGTAAATTGGCTGCCCACCTAACATTTGAGCAATGATTACCGCGCCTAAGCAGGTGATGATCAACGGCAGGATCAGGTAGTAGTTATTGGTCATTTCAATAACCAACAGTATGCCAGTGATAGGCGCTCGTACGGTGGCGGCAAATAAGGCGCCCATGCCAGCAATCGCAAACATACCCGGTTCAATATTCAGTTCAGGAAAGAATGCCGCCGCAATAAGCCCAAACGCGTAACCAAAGAGCGTTCCTAGAGCAAGCATTGGTGCAAAGATACCACCCGGTGCACCAGAGCCGAAACAAAGCAGGGTAGTGATCACTCGGCCTAAGAAGATTAACAGCAGCACGTTTGCGCTGTAGTTGCCATTAGTGATGTTCGGGATGATACCAATACCACCGCCAGTCAACTCCGGTATATAGAGCAGCAATAAGCCAAAACAACCGCCCAGCAGGGAACCTGTCATTAAGTAGCGTTTACGGTCATTCTTGTGTATTGCCACAAACAGGTCTTGCGAAAGTGTAATCAACTTATTGAAAATCACACCAAACAGGCCGAACAACACGCCTAACAACAAAAATAACCACAGAGCATCCAGTTCAGGCGGTTGGTACTGAGGCATTGTGATAACGGCAGACTGTCCGTTGATTGATCGAAAAACGATGTTGGCTGAAACCGCGGAGATGATGACGGCTTTAATTGATATGAGTGAGTAGCGAAACTGTGGTCTCATCTCCTCGACTACAAACATGATGCCAGCCAGTGGTGCATTGAATGCGGCGGCTAAACCACCTGCGGCACCCGAAGCTAATAGTGAGTGGCGAGTGTCGTCATCTTTGACTCGAAAGATATCGGTGACCATGCGACCAATACTGCCGCCCATTTGAACGGTTGGTCCTTCTCGGCCTAAAACCATACCAGAACCTAATGCGCCCATACCGCCAAAGAATTTTACTGGCAATACTCTCCACCATCGAACTGGGCGCATACCGTCCATCGCACCTTCAATTTCGGGGATGCCTGAACCTGCAGCCTCTGGAGCAAAGCGGTGAACGAGGAAGTAACCAATAAAGGCAAATGCAGCACTAATAAGGAAAGCGGCTAGCCAAAGGGGTAAATAGCTACCGATTTCATCTTTAAGCCAATCGGTACGAGTTTCTGTGATGAAATGAACCGCGACTTCGAAATAGGTACCCACCACGCCAGCAAGTACACCCACAATACAAGAAAGAAAGAGAACGGAAGCGGGTGTCTTATCTCTTGAGAGAAATTGATTAATAGCATCCCTTGGCATTTTGGCTAATAAGGATTGCTTAATTTTCTCTCTTCTGGTCATTGAGATAAGGCTCCTGAATGGGTTAAGGCGGGGTTGTCATAAATTATACGCGTCCTCTGCATATCCTATAGCAGCAAAGATGAAAAGTTGAATTTCATTTATGGAATGTACGTGTTACATAAATGGAATCTATGGGCAATTGTGGAATCGCCGTCACAATTTTGATCGATTCTCTGGTGGTGGCTTGAATATCCCCAAAAATGAACCATAGTTAAATCGTAAAGCAACATAACGAACCGCAAGGAGAAGTGAGGTTTTACACACAATTTGGATGGATTCAGAAACAAAGTTTTAGTTCCTCGTTAAATGTTCAGGTCGATATTTAAGGCTTCCTGATTCGCGAACTCACGATTGAGTAACGAGGGTGAGGCGTACTGAGTAAGTACGCCTTTAGTTCGTCTGGAGCATTCATTTTTCTTCGTTCCCCCCTTTTCTAGTGACACTCATACAACTTCTGGCTTAAATCATTCTCCGTATAAACAAGCGATTGGGGTCAATTTCTCCGTGATTGTGTATATACTCCCTTAAAAAGGAGAACTGATATGACCAAAAAAGTTCCTACAAACATAATTACGGGTTTCTTGGGTGTTGGCAAAACGACAGCTATTTTGAACCTGCTCAAAAATAAACCTGAGAATGAAAACTGGGCTGTCCTGGTTAATGAATTTGGCGAAATCGGCATTGATGGCGCATTAATGACAGACCAAGGTGCTTTAATTAAAGAAGTACCGGGTGGTTGCATGTGTTGTACTGCAGGTGTTCCTATGTCGGTAGGTATTAATGCCTTACTGCGCCAAAAGCCGGACCGTTTATTGATTGAGCCAACTGGGCTTGGTCACCCTAAACAGGTTATTGCGACACTCACTTCAGAGCAATACACACCTTATGTTGATTTAAAAGCGACGCTTGGCTTGGTTGACCCACGAAACCTATCCAATGAAAAGTACACGTCGAATCAGAATTTCAATGATCAACTGGACAGTGCAGATGTGATTCTTGGTACTAAGGTTGACCTTGTTCATTCTGAAGACATCGATGTGTTTAATGATTGGGTGACGGATCAAACGCCAGCAAAAGTCTTCCATAAGCTAATTCACGATGGTGAAGTGCCATTGGAAGTGTTGGACATTGAAAGAGTATACGGCAGTGCTTCCTCTCATATTGAAGCGCATCATCACGATCACGCTGAACAAGAGCCTCAATTCCAACTTCCTCCCGGTGAAGCGTTCATCCGTAAAGAGAATAAAGGTCAGGGCTATTTCAGTTGCGGTTGGCTATTTGGCGCAGAGCACAAGTTCGACTTTGATGCGCTGTTTTCAATGCTGTCAGATCTTACGGCTGAGCGTGTAAAAGCCGTGGTGAATACTGACCAAGGTTGCTATGCGTTTAACGTGGCGAATCAAGTGGTGTCAGTGAACGAAATTACACTGGATGGTTTTGAATCAAGACTGGAAGTGATCGACTCGCAGTTAATGCCTTGGGACGATCTCGAGCAGATTCTACTCAAGCTGTGTGGCATCAAATAGCGCCATTTTTACTGTTTGAACTGATGATCTCGGTGTTTACTTCGTTGAAGGTGGGGTAAACACCAGATTAAATGAGAAAGTTTGCGTTATATCACGATAAATGTGAGATAAATCACTCTAATTACTTTATAGTGCTCGGCTGAAATAAGAATGTAGGCTGTCTGCTTAAGGAACCCGTAACAATGTCATTTTCCTCTCAAGGTTTTGCTCCTGAATTAGTCAAAGCGTTGACTGAGTGTGGTTATGAAAAACTCACTCCAATTCAACAAAAAGCGATTCCAATGGCTCGTAAAGGCCATGATATTTTTGCTACTGCTCAAACCGGTACGGGTAAAACAGCGGCATTTTCATTGCCTGTTATTCAGCACCTTTTGAACAGCGGTAAAAAGGCGTCTAGAGGAACGGCTCGCGGCCTTATTCTTGCTCCAACTCGAGAGCTAGCTGCGCAGATCGCTCAAAACATTAAAGACTACGTTAAATACACTGAACTAAGCGTTTCAGCGGTTTACGGTGGTAACAAAATGTCTTCACAAGTTCGTCAATTAGAACTGGGTGTGGATATTTTGGTTGCAACACCTGGCCGTTTGGAAGAACACTTAGAAGCGGGTAACGTGTCTATCGCAAACCTAGAATTTCTAGTATTCGATGAAGCTGACCGTATCCTTGATATGGGCTTTATCAATGCCGTTCGTAAGATCATGTTGGATGTAGAAACATCGCCGCAAATCATGATGTTCTCGGCAACGACTTCTACTCAGTTAAACCAACTGTCTGTTGATATTCTACGTAAACCAAAACGTATTAGTGTTGAGCGCGAAAACTCAACGGCTTCTACTGTTGGTCACGTGGTTTACCCTGTGGATCAAGAGCGTAAAACAGAACTGCTTTCTGAGCTGATTGGCCGTAAAAACTGGCGCCAAGTGCTTGTGTTCGTGAACTACAAAGAAACAGCGAATGACGTTGTTAAAGAGCTTAAATTAGACGGCATTAAAGCGGTACTTTGTCACGGTGATAAAGCACAAAGCGCTCGTCGTCGTGCTTTGGATGACTTCAAAGAAGGCAGAGCACGTGTGATGGTAGCAACCGACGTTGCAGCCCGTGGTCTTGATATCGAAGACTTACCACATGTAATTAACTACGACATGCCTTTCCTAGCGGAAGATTACGTTCACCGTATTGGCCGTACAGGTCGTGCTGGTAAACAAGGTCATGCGATTTCTTTCGTTAACCGCGAAGAAGAGTTGACTGTTGTTCAAGTTGAAACACTGATTCAACAACGTATTCGCCGTGTTGAACAACCGGGTTATGAACCGAAGAAACGTGATGCTTACATCGAGAAGCTGAACACTAAATCGGCGTACAAAAACCGCCAAGGTCGTAAGAACAACGCGAACGAAGAGCCTCAAGATCAAGCAAGCGCAGAACGTCGTTTGACTATGATGAAGCGAATTAAAAACCGTCGTAAGTAAAATTACGGTTGGTAATGGAAAAGAGCCGCTGTATTGTGGCTCTTTTTCGTTGTGTCGCTAAATATAAGGTAGCTCCTTAGAAAGACAGCTCAACTAGCTAAACACTTAAATAAAAATAAGTCGATAAGGTAATAATATGGATAGCGCACTACTTTGGGCTTTTATTCCCACATTTTTCTTTGTGTCAATTACGCCCGGTATGTGTATGACCTTGGCTTTGACGCTAGGAATGAGTGTTGGATACAAGCGTACATTATGGATGATGATCGGTGAATTGGCTGGTGTTGCGGTGGTTTCTATTGCTGCGGTATTGGGTATTGCATCCATTATGTTGAACTACCCGTGGCTATTTACGGGCTTCAAATTTGTTGGTGCAGCTTACTTGTTCTATTTAGGCGTTCAGATGTGGCGTTCAAGAGGCAAGCTGGCGATCAGCACTGACAACCAAACAACAAAAGTCAGCAATGATTGGGACTTGGTGGTTCAAGGCTTCGTAACGGCAATCGCGAACCCGAAAGGCTGGGCATTCATGATTTCGTTATTGCCTCCTTTTATTAACAGTAATAAAGACTTAGCACCGCAGTTGTTGATTTTAGTGTCTATTATTCTGGTTTCTGAATTTGTCTGCATGACCTTGTATGCTACGGGCGGTAAGAGCCTAAAACATATGCTGGGCAAAGCCGATAACGTTAAGTTGATGAACCGTATTGCAGGTACGTTAATGATGGGCGTTGGTGTGTGGTTGTTCGTTAGCTAATTCTGAGCTGCGATAACGGTTAGAGATCCCCAATTCAGTCGTTCCTCCTTATCGAGGATGACGCGTACTTGGGATGATGAGTACTTAGGATTACGTGAGTTTTGAAAATTCGGATTCTTACTTAAACCGAAGAATGCATAGAATATAAAAAGAGCGATAGGGTATTTGGCCTTATCGCTCTTTTTGATTTTACTTAGCTAGCGAACAGAGACTAGATAACCGAAATGTTTCTGATCTTAGCCTGCGTTGTATATTTAAACCGCGATTTCACCGCCGTCTTCACGACGAATCACAACCGTAGATGCTCTTGGGCGAACATTGCCCTGAGTCTGAGCCGTTGCATCTTCAGACGATGGCCAGTTTGCTGGGTGTTGAATGTTCACAAACAGTGATTTGTAATCAGGGCTGATGGTAAAGCCAGTTACTTCACAACCGTTTGGACCCACAAAGAAGCGTTTAAGTTGTGCTTGGTTGTTTGCATCAATTACCGCGCTGTTGCCGTTGTCATCCGTTAACTGAGATGGGACAACTGCCAGCATTTGGTCATTGGTGTAGCCCGTTACTTCATCTGCGCCGTTATCAGTCTGAATCCACAAGATGCCACGAGCATCAAACGCTAAGCCGTCAGGGCTGGCGAATTGGTTCATGTCTGTTAGACCTGAGCGGTTAATAGATTTGTCTTCTACTGCTGGAGAGCCAAATACGAAGATATCCCAATCGAACTCGCCTGCTGTTTTGCCTTCATCCCAACGAATAACATGACCGAACTTGTTGTCTACGCGAGGGTTCGCAGAGTTCGCTTCTTTACGCTTGTTGTTGTTAGTCAGCGTAAGGTAAGCCGTACCTGTCATTGGGTCAACAGAGCACCATTCAGGGCGATCCATTGGCGTTGCGCCTACAAGGTCGGCTGCGCCTGCGGTATTAATGATAAGTGCTGCTTGAGAATCAAATGAATCACCTAGCTTACCGCCGTTTGTGGTCTTACTGCTCAGAGTCAGTGGTAGCCAAGTGCCTGAACCATCATCGTTGAACTTAGCCACATACAGTGTGCCTTTGTCCATGTACTTGTCACCCGCACTTAGGCGATTACTCGGCTCTGCGTCACGTGGGTCCCATTTCTCTTCAGAAACGAATTTGTACAGGTATTCAAAACGAGAATCGTGACCAGAGTAGAATACGATCGGCTCGCCTTCAGTCAACTTACCAAACGTACAGCCTTCGTGACGGAAACAACCCAGTGCAGAACGTTTCTTAGCGCGAGAGTTTGCTGTGTATGGGTCGATTTCAACAATGTAGCCGTGACCATGTGCTTCGTTACGGTAATCGTCCATTGCTGACTCACCTTTTGGTGTTACGTCAAAGCGTGCAAACTCGTCTAAGCGTTCTTGTTTGTTACCTGAAAGTGTGTCCCAACCGTAACGTGTTTTGTCGGTTGCGATACCAATACGCTCTTGTGCTGGCGTTGTCTCGCCTTTGTTCACGAAATAACCCGGCCAGTTTTCTTCACACGTTAGGTAAGTGCCCCATGGCGTGTAGCCATTACCACAGTTGTTCAACGTGCCACGAGCTTGGCTGCCGTCTTGTGAGAACTTGGTTTTGGTAAATTCACTGTGAGCAACAGGGCCAGACAGGTCCATTACTGTTGCGCCTGTGTAGCGGCGGTTCAGTGGATCGTTATCGACCATCACCCATTGGTTGCCTTCAAGTTTCACTCGAACAACACTCACGCCGTGCGCGTTGATCTCTTTACGTACTTCATCAAGGCTAGGGCGAGCGCCTTCGTTGTATGTTGGGCCGTTGGCGTGCAGCGCTTTTTGGTCGATGTATTCGTGGTTGATCACCAATAAGCCATCATTGCTGTTGCCATTAAGTGGGAAGAAGTGCATGCCATCGTGATGCATGCCTAATGCGTTGGCTTGATCTTGTGCGTTGTTGGTGCCGTCTTTTAACCAAGCGTTGCCTTGTTTGTTGAGTGGAGTACCCCAAGGAACTAATACCTGTGCTGTGTAGCCTTTCGGCACAACGACACTGTCTGTCAATGATCCTTTAACCGATTCGAATGCAAGTGTTGCAGTGCTTTTTTGTGCGCCCGTTGTTTGCATTGTCGCAGCGTTAGCCGTGCTGTGACCCGCTAAACCAAACGCGCCAAATGCGGTCATTGCACTGATGCCTAAACCGCCTTTCAGAACGTTTCTTCTTGAAAGGTTCGCATCTAGAACTTCTTCGAAAGGCTTGTTGTTACTCTTATTGAATCGAGTGCTATCAAATGTTTCCTTGCTCATCGGGACTGCTTCCTGTTGGCTGACTTTATTATTCGTTATTTATGACTTACCCACTTACTAATGAATTGGTTAATAACTTGGGCTGATGTGTGAGCAATCGTGAAGCAGTTAAGTGACAGATTTTTATAGTTTTGATTAAGGTTTTGTTTCTGTAGCACGATTTTTGCTGCTAACCCTCTCGTGCAATACAAAACTCTTGGGAATTAACGGAGAACTGTGTATAAATGCTTTATCAAACGAAAAGAGAGACAGTTATGAAATTAGATAAAATCGAAAACAAAAATCGCCGCCTACGCAAGAAGTTATACCTAGGTGAATTCGCTATTCTAGGTTTTGAAGTAAGCTGCACGACTTCGATTGCTGATTTTGACCAATACGATGTGTTCATCGATGAATTTATCGATTTTATCGACAGCATCGGCCTGTGTTTTGGTGGTGGCGGCCTTGAGCTGTTTGAAGGTTTCTTATACTCAATTGAGCGCTACCGTTCAGTTACAGAAGCAGAACAACTGCAAGTTGCACAATGGCTTGAAGCTCGTGCTGAAGTAAGCAAAGTGGAAGTTAGCGAATTGATTGACGCAAACTACGCGTTCTAAATTGATTCTGTGTTGTTAGCTTAATTTGAAGGCCAAATACGGCTTAGGAAAGAGCAACAACAGGACGCCAGAATAAAGGCCGAATCGGTAAGTCGATTCGGCTTTTTTGCGTTTAATTCGCTCCACTTCTATTTATTACCTTCTTTTGTCCTCCTTCCTACGCAAATGATGAATTGATAGTTTTCGTTTAAATATAAGTACCTTATCGCTACTTTTATTGGCAGTAAGAAGTTTGGATAAACTTGTGAGAGTTTTATGAGAATTCAATGAAGTTGCTGATAGATTTGATCGCCATTCTTAGAGTCAACAACACCACAGTTCGTTCTGGCAAAGGTAACGGTATATCGCTGTTATTCGTTTTGGCGGCAACGATAGGACTCGATAAAGGATGGAATCAAAATGAATAAACGTACTCAAATCAGCTTAGTGATCAGCTCGGCTATGTTGGCCTTTGGAGCGGCTCAAGTTCAGGCTGCTGAGCTTGAAGTCACTGTCACTAATGCAACGAAAGGGATCTACTTTACGCCTATCTTAGCGGCGGCTCATGACTCAAGCTTGTTCATGTTTAGAACGGGTGAAACGGCTTCTGCGGAACTAGAATCCATGGCCGAAGGTGGCGATATTTCAGGTTTATCTGGTGTCATTGCTAACGCAGGAGGCGTGGTGGTTGAAAACCCAGCTACCGGCATTCTTAATCCAGGCGTCGCAACTACGTTTGATATCGACACTGGTGATTTAGCTTACTTGTCATTGGGTGCAATGCTGCTGCCAACCAACGACGGGTTTGTTGGCTTAGACAGTTGGAAAATCCCAACTCAAGCGGGCACCTACAAAGCGACCCTCAATGGCTATGACGCAGGCACTGAAGCGAATGATGAGTTGGCTGGCAGCATGCCAAACCCGCCATTTATAACCTTTGGTGCTGGTGGTACGGGAGTTGAAACTGCAGTGTCAAACGCTAAGGTTCATATTCATCCGGGTAACATCGGTGATAGTAACGCGGCTGGCGGCATCAGTGACCTCGATAGCAGTAGTCATCGTTGGTTAAACCCTGTAGCTACTATCACCATTGTTGTGAAGTAAGGGGGATGTATGAAAGCTAGAATTCTATTTATCGCTGCATCAGTAGCTGTGTTAGCAGGTTGTCCGGACGATGACGACGATTACTATCGCTATGATGTGAGTGTGACTAACCTCACCCCCAATCAACCAATGTCGCCCCTCGCGGTATTGACTCACAATACGAATTTTGACCTGTTTGAAGTTGGGCAAAGTGCCTCTGTCGATCTGGAATACTTGGCGGAAGGAGGCAGTAATGCACAATTGCTTGCGCTCAGTGACAGTGACGCCAATGTTTATCAAGGCATCTCAGGCAATGGGCTGATTCTTTCAGGTGAGCAAGACACGGTGTCTATTCGTGTCGACCCAAATCAAGAAGGGTATATCTCAGTTGCTTCCATGTTGGTGAACACCAATGATGCGTTTGTTGGTGAATCCGGTTTGTCACTCAAGTCATTAGCGGTGGGTGATACCTTTGTGATGAACATGAATGTTTGGGATTCAGGAACGGAATTGAACGACGAGCTTGCTGCAACGATTCCGGGACCTGCGGGCGGTGGTGAGGGTTTTAATACCACACGAGACGACACCGATGTAGTGAGTTTCCACTCTGGTGTAATCAGCCAAGATGACGGCCTTACGACGTCTGCTTTAAGTGCTAACCATCGTTTCCTCAACCCAGGAGCAAGAATCACCATTACTCGAACTGAGTAATAGGGTTGAAAGTACGATGAAAGAATTCCTGCTCTGTTCCGGTCAATTGAAAGGTAGGCAGACTCCGAATAGAGCAGGGATCATGAATAGTGCTGCGGTAAATTTGATGGCAAACATATTGTTGGTTGAAGACGATGATGACCTAGCTGAACTGGTGCAGATGCATCTTAAGTTCCAAGGCCATGACGTAATAAGAACTAATGTGATTGAAAAGGCTCAGGCGCTCTATAAAGATGGTCATTTCGATTTAATCGTACTGGATCGTGGCTTGCCTGACGGAGATGGACTCGATTTTTGTCGAATGTTACGTCAGCAAGAAGATTGGACGCCGGTACTCATGCTAACCGCAAGGGATGCTGAGCTAGATAAGGTGTCAGGTTTAGAAGCCGGTGTTGATGACTACATAACGAAACCTTTCAGCGTTCTCGAGTTTCAAGCAAGAGTGAGGAACGTACTTCGCCGTTTAAGCCATGTTGAATCAGTCACTCAAGAGGCTATGACGACAGAATCGATTATGAATTTTGGTGGGCTCATTATTCAACCTGAACGCCATCAGGTGTCACTCAATAACCAAGACGTACCGCTGACTGCAACTGAGTTTACCTTACTTCACTTCTTAGCAACCCGCCCGGGGCGTGTGTATAGCAAAGACGAGCTGCTCGATCACGTTTGGAATACTCATCACTCTGGCTATCACCATACTGTGTGTAGCACGGTCAACCGTCTAAGAACCAAGCTTGCGATGCCCAATAGTGATGATGATTTCATTAAAACCGTTTGGGGTGTTGGCTATAAGTTTGAGTCAAAAGCTTAGGTCTATGTGTCGCGTCCTAAGTTTACTAAAAAGCCAGTAAGATCTATGAGCCACCGAGGAGAGAACATGAGTTTCAAATCGCGTTTAGTGCTGTTCACAAGTTTGTGGTTTTTGTTGGTAAGTGTGGTGATTGCTTACACTTATCATTGGCAAAAAGAAACCATAGAACAAAGAACTAAGCAGAGCTTACATAAAGAGCTCGCGGTTCATATGCGCGATGATAATCCTCTCATGATTGGTACCGACTACAATCCCAAAGCACTCAAATCTATATTCCACACCTTGATGCTGATAGGGCCTGATTTTGATATTTATTTTCTGGATAGTCAGGGCAATATCACCACCAATGCTGCACCGGAAGGCACTGTGTTAGCGAATCAGATAGATCTAGCGCCCATTCAACAGTTCTTAAATGACGAGCCTTATCCTATTTTGGGCGAAGACCCGATCAACCCAGGCTCTCCTAAAGTATTTTCTGTGGCGGCAATTGAAGAGCTAGGATCGACGGTGGGTTATTTGTATGTGGTGATAGGAAGTAATCGCCATACTGTGATCACCAACTCTCAGGTTGATACACCATACATCGCACTTGCAGGGCTTGTGCTAGTTTCTATTTTTGGCTTTGCGATTGGCGCTTATCTGCTAGTGAAACGCAGCCTGTTGAACCCAATAGAGGCGGTAACCAATAAATTGCTGCAACAAGCTGAGCAAGATTTTAGATTGGAACCTAACTTTGTCCATCAAGTACCAGAATTGGTGCCCATTGCACGTTCTTATCAATTGATGGCGAAACACATCCAACAACAGTTTTTGCAGCTTGAGTATCAGTCATCACACCGCAGACAAAGCTTATTACAGCTCAGTCATGATTTGAAAACGCCATTATCGAGTGTTCTTGGCTACCTAGAAACGTGGAAGATTCAAAATCCGAAGTCAGACCCGTTGATTGACGTCGCTTACCGCAATGGCAACAAGTTGTCTGAACAACTCCATTCACTACTCGATAGCGCCAAAAATGATAATCCTGTGCCTAAGTATCAATACGCTTCAATCGATTTTAATGTGTTGATGAACGAATGCTTAGAAACGATACAAAGCCAGTATCGCCATAAGAATGTTGAGTTGAACGTCAATATACCTATTGGAATCAAGGCTGTGGGTGACGGTGATTTACTTGAGAGGCTGATCTTGAATCTGCTAGATAATGCGTTGAGGCATAGCCCGAGCGGAACAATGGTGTCGTTAGATGTAGGTTTAGAATCGGATTCAAAACGGGTGAAGGTCGTTATCCATAATGAAGTTGAACGAGAGGCCCCTAATGGTTCGTTAGGTATTGGCACCAAAATCGCTCAGTCGATACTGATGTTGCATCATAGTGTTTTAGAAACAACACAAGCAGAAAACTCATTTCAACAAAGTTTCTATTTGCCTTCGGTATAGCCCTGACTGCCTTCGCTTTAGTTCTATTTTCTTTCGATATCGTTCTACTTGCCGCTATTCTAGGGGATAGTCGAGTTGTTCCTTGAGTAACGAACAACTCGTTGAGCAGCTTTTAAGTTGAAGGGACTTTATGCGTCTTTTTGGGCTTCATCGCCTTCATTTAGTTCAGCATAGAAGTGCAGCAACTCTGTGAGCTCTTTTACCCAACCAAATGCTTCTGTCGGTGCTTTCGACAAAATCTTCTCGACTTTGTCACAGTGAGTTTCAAGGCTGATCGCTTGCTCAAGGTTGAACGACATTGCATAGAAGTGCCAAAGCAATAGTCGAGTCATGCGCTCGATGTTTTGTTGTGAGTTATCCGACTCACTAAACGCAAGATTCATTTCACTCAGCGCGATTGCTGTCATTCGCAACATCGCATCAAACTTCGCTGATTGCATACGCTCTTCATTGGTCACTTCTTCCTGTTCGAACGTAAACAGTTCCGTCATTGCATCTTCAGGGACAAGGCGATGAATCATTCTTAAACTAAATTCTTCTAGTTCTTCACGAGGCATGTTGTTTAAGCAAGTTAAAGTGTAATCGCGTTGCATGGTGTTCTCTTGGATCTGCAAAAAGGTCGGACAGTTTAATGGAGAAGCGAGTTCAGAAAAAGCAGATTTTAGATAAGCCTACGTTTGTAGGCTTATCTATTCACTACAAGCCCTAAAATTGATGTTTAGGGGAACTGTATTTAGGTTTGAACGCAGTATCAGGCTTTGCTATGGCTTGGCGGTTGATATTGCATAGACTGATCGTTTCTCATGAAAATGTTGCTCGCGACCAAGCTGCCAATACAAATTGAAGCAAGCGCTAACCAAGTCATCGTATCTGGAATCTCGTTAAACAGTGGGATCGCCAACAACGTTGCAACGGCGGGTGTTGCACTGCCAAAGGCGGCTGATCGCTCTGCTCCTAGTGTATTAACAGCATAGAGATAAGTGAATGCCGCTATTAGGCCTGCGCCGACGCCTTGCACCGCTGAATGTACGGCAAGCTCTGTGACTGGCCACTGAGCAATTGGTGTACTCATTAAATGGCTAGGGAGGGTTCCTGTTAGGATAAGGACCAGCAACAGCAAAGTGGAACAAAATGAAATGAAACCCGCACTCACAAGCGCATTAAGATTGGCAACACGTGCTGAGATGGTAAAAGTCGCCCACATTAAGCTGCCACACAAAAACAACAAGTGACCTTTGGTGTATTCAAAGTTGAAGCTGCTTAAGCTATTTCCTAGAAACAACAATATCCCGAGTAAAACAAGACCTAAACCAACGACACGGTGTCCGCTAAGCGGTTGTTTAAAAAAGAGTACCGCGATTCCTGTTACGAACAGAGGAAGCGTTCCCGGAACCAAAGCACTCCCGTGTGATACGGGAACAAACTGCATGGCTGTCCCTGCAACGAGTAAATAAGGCAACCCACACCCCACAAACATACCGACCAAGTATCGATTAGGGACAGCAGCGATCGTGCTGCGTGCTTTCCACATCAAAGGCAATAGCACCAATGCAGGTATGAGGAATCGAGTCAGTGCGATGTCTGCAGGTGTTAAGTCTGAATTTGCGCCGCCTTTAAGAGAAAGGAAAAAGCTCGCCCAGATGAGCAGAGTGACAATAATAGATAGGTAGCCAAGCTTCATAATAAACAAGGAAAGTGGATGATGACTCATTATGGGGTACTTGGTGTGCCACAAGTTGGCAAGTTTTGTTCGAACTTGAGTCATGGTTGATGATTTCTGCTAATATTTCCCCTATTGTTAACGAATTTAACCAATGATCGGTATTTGCTATGGATAGGATTGATAGACATCTTCTTGAGTTGCTTCAGAAAGACGGCAGGCTAACCACGGCTGAGTTAGCTGATGAGGTTGGCTTATCGGCTTCACCGTGCGCGAGGCGCATCAAAAGACTGGAAGAAAAAGGGATTATTGATGGCTATCGTGTGAGCCTGTCACGAGAACAGGTCGGCATCGCAATGAGTGTGTTTGTTGAGGTGAGCTTAAACAACCACCAAGAAGTGTCGATCGATAAATTTGAAAGTGCAATTGTCGAGATGGAAGAGGTCATCAGCTGCCACGTTGTATCCGGAGCTTATGACTATCTTTTAGAAGTTGTCAGTCCAAATCTTATGGCTTATGAAGCATTTACAAGAAAGCTACAGCGTCTCTCTAACGTAAAAGATATACATACTCACCTTGCGATTAGGCAAGTGAAAGGCAATGCGCCACTTCCGGTTTACACTGACTGAACAGTAGTAGGGATACGTCTTTGGGTGAAATGAGCTGAAAACGAAATGACTTTCGTTGTTAAACTAGGGTGCCGCTGTTCTTAAAGACTGTCGTCAAATACCAGATGCGCAGAAATAAAAAACGGAGCGCCTCGTGAAAGGCACTCCGCATATGATAGGTGCAAAACTTAGTGATACTTAAAGTTAGAGATTGAACAATCCCCAGTTTGAGCGTTAATTCTGAATGAGAAAGCATGTGAATGATAATCCACACCGTCATTCCAAATTGTCTCTCCAAATATCTTACATAGCTCTAGCTCACTTACTGAACCGAACTCTTCCATGTGTTTAGCTACAGATAAAAGTTTACCTCTTATCTCCGCAGTCCATTCCGTGTTACTCAAGCAGTTGAAAGCCATAGTTTTTTGCATATTACCTAGCCAAAATGTTTCTTGTTATTAAGTTATATGAATAATCATGATAACAATTTCTTGGCGTTTGTAAATCTATTTTGTGATGAATATCTCACATACTCGCTTGCATTGGTCGGAAATTGAACTTTATTGTTGATAGTTAGCACATTAGTTTTACAACTTATTGATAAAGCTTTGATTAACGAGTTATCTGACTATTTTGGCTTGAGGGAAGCATATTTGTCGGAAAAATCCAGTCGATAAAGCGATGAAACCTAGTAATGCTTTCAGTTTGGACCATCGTTTGTCGGTTGGTTTGTGTGGCGTGCTTCGTCAATCATCGTGGCTTCTTTGCGGTATTTTGAAGACAGCTGACGGAACTTTTCACTGAGTGTATGGAGATCTTGCGAGAGTGATTGTGAGCTTTGTACATGCACCTGCGCACTTTCTGTCTGTCGCGGTAGTTTTGCGTTGGTGCAATGTTTAGCGACGGCTTGCCAAGAATGCGTTAGAGACTCCGCCCCATCTAGCTCGGTAGACACAACGTATGCCTGTTTTAATAGAACCTCAGAGACATCGTAAGCAGTATTCATATGACTATTGAGCTGTACATTAAATCTTTGTTCGTACTTTGCCCAAAGTTCAATTATCTGCTTTTTGGTGAAATGTTTGGATAACAGCGTTTGTGATTCATAGGTTGAGAGAACTTGGTTGAATTCTTTAGTGTATTGGTTGTACCGCCCTTCAAATGATAGTTGGCGGTCCAACAGTACTTGCCAGTTTTCACGGTCACAATGGTTTGCTAGCGCGACATTAGCACTCAAAGGTACACTCACAATGATAACCTTCACCCAAAAACTCATGACTTTCCTCTACTTACTGCGTTCTCTATAGAGAGTATAGATGAGCAGCAGCATGAGTTGATGTACACTTGAAAGATACCTAAAACGGAAGAGCTGGTGGATTTGATGAAAAAAGCGCTGATCGCTTTACTTGTGTTGTTAATATTGGGCGGAGGAGCGGCGTATTACTTCTTGGTCATGAATAAAGACCCAATTCCACCAGAGAAAATGGAAGAGCCAGCTGCAGAAGTTGCTCAGCAGTCAGATTCTGACCTCGCACCTATCATGGATCTTCAGCCTGAACCAGAACAGACCGAATTTTACGTTTTGGATAGAAAGCTCGAAGTGGTAGAGCAGCCTGAAATTGATGGGTTGATAACAGATTACCTCTATAAAGGTGAAAAGGTCGAAGTGTTAGAGAAACAAGGCGAATGGGCTCGTATCTCAGATTACATCGTTCTAAAAGAAGGCGGGCCACAGACAGCCGAATGGGTTTCGATGTCTGGCCTATCTAATGATGAAGTGATTATTTCCGAGAAAGAAAGCATAGAGATATTGGATTCATATTTGGTTAAATCCGACGATCTTAAGATCCATAAAGAGAAGTTCCGCAATACGGTGGCAGAACTGATCTCTGATGGCGAATGTGACCCAAGTGATTTCGAGGAGTTAGGTGGTTGGGTGAAATCGGTGAAGTACAGTGACCGAGATGTCTATTTTATTTATTGCGGCGGACTATCGCTTGAAAATAAAATTTATTTAGATGTAAATACAAATGAAATATTTACGAAGTAGAATCCAACGCCCTATTTGTTAATAATGTTTACTTAAGCCCACTCATAGATTGAGTGGGCTTTTTTTATCTATTCATAATGTTCAGCTTTCCAATCCAGAACGCTAATTATATTGAGGTTTATATAGAATGATAAGGAACCATTTATTAATGGCTAATTAGAGTTTCGTTATTATTCTCATGATCAATCATTTCAAATTTCCACATTGCATTCTTCTTGAAACAAGCTGAGAGATATAGGTTTGTCTCGTATTAACAAAGACTTACCTGCTTGGTGATAAAAGTGAAATTAAATAAACCTTATTAAAATCAAAGTATTATGTCGCTTTACATCCATGTAACATTTCATTGGTTTTGGGATGGAAGTCTAGTTTTTAATCATAATACGAAAATGTTTTTTATTTGTAATAATAATTTTTGATTTTGAGTTGTAGGGTTTAATTAAAGCAAAACGTAAATTTTAATTATCAACTAAGACATTATCTTATTAACATCATTGTTATTTAATTGCTTGTAAGGGATGGAACCATTAATGAAAAAGCTTGCTTTAATTACAGGGTCAAAAGGCGGTATCGGCTCAGCAATTTCCTCTAAATTAGTTGCAGACGGTTATCGTGTTATCGCGACTTATTTTACTGGAAATTACCAATGTGCACTGGATTGGTTTAACGAGAAACAATTCACTGAAGATCAAGTGAGATTGTTTGAATTAGATGTTACCAATACTGCGGAATGCGCGCTGAGCTTAAGCAAGTTGTTAGAAGAAGAAGGCACGGTGGATGTGCTGGTCAATAACGCCGGTATTACACGTGATAGCGTTTTTAAAAAGATGGATGCCGAAGCGTGGAAAGAGGTGATTGAGACTAACCTCAACAGCCTTTTCAACGTGACACAGCCTCTGTTTGCACCTATGTGCGAAAAGGGTAACTGCCGAGTCATCAACATCTCTTCCGTCAATGGCCTAAAAGGTCAGTTTGGACAAACTAACTACTCGGCAGCAAAAGCTGGAATGATTGGTTTCTCTAAAGCCTTGGCAGCAGAGGGGGCTAGAAGCGGCGTGACGGTAAACGTGGTTGCCCCTGGCTACACCGGCACCCCTATGGTTGAGCAAATGAAGCCTGAAGTACTTGATTCAATTAAAAACCAAATTCCAATGAAACGTTTAGCGACACCTGTAGAAATTGCAGACGCAGTGGGCTTTTTAGCAAGTGAATCTGGCGCGTACATTACAGGCGAAACACTGTCTGTTAATGGCGGCTTGTACATGCACTAATCGGCGAAACTGAAGGGAATGGAATAATGGAAAAAGTATTTATTGTTGCGGCTAAGCGTACTCCTATTGGAGCATTCACCGGGTCGCTAAAAAACGTATCTGCGGGCGAGTTGGCTGGCGTTGCGATCAAAGGCGCGTTGGAGTCCGTAGATCTTTCGTTGGATGCGATTGATGAAGTGATCGTTGGTAATGTGATTTCGGCAGGTCAAGGTATGGGGGTTGCACGGCAGGCTTCCATCTATGCAGGGTTACCTGAGGAAACACCTGCATACGGTGTGAACATGATTTGCGGCAGCGGCATGAAGTCGGTGATGGACGCAGCGGCGCACATCAAAGCACAAGACGCTGAAGTCGTTATTGCGGCGGGTGTTGAGGTGATGTCTCAAATCCCTTTTGTTGTGCCACCGAGTATTCGCAACGGGCACAAGATGGGTGACATCTCTATGAAAGACTTGCTGGTTGGAGATGGATTAACAGATGCGTTCAATCATTATCACATGGGCATGACGGCTGAAAACATCGCCAACGCTTTGAATATTTCGCGTCTCGCACAAGATAACTACGCGTTAGAAAGCCAGCAGAAGGCGGTAGCCGCTATCGAAGCGGGCAAATTCAATGAGCAAATCGTGCCTGTAGAAGTTAAGCAGCGCAGACAAACCGTCACTTTTGATACCGATGAGTATCCGAAGTCAGACGCGACATTCGAAGCTCTACAAAAGCTTCGTCCAGCTTTCGACCGAGAAGGAACGGTCACCGCTGGTAATGCGTCAGGCATCAATGATGGCGCAAGTGCCATCATCTTAGCGTCTGAATCTGCGGTCGTGAAATACGGCCTGACACCACTGGTAGAGCTGAGCAGCTACGCGCAATCTGGTTTAGATCCCAAAATCATGGGGTTAGGCCCAGTAGAAGCGGTATCTAAAGCGTTAGACAAAGCGGACTTAACTTTAGAAGAAGTCGAGTTGTTTGAGTTGAATGAAGCCTTCGCTGCACAGGCGTTAGGCGTAATGTACCAGTTGTCTGAACAACATGTTCTGCCGCTTGAAGCGTTCAAATCTAAAGTTAATGTCAACGGTGGTGCTATCGCACTTGGTCACCCTCTAGGGGCATCAGGTAACCGAATTATTGTTTCACTCATCCACGAAATGATCGAGCAGCATACCAATTATGGTGTTGCTTCGCTTTGTGTGGGCGGGGGAATGGGAACCGCTGTTTTACTTAAAGGTATTGAGGGTTAGAACTCGACGTGCCGTAGGCGAGGCAAATTGGTTTTTTAAGCTATTTATTTTTTAACTGTTTCTTTATTAAGCTATTTCTTCACTAACTATGTATTCACCAGGAGTTACTTATGTACACGGATATTTTCAAAACAATCACAGACCAAACTGAAAAGCAGTTCGAACCGTACTTGAAATTCAATAAGTTGGTTGCAAAGAACGTTCAAACAATGACTGAACTTCAAATGAATGCTTTGCAGACTTATACCGATATGGGTCTTGCACAAATGAAAGCAGTAAGTGAAATCAAAGACGTAAATAGTCTTACCGCTTTTAATGGCCAGCAACTAACGGCACTCACTCAATTGTCTCAACAGATGATGAGTGATAGCTCAAAAATGCAAGCTGCTGCAAAAGAGTTCAAAGAAGATGTTGAAACACTAACAACTGAAAACTTGAAAACAGTTACACCTGCATAAAACTAGTCGCCATCGAGTTAGTACAGGTTGGCCTGTGCGGCTTGGTGGCGATTTTCCGATTATTGGAGTCATGTTATGTTTCAACACTTCTTTTCGGACTACCTTGTTAAGCTTCAACAAACGAACCAGCAATGGTGGGAAAATTTTGAACAAAACAAGGAAGCCGCGCAATCTCCCTTAAATAAAGCGATGCAAGAATTGAATTTTGATGATGCATCGAAAATTTTTGAGCAAGCCGCAAACCAACCAGCCGTTCTACTTCAGCTGCAATCTCAATGGTGGGAACAGCAACTACAAATCTGGCAAAACGCAGCACTGATGGGTAACACTGAAAGCGTTATCACTGAAGATCGTGGTGACAAGCGTTTTATCGATGATGCATGGAAGAACGACCCTTTCTATAGCTTCATCAAGCAATCTTATTTGCTGTTTAGTAAAAGCTATATCGATACCATCAACTCGATTGAAGGCATTGACGAGAAAACCAAAGAGCGTGTCGCGTTCTTTTCTCGTCAGGCAATCAATGCAATGTCCCCAAGCAATTTTATCGCGACCAATCCAGAGCTGATGAAACTGACTCTTGAGAGAAATGGCGAGAACCTTCTTGATGGGTTAGAACAATTGCAAGCGGACGTGGAAGCGAGTGCCGACATCCTTAAGATCCGCATGACCAACAATAATGCATTCCGATTGGGTGTGGATGTTGCCAATACTGAAGGTGATGTTGTCTTTCAAAACGAGCTGTTTGAGCTGATTCAGTACCACCCAAAGACACCACAAGTTAATGCGACACCATTGTTGATCGTTCCGCCTTTCATCAATAAGTACTACATTCTCGACCTTCGTGAAAAGAACTCGATGGTACGTTGGTTGCTCGAACAAGGGCATAGCGTATTTATGATGTCTTGGCGCAATCCGGGTGAGGCACAGAAAGACCAAGAATTCGGAGATTATGTCACGGAAGGTGTTGTTAAGGCGGTAACCGCTATTGAAGACATTACCGGTAAAGAGCAAATTAATGCGGCAGGCTATTGCATTGGCGGTACGGTACTCGCTTCTACTGTGGCTTACTATGCAGCTAAGCGTATGAAGAAACGCATAAAAACGGCGAGCTTCTTTACCACGTTACTAGATTTCTCTCAGCCTGGTGAGGTTGGGGCGTACATCAATGAAACGATAATCGACGCGATTGAGAAACAGAACAACGCGAAAGGCTACATGGATGGTCGCTCGTTGAGCGTGACGTTCAGTTTGCTTCGAGAGAACAGCTTATACTGGAACTACTATATTGATAACTACCTCATAGGCAGCAGCCCGATGGAGTTCGATCTATTGTACTGGAACAGTGATAGCACTAACGTGGCGGCTAAATGCCATAACTTCTTGCTGCGAGAGCTCTATCTTGAAAACAAACTGGTTCAAGACAAAGGCGTGAAAGTCGGCGGTGTTTGGATTGATTTGAATAAGATCAAAATTCCGAGCTACTTTATCTCGGCCAAAGAAGACCATATTGCTTTGTGGCAAGGGACTTACCGTGGTGCATTGAACACGGGTGGCAACAAAACGTTTGTTCTGGGCGAGTCTGGCCACATTGCAGGCATTGTTAACCATCCAGAGAAAAAGAAATACGGCTACTGGTTGAACGACAACCTAGACGACTCTGCTGACGAATGGCTAAACAACGCAAGTCACAACGAAGGCTCATGGTGGACACACTGGGATCAATGGTTACAAGGCTTTGAAGCTGACGAGAAAATAGAACCTTTCAATCAAGGTTCCGAGCTTCATCCTGTGATTGGCAAGGCTCCGGGTAACTATGTAAAGCAGGTGCTGCCGATTCTTGATAAAGAAGCTGTCGATAAAGAGACCGTCGACCCAGAAGCTTCGGAAAACCAAGCTTAACGTCTTGCCTCTTACTTAACAGTAGAAGTAAGAAATGCCAGACAATAAAAAAGCCACTGAATTCAGTGGCTTTCTAGTATCAACTCATCTCAAAAATAACTGGCAAAAGTTGACGCAATTTCGATTTCTAATCGATTTCTTTGTCTTTAGTCATAGATAAAAGCCAAAGAGATACGGCTGCAACACCTGCAAAGCCACCAAGAATGATAACTGGCATAGCACTGTAACCTAGGATGTGCCAAATTACGCTTTCTAAAGTACTCATTCAATCGCTCCTTATTGCCAGCCTTCAACGCCGTGCATGTCTGGTAGTTTATGTGCGATACCTTTGTGGCAATCTACACACGTTTTTTCACCAGAAGCTAGCGCAGTTGAGTGTTGTTTCGCACTACGAGGGCTCTGCTCTGAGAAGTCCATGTAATCGAACTGGTGACAGTTACGACACTCAAGTGAGTCATTGCCTTTCATACGTTTCCACTCACGTTCAGCAAGGTGGGCACGACGTGCTTTGAATTTCTCTTCAGTGTTGATGGTTTTTG
Organism: Vibrio splendidus; assembly: GCF_024347615.1. Taxonomy (NCBI): domain Bacteria; kingdom Pseudomonadati; phylum Pseudomonadota; class Gammaproteobacteria; order Vibrionales; family Vibrionaceae; genus Vibrio; species Vibrio splendidus. Next base: position 788,300 of record NZ_AP025509.1, on the reverse strand, counting down.
CAATAAAGTGCGCGTACAACTCTTTAGATGCCTGAACCTTACGAACAATTTTATCTGTCCACTCGTGAGGTACGTGACAATCTGAACAGATAGCACGAACGCCTGAGCGGTTAGAGTAGTGAATTGTTTCTTGGATTTCAGCAACAATAGGCGCATGACAACCAGAACAGAACTCTTCCGTGTTGGTTGCTTGCATACCTGTGTTAAATGCACCCCAGAATAAAAGACCGCCAGCGAATCCCAAGAAAAGTACAACGCCTACCGCTGCTTTACTTGGTGTCGCGAGTCTTTTCCAAAACGCTTTAAGTAATTTTATCATATATAGCCTCTCTTACCGTCTGGCTACGATTAACGCAGTGAATCTACAGGTTTGAACTCGTTCTCAACTAGTGGCTTAGCATTAGCTTGAGGTACGTGACACTGTAGACAGAAATAACGACGAGGTGATACGTCTGCAAGTACCGCATCTTCACGGTTCATGTAGTGAGTTACACTCACTTTAGTAGCACCCATTTCTTTTGCGTTTTTCCAGCTGTGGCAAGAAAGACACTTGTTAGCGTTAAGAGAAACTTCATAGCTACGAATAGTATGAGGCACTAGAGGTGGTTGGTATACGTAGTCACTCTCAAGTACTTGGTCACGAGGGAACTTTTTGAAGTCATCTGCTGCGCGAGTAGCTTCAAGTTCACTTGCACCACGTAGAGATTCTACGCCACCAATGCCGCCTGGGTTATCCAGCTCAGCTTGAGCTTGAACTGCACCAGCTAGCAAAAGACCAGCTGATAGTAGGGCAGTAATCAGTTTTTTCATGGTTAATTTCTCCGCCTAAAGGCTAATTCTTTGAGTGGACTACTTTTTTCAAAAAGTGATGAAAAAAGTAGTCGCAATATTAAATACGTTAGATCTTGTATCTAGGTTCTAAAAGCAATTGGCGCTTAAGAAACCTTAGTGATCTTAACTGGACACTTCTTATAATCCGTCTGCTTAGACAGAGGATCCGTTGCATCCAAGATCAACTTGTTGATCAGAATTCTTGCATCAAAGAATGGTACGAATACCAAGCCTTGTGGTGGACGGTTACGACCACGAGTTTCAACACGAACGCGTACTTCACCACGTTTGTTTTCGATAAGAACTTCATCACCACGGCGAAGGCCGCGAGATTTTGCATCTGCAGGGTGGATGTAACAAAGTGCATCCGGTACTGCTTTATAAAGTTCTGGTACACGACGAGTCATAGTACCTGTATGCCAATGCTCAAGAACACGACCTGTACATAACCACATGTCGTACTCATCATTTGGTACTTCTGGTGGCGCTTCGTATGGTGCGTTGATGATCAGTGCTTTACCGTCTGGCTTGCCGTAGAAGTCCCAGTCAGAACCTTTCTTAGCGTATGGATCTGAACCTTCTTTAAAGCGCCATAGTGTTTCTTTACCATCAACAACAGGCCAGCGTAGACCACGAACTTGGTGGTAGCGATCGTATGGTGCTAAATCGTGGCCGTGACCGCGACCAAAGGCTGCGTATTCTTCGAATAGACCTTTTTGAACGTAGAAACCTTGAGCTTGTGCATCGTCGTTAAGCTCTTGAGCTTCAGACAGTGGGAATGCATCAACGTTGCCGTTTTTGTAAAGCACGTCGTACATGGTTTTGCCACGGTACTCAGGCATTTTCGCAACCAGTTCTTCGCCCCAAACTTCTTCAATAGTGAAGCGCTTAGAGAATTCCATGATTTGCCATAGGTCAGACTTAGCTTCACCTACCGTTTTCACTTGTTGGTACCATGCTTGTGTACGACGTTCAGCGTTACCGTAAGCACCTTCTTTTTCGATCCATATTGCTGTTGGAAGGATAAGGTCAGCCGCTTGAGCTGTTGCCGTTGGGTACGGGTCAGAACATACAATGAAGTTGTCTGGGTTACGGTAACCTGGCAGACGTTCAGTGTTGATGTTTGGACCAGCTTGCATGTTGTTGTTACACATTACCCAGTAAGCGTTGATCTTACCGTCTTTAAGCATACGGTCTTGAACAACAGCGTGAGCACCTGGTTTAGCAGGGATAGTGCCTTCTGGAAGTTTCCAGATGTCTTCTGCGATCTTACGGTGTTTAGGGTTAGCAACCACCATATCTGCCGGTAGACGGTGAGAGAACGTACCAACTTCACGAGCTGTACCACACGCAGATGGTTGGCCAGTTAGTGAGAATGGGCTGTTACCTGGAGTAGAAATCTTACCTGTTAGAAGGTGGATGTTGTACACAAGGCTGTTCATCCATACACCACGAGTATGTTGGTTCATACCCATAGTCCAAAGTGACATTACTTTGATGTTTGGATCCGCGTATTGCTTAGCCAGCTTAATAAGGTCATCTTGAGATACACCTGACATTTCAGACGCTTTCTCAACGGTGTATTCAGCAACAGAAGCTTTGTAGTTCTCGAAGCTGATATCAGTCATTTTGCCTGAGTTAGGGTTAGCAGCGGCTTGCTGTAGTGGATCGTCGTCACGAAGGCCATAACCGATGTCTGTCGTTGCTTGTTTGAAGTTCGTGTGTTTGTTCACGAAATCCCAGTTAACGGCATCGTTTTGAATGATGTAGTTAGCAATGAAGTTCGCAATCGCTAGATCTGATTGAGGTTCGAAGATGTAACCCGTGTCTGCAAGCTCAAAAGAACGGTGGTAGTAAGTAGACAGTACGTTTACTTTAACGTGTGGGTGGCTTAGACGACGGTCTGTAATACGAGTCCATAGTACTGGGTGCATTTCTGCCATGTTTGAACCCCACAGTACAAATGCGTCTGCGTGTTCAAAGTCATCGTAACAACCCATTGGCTCATCGATACCGAAGGTACGCATGAATGCACCTACCGCAGAAGCCATACAGTGACGAGCGTTTGGATCGATGTTGTTTGAACGGAAGCCCGCTTTCATCAGCTTAACGGCTGCGTAGCCTTCCATTACAGTCCACTGACCTGAACCGAACATACCAACGCCTGTTGGACCGTTCTTCTTCAGTGCCGCTTTCCATTTCTCAGCCATTACGTCGAAAGCTTGGTCCCAAGATACTGGTGTGAAATCACCATCTTTATGGAACTCGCCGTCTTTCATACGAAGAAGAGGCTGTTCAAGACGGTCTTTACCGTACATTATTTTTGAAAGGAAGTAGCCTTTAATACAGTTAAGGCCTTTGTTTACAGGTGCTTCTGGGTCGCCTTGAGTCGCAACCACTTTACCATTTTGAGTACCAACTAGTACCGAACAGCCTGTACCACAAAAACGACAAGGCGCTTTATCCCACGTGATTTTTGTTTGATCAGAGCTAGCAATCAGGTTGGTTGCTGTTGCTGGCAGAGTTACACCTGCAACGGCTGCCGCTGATGCAGCTGCGTTTGCTTTCACAAACGCGCGTCTTGTCATTTTCATACTTCACCCTCAAGTTGAGAATTGTTGCTTCCAGTTTCTAAATCCGTTTCGTCGAGCTCAGTTTCGATTTGGTGATAAACCAAAGCTGTGCCTAAAACGTTCGTAATATTATTAATTTCTTCGATGGTGTCCGTTACAAAACCTTGGTTTTCGGTTTCTAGGACTACTATGATTTTGCCTTCAGGGCTGCTGCCGTAAATCTCTGCGTTATCGAATTTCTCGATTTGTGCTTTGATCTCGTCTAGATGCTCTGGGCTCACATGCACGACTAAACTTGATATATGCACTTCATTTAGTGCCATAAATTGCTCTCGTTATTTTTGTTTTATGCATTACTCACAAGAATAGCTGAAGTAGGGCAAACTGCTACGCAGGCTCCACAACCGTTACACTCATCTAACTCGATTTTTGGTAGAGCAACACTGCCTGCTCTAAGTTGAAATTGAATGGCCATAGGTTCACACATGTCACCACAGCTTCGGCATTCAACATTTTGTTGCGCTAAGCATTTACCAGAGATACTTGCTTTTGCTTGCCAAGGTGTTTCTTCCTTGGGTTTAAAAATTGGTTCAGGACAAACGTCAGCACATTGATAACAAAAAGTGCATTCGTCTTTTGAATAGTCGACAGTAGGAAAACCACCATCGCCTACAATGATTATCTTAGTCTCACAATTTTCGATACATTTACCGCAACGAGTGCAGTCATCTGTAAAGCTTTCTAGGCTGTTAATCCAAGGCAATCGAATCTGGCTTGAATCTACTTTTCGCCTAGAAAATAGGCGTCGTCTCGATAGGTCTACCACTAAATGCCTACTAATGTTGCTAAGATGTTGTAATTGTAGATCATTGTTTTGTTAATATCTTGTCATTTATCCTCACAAGTAGTGTAGTTTTAGAAATATTTGTATAAATACCCCTTAAGGGCTAAATAGGATCCTATATTGTCTTAGATCAATAAATTACGAAGCGTTTGGTCACATATTGAATGGAGCTCTGTTTTTTGATGTGTGACAATAGGTTTCGGACAGCCACTTATATACCTTCAGGATTTTGATTTTGCTTATTAAACCAGTTTCATCTGTAACGAGTACAATAGCTAAATCATTGCTGTCCATACTGCTCCTTTCGGTTGCCACTACTGGTTTTGCTATCTTCACATTGGCGTCAAGTCTCAACGACGCAGAGGCGGTTAACGTGGCTGGCTCAATGCGTATGCAAAGCTATCGTTTAGCGCATGATATTCAAATAGAATCAACTGATTATGATTCTCATATTCGTGAATTCGAAAGTTCTCTTTATTCCCCATCAATGGCCAACTTGGTCAGTTGGGAAGTTCCTACAGACATCACCGAAGATTACTATTTAATTATTGGTCGTTGGCACGAGCTTAAACAGGTATTAAGCAGTGAAGATCGAAAGCACTATCTCGTATTAGTTGAAAACTTCGTTACTGAAATTGATGGCTTCGTTTTTAAGCTGCAAGAGTTCTCTGAAGATAAGTTGATAAAGTTGGCGTGGGCTGGTGGTATTGGCTTAGGTGGAATTCTGGTCATATCTCTTTTTGTTGTTCACTTTGTCCGTAAACAAGTTGTTAAGCCGTTACATGCACTCGTTGGCGCCAGTCAGCGAATCAAAAACAGTGATTTTGAAGTCGAGTTGAAGGTCACCAATAACAACGAACTGGGTATTTTGACCAAGACATTTAACTCAATGGCGAAAGACTTGGGTGCGCTCTATCGAAACCTTGAAGACGTTGTGGATGCTAAGACAATAGAGCTACAAAATGCTAACCAATCACTCCAGGCGTTGTATCACTCTTCACAAGAGCTGACCGTAACACGTATCGCCCCAGAGAACTTCCGAGCCATCCTGCAGCACCTCGTGAGCTTAGAAGGCATCGAATCGTTAAGGCTAGAGATTGTAGACAACTCAGGTCGTTCACTGATTATGGATGAAGGGTACGACTCGAACTTAGACTATGAAAAATTTGAAATGAAGCTGGATGATAATGAGCTTATCTTGGGCTATTTATATTGTTCATATCATCATGGCCATTCAACGAGGACGCTAATTGATAGTTTTATCCAACTCTTATCGCGAGCTATCTATTATAATCGTGCGCAAAAAAAAGCTGAGCAGCTTATTATTATGGAAGAGCGTGCAACAATTGCACGTGAACTGCATGATTCACTGGCTCAATCACTGTCGTATTTGAAAATCCAAGTGACATTGCTGAAACGTGTGATTGGCAAACTGCCAGAGCAACAACACCGAGAGCAATCGGAACAAATAGCGTCGGAAATCGGTAACGGTTTGGCTGATGCCTATACTCAGTTACGAGAGTTGCTCACAACCTTTAGGTTGACGATAAAAGAGGGCAACTTCGGAGAGGCTTTGAGCACCATGCTTGAAGAACTCAGCGAAAGAACAGAAGCGAAGATTAACCTAACCAATAATCTTTCATCGATTGAGCTTGATGCGCACAGTCAGGTTCACTTGCTTCAATTGATTCGTGAAGCAACAATAAACGCAATAAAACACGCCAATGCCGACTTGATAGATGTATGCTGTATCGATGAGGAAGGTGAAGTATTCGTCGTGATTAAGGATAATGGAGATGGCTTTGACCCAAGTAGTTCGAAGATGAACCACTACGGGATGAGCATTATGCAGGAGCGTGCGGCAAGACTGAATGGCGACTTAACGATTGAAGCAGCTCAAGGTGAAGGCTGTACAGTCATATTGAAATATAAAAGTTTGAAGGAAGTTAAAGTTGACGATTTGTAAAGTAATGCTGGTTGATGATCATCCATTGATGCGCAGAGGTATAAGCCAATTACTGAGCTTTGAAGATGAATTCGAAGTGATTGCAGAAGCAAGTAACGGTACTGAAGCGGTCGCTCTTGCCCATGAAGAAGAACCTGATTTGATCCTTTTGGATCTTAATATGAAAGGCATGTCTGGCCTTGATACGTTAAAGGCACTTCGTACTGATGGCTCAAGCGCTAACATCGTTATTCTAACGGTTTCTGACAGCCCTGCAGATATTGAAGCAATTGTAAAAGCGGGCGCTGATGGTTACTTGCTTAAAGACACTGAACCCGATGAACTCATCGAATTACTGAAACAAGCGCACCATGGCGACAAAGCCTACAGCAGTGTTGTATCTCGTTACTTAAATGATGCTGAGAGCCGCAACGACATCTTCGACCAACTGACTGAACGTGAAATGCAGATCCTTCAAGAAGTTGCAAAAGGCTACCGCAACAAGCAGATCGCAGACCATCTGTTCATTTCTGAATCGACAGTTAAGGTACATATGAAGAGTTTGCTGAAAAAGCTACAAGTTCCTTCACGCACTGCAGCAACGGTTCTGTATCTAGAACGCTATGGTGACATGAAGTAGGGCTTGTTCCTTTGAAATAAAACTATTTCAAGCCGTACTGTTGGTTGTAAATATTAGGGGCAAATAACGCGAGGTTTTAACGACAGTTTCTCGTGATTACTTTTAATTTAGCATCTAAATAGCCTCTAATGATTTTGAACACGTGACATGAAAAAAGGCGCTGAACTTATTAAGTTCAGCGCCTTTTTGTTAGGGCATTTTATATCCAAATAATCATGTCTGTTTTACTGACAATTAAGCTGCCATTGGTACTAGAACAAGCGTACCGAAGATAACCGTGATAAGACCACAGATTACAGGGACAGAAGTACGTTTTACTACTTCAAATGGGCTGATCTTACCCATACCAGATGTCGCGACAATTACACCAGAGACTGGCGAGATGGTACGACCTAGGTTCGATGCTTGAAGCATTGGGATGATTAGGAACGCAGGGTTCAAGCCCATTTTCGCAGCCAGTGACGGAGCCAGTTCTACGAATGCATAGAACGGTGCGTTACCAGAACCTGTCGCGATAGCCGCTGCAACCGTTAGACCCGTTAGGATAAGCATTAACGCGATGCCGCCGGCGCCAGCTGACTCAGCAAGACCGATTAGGTTATCAATCGCACCAATAGACATTAGGCCTTGAGCAAATACGCCCGCCGCAACCAACAGCATTACCACGCCTTTGAATGCTTCTGCCATGCCTTGGTAGCAAGAGTCTAGATCTTCTAGCGTCTTTTCGCCGTCGAACTTCTTCACAACGTAATCGATGATTGCGCCCACGAAGATAGAGCCCACGACGATGGTGTAGATATCAAGTGAAAGGCCTGGAATCGTACGGCCATTAAATAGGAATACACCGATGATAGGCAGGAATGGCAGTGCAGCGTAGAAAGCGGGTGCCGTTGTTTCAATGTCTGAAACGTCTACTTTTTCCATTGGTGTGCTTTCTTTCTTATCCAGATACTTGTTCCAGAAGAAAGCGGCCGCAGCCATCACGATGATTGCACAGATAGAAACAGGTAGTACCGTTTGAACGGCAAACACATCAAGAGACATGCCTGATTTTTCAGCTGCAATAACCACATCACCAGAGGTTGGTGAAAGAATGATTGCTGCAGGTGACGCACAAACTGCAACCGCTGCCGGGCGTGAAATACCCATTGCCGTCATCATTGGGAATAGGGTAGCCATCAATAGCACACCAAGGCCTGTTGCAGAACTTACTGCTAGAGACATTAGACACGCTACGATGTAAGCCGCAACAAGAAGAACGTATGGAGATTTGATAGCAGCAAGCGGTTTAGAGAATTGTTTCACTACCACGTTGTTTGCGCCGATGTGCGTCATGTAAGAAGCAAAACCACAAAGAAGCATGATTTGCATGCCTAGGCCGCCTCCACGGTACTGAAGCATGTACTTAACAAATTCTAGTGAGTCGGTAACCATGTTACCTGTTGAAGCGACCTTAGCTGGTAAGACTGTGTGACCAATAAGGCCAGTAATAAGAAGCAGGGCAAGGCCAGCAGTTAGTAATACGCCTGCTGCTTTATAGCCTTTCACAATAAAGTAACCAACAGCGATAGTAATCACTAATCCGATCAAGAGCTCTAACATAGAAATCTCCACAAAGTTTAAAAAATATAAGAAAGTGTTTCAGAATATGACAATGAATGTACAGAAAACTGCACTGTGGCACGAGGCATAGTTGAGGTTGATATGATCTAAGACAAACATTTTTTTCGATGTTAATTGTGGTTGTAAATCGTGATTAACTACTGTTATTCAGATGTTAATAAACAAATTTTGTAGCTTGTTAGAATATAACTTGGATCACTTTTGGTTGTTCTAGTTGCATATGGATGCGTTGTTTTATAAACAGTGAGTGTTTTTTGTACTTTGGAAGGAAATGTGTAACGAAGTGGGTATTTATCGGAGTAAAGAGGTGAGAATCTTAGCTTTGACGCTTACTGACGTTTAACGCCTACTTATTTCCCTAAGTAAGCGTTAAAACACAAGCTGGACTAGAATATAATTAGCGTTAAAAATAGCGAGTCAGTTTAGTTCATATCAACGTCAGGAATGTCATTTGAATACGTTGGCAGCTCAGAGCAGACTACCTTCTTACAAAAATGAATCATCCCATAGCGCGTCACCAGTAAAAACTCTTCTCTATTCAATGGAATGTAAGGCATGGCGTCAGACGATAGTGTAGAACCTTCACTTATCATGACTTTTTCGTAAAACGACAACTCGCGATTCGGGATGATTTGCTGGTGTTGGTTCTCATCCAGTGAGATGTCGTGTTGAGTGACAGAGTAAGATCCTGATGACGTAAAACCGACTTGCTTGGTCGACACGTATAATAGGTCATAACTGTCATTCTTCTTAAATTCGATGTTAATAGAAGACTGGTTATGAATCATATTATTGGACGGGTTAATAATTGATGCTGTATTTGCTAAATAATGCCCTTCAAGGTGTGATTTAGGAATAAAAGTAGAAAGCCAGCCGACTAATACGCCAAGCAGTACCACAAAAATTGCTGTATTCGTTTTGTTATTCACAAGTCACTCCTTTAAATCCTGCTGGAAAGCTCAGAGATTTTCCTGAATTATCGATGATGATTTTTCGTCCCTTATGTTCATAAAGCGTGACGTTGAATAACTCGTTAAAAGTGAATTCGTCGGATTCGATTTTACAAGAGATAAAATGCTGACCCACGAGACCTTCGCCTAGGCTATTTCTATCTAAATAAGAAAACAAATAATGGTATAACCCCGCAGTCACTACAAATAATGTAATCAGTGCTAATACACTGTTTGTTTTTTTCGTAGCGGGCGTTTTCTCGGTTGTTGAATTTTCTGTCGCTATGCTATCTGTCGCCGTGTTGTCTTCAGGTTGTTTCGTTTCTTGTTTGGGTTGCGATTGAATTTTACGCAGCGCGCGTTCTTTGTCTTGTGTCACTTGTCCTGCAAATCGGTAGCCTTTACCGCGCTCAGTGACGATGATCATCCCGCTCTTATCTTCTAATGCTTTTCGGCAAATCGAGATGGTCTGCATTAGGCTGCCATCTTCAACGTAGATACCTTTAGACACCCACACTTGTTCAATCAGAACTTGGCGAGTGATCACCTCATTGGGTCTCGAGATAAAAAACTTAAGCAGCTCTGATTCATTAGAACCTATTGGGTAGGTACGGCCCGTCTTGAAGTGATGGATTTCACTCTCTTCTAAATTGACCTGTATATCATCATTGATAATAAATTCAGCAGACATCTGGGTTCTCATTGTTATAAGCGTTCTAACCTAAATATAACAAATCTTACAACAAACATAAACTTACTGATTTTATCGTCTTTGATATTTAAGTGACTGAATTTATGTTGATTATTAACCTAATTAGATTTTCTTATATACCTTTTTGAGGTTGTTTAATGCGGTTTTAGGTGCTTGCCGTTAGTAGCTATTGGATCATTAACGGGTGACGCTGATTTAGTGGGTGTGGGTTAACTGCTCAAATTTCTTACGTAGTTTTATCAACGTGTCATTCCAACTCTGTGTTGCCTTGCTCTCTACGAATAAAAGTCGAGCTTACCTCCGACTCAATTGGCAACTCAAATAACGATAAATCGCATGACCACACCAGTTAAATGCGAAAGCTACGAAGGAGCTGTTTTGAAAGATTTCAATAAGCCATATATATGTGGACTAATTACGCTTGCCTTACTCGGCTGTCAGTCTGAAGACTCGACTCAAGAGGCCGTTTCGGTATTGGTTCCCTACAACATTAATGAACTACCAAAACCAAATGATGGTTATGGGTATGACGACGATGGAACAATATCCGGTGTCGGTGAAGACGTTGCCGCAATGTCATCGACCAATGATGCTTATTATCAGGACTACAATAATTCATACGCAGCCCTAGACGGCTGGGGACTTTGTGCAGAACCGATTTTAATTCTGCTACAAAGCGTAAATTCTGACAAACGTTATCCACTCAATAATGAAACCTTAGCCGGGAATGTGGTGTTAATTAATGAGTCAACTGGTTCGGAAGTTGCGACTCAAATATCCGCTGATGGTTCCAATATTATTATTCAATGTGAATCAGGTTTGGAAGAAGAAACAACTTATTCGATCGTTGTTACTGATGGTGTAAAAACTGAATTTGACGAACCTTTAAAATCAGATGCCAGCTTTGATGAGTTGATTTATTCAGACGCTCCATTAAATAGCGAAAAAGAAGAAGTTCTTCAAGAGCAAGTATTAAGCGCTATTGATTCATATTATGCGTTATATCCAGATAAGGGTATTCCTGTATATGCAGCACAATTTAAAACTCAGAGTGCTTATTCTCCATTGGATGCGATGAAATACAACCATGAGGCATTTGGAAGCGCTTTTACTGGTCAGTTAAATCCGATTACAGAACGGAAGAAAGATTACGATCTATATACCAAACAACTTAAAATTCCTTCCTATTTACCTTTTACTAAAGCGAGAGAATCAGAGTGTATCATTGATGAATTTGAACCGAAGGAGAATTGTCCGCCACTTTACGAATGGATTACAAACACCGACGGTGGTTTTCCTACAGAAAGAGAACCAACCCCGAAGATAACCGAAGAGTTAGATATAACTGCAGATATTTATGTTCCTAATGGATGGGATAAAAGTAGTCAGTTACCTACAGCTATTTTTATTCATGGTGTTACAGCAGAGCGTGGTACTGCTTCTTTGATGGCTGCGGAATATACGAAAAAAGGCTATGCCGTTGTTGCGATCGATATGCCATATCACGGGGAGCGAATGCGTTATGACTCAAGTCCGGAACACGTGGAAATCAGCGCGAGAGCAAACAAAGCGTTTTTCATCAACATAGATTCGCCTTTAGCACTGCGCTCTAACCTACAGCAATCAGTGTCTGACTTTTTAGGTCTTCGTTATGCGCTAAGCCAAGAAGATTGGGTGAAAAAAGATGATGTCCACTTAATTGGACAATCGTTGGGTGGAATCATGTCGGTAATGGTGAGTGAGTTTAGTCAAGTAAGCCCTGATTTTCACTCGGATACCAATACCAATTTTGAATTTAACACGGTGAACTTTGTTGTTCCGGGGCAGGGGCTAACCAACCTGGTTCTGTCTTCTCAAACCTTAGGCCCTGAAATGTCTGAAGGTGTTAAGAAGTCTCCAGATGTTCAGCGTGGCATTGCTGAAACTGTCATACCAGATACATGTACAGCAGAAGCAACGAATCAACAATGTATTGAAGCACTTAGAGAGTTTGTAGAGCTTTCATCTGATAACGCGCTGCTTGTTAGTCAGCTAGAGAACGACATCTTCGATTTGGTTGTGACAGACCTTAAACAAGGGGTTCAAGCAACAATTGATAGTGCAGACCCTGCTAGCTTCATCTCTCGTCAAGTTAAGGCTGAGCAACCGACTCTTTTGTTAGCTGCAGTTGGAGATTGCGGCGAAACCTGTGACGTTGGCGTTGATTACGTTCCTGATAGCGTAATTCCTAATACCGCGCCAGATAATATTCGAACTGGCACTGAGCCCTTAATTACGGCCCTTGGTTTAGACCCTATAACGGGTACAAAGCGTGATCAGATCGAACTCGGTGGAGTCATAAGAACGACAACCGGTGGACACGGTACGTATTTGTTTCCTTATGAAGGCCCCGTTGATGAAAATGGCCTACCGGGTATGCCTGGCGAAAATATGTCAGATGTACGTGAAGCCGTGACAACCCAACAATTAGCTGTTGCTTCGATGGTGATGACTGACGGTTCGCTTGTTGTCATTAATAACGAAGACCATATCGAAACAGAGGTGCCTCAAAATGAAGAATAAACTCATATTGGGCACCGCAGCTGCTCTCATTCCATGTTTAATAAACGCCGCAGGATTCCAACTTAACGCACAATCAGCAACGGGTTTAGGCCGTGCATTCGCGGGTGATGCTGTTATGGCCGATAGTGCGGCAATTGTGGCTAAGAACAGCGCTGCGATGGCTTACATAAAGCAACCAACACTCTCTGTCGGCGCTATCTATATCGATAGTGGTATTGATGTGTCGAGTGTTAGCTACACACCAATGATTGGTGATACTGAAATGTTAGATGACCAATCATTGGACGCAGGGACACTAGTCCCAAACATTCATTATGTTCACCCAATTCAAGATTCGAAATTTACCTTGGGCGCAACAGTTCATTCCAATTTCGGTACTGATGTTGAGTTTGACGAGTCGTTCGAAGCGGATGAGTTCGGAGGGAAAACAGCGCTTTCCAGTATCAATGTTGGTTTCGCTGTGGCTTACGAGTTATCTGAAAAAATCAATTTGGGCGCAGGGCTAGATGTTATCTACGGTGAGGGTGAGATATACCGTCAAAACTTGTTAAATGTAGATGCAGACGGTTTCGGTCTGGGTGCAAATGTTGGTGCGACTTACCAAGTCAACGAACATAACAAGTTCGGTATTAGTTACCGTTACAGCCCAGATATCGAAGTGGAAGGTGACATTACCAAAGGCGGTGTCCCTGCCGACAAGATGAACGTACCTCTACCAGACACTCTAGAGTTTTCCGGTTGGCACCAGCTCAACGAACAGTGGGCTTTTCACTACAGCCTGCAGTGGGTGAATTGGTCTGAGTTTGATTCATTAACGTCTGACTCTTATGATGACTCAATTAAAGAGTATTAATGGAAAGACGCAGGACATGTTTCTGTCGGTGGTACATACACCATGTCAAAAGACGTCGTTCTAAGAGCTGGCTACATGTACGACATTTCCCCGACTGACGAACTCACATCGCTCTCTATTCCTGATGTTAACCGTCACTGGTTAACAGTCGGAGGGACGTATAACTTCACCGATGCCAGTTCTGTGGACGTTGGAGTCGGATTTATCATCGGAGAATCACAAGATATTGACGAAAACCTGACGACGATTCCAGGAACGAGTTCCAATATAACTGCTGATGTGACTGCCGATGCTCTCTTGCTTGGTGTTCAATATCAACATCGTTTTTAACTTTTACTTTGGAGTTCAGAACGTAAAAATTTAGGAATCATATAAAAATTGCAGGGCTCGACAGTGAGTTGAGCCCTTTTCTCATTATTAGCTGTTTTAGCATTATTTAAATAGCTGGAAGCTCATTAAGTAAGAAATAGCTGCTTAGAAAAACGTTTTAATTCAGACGAATTCAAACGGTTATGGTTATTAAAAATGAAATTTACAAAGCTTAGTAAAACAATCTGTTTGGCACTGTTTGCCTTACATATCTCTCCATCGTTTGCCCAAGACTCAAACTTGATTCCTGTGACTATCGAAAAAGCGCACAAACAAGCATTCACATCTTCAATCAACGAGGTTGGCAAAATCAGGGCAACGGATTCTGCTGCATTGACATTCAGTGCCTCCGACAAAATTCTCAATATCCATTTCAAAGATGGAGATTCAGTTAAAAAAGGCGAGTTGATCGCTCAACTGGACAATACCAAAGCGAAAGCCGATTTAGACAAAGCAAGAAGCTCTCTAGCGCTAGCAAAGTCGAAATTAAAGCGAGTACAAGAATTACTAAAGAAACAGCCCGACTCTATGTCTCAACAAGATGTGGAAGAACTGGGAGAGCAGGCGAATCTAGCAGCAGCGGATTACCGACAGAAAGAAGCGCTGATGAATGACTATTTATTGGTAGCGCCATTTGATGGGCAGTTAACTAATTTTACCCACTCAGTGGGCAGTAAGATTGATGGCGCAACCGCGTTGGTGAGTTTGATTAAACTCGATCCTGTCGAAGTTCAGTATTCGATTGGACAATCGGATTTAGGCAACGCAAAACTTGGGCAGAATGTCTCTATCCAAGTTGATGCTTTTGTCGATGAAGCGTTTTCTGGTGTGGTGGATTACATTGCGCCCGCGGTGGACGAGAGCTCAGGCCGTGTAGAAGTTCACGCGCACGTGACCAATCCAGATCATCGCTTAGTTCCGGGTATGTTTGCCAAAGTAAGCCAAATGACGAGCGAAGACACGACTCAAATGGTGGTTTCTCAAAATTCCGTTCAAGCAAAAAATGCACAACGCTTTGTATGGATTGTGAATGGCGAAAAAATCGAGCAACGCATTGTTGAATTGGGCGTGAATACTAACGATGGGTACGTCGTTGTTGAAAGCGGATTGAAACTGGGTGATCAGGTCGTGGTGACGGGACAACAGAACCTAAAGAAAGCGTCTCTAGTTAAGGTAATGAACCCTAATGCGGAGCAGAAAACGGTTGAGCTAATAACGGAGCCAATAGACAAAGAGGTCACTAAGCAGACCGTTAAGCCCGAGGTAGAAAAGACCGAAACACAGATTGATGAAGCACATCCGGTTGAGCCTTCGGTTGATTGGACGGAAGCAACAAAAGGTGTAGACGAAGCGATCAATGAAAACAGCGAGCAAGCAGAGACTAGCGCGACTGTTGAGGATTCATCGAGCGAAATCCAAAGCAAGGAAACTCACAGCAAGGAAACTTTAAGCAAGCAAACCCAAAGCAAGGAAGCCGTAACGAAGGAGAATCTGAATGAAGCTTCCTGAGATTTGTATCAAGCACCCTGTGTTTGCGTCTGTTCTGAGTATCACCATTGTTTTGCTTGGGCTTTTGTCGTTTCAAAAGCTCTCAATCCAATACTTTCCTGAACATAAAACACCGTCGGCGACTGTAACCGCGGCGATCAATGGTGCGAGCGCTGAGTTCATGTCGCGTAATGTGGCAGATAAACTGATCACGGCGGCAACGGGCTTAGACAGCGTGAAAACCATGACGACCGACTGTCAGGAAGGCACGTGTAATCTAAAAATCATGTTTGAAGATGACATTAATGACGTCGAATACACGAGCTTGATGAACAATCTGCGTAGCAGTGTTGAAGCGATTGGTGATTTCCCTCCTAGTATGACGGACAAGCCAACGGTAACGGATGACTCTTCTGATACCAGCATGCCGAGTAATATCATCACGTTTGTGAATACCGGCAAGATGTCTAAGCAAGACATGTATGACTACATTAGCCAGCAAGTCGTGCCCCAGTTTAAGCACATACAAGGTGTGGGGGGGATTTGGGGGCCGTATGGTGGCAGTGAAAAAGCGGTTCGTGTGTGGTTACAACCTGATCGAATGATGGCGCTTAACATGAGTGCGTCAGACGTGGTCGGTACATTAAGCTCATACAACGCGACGTTTACCGCGGGTACTATCAAAGGTCAGGTGCGAGATTTCTCCATTAACCCAGTCAACCAAGTGACCAGTGTTGATGATGTGCGAGATTTGGTGGTTCGTGTCGATAACGGCAAGATCATTCGTGTCGGAGATATTGCTGAAGTCAAAATGGGCGAAGAGAGCCTTACGCCGAGCATTCTTCGTGTAGATGACAATTTAGCTATGTCGATTCAGGTGTTACCGCTAAAAAGTGAAAACCCAGTGACGGTTGCCAATAAGGTTAAGAAGCAAATAGACGTGATTCAACCTCAGTTGCCTGAAGGCATTGAGATGAAAATGGTCTACAACCAAGCTGATTTCATTAAAACCGCAATTGACGAAGGCTTCATGACTTTAGTTGAAGCGATTGTTCTGGTTTCAGCGGTCGTGGTTTTGTTCCTTGGTTCTGTTCGTGTGGCTTCGATTCCGATCATTACCATCCCAGTGTGTGTGATAGGTGTATTTGCCGTCATGCATTTACTTGGGTTTAGCATCAACGTACTGACGATTCTGGCCATCATTCTTGCAATTGGTTTAGTTGTCGATGATGCCATTGTTGTGGCTGAAAACTGTTACCGGCATATCGAAGAGGGCGAAACCCCTTTTAATGCCGCTATCAAAGGGTGTCGAGAGATCGTCTTTCCTGTGATAGCGATGACGCTCACGTTAGCGGTCGTGTATCTACCTATTGGTCTGATGTCAGGCTTAACCGCTGATCTATTTAGACAATTTGCTTTCACGTTAGCTGCTGCAGTGATCATCTCAGGGTTTGTCGCTTTAACGCTTTCACCCATGATGTGTGCTTACTTAATGAAGCCAGTTACAAAGCCAGCAAGGTGGTACAAAAAAGTTGATGCGAAGCTGAATGTTCTGTCTGACTTGTACACCAAAGAACTGAGCAAATGGTTTGAGCGTAAAACACTGATGA
Source organism: Vibrio splendidus (assembly GCF_024347615.1). Classification (NCBI taxonomy): domain Bacteria; kingdom Pseudomonadati; phylum Pseudomonadota; class Gammaproteobacteria; order Vibrionales; family Vibrionaceae; genus Vibrio; species Vibrio splendidus. The sequence goes on along the minus strand of NZ_AP025509.1, from coordinate 771,300 downwards.
GCTGTATTGCTTTGGTGTTGATTGCTCTGTCTGTTTTGGCGGTTTGGAAAATGCCTCAAGTGCTACTTCCAACCGAAGACACTGGTTTTGTCGAGGTGACTTCAACGCCACCAACAGGGGTAGGGCGTCAGTATCACCTCGACAACAACGAGCAACTTAACAGTGTGTTCAAAGGTGATCGTTCGGTAGAGGCAAACTTGTCTTACATCGAAGGGACTCCGACCAATCACGTTTTATTGAAATCATGGGGCGAGCGTGACCAGTCAGCTGATGAACTGGTTAACGAGTTTATCGCCAAAGCGCAAAGTTCGGTCTCTGCTTATGGCATGTCTTTCAAGGTTCGCTCGGCAGATAACTTAAGCATAGCGACCAATATGATCCTTGAGCTGACGACGGTTAACCGCGACACCTCGGTGCTGTCTGAAACCGCAAGTGAGGTCGTTGAGGCGCTTGAGGGTTATGAGGGCGTGACCAACATTAATAATTCGATGTTACGCGACCAATTACGTTATGACTTGTCGATTGACCGTAATGCGATTGTGTTGTCTGGTGTTGATTACAGTAACGTAACCAACGCGTTATCGACCTTCCTTGGATCTGTGAAGGCGGCAGATTTGCAAGCCGATGACGGTTATACATACCCCATTCAAGTTCAAGTAAACCGAAAGGATCTCGGCGACTTTAAGGTTCTCGATAAGCTGTATGTGGATTCACAGTCGGGGCAAAGGCTTCCTTTGTCTCAGTTTGTATCAATCAAACAAGTGACATCGGAATCTAACTTTAAGACGTTCATGGGTAAAGACAGCGCTGAAATTACCGCAGATTTGATGCCCGGATACACGGCGAGTGATGTGAAAGCCTACATTGATGATACGGTTCCAAGCTTATTGAAACCGGCGCAGAGCTACGAGTTCAATGGCATAGTTAAAGACTTGGTTGATTCAACAGCAGGCGCACAAGTGCTGTTCGTATTAGCGTTGATTTTCATCTTCTTGATATTGGCCGCGCAGTTTGAAAGCTTTGTCGACCCAATGATCATCTTGCTGACGGTGCCATTGTGTATCGTGGGTGCGATTTTGACGCTGTCGGTATTTGGTCAAAGTCTCAATATTTATTCGAAGATCGGGCTACTGACATTGGTTGGCCTAGTGACCAAACACGGTATTTTGCTGGTGGAGTTTGCCAACGAAAAACGCAAATCTGGCGTGAGTGCAAAAGAAGCGGCGATCAGCAGTGCGCGTTCAAGGCTGCGTCCTATCTTGATGACCTCATTGACGATGATCCTTGGTTCATTGCCATTGGCATTAGCAGATGGTCCGGGTTCATTAGGTCGAATCAATATTGGTTTGGTGTTGGTCGGAGGTTTGACAGCCGGAACCTTCTTCTCACTGTTCTTAGTGCCAGTGGCTTACGTTGGTATGGCGAATCTAAAACAGATGGACATACTTACTCGATTGAGAACGAAACCTGTATAACTCGCTATATAGATTGACGAGTTAATTGAAGTGAAAACTAAAACGCGCCTGCCATGAACCATGGTGGGCGCGTTTGTATTTATTCTCTCAATTGCCTAGAACGGTACAAAACTGTCTAGAACGGTGCAAAATCGTCATGTACCACGGTTGGTACCGTCCAACGTTGATGCGCATCTATAGGCTCTGGTAGCGAATTGTGGTGTGGTATTTGTCCACGGTCGCCATACAACCACAATACCAAGTTCGAACGTTCACCACTTGTTATCGGCAGCGCCGCATGGGCAACGTTTCCTCGATGAATCATAGCGACACCGGGCGTGAATGTTGTTTGGTTCATCTTACCCGTAGCAGGGTCATAAAAGTTAAGTTCTGACCCTGAAAACTCTTCATCTGGCATATTTACGTTAATGTTGAGCGTGACAGAAGACGCATCAGTATGAAGGCGCAAAGACGTATCTTTGTTCGCTTGATACTGAATTGAGAATCCAAAAGTTTGTGTATCGTATCCCATGATTTCTGGGAACAATAAACGGGCGATAGGGCGCATGTAACTGTCGAGCAAATCACGGTAAAACGCTTGGAAACTTGGCGCTGCTAAATAACCTTCAGAACGGCTGTCTAACATTGCTCCACCGCGGTTAAGTACTATGCCATATGGTGGGCGCAGCGGAATTTGAGCGTTAGAAACCGCTTCCAAGTAATCACGCAACTCGGCGAGACGTTCAGCATCAAAGAACTGAAACTTAAATACTCCAGGAGAGATTTCTTCGAGCAAGTCTTTTACCGCGATTTCTTTCGTTGGATTTTGCCAAGCTTCTCTGACAGCTTCACGCAGGCGGGCATCTAACAGCGAATCATCGAAATCCAATTGGCTGCCTTCCGCACTTGCTTCCCATTCTTTCCAAGCTTCGCTGAACAAGCCCTTATTGTTGTCCCAAAACTGTTGTACAGAAGGAGCTCGTTGAAGCATAGCTTCTCGTGTAGGTAAATCGATGGCGCGTGCGCGCTCTAGTTGATTAGATAACATAATGTGTTCGCTCCTTTTGTTTGCTTGCGACCAATCTATTACACCAAGGTTTGTAGATAAACGGGGTGCTGGGCAAAACAGAATTAACTTTTTCTATATAATAAAATAGCGGCTTAGCGGTTCTGCTTAAGTCAATAAGCGGCAGGAATAGTTAGTGATGAACAAATTACGGAGTGATGGAGAAGCTTAGACGAACATGCAAATCCTTTTGCATGTTCGATGGGGGAAGCGTTATTTAGAAATCGTAGTTTAGATTCATTGAGCTGTAGATTTCGGCGTTACTTTGGTCTGATGCGACAGTAGTGTTGTAGATGTATTCGGTATCAAAAGTTAGCGCCAAATTGCCCATCAAGATGTTCTTTAGATAGCCTTTGAGGTTGTAATTGGTGTTCTCTTCACCGTAAGCCATGTTAGCCGTTGCTCCCATAGAAAACGTCTCTGTGAGCGTCAGAGAGCCATCAATATTGGCATTGACGATCAGTTCATAGTTCTCTTTGTTTGGAAACTCTTCATCAGAAGACTGTCGTTGACTGATTCGGTAACCCGGGCCAGCAGAGCCTTGAAGTTTGATTCTTTCAGTATCATAAAAGTGGCGACCCAATCCTGTAGCTGTTATGAATTGCTTACGATAAGTACCAAAGTGGTCGTGTTCAAAACGTGTTGTCGCGACCAAATAGGTGACTTCATTCAAGTCATAGCTGATGCCATAGTTTGTGGTATAGCGATTGGTGCCGTCTTCGTCGTTTTCAGCATCGGTATAGTAGGTATCAAACTGAACTCGTTGGCCCCAGTTCTCTTTTTTGTATCCAACAGAGATTCCAGAATTGATCGACAAAGATGAGCTTGTGTTTTGTGAGTAGATAAATCCGAGCTTAGTCAGGGTCGTAAAAGGGGATTCTTCAGCTTCTTCTTTTAACTCAGAAGCTTCGCTTAATACGACGTCGTCCTCGAGTACAACTTCTTCAACTTCTTCTCCAAATACGGGCATAGAGAACGCGATGAGAAATAAAGGCAGTTTTGCTCGGGATCGTGTGTATGAAACTGTATTGGTTAATGGGCGCGTTGTTTGTGAGGTAGTGTGTTTCGACATAATGATTTGGTATATAAGGTGATTGGACACGACGAACGCAAGGCTAGTCGTGAAGAGTCGTCAATGATTGAATCGAAAATGCGCGTGAGTTATGACGCGATAGGCAAAGGCGAGAAGATGGTTTTAATCGCAGAAAACCCGTTGCCTCGATGAGGGTTGAAATCTTCAATATGCACAAAGAATTCAAGTATCTCAGAGGGTTTATCATCTTCGATTAATAGGAACTCGAGTAATCCCTGTTCGACATGGCATGAAACAATGGTCTCACTCGAATAGTCAGCTATAACCTGTTCAACATTAATTAAGACGCTCGTCTCAGGCAAGACGTTGAAAGCATCTTGCGCGCATTTAAGAATACAGCTACACACATACTCACGATATAAGGTGTTGCTTTCAGAAAGAGGCATCGTTTCAAGCTTCACTTCGCCTTGGCACAATACCTTTTTCTCTTTTGGGATCACGTTGTGCTTATTAACCTGAATATTGACTTCTAACAGGTGCCCATTCTTATAGGTATTAAAGTTATGGTTTATCAGCTTGGTGTCGACTACGGCTGCGTTTACAGGGTTCTGTTGCGCTTCTGAAAGGGCAGAAAGTTTGGCGCCACTGTCGTTGTTTAAAATGCCTTTCGACAACTGATTATCTTTGGCCCAGTAGCTGTAGTGTTGAACCCAACTTATAAACTCAGTTTTGTATTGTTCGATGTCTTTTTCGGCGGCACGCTCAATATTGTTGGTGAGGGTGTACAACTTCGACTTGCTGCCCAGCAACATATCTAGCCAGTTAGGTTTGTACTCATCGAGTGCTTCCATGGCTTTGACTTTATGATCGAATCGGACCGTTGGCATTGCCGGCGCAGGTTCCATCGCAATCGACTCCCAATTCATTTTTGGGGTCGGAATGGTATGCACGGATTGGATTAAGTGGAGGTGCTGATTGAATAAGCTCACTTCGCTTACCGCGTCCTCAAGTTGTTTGGTATTCATCTACATTCCTGTCGACTGTTGTTCTTGTCATTTGGCGCTTAGTTTATGTTCAAAGCGCGCGAACAGTATTTAAATGAACGTGAATGATCTTTCGTGAGGTTACTTGATATTGGTTTAGGAATATTTTGGGGAGAAAGCTAGGTTTATGATTAAAATAACACCACAGAAACACAGAGAACAAGGCGCTCTCTGTGCTGGTCAATTTGCTATTATAGAAACTCGCTGATGGGTATTATCTTTGGCGTCTTGCGACCAAAGTAAATCGGTAATCGTTAGATGTGAAGTAGTTACGGCTGTATTCAAACACCGTGTTATTGGCAAGGTAACCGCGAGTACGTTTTTCAATGATAGGCTGAGCTGGGTCAATACCTAGCTGTTTCGCAACATCTTCAGGCGGAAGAATCGGCACCAATTCTTGCTCACTTCTATCAATCACCATGCCTTTGGTGTTCTCAATAAAGTCGTACTTTGATGTCTGCATCACTTGATAGGTGAGATCTGGGAATAGGGCAACAGGTAACCAAGTTTCTTCAACCGTGATTGGATTGTTGTCTATGAAACGAACACGCTTTACGTAGAAAACCAATTCGCCTTCTTTGATATCTAAATGCTCAGACATCGCCAAAGAACACGGCTTCATTTCAAAGGCCAGAACGTCACTGTGTGTAACCACATCCAAATGCGCCCACTTTTCTTGAAAGCTCGACTGTTTGTAGATGTCATAATTGATCTTGTTCTCTTTGACGTAAGTGCCGCTGCCTTGAACGCTTTCAAGCTCATCGTTTTCGATCAGTAGTTTCAACGCTTGCCTAACCGTCACACGGCTTACCGAGAATACTTCACGCAATTGCGCTTCTGTTGGGAGTGCTTCTCCAACTTTATATTCTCCAGAACTGATCTTTTCTCTTATTGCATCTGCGATTTGGCGATACATAGGGAGTCTTGCCATTTTTGCCTCATTTGTGCGCTAGAACAACTAGACTTTGATTAACAACCTGTACCTTAAATACGTAAATTTGCTCTATATAAGCCTTGCTTTAAAGGTTAGTGTGAGCGTCGTATCGGCGTTTTGTAGTACATATAATACAAATTAAACGATACATAACAAGCTTTCTTAAAGGATTTGCCAATACGATTTGAATACAAATTAAATACAAATATGTATTGGTGAGATCGTGATCACGGATTAAATGTCTTGAAGTTGTATTATTCTTCTCGTCGACAGAGACGACTGTCGTACTAATCCGTGACTATGGGACAAAGGTTATGAAACTTACAACTCTAACGAATAAGTCGCTCGTAAATCTGCAAACTACGTTTAGCAGTCGAGAAGAAGCGATTTACGCACTTGCTGACCAACTGGATCAGCAAGGCAAACTGCATAGCAAGCAAGAGTATCTTGATGCAGTATTTGCTCGTGAAGAGCAAGGCCCGACAGCGCTTGGCGAAGGCCTAGCAGTACCGCATGGCAAGACTGACGCGGTTAAAGAAGCTGGCTTCGCTGTAGCAACGCTTAAAGAAGACATGAAATGGAAAGGCTTGGATGAAGACGAAGATGTGAATCTTATCTTCCTAATTGCGATTCCAAATGCAGAAGCGGGTTCTACCCACATGCATCTGCTTACCGCACTGACAACTACATTGGTTGACGACGATGTTCGCGAAGCGGTATTAAAAGCGACAACCGCTGAAGAAATCTTTGCGCTTCTTGATGGCGACAATCAACAAGAAGAAAAACAAGACAACTTAGATACAAATGCACCGACAATTGTATGCGTTACTGCTTGCCCTGCTGGTATTGCTCATACTTATATGGCGGCAGAATACCTAGAAAAAGCCGGCAAAAAGCTTGGCTACAAGGTTCATGTTGAAAAGCAGGGCGCAAACGGTATTGAAGATCGCTTAACTGCGGAACAACTTAATAATGCTGTAGCGTGTGTGTTTGCTGCTGAAGTGGCGATTAAAGAATCTGAGCGCTTTAACGGCATTCCTCGTATTGAAACGCCAGTCGCAGAACCGATTAAACACGGTGAGCGCATTTTAAACGAAGCGATCGAAGAGTCGAAAAAAGGCAACGGTGCAGAGCGTAAAGTAGCTACTGATGATAAACCGAAGAAACTGCCACTGAAAACTGAGCTCAAACAAGCACTGCTTTCTGGTATTTCTTACGCGGTTCCTCTTATCGTTGCTGGTGGTACTGTTCTTGCGGTTGCTGTTCTTATCGCGCAAATTTTTGACCTGCAAGAGCTCTATGCAACAAAAGATTCTTGGCTATGGATGTATCGCAAACTAGGTGGCGGCCTACTGGGTACATTGATGGTGCCAGTACTGGCAGCTTACACAGCTTACTCATTAGCAGATAAACCGGCACTTGGTCCTGGTTTTGCCGCAGGTATTGCAGCAAACATCATTGGCTCTGGTTTCCTAGGCGGTGTTGTTGGTGGTTTGATTGCTGGTTACGTGATGCGTTGGGTAAAAGAGCATGTTCGCTTAGGCCCTGCGTTTAACGGCTTTCTTACTTTCTACCTTTATCCGGTGATCGGTACTTTGGTGGCAGGTAGCTTGATGCTATTTGTTATCGGTAAACCTGTAGCGTTCCTAAACCAAGGTCTAACGGACTGGTTGAACGGTATGTCAGGCACCAATGCACTGTTATTGGGTGCGATTCTTGGTCTGTTTGTATCATTCGACTTAGGTGGTCCGGTAAACAAAGCCGCTTACGCATTCTGTTTAGGTGCAATGGCGAACGGTGTTTATGGCCCATACGCAATCTTTGGTTCAGTAAAAATGGTATCGGCGTTCACCGTAACGGCTTCAACCATGATTGCTCCACGCCTATTCAAAGACTTTGAGATTGAAACCGGTAAATCTACATGGCTACTTGGCCTAGCGGGTATTACCGAAGGTGCAATCCCAATGGCGATTGAAGATCCAATCCGTGTAATCGGCTCATTCTTACTAGGATCAGTGGTTACAGGTGCGATGGTTGGCGCGGCAGGTATCGGTCTATCGACTCCGGGTGCAGGAATCTTCTCTATCTTCTTGTTACACGATTCAGGTTTGGGCGCATTCTCTGCTGCTGCAATCTGGTTCGGTGCTGCGATTGTCGGCACAGTGATTTCAACTGTTACTCTTCTGATGTGGCGTGGTCACGCTGTAAAAAAGGGTAAGTTTGAAGCAAGTACTGCAACACAGAACTAACTAAATTTTGAGCTAACTTCTAACTCGCAATTAAAACACCATATAAAAAATAACGAACAACTTGGCTGTCCTAAATACCTGTGCTCCTAACGGTTTTATTCACACAGATTCTGGGCGTGGTTTTCTGCACCCTAAATTTAGTGGCAGTCAATTTTAACCCCTTGAAAAACTTTAATTTAGTCGTATTTGAGTTCGAATTTTAGATTTACTCGAAGCGACACATTTAGGTAAATGATTATGACTACATCACGCGTACATATTACTCCACACATGCACTGGGATCGTGAATGGTATTTCACAACAGAAGAGTCTCGTATTCTTCTTGTGAACAACATGGAAGAAATCATGAACCGTCTGGAGAGTGATCCAGAATACAAATACTACGTTCTAGATGGTCAAACCGCTGTTCTAGAAGACTACTTTGCGATCAAACCAGAGAACACAGAACGCGTAAAAGCATTGGTTGAAGCGGGCAAGCTTATTATTGGCCCTTGGTATTCTCAAACCGACACAATGCAAGTTTCTGGTGAGTCGATTGTGCGTAACATGATGTATGGCATTCGTGACTGTATGAAACTTGGCGATGCAATGAAGATTGGTTACCTACCAGATTCATTCAGCATGAGCTCACAGCTGCCGATGATCTACAACGGTTTCGACATCACGCGTGCAATGTTCTGGCGTGGTTGTTCAGAACGTCATGGCACGAATAAAACAGAATTCTTATGGCAATCAAACGACGGCAGTGAAGTTACGGCACAAGTGCTTCCGCTAGGTTACGCAATTGGCAAATACCTTCCACAAGACGAAGAAGGCTTGCGTGCTCGTTTAGATAAGTACTTCCCAGTGCTAGAAAAGCCATCGGTAACGAAAGACATTTTGCTGCCGAATGGCCATGACCAAATGCCGATTCAAAAAGACATCTTTGAAGTAATGGACAAACTTCGCGAAATCTACCCAGATCGTGAATTTTCAATGAGCCGCTTTGAAGAAGTGTTCGAGAAAGTAGAAGCGGCGCGCGATCAACTCGACACAATTAAAGGCGAATTCAACGACGGTAAATACATGCGTGTTCACCGTACGATCTCTTCTACGCGTATGGACATCAAACTGATCCATGCAGAAATCGAAAACAAGATTGTAAATATCTTAGAGCCGCTAGCGTCTATCGCTTGGACATTGGGCTTCGAATACCACCACGGCTTGATTGAGAAAATGTGGAAAGAGAGCATGAAGAACCACGCTCATGACTCGATTGGCTGCTGCTGTTCTGACAAGGTTCACGCTGAGATCCTTAACCGTTACATCCTTGCGGACGACATGGCGACCAACCTGATTCATTTCTACAAGCGTAAGATTGTTGACCACATGCCAGATCGCGAAGGTTGCGACAAGCTGGCGATGTTTAACCTTTCTCCATACGAGCGTGAAGAAGTGGTGAACACAACCATTACTATCCGTGCTCAAGAATTCTCAATCTTTGATGAAAACGAAAACCCAGTTGAGTACTTCATCCAAGACAAGCGCCAAATTGACCCGGGTAAAGTAGACCGCCAAATCGTTCACTACGGTAACTACGACCCGTTCATGGAGTTTGATATTCAAATCAAACGTAGTGTTCCAGCAATGGGCTTCAGCACGTTACACATCCAAGGTAACGAGAAGGGCGCTGTAAAAGTTGCCGAGCAAAAGGACTACCTATTAGAAAACGAATACTACCGAATCAATGTAAACGACAACGGTACTCTGACTATTTTCGATAAAGAGACAGAGCAAGTATTCGACCAAGTCCTTCGTTTAGAAGACGGCTCTGATGACGGCGATGAATACGATTACTCTCCATCTCGTCAAGAGTGGTTACTGTACTCAGATGAATTCCCAGTCGAAACATCGATTGATCACCAAGGCTTCCAATCGGTAGCGAACATCGCTTTCCGCATGAGCGTGCCTGCAAACCTTACAGAGCGTGAAGAACGCACGGGTCAAAATGGATTCGTTGAAGCGGAATGCCAAGTGGTATTGAAGCAAGGTTCTCGCCGCATTGAAGTCCGTATGGAGCTAGATAACCAAGCCGACGATCACCGTGTACGTGTCTTAGTACCAACGCCATTCGTTTCTGAAACTGTGGTTGCAGACAACCAGTTCGGTTGTATTACTCGACCAACCAATGACCCAGCAATGGCAGTTTGGGAAGAAGAGAAGTGGAAAGAAGCACCGGTTCCTGTGTATCAGCTAATGAACTTTGCTGCGCTAGAAAACGGCAAAGCGGGTATGGCTATTATGTCGAATGGTCTGCGTGAATTTGAAGTGATTGCATCTCAAGGTGACGAAAACAGAGATACCTTCGCACTGACATTGTTCCGTGGTATCGGCGTATTGGGTAAAGAAGAGCTATTGCTTCGTCCGGGCCGTCCATCAGGCATCAAGATCCCGACACCAGATTCACAAGTACGCGGTAAGTTAGTGTGTGAATTCACACTGTGTGGCTTCTCTGGCAACCATATTGACGCGAACGTCATGGCGCAAGCACGTGACAATGTCACTCAAATCGAATGCTACAACAAGATCCCTTACAACGCGATGAAGCTAAACGTAGGTGAGCAGAACCTACCGATGAGCTTCAGCTTGCTATCGAAGCAACAAGCAGGTGCGGTACTAAGCGTACTTAAGAAAGCGGAAGATGAGGATGCACTGATCATGCGTGTCTACAACCCAGCAGAAACGGGTTCAGTATCGGATTCAATCTCTTTCATTCAAACGGTTTCAAGCTGGAAAGAGACAAGCATGGACGAGCGCGTTCGTGAAGGTGATGTAGCAATTGAAACCTTTAGTGACTTATCTTTTGGCGAATTGGCATCTTGCCAAGCAAAAACATTCCAAATCAAATTCTAATTTCAATCACCCGCTCACCTTGGTGGGCGGGAATGGTGAACGACAATGAAAATTGTAATTGCCCCCGATTCATTTAAAGAATCACTCGACGCGCATCAAGTTGCGTCTTGTATTGAGCGTGGATTTTCCGACGTTTTTCCTCATGCAGAGTTTGTGAAAATGCCACTCGCCGATGGCGGAGAAGGCACGGTAGATGTGTTGCTAGAAGCGCTCAATGGTACCAAGCAAAGCTTGCAAACGACGGATCCAATCGGACGTGAATGTACGGCATATTGGGCTTCACTTGAACAACAGGTTGATGGCAAAAGCGTAAACACTGCCTTGGTAGAGTTTGCCCAAGCGTCGGGTTTAGACCGATTAACGGTAGAAGAAAGATCACCTTTAACTGCATCTTCGTTTGGCACAGGGCTATTGATTAAAGATGCTTTAGATCAAGGCGTTGAACAAATCATTATCGGCTTGGGCGGTAGCGCAACCAACGATGCAGGTGCAGGCATTTTACAAGCGTTGGGAGGCAAGTTATTAGACAAGCAAGGCAACGAGCTATCTGGTGGCGGTGCCGAATTAAGTCAGCTAGCAAGCATCGATCTTGATGGGCTGCACCCGAGATGTAAAGAAGTCACGTTCGTGGTCGCGTGTGATGTAAATAATCCACTGTGTGGCGAAAGCGGAGCAAGTGCTGTGTTTGGTCCGCAGAAGGGAGTATCAAAAGCTCAAGTTGAACAACTTGATACTGCGATCGGACACTTTGCCGATATCGCTCAAGCGCGTACGGGTATTAATCATCGAGACACAGCTGGTTTTGGTGCGGCTGGTGGTACACCACTGGGGTTAAGTCTTGCATTCAATATCCAAATTAAAGCGGGTATTGAGATGGTACTAGATGCCTTGGGTGCAGATAAGGTTCTTGACGGTGCTTCACTGGTCGTGACTGGAGAGGGGCAGATGGACAACCAAACCCTGCAAGGTAAAACACCTTTCGGTATCGCTCAGCGAGCTCAAAAGCTGAATATTCCAACGATAGGAATTGCGGGTTCTTTGGGGCAAGACGTTGAAAAGCTTTACGGTTCAATGTCTAGCTTATTTGGAACTGTACGTTCACCTCAGTCTTTAGACCAAGTTTTATTAGAAGCGAATCAAAACCTGACTCGTACTGCCCGTAATATCGCCGCCACGCTCAAGCTTGGCAGCCAGATTTTTAATGAGAAGTAATTATGTCTCTATTTAAACTCGACAACGTTATTCAAAACTACGCATGGGGAAGCAAAGACTCCATTAACCAACTGTTTGGTATTGTGAACCCAAACCAAGAACCTCAAGCAGAAATTTGGATGGGTGCTCATCCTAATGGTTGCTCAAAAGTAGGCGATACCGGTGAGCCGCTTTCTCACATGATTGATGAAAATAGAATCGATGTCTTAGGTGGGTACACGGCGGCACGTTTCGGTGAACTACCTTTCTTATTTAAGGTATTAGCAGCTGAAACACCGTTGTCGATTCAGGTTCATCCGAATAAGCGTAAATCTGAATTAGGTTTTGAGCGAGAGAATGCACTTGGTATCCCCTTGAATGCGTCAAATCGTAATTACAAAGATCCAAACCACAAGCCTGAGTTGGTTTATGCGTTGACCTTCTACAAAGCGATGAATGGCTTTCGTCCAATCGACGATATTATTGCCTTGTTCGAAGAAGCAGATATTCCTTCGTTAGCGATTGAGCTTAATGTACTTAAAGCCAATGCCGACAGTGATTCTCTGAAGTCTTTCTTTAGCGCAATTATGTCTCTTGAAGGTGACCGCAAAGCGTCTGCGCTTAATGAGCTTTATGCTGCACATGCGCGACCAGCTAAAACGGTCATGGGGCGTGAAGCTCTGCAATACAGCATTGAATTCAAACAGCACTATCCGGGTGATATTGGTTTGTTTGCCCCATTGATGCTCAACACGGTTGAACTGGCGCCCGGTGAAGCGATGTTCCTGTTCGCAGAAACACCTCACGCTTATGTTCAAGGCACAGGTTTGGAGATTATGGCAAACTCAGACAATGTGCTGCGCGCCGGTCTTACACCCAAATACATAGACGTTCCTGAGCTTATCGATAACACGATCTTTGAGCCGATTAAGCCAGAAGATATTCGTCTTAAGCCTGTATTGAAAGAGGGCAAGATGAGCTATCCGATTCCTGTGGATGACTTTGGATTTGATATCTTATCTGCGACTGATGAGAGCAAGTCACAGTATCTACGTAGCGCGGAGATCTTGTTCTGTGTGGAAGGAGAGGCGGCCGTCACCTCAGAAGGTTGTACAGTTTCTCTTAAGCCTGGAGAATCGGTCTTTGTAAGTAGTAATTCAAGTGTTTACCAATATCAAGGGAATGGCATTTTGGCTCGTGCTTTTAACTAGTGCCCCCGTGCTAGTTAAAGCAAAAGAAATGTCAGAGTGCCACTGCAAGGTGGCTCTCAATATTGGATTGATGGTTGTTACCTATCTGTCTTTGACAGTCATGATTATTGACCATACCCGCTACTCTGGCGGGTTTTTTCATTATTAGAATGAGCAGATATAAGCTTGTAGAAACGAAAAACCCTGCGATCAGAGCAGGGTTTTCTATTGAATCAGTACTGAGTGACTGGTTAGGCAATGTGAGTCATTTTATTAAGCACAAAGGTTTCGATACAATCTTCAGTCGCAGCCATGTACTCGGCGATGTGTTGGCTCGCTAAGTGTTTCTCTAGATGAGCTTCAGACTCCCAGTTCTCATGAAAAACGAAGTGAGCAGGGTTACTGTTATCTTGGTGCAGATCGTAGTTAATACAGCCGTCTTCAACACGGGTTTTGTCGATCAATTTAATCATCTCTGATTTCACTAACTCAATCTTATCTTCTTTAGAGACGATTGTTGCAATAATCGTTAGCTTGCCCATTCTTTATTCCTCGATGTTCCACTCAATAAGTGCAAGTAATATAAGTATAAATTCAGACTGAAAAAAGAGTTCTGGGATCCAATAACTATGGTTCTTAGCATCCACAATTCAAACTCGAGAGCATAAAGTTGGTGGCGAGTAGGTTACGCTCATAAAAAAGCCCCCGTACCAAAATGAGGGCTTCTTAGATCTCAATTAATTGGGTTAGTTACTGAAATCAGCTTTGATCCAAACCATACGGTGATCTGAAGAAACATCCTTTCCGTTACCATAATCACCAATTCGTGAGTCATTGAATAGCTTGCGTCCTTCTTCGTACGAAGCTGACCAATAAACACCAGATTCAACAATGTTCAGTGAAGCTGACGGCAGTGCGTAATCAACAGCAAGTCCAAACGTCGAAGTGATACGGTTTGGCTGTGGGTGAGACGATGATTTATCGACGGCATGCTCAGCAGCACCGTAACTTGTCGGATACAAGCTGCCATTGGTGACATCTTGGTTAACTAATGCATCATTGTGCAAGTCCTGCATTACAGAACTAATACCATCGCCATCTACTGGGTCTAGGTTTTGATCGCCCATCATGACAAAGTGTTTACCTTGTTCCAAACCACCAGTTTTTCCTGAGTCGTCATAGATGAACGATTTGTTTTGGATGTATTGGTGCCAGAAGTCTACTTCTGCTGCGTTTTGCTCGATGTTCTTACCTACGTCAAAAGCGGGTGGAGTAGGGTGTGACATCAATAAGTGAACGGTTTCTGTACCATCTTTGGTAGGAATTAGGATTGGTGCATCAACGTGGTTCTTTGAAGATAAACGAACTTCTTCCCACTCTTCAGCTGAGTACCATTCATCGCCGCAGCTCATGCCTGCAGGGATCGTATTTGACCCATCACAAACAGTGATTGTTGGAATAGTCGCACCTTCAAGATCTTTCCATTTGAACTCTTGGAATGTACGGGTGTTGGCAGTGTCTATCTCATACTTAGACATTAGAGCAAACGCGTATTGACCATGGTAGAAACCGAAGCCCCATGCATCTCCTGGCAATGTTCCAGGAGTACCATCATTATCTAAGTCAAAACCAAACTCGTTTAGTAAACCTGTGTTAGTAGAGTAGCTTTCAAAATATGGGTATGAAATTGGCTCTAGGTTCGCGTCGCCACCTGCGCCTTCAATACTTTGAGCGACAGAGAGATAGTTCTTTTGAAAACCTTCTAGCGCTGATTTATCAGTACCTGTGCCGTCATTGTTAAATTCAGCCATCATAAGCACGTCAGGGCGATTCTTTTGAATCACAGCTGCGACGTTGCGGATCTGAATAACTTTTGCTGCCGTTTCTTTGTCAGCGTCATCAATCGTGTTATCCAAATAGTCGGTCACTAGTTTTGTTTGAGCGCTTGGCTCAATCTGCATTTCCGTTACAAGGTCTTGGAAGGTGGCACGATCAAAAGACAAGTTGTAAGTCGCGATCTTTACTTCTTCAGGTTGAACGTAATCTGTGTCACTACTGCACCCGATCAAAAGTGCGGAAGAGATGGCGAAAGCGATAGATGTTTTTAACAATTTCATAAAGTGGGTCCGCTAATTGCTGAAAGAATTTTGGGACGCGCATGTTATGGGATGGGTATTGTTCTATAAGTGATATTTGTCACAGGTAGAGCTCCAAGGTGACATCTTGTTGCATTGAAAATGTGACATTTGGAACTAGTGTCTTTTATTAGAATAAAGACTTAAAATTCATGGGTTTAATTAGAGCTGTGAATTAAAAAAGCCCTCATAGCAAAATGAGGGCTTTCGTCTAAGAATCAAACAGTGTTGTTATTGGGGTGTTAAGCGTATTGCTTTACTTTAAGCATATTGTTCCACTGTCATCGCCCAATTTTTCTTCTGCTGTTCAAAATTCATTTTGATTTGTTGGTAACGAACCTTAAGTACTGAGTGTTCGTACTTTTTCACAACGTCTTCGCGTTTACTTTCAATTAGCTGCTTTTTGACTTCGTAGTATTCGTTCATGTTTGATACAAGCGCATCGAACTCTTGTTGAAGCTTTTCCGCGATTTGTTGCTTATCGGCACGGTGCATGATTTTTTGCTGCGTGCGCTTTAATAACATTGATGCTTCGGCTTTTTCAATACGAGCTTGTGGTGTTTTCTTAAGCTTACTTGCTAAGCCCATTAAAGAAGCACTCTTAATCAACCATTTTGTTGGATCGTATTGCCACCAGTAGATGCCGTTACGGTAGTCGTTCTCAAAGATGTGGTGGAAGTTGTGGTAGCCTTCGCCAAAAGTGAGTACCGCTAGCACACCGTTGTCACGCGCTGTATTTTTGTCGGTAAAAGGTTGGCTACCCCAGATGTGAGCAAGAGAGTTAATGAAGAATGTGGTGTGGTGGTTGAGGACCAAACGAACTGCACCCACAATTAACAACATGCCAAGCACGTCACCGTAAATTACACCTAATGCGATTGGAACACCGAAGTTCATAAGTAGTGCCAATAAAACGTAATGCTTGTGCTGCCACATAACAATCTTATCTTTTTTCAGGTCGCGACAATTTTCGTAATCTGTGTACATTGCAGTGTTGTAATTACGAATCATCCAGCCGATGTGCGAATACCAAAAGCCACGCTTTGCTGAGTATGGGTCTTTGTCGTTGTTATCGACATGCTTGTGGTGCACACGGTGATCAGAAGACCAGTGTAGCGCGCTGTTTTGTAAAGCAAATGCGCCACCTAATGCAAATAGAAATCTTAGGCTTGAATGCGCTTCAAATGCTTTGTGTGACCATAAGCGGTGATAACCCGTCGTGATAGAAAGGTTACAGAACGTAAAACAGATCGCTAGCCATATCCAGTGCTCCATACCATAGCCAAAAAAGTAGCCATAAACGGGAGCCGCGACAACAGCTAACAGCATGCTAAAAGAGAATACAAAAATATTGAGCCAGATTAGTGGTGGCTTTTTTGTTGATGGTTTTTCGGCACTATTCATTAGTAAATTTCCATTGAGCTTACATCTGTTCGCTAGAATATCAGCGTACACGTGTAAGTCAATATTGAAAGTGTAAACGTGTATTAGTATGTTTTGCTTAAATATTGTATAAAGGTAGTGTGAAATGTAGTAGCAAGTCATAAATGGAAGTACTAAGGGCTAATAAATGGAAATTAAGGTAGCTGAATATAAAGATTATGAGCGGATTGCCCAATTACACGCGGATAGCTGGAAGCTATATTACCGTGGCATTCTTGCTGATGATTACCTAGAAAATGATGTTTTGGAGGACAGATCTGTTATTTGGCAGACTCGTTTGATTAATCCTCCTTTCAACCAACATGTTTTATTGCTTGAAGAAGGCGGTTTACTGGTTGGTTTCGTCTGCGCGTTTGGTAATCACAACTTTGAACGTGGTACGTTCATTGATGCGTTACACGTAGACAATAATTACCACGGTCGTGGTGTTGGCAAGCGTCTATTGTCTGAATTGTCAAAGTGGTTGCAGCAATACTATTCTGATTCGGGGCTTTACCTAGAGGTGATGTCTGAGAACCACCAAGCGATTGCTTTTTATCAGGCGATTGGTGGCAAAGAAGAACTAGAGCAAGTTTGGAACGCACCATGTGGCAGCCAAGTGAATGAAAAAGTGATTTCTTGGAGCTCTCCCGTTGAACTTGAACAGAAAACAGCGAGCGTTGTGTATTCTTAGTAGATTCTTGTTGAGTACTGGTTGTTCGCTGAGTAGCAGGTTCTTAACGAAGCTATTTTAAAGCACAAGAACAAAGACAAAAGCCCCGAGCATTCAATTGTTCGGGGCTTTTTTGATTGGATTAATGGTCGTTATAATGAATCGCTAGAGCGCGTGAAATGCTGGGCGATTAATCACTCCATGTGATCTTATTTCTACCGCTCTTCTTCGAAATGTAGAGTGCTTGATCGGCATCGTCGATAAGCTGCTCGACAGAACCGAGGGCTTGAGGTGCATGTTTCACACCGATTGAAATCGTTACTTCTAACCTAAGGCGAGAAGGGGATTCTAAAAGGGAATTAACGAGCGATTCAATTGAAGCCTCAGTTTCTCCTTGGACCATCACCAAAAACTCTTCGCCGCCGTATCGAAAGCAGTTACTGCTGGTTGGTAGCCTTTTTTGAATCTCATCGGCCAGTTCTTTGATCACCATATCACCCATTTGGTGGCCGTAGGTGTCGTTAATCGATTTGAAATGATCAATATCTATCATGATCGATGTTATGGATAACTGACGGTCTATGCTTGGCTCGATCACCTGATGAAGATAAAGGCGGTTGTAGCAACCCGTTAGCGCATCTTGATAAGAAAGGGCTTCAAACATATTAGATTGCTTGCGGAGTTGTATTGCTTGTTTACGAAGCTATTCGGATTGAGTGAAGCGTTTATGCACTTCGAAATCTCGTCTTAAACAAGAAGCTGCAATAAGAATATAAGCTGAAACGTATACGGAAATGGTTTCTATTTCGTGACTAGGCTCTGCTTCATAAAGCTGAGGGGCAAGGCCAACGAGATAAGCCAAAAAGATAAATGACAGCGTAGAGATACTGTATTTAACAGACAGTCTTGAAAAGGTTCCGATGTAGATCATGACGAGAATGATGCCACCTTGGTAATCGAAATTACTCAGCTCGATAGCGAGTCGGCCTACATAGACCAAGAAAAGCGAGCTAATTACAAGGAAGGTACTTTCTATGAGTTCTAAAACGTTGGGTTTATTTGTAATGCAGTATCGGGCGACAGCCATCATCAATAGAAAAAGTAAGACTCGGAAAATGATAGGCGTTACACACTCTGTACCAAAGTGAATGTAGTCGGTAACAATGAAAGCACAGAATATTGAGATCGGGATGTAGATGAAATTTATGTACGGCAAATAAATTTCATTATCGAAATAGGTTTTAAATCTTTGATTCTTGAACCCAGAATAAGAGCGCATTGAGAAACTAGCCGAAATGAATACACAATAATTTGCGTAGTATGTCACAGTCTTTGGGATTGTAAATGACCATTTCTATAGATTTGTCAGTATGTTAGCTAGATCAACAAACGGTACAAGGCAATATTCACGCTCTATTATCGGTAGAACGTGAATATCTTAGAGGCTGGTGTAAGAGTGGTTAACAGAAACTAATGGAGATTAACAAAAACTAATAGCGATTAGCGCTTGTTCTTTAAGTAACGCTTACGGCGCTCTTCTTTCTTCTTAATCTGCTGCTCAGCTTTCAGTGCAGCCGCTTCTTCTACTTCAACCAACTCTTTGGTGATCATCTCTGGTAGTTCTAGCGTTACTTTACCTAAAGTACCACTGCGAAGTTCATGAAGAAGGATTTCCGAACATTTGTGAATGTCTATATGACCACCTGCACGAAGTGCACCACGCTTACGACCAATCGCTTCCATCAATTCGATGTCAGACTCTGGCAGTTCTTCAATTTGGTAGCGTTCCTGCAGTAGGTGAGGGTACTGCTTTGCTAGGTATTCTACTGTGTAGAATGCCACTTCGTCGTATTCCATTGCTGTATCTTTTACCGCACCAGTCGCAGCTAAACGGAAGCCGCTGTGTGGGTTTTCTACTTTAGGCCAAAGGATCCCAGGAGTATCTGAAAGGATCACTCCGTTTTGCAGGTTGATACGTTGTTGGCGACGAGTTACCGCAGGTTGGTTGCCCGTTACCGCAATCGTACGTCCAGCCAAACAGTTGATAATGGTCGATTTACCCACGTTAGGGATACCCATAATCATTGTTCGAATATTCTTGCCCATTTGCTCACGGTGCGGTGCCAGTTTACGTACTAGCTCCATCACGTGGTTAACTTCTTCTTTTACGCTGGTGGTAATGGCAATCGCTTTAACGCCTTGCTCTTTCTCGAAGTGCTCAATCCAACGCTCAGTAAGCTCAGGATCAGCAAGGTCGCGCTTGTTCAACACTTTTACACAAGGCTTATCGCCGCGCAGTGAAGAGATCATTGGGTTTTCACTACTGAACGGGATACGAGCGTCCAGTACTTCGATGATCACATCAACCTGTGGGATAACTTCTTCGATTTCTTTGCGGGCTTTATGCATGTGACCCGGAAACCATTGAATACTACTGTTAACCATTTGAAACTATTACCTTTAAATTTTAGTTGTTTAATGTGGGGTACAAAGTGGGGTACATAAGATTTGATAAGGAAATCACAATACATGTACTGTTTCGTCGCCACAATAAACTTTGATAAAGAGATCTTAACACTTTATAAGGGTAGCGTGAATCGAATAACAGGTGTGAAGGCGTAGAGAGTATTTAAAATAAATTTCTAGGGATGATTGCGATGGATAAAGCAGATAGAAAGCGATGGAGCTCCTGTTCTTAGCTATATCTTAATTTGGTTCTAGTGATTGGAGAGGTGCGTATATCAAGGAGGTAGTTTTTAAAATGAAGAGGTTCTGAAGTAACACAACGCTACTGTGTATGGGTGAGTCAAATTCTACGTAAAGAAATGCGCTTAACTCATCATGTTGCGGGATAACAGTGCTCTATAGCAATTAATTGTAAAGTGGAATTTTGCGTTTACATATCGAAGTGAAAATCCCACTTATCATGGTAAGCCTAAAGCAAGAGTTATGCGGCTAATGCTAAATAGCTATCATCAAGAAAGTACTGACGTTTTTCGACTAGCTCTGATACCACAACCTTGAGGTCTTTGCCCAAGACCATTGCAGCAATTATGCTATCAATCTCATGAGAAAGAAATCCAACCGAGTTCGCGCCAAGAGATATTGAAGGTGGGAAAGTTCCATCATTAATTTTGCGATGAAGTGTTGCCATCGAAAATGGGATGCGTGCTAAAACGTCTTTTTTACGTTCGATCTTGAATTTAATGCTCATAAAAAACCTATATGTCACTGTTCAAATCAGTGAAATGAGTGGATGGTTTTCAAATGTTTATGAGAACTAAGTGGCATAATGTGCCAAGGGAATAATCGTTTGCATAATTTATCGCCAGCAAACAAGGCTCTATATTGTTAGTAACTCCTTCAAGTTGAATACAAAGTAAACTGTGAGGACAGCTTTACGAGGTGAATATGTTAACTGCTACTTATTTGCTTGGTAAAGGTCAAACATTTGCACATGCAATTATTTGTGATTAACCTCACGCTTAGTGGTGCTTTTTGTTTAATGTGTAAGCGATTCAAGTTGTTGGTTTATATAGTTAAATGATTAATACGATAAAGTTAAATCATATAACCCCCTAAATGCCGCGTGTGTAGTGGCATTTAGGGGGCTTCGATCTGAATCCTAGCTGATGGTGTTTCTAAAAGCTAAAGCTCTATCATCAAGTTTAATTCTCACTAAGTTTTTGTTGCCATTGTATCCATGCTTTGGCCATATATACCCCAATGAGGTTAATAGGGATTTTAAGAGTTTGGTTGCTCGGGCCTGTGTACATTCCTCATAAAACTTTACTCTTGGAAGTACCTCATGAAAATATTCATGGTTGTCATAAATTTTTCGCGATATTTCAAGAACCTGTGGACGTGAAAGTCTAAGTTTTTCATCCCGATTACTATATTCAGAACTCTCAAAGATCATTGAATTCAGAATCTTGGCAGGTTCAACGAGGTGTTTTGTGCTTTTGTCCAGTTGACTAGTCCAGACGTGTTTGAAAAGCTGTTTATTCGTAAAAGACATATCAAAAAGAACATCTTCTTCTTTTACTGAACTAATCTGATAGTCACGCATGATCTCGAATCTCTTTATCATCGCTTGCTCTTTAAAACCTACTTGGTTTGTTGCCATGAGCCTGTCTACTTCTGTTTGCGTGGTTAGAGGCGCATCCAAGATTGCTTGTATTCGACTCTCTTTGTCCAATCCATTCAATACATTGAGCTGATTTTGTCCCTTCTCCAATAACTCATGGGTGGTTGTTAATATTTGAACATTGAATCCAAGTTGTTTTAGCGCCCATCTCATACTTAATGGTTGGTTGCTATTGAACAGTTTCCGCTTGTTAACAAATTCTAGATTCAATAGGTCACAATCTGAATCAAGAAAATTGTTTTGTATTGGCTGATAGTCGTACATAAAATTTGATGTTAAATAGAACGTTATTTTCGTGCTAGTTCTGAACCTCTTTGAAAAATTAATCAGTTCTTTCACACCCAGCGTGAGATCACTCACGACGTTCACATTGTCTGTATAGTCACTTTCTATCGAATAACCTGAAGCTAGACATGGAGATGCGAAAATCTTGTCGTATTTCAAGCATTCCTTAGAAGGGTTTTCTAGAAATTTGGCTTGTTCTGATGAGCCTTTGTTAGCACCTGTAATAACAAGTGTTTTCTTACGTAAAGCTACTTTTTCGCATGGTTGCCCAGAGCTATCTTTCAATCCCAAATCTATCATTACAAGTCTGAGTGATTTGAGAGTGTCAAATAAAATGACCTTTTCATTTTTAAACTGTTTTCTTGTATTTGTGAAAACATGGAGCTTGTCTGCAATTGTGACGTTCACATTTTTGTATGGATTATGTGTTGCTTTGATAACCTGAATGTTTTTGCCTAGTTTTTTCAGCCAACGTAGAGTTGTGTCAGTAATATCAGCGTCAGCAACAACAACCTTGGGAGCCCTCTTAATTGCTTTGCTCAAGATTTCAAAGACTTCTTCTCGCGGCATTGTATTGTTGCTGTTTGAGCAAACAGTCGAAGTGACTTTTTCAAATTCATCGATAATAAGTACGTCGCAACTAAGTACGAAAGACGCTATGTGATCTTTGTAGCTACTGTTAACTACAACTCCAAGTGCATCTGCATTTTCTATCTCATATAAGGGCGCTTTTTTATAGGAAATTGCATCAGTCATTTCACAGAACTGTTCAACTAGTGGAATGAGATATGAAAGATACACGATACGCTTTTTGTTATGAGCAGACTTCGAGATAGGTTGCAGTACATTTTTAGTTTTCCCTGTTCCTGCTCTACCTAAGAGTGCATATGTGTTGTACTTTTCAGAGTTAATGTAGTGGCCCACATCCGCAAAAGTTTCGACTTCAACAATATCGTCAAAGTTGGAGACTCTAGTTGCCTCTATGAGTTCGCTTTCGTGCGACGCTTCAAGTTCCTGTAACTTGGAGAGAAGCTTTCTGTAACTATCATCGGAGCCACCTGGAACAAAGTGATTTAGGCAAGCCTCGGCTGAGTCAAACCGAAGCGGGATTTGCTGAATTAAGTACCTAGAAAGGAATGATGCCAAATCTTCACTTGGATGTATCTTGTAAGCTTCAAATAAGTACTGAAATGAATGGTAGCTAGAGTAGTCAACGCCCGTTACTACATCAATAATATGCTTTTTGTCGGCTTTGAAGTTTTCAAGCATTAGAGTCGAGGAAGCCTCTGGAAGTGACTGAGAATCGATTGCAAACCGTATGTCTTTTAATCCTGCTTGTTTATATGATCGGTAAATTTCCATAATGTTTTTTTGACCATATATTGGTGCCACGATCCTTCTATCTGATGAAGAATACTCAACACCATTTGATACGAGAATCGTGACTTTATCGAATGCATGACCAGTCATGACAATGTGTTCTGATGTTGTTGATTTATTAGTAATTTTCATATTTACCTTTTTATAGTTATTTTCGTTTTTACGTGGTGGAAATTGTTTAAAATTGGCCCTTTAGAATGAACCATAATCGATAGATTCAAAGAGGGACTCTTTGGAGGGTTTACTACTGACATTTATCAGCAAAGCGTTGCCTTTAGTAAAAGGGGGCACTTTGAAGTGTTTATATATAAATAAGGGAAAGTGTCCCTATGAGCAGTTTTCCAAAACTTCGTTTTGAATTGCTCGAGATGCTTATATTTTGAGCATTCGACAAGAAAAGGAAGGCCTTTTAATGCACTAAGAGTTTTCAAAGCTTTTATGTTGCGGTTTGAGTTTGAGTTTGAGTTTGAGTTTGAGTTTTGTTTTAAGGCTCTTCTATAGATAAGTTTGTTCATGGTGGTTTACCGTTGATTTGGTCAAACCTTAACGTAGATACGGTTCTGACACCATATACTACTACTTATAAAATCAATGGCTTAGGTGGTTTTTTAAACGTTGTTATTGTTAATCAATATGTTACGGATTGTATTTTTTCAAGATGGTTCACATGTCTTGCTTCTTAAAGGGCCACTTTCTTCTGTATGTATAAAATAAGTTCAAAGTGCCCCCTGTTTTAAAGTTCGCCAAAGCTTAGCTGTAAACTAAATCGATATGTTCATGAGCATTGCTCATGGAAATTTTTTCTGTAAATGATGCCCTAGGCATGATTTTGTAGTTACATCCTTTGAATAACGTATAGATTAATTTATGTGATCTGAGTCTAAATATTAAAACCTCATAGAAACTAGATACTATTTTCATTAAGAAAGTTATGAAGCAAGCTAACTGATTGAGTTAGATGTATAAGTTCATACTCAATCTAAATTTTAGTATTATTAGATTTAATAAACTAGATTAAGTTACTGATTTAAAAGATTAATATCCATTACTGCTAATTGATAAAGCAGTCAATTTTAGTATTATTTACTACGAAAGTAGGGGGGCTCCTCTACCATTAATCAATTTGAGGTAAATAATATGAAGAAACAAAAGCTCACACTAATTAGAGGCATTCCTGGGTCAGGAAAAACAACAATGGCTTCAAAACTTGATGCCCGTTTGGTCGAAGCAGATATGTTTTTTGTAGATAAAGATGGTAAGTACAGCCATTGCCCGCATTACATTAAAGATGCTCATGCATGGTGTCGACTTGAGATGAAACGTCTTCTAAGAGCTGGATATGATGTTGTCGTAGCCAATACCTTTATTAAAGGCTGGGAGCTTCAAAGTTACATCAATGCTACGCAGAGCCTTGATATTGATTTGGAGGTTGAGGTTATTGAAGCTGAAGGGAAGTATCAAAATATACACGGTGTTCCAGACTGGACTGTTGAGCGAATGAATCAGCAATTTGAAACATTTGTACCAAAATCAAGCCAGAGCTCACTTAATACTAACGTGTCTACGGAGGTATAAGTATATGCCTGTAAAAGACATAGATTTTTTCTACAGAAAACATATTCGTGCGGCTAGAAAGGCAGCTAAAGGTCTCTCAGGGTTTGATAGGGCGGAAGCCATTTATATTTATTTTGAATATGAAACGCAGCACCCTCATGCGCGATATACATACGACCAGGAAATGATGAATCGTCACTCTGATCATCAATTTCCAATTGATTTGATGAAAGTCATGAGCTCATTATCTGCTACAAATGACTGGCTTGACCTAGATAGTAAACCAATACTTCTGATTGAATAACTTCATTATGGCTACTCTGAGATTGTACAGAAATCAATACTGATCATAGTGGATGTCAGAGAGCATCGGGGGGCCTCATACGGGAAACCAGCTCTGGTTTTATGGTGTTATCTTCTTATCATTATAAGGACATTACACAACAGACCTAATTTTAGTGGGGTATCAGTTAATACGTGATGAGGTACATTATTATTGAGTCATTTCAACTTTAAAAATTCTTAACATCCCAACCCAAATTTAAGAATTCTTAAATGGATTAAGAATCGGTAAGAATTTTCCCATGAGCTTCGCTCAAGAACCTGTCGATTTATTCAAAGCACCGCTTTGGTGGTGCTCTATAAGGGTTATATCGCCAATTAATCTGACGTATCAATGGAGTCGTACATGACTTGTTGGACATCGGTTTGAGCTACTATTACCCTGTTATAACAGTCATTTTTTAAGGGATTGCCAGTGGATACGTTGTTTCAAGTGATTTCAGATTTGCATGAAGAGTTTAGTGGAACCACTATTAAACAATTGGTTAACCCTGACGCTGATATTGTGATACTAGGTGGGGACATTACGCATGGGGTAGGGCTAGCAGAACTCGCTTTTCAAGCTGCTAAATCAAACCCTGACATTGAATTTATCGTGATTGCTGGTAACCATGAGTTTTATCCTCAAGGTTTCGATTATCTTGATTATTTGAGCTGTTTGCCTCTTTGGAATCAATTAAGTTGCAACTTGCACTTTCTCGAAAACACGTCGGTAGTTATTGATAAGTATGATCTTGAGATATTTGGAGGGGTTGGTTGGACAAACCTCAGTGGGCTAAATGACGTCAACACACTTTCTCTACAGATGAGAATCAATGATTTCAAGTACATAACCGTGAATAATCAAACTTTGACACCAACAAAAATGAGGGAGTTGAATGCTAAGTTTAGGAGTTCTTGTATTGAATCTATGTCTAACTCTCTAAAAAATAACAAGCTGGTTGTTTCACACTTTCCACAGAGCTTTGAACTGAAACATTCAGGCTATCCAGTTGACCTTTTAACGTGTTATTTCTGCTCTGACGACAATGAGTTAATCAGAGAGTTAGCTAGTCTTGGAGTAACTGTTATGGTTAGTGGACACACTCACGATAATTTTGATCGAATTGTTGAGGGCGTAAGACAGGTTTCAAACCAAGTCGGATACCCACATGAAGACGGGTTTGAAAACAATCTTATTAAGTCTAGAAAGTTACATACGCTGCTAAAATCCTAATGAGGAAATACTACTGCGCATGCGAGCCCTTCAACTCATAGTTTTCTTACTTGCTAAATAGAGCGGGAATTAAGGATCTATAAGATTGCTTTGGTAAACAAAAATCGTTGATTACTTCTTTGACTTGTTCGTGGAAAAACTGATTCACAGAGTTTTCAAACTAGTACAACTCAGATTTAGCCTTTGCTTGCGTACTCTCTATACATTGAACATTTGAATTTGAGTTTTTTGATTGAGTTTACTTTGAGAATAACTAGTAGGCTGTCCATGTTAGTAGTAGCAATAGAAGTGTTGAGATGTAGTATGAATCTCTCTATATGATTGTCACTTGATATATGTAAGTGCATAATATATCAGTAAATAGAACTATTTTAGAGAATTTAATCATGTGGCAGTTAAAGAGTTATCTTTTGTTAAAAGCTATATCTGTTTTACGCTGGGCTATACGTAGAATTAAATCAATTACCGATACCTCAGATGGTAATAACAGTGAGATGCTTTACCTGGCACCTACGATAGTTGAGACTCCAAATGATTACGACTATTACTTCCATCAGCTAGATTACTTCATTAATGAGTGCTCAAGTAATGTACAGGAAATAGCTCTGACTGGGCCCTATGGTAGCGGAAAATCAACACTATTAAGAACCTACTTTAGTAAGCGACCTAGCTTGAAAACTAAGTTTGTATCTTTAGGGACTTACTTGCCTTCTAAAGATGAAAAAAAAGTAGAAGACTTAGAAAAGGCAATTGCTCGACAGTTACTTTATCAATATAGCGGACTAGATGAAATCGGCTCAAGGTTTAGTTTTCCTATTTATAAAAAAGGAAAAAAGCTATCTGCATATATGCAAGCAGCCGTTCTGATTTGTTGGGGTGTATTGGCTGGGTATGGTATTTCATTGGGGTTAAAGACGTCATTAAACTTGCTATACAATGTTTTGCTGAATGCAGACTGGGTTAACATGAAGGTGTGGGGGATTAGTTTCTTTTTCGCTGTTCCGATTTGCCTTCTGGCCGATGTGTATAAGTACTTGTCTAAAAATAGACTGTCTAGTATTAACCCAAAAGAAGGTAGTTTCGATTTTCAACCTACAGCAAAAGAGGGGACGTCATTTAGTTTACACCTTGAAGAGCTTTTGAGGTTTTTTATTGCTACAAAGACTGATGTAGTAGTGATTGAGGATCTAGATAGATATGAAATTCCTGAGGTTTTTGAAAGTCTGAAAGAATTAAACAATATCGTAAACAAAAGCGACCAAGTATTAAGCCCTGTGCGGTTTGTATATGCTGTTCGTGATGATATCTTTCAAGGGAGCGGTAGAGCAAAGTTTTTCGATGCAATAGTTCCGCTTATCCCTATTATGTCGCCATTCAACTCATATGAAAGATTCAAACAATTGTTTGCAGATCCCGCAATAGCAACTCAGTTAGAACCTGTCTTAAGAAGAGTATCTGTAGCAGTACCTGATATGCGTGTGTTAAGGAATACAGTGAATGAGTTCAACTCATATAGAAAAATTTTGAAGACACAGAACTGTCAAAACAATTATGCCCGATTGCTGTCATTTATTGTATACAAAAACCTTTATAGCCATGACTTTGCCAAGTTATATACAAATGATACCAGTGCGATTGATCAAGCCGTTAACGTTAAAGAGAAGATCCGCCAACAGCAAGAAAAAAACTTAGCTGAGCAATATAACCAGTTACTTCAACAAGATAAAAACTCTTCTCTGGAACTTTTGCAGGATGAACAAGAGTATTTTTGGGTATTATTGGGGCAGCTATCAAGAGCTTTGAATGTGGACGCAATAAGGCTAATTTCAGGGATTGAAACTAAGCAGATGGAAACAGAGGAACTTGTTAACCTTATCCACTCTGACTCACCGCATTTTAAGCAGCTGACTGTCATTGTTAACGGGAACCATCAAACTAATAATTATCAGTCAAAGCAGTTAAGAGTCCCTGCTTTAGACCCAGAATTAGTGCAAAAAAGACTGAGTAATATTCGTGGCAAAAACACGGAACTAGCTGAGAAAAGGCAGCGCGAATTATCTAAAATTAAACAAATGTTATTAGAGACTAGATCTATGACTTGGCCTTTATCTGAAGCAATGGAACTGATGCCAGATGAAGAATGGGTTCCTCATGATATGCCTGTATTAAAGATGTTACTTCGGGATGGTTTAATTGATGAGCATTACGGTTTGTACCTTAATCATGTCCTTGAAGGGAGGCTTACAGATAGAGACTTTGCATTTTTACAAGCGTTGCGAGATCGTCAAGAGTTTGATTTGATGTTTGAGTCTAGCAATTACAACGAAGTATTGTCATACCTATCTGACAATGATGCTTACTCACCAGCGGCTCAAAATTATGGATTGTTGCGATTCCTTTCTAGTTCTGAAGAGCATTCAGTATTACGGAATAAAATTATGCATATTCAGTTCATTGAGCACGAATCATGTGCTGAGCGCTTATACAAACTTCGAGGTGTTCTACCTGAATGGAACAAACTTTTATGGCCAACTGTCATCTCAGATCTTTTATTTAGCATAAAAAATCTACCAAAAGTCGATGGTATTGAGTTGCTCTCTGACTTAGTTAATCATGTGGAAGATCTCTCTACCGAGGAGAAATCCCTTGTGCAACTTCAACTTAAAGAAGAGCCATTATTACTAGAGGCGATAAGTAGGCACTCTAATCCCCAAAAAACTATTGAATCATTTAAGAATAAACAAATAGTGATCAGTAGCTTGGATGAAGCTCCTCATCTTAGATCATTAGTTAGAAGTTCTATTGAATTTGGTATTGTCGAGCTAAACTCAACAACGCTACAGTCGGCGCTTTCTGCTTATTCAGAAAAACATATTAGCTTACCAGCATCCTACAAGTTAATAAGTAAGTTCGAACAAGTTAGGTCATTTGTTGATAGCGATTTCACAAAGGAAGTGGAGCTGGCTAGCACAGGAAAGATTATTAAATGCCCCGATACTTTTATTTTAAAAGTTCTACAATCAGAGCTAAGTGAGGAGGTAACGCTTAGTTCATTGAAGCGTATTGAATTTGAGTTGGTGACCTTAGACAAAGTTCCTCAACAGTATTGGGTACCATTAATAGAAAGCCATAAGTTACAGATTAATTGGTACGTAGTAGAAACTCTGATTAAAGTGACAGAAGAGGAGAATCAAATTGATTCAAACTGGTTATCAGAACTCTTAGCCGAAAAAGAAGTTAAGGAAAAGCTAGCAAATGACACCTCTAACTGCTCATATGAGCAAAATCAAATAATAAAAGCCTTTCTTATCGAGTATACCAAAGACTCAGAAACCTTTACTTATTATGCCAGTCTTCTTAATTTGAGTTTTTCTAATGAAGAGCTAGTTGAACTAACACCATCTAAGCTTAAGTCTTTTGTACATAATGAAATGATAGAACCATCATTAGAGCTTTTCGAACTCTTGCAGCAAAGTGATGTTGATAGCGCCTATTTTTTGATTGAGAAGTACCCAGAACTAATTGAGCAAAAAAGTTTTGAAATAGATGAAGATGATTTTTGTGCTTTGCTTCCTAGAGTAGAGTTGGAACATAGGAAGGTTTTGCTATCAGGCTGGACTGATTACTTGAACGCCTCGATTCCATCTGAGTATTGGTTTCCAATGTTTGCACAAGAAGTTGTGGTAAAAGCTCCATTTACAGGCCTTATAAAGAAAAAAAATGGAAAAGACTTAACACGACATTTAGCTGAAATTGGGATTAAAAATGTAATTAAGCTAAATGAGAGTCAAATCGTAAAGTTTCTTGAAAGTGAGAAAGTTACTCTAAATGAAAAGCTTAACCTGATTATTGGTCAAGTACCTCACCACAAAGGCAAAATTGATAGTTTAGCCGAACAAGCACTTGGTTCTGAATGGCCCCTTAGTGTTAACTTTTACCCTTATAACCCTACTGTTTACGCATTGTTGATGGTTTGCATAGAGTACGAATTATTATCTTCAATAAGATTGTCGGATGAGGGGGTGAAAATCAATTCATTCAGAAAATAGGTTTGGGATTAGCTGTAGTAATTCAGACCTGATCTGACAGTTACCCACTTTTAGACTCGGTGCCTGTCAGATTATATCTGGGCTAAATTCTTTTCAGCCCAGATTGATTTACCATCCTCTAATGTCTCTATTGGCGTTCTGCCACAGCACATTTTTCCTTGATGGGTACGATGATTGTTGTAGTAGTCCATCCATTCGTCCAGATCTTTCTGTAACTCTTCCATCGAACCATACAGTTTCTTTCTGAATGTGACTTGGTAGAACTCATTCAATATGGTCTTGTGGAAGCGTTCGCAGATACCATTTGTCTACGGTGACATCGCTTTCGTTTTCGTGTGGTCGATATCATTGATGGCTAGATAGAGCTGGTAGACATGCTGATCAACACGACCACAGTATTCAGTGCCTCGGTCAGTCAAGATTCTCAACATTGGCAGCTTATGATTCTCGAAGAACGGCAGAACCTTGTCACTCAACATATCTGCTGCCGTGATTGGTGTTTTTGTCGTGTAGAGCTTTGCGAACGCTATTTTGCTGTAGGTATCAACGAACGTCTGCTGATAGATACGCCCAACACCTTTAAGGTTGCCAACATAGAATGTGTCTTGAGAGCCTGGGTGTGCTGTTTCTATCTCACCACAAGCTTCATCATCATGCTTCGCGTTCTAGAGCAGCGACTTGCTCTTCCGTTAGAATGATACCGTTCTCAGCAACTTGCTTTTCTAAGGCAATGAGGCGTTTTTTGAAGTTTTCTAGGTCGTTGTGAAGCCAGATTGAGCGCACGCCACTTGGAGAGATAAAGACCCCCAGTTTACGCAGTTCGTTGCTTTCGCTATCTGGCAGGGTAGTCGATGGCGTATTTTAGGACGGCTTGTTCAGTTTCACTATCGACTCGGTTCTTTAAGTTTGGTGTTCTTCTGCTCTGATTAATCAGAGCATCAATACCGCCAGTTTCAAGTGATAAAACGTGTCTCGAGAGACACCCATAACCTTGCAAGCTCTAGATACATTGCCAAGTTCCTCTGCAAGATTGAGAAGCCCAGCTTTGTGTTTGATGATTGGATTGCTAGTATGAAGCATGAGAGTTACCTCTATTGTCTTTGATTAGTGATTAAGTACCTTTAATCAAAGTGGGTAACTCTCTTCTTTTCAAAATGAAGTGTCAGATCTAGTCGGAACTGATACAACTAATGATCCTTGTTGTCAAAAAACAAGTCGCACGTCGTATAAAAATTGTTGTGATAACCTGTCGCTATAAACGTGTAGTGATCCACCTCTCTCTCTCGAAAAGCTTCTATAAAACTATCACGAAGACCTTCGAATACACCAGCGCCTCTCATATTAGAAGCTAAAAACTCGTCATCTGATGTTTCACTTTCAACCAATTCAATTAATTGCTTTTTTGCGTCTTTACACCATTTCGACATGTGATTTGTCGAGTTTGAGTATTGATCCAGAGCATAAATAAATTTCTTATATTCCACCTTATTTCGTCTAAAAAATGGAACACTTTTCATTATAGCTCTCTGATCTATGCTTTCACTTGTAATTAAGTGTGCCCACTTGTCATTGTTCCTCAAAGACTGACGAAACAATTGATTAGTAACTCCACAGACACAAACATAGTTGACTGTATCGAGCATCAATAGCTTTTTTACAAGTAGATTGAACAACCCTTTGTTTCGCATTTCTAAGTCAAGAATTTCAATACGTTCGATTGCAGGGCAAGATTTCTGAAGAGCTAATATGGCTCCAGGTATTGATGAATCAAAAAGTTCAGATTCTCCAACCTCTAATAGCTCTCTTGGCATTTTAAGTGGGCTTCTGATTATAAGTTCGATTGAGTCATCGATATAATTAAACGCCTCGCGTGGATATGCCGACATTGAGAAGTTTTTAACAATTTTCTCAACTGTTGTTTTTACATCATTCATATCTAGAGCTCCTTAATAACTTCAGGACTCAAGAGTGCCAGACTGTCGGTGTTTGTCAATAACTTCTTATAATTCAATTATTTAAGTTATAATATCTCTGAGTGTGAAATGGTGGTGACCTATTTAAATCAAATGAACTGTTCAATGGGAATGTGAGTATACGACCCAACGATTAAGTCGTGTTAAATAGTCAACTTCCTTTGGTCTAAAAGTACGGGTTAGGCTTCTGAGGTAGAAAGTGTAAGAGGCTAAAAATCATTCTGACGCGAAAGTGGACAAAAGCTTGTCAGTGATTTTGCTAAATTAGAAAACCATCAATAACTACAGGTATGGTAAAGGCTCTCGTGCTTAAATAGTCAATGTGTTTAAGAAATCGCAGCTTGCTATCAATGCTCGTAACAAAAATATGGCAGCAAACGTTTGCACTCAGTGACGCCTTTTGGAGAGAGATAAGCTATACGAAGCATTGGTACAAAAGTTGAAAACATTCTTATTGTACAGTAACTTACAATATTCCTTTTAGGGCATACTTGAGTCGTTCAATGGATAGTGGGGATAAAATGGGATTTACTGTGGGTAATAGTGAGTCATTGCTAAGTGCAATAGACTATTGTGACAATGATATTGTTTTCTTGGTCGGTTCACCTCTTTCTTGCACTTATGGAGATGTTAAGGGTATTCCTGGTGTTAAAGATATGCTTGAACTTATTGAAGCTAAAGTATCTGAAAGGAAGAGAACCCATGACTCTTATCACAAAACAGTGGGGCATATTCAAGCTGATACAGAAAAGTATCAAGCTTCTTTTGACTTTTTGAGGCTAAATACTAGCCCGAATACTGTTAATGGGATAATTCGTAGTGCCACATTACAAGCAGTATCCGAAAGTACGCAAGAGATAAACATTAACAACATTGAAGCACTAGAAAATCTACAGAAAAAGGTTGAACTATGGTCTATCCCTCCTGCGACTCAAGGGTTAGCTGACGTTCTTCATTTTTCGGATAAAATATCTAATATAGTATTAACACCCAATTTTGACCCTCTGATATCTATTGCGTTAACCAAACTAGGACATTCACCAACACGGACAGTCCTTCATGGTGACAGCAATCTTGAACAATTTCAGTCTAGTTCCAATATTAACATCGTGCATTTTCATGGACATTGGTTGGAGGCGGATACCTTACATACATCAGATCAACTAACCATAGATAGACCCTTACTTAAGCAATCTCTAACCCGATTGCTAAATAACAAAACGCTAGTTGTTTTGGGGTACGGAGGATGGGATGACGTATTCACTCAAGC
The DNA here is from genome assembly GCF_024347615.1 of Vibrio splendidus. Classification (NCBI taxonomy): domain Bacteria; kingdom Pseudomonadati; phylum Pseudomonadota; class Gammaproteobacteria; order Vibrionales; family Vibrionaceae; genus Vibrio; species Vibrio splendidus. The sequence goes on along the minus strand of NZ_AP025509.1, from coordinate 737,802 downwards.
TCTTTTCTCTATAATTAAAGATAACGGAGCTAACTTTGATATTTTGTGGTCATTTTACGAATCAAATGAAGACGTTATAAATAGCAAATACGGAAAACTTTTAGAATCTGTAAAACCAGCTCTTCAACGAGGGCGATTTAAGGTGTTTGGCGGTATTAATTGCCACGAGTTTTTGCCTGAGTTGGCTAATGAGAGTAAACCTGATGAAGCCGAACCCAAGAAGGAAGTTATCACTCCATTAGTGGAGCCAAATGATGTGCCTAGTCATCAACCTCAATCATTTGAAGATAAAACTGTCGATATTGCTCCCTGGGTTCATTATTACGATACTGCTCACAATGTAATAAGAACTACTGAAAGAAGTTATCTTGTTAGTTGTTTAGATGAGAACAAATGTATCAATTTGATCGCTGAATGGGGTATTGGGCACAAAGAGTTCGTATGTACACTAAACTCTATGGATGACTACGCAGAATCGCAAATTTATCGAGTAGACTTGAGTGATGTCCGAAACAAAAGCGCATTACTAGAGAGAGTTGAAACTGAATTGGGTTTACCTCTACAAGTTTTCATTTCTAAGTTACCGCGTCCAAGACACGTTGTCTTTTTTGACAATGTTGAAGGAGTTATAAGCAACTTTGCAGAATCTTCAGCATTTATATCTGAACTCGAAAAAATAGTCTCAATCATAACTGACTTCAATGATAACTCACGAGTTATTGTTGCCAGTAGAAAAGCTATAAAAGGGAGTTTTACTAATTTAGAACTATCTCGCTTAGAGTCATTTGATACAAAGGCATTTATAGCTAATCATACAAGTGCCCCTAACAACCTTGGCTCACGAGATATAGATACTATCATTGATATCGCAAAAGGTGTGCCTACCACAATAGAGAGTTGTTTAAGAGACTCGGAGTATTTTACGTCAGAAGAATTATACGAAGAGTATTTCATGCCTGAGTCATACAATTCTAGCAGTAATGATAGTTTGCCTGCGGAATTAGTTAAACGTGTAGAGTTATTAGCTGATAGCCAAGAACAGATGCAGAAACGAGCATACAGCCTTCTAGAAACACTTGCAGTTTTAGAGTTTGGCGATACTTTCACTAATCTAAGAAAGAGTAATAGTGGCTTTTCTTACAATAAACAACATCTAGAAATTCTTATAGGCTTAGAATTAGTTGAGATAGAAAAGGTCACCAAAACATTGTTGGTTGAGCCTTCTAGCACTGGTGAGATCAAGATTTTGAAGCTACCAGCAGCAGTTAGAAGTTATGTCTACAGTAAGCTCACAGTTGGGGCTGTTTATGAAATTTCTAAAAATGTGGCGAATGTTCATCTCGGTAATGACTGGAGAAACGGAAAAATTAATTTCTGCAATTTGACAGAAGCTCAGTTCTCCGAAAATGACAAAATAGCAGGTAGCACGCATATGTTGCTAGCTCAACTTCTGAAGTGTGCAATTGAGTTAGATATTGGAAGAGATATAGACGCAGCGTTTAGAGCATGTAGAGAGTACGCACTAAAAGTATCAGATGTAGGAAAGCACAAAGAAGTAGTGTCTTTTTCCAAACAAGTCAGAGCCTTGGCTAAGGAATCAGATAAGATCAAATCATTAGCATTTTTCTACTTGGTAGAAGGTAGATCGTCTAGGATGCTTTCTGATTATGATCATGCTGAAAAGTTATTGAAAAGCTCATTAGATGACGGTGAGTATCTTACGAAAAAGGAGAAAATTCGAGCAATGACTAATCTAATGTTCCTCTATGAGCGAACAGAGGATAGCAGCGATAAAGCAATCGAATATGCTCAAAAAATAATCAAGTTAGATTCATCCGATGCAGATGCTAAGTTAACCTTGGAGTTTCAGTCAAATACCAGTGACATTAGTAAGTTAAAAGCAATGGAGGAGAAATTTAGAAATAAACAACGCTATGGTGCAGCAGACAATGCAGCGATATCACTTAGCGATTTAGAAACAAGTACTGCAGCTAAAGTTCGCTGGTTAGATAGAGTTATCTCTTGTCCAAGTAAAAATCAGTACAACAAGTTGAGAGCCGTCACTAGAAAAGCAAAACTTTCATTGAAAGATAGTGAGTATAAACCGTCTAATATCGAATTAAATTTGTTACATTCATGCTATTTGTTTAGCTTTTCGCAGGGAATGTCTTCTCTATTTAATGATGCTCATAGAATTCTATGGAAATATTATACGACGATTAGACATTACAACACTTTATTTAACTTATACAGACATAGTTCTTTGTACTGGCGTATCTATGATGACCTTAATAAAGAGAAGACGTATAGTACTTTAGTTACCAAGTTATTGGGTAAACTCTTACCTAGCTCTATCGATCTAACAGAGTACGAAAATGCTTATGCGGTTCACCGAGCGAACTTACTTACTGAGCCTAAATAAATGATTGACTTCCCTGTATGTCTAAGACTTTAAATGAGTTAGACATACAGAACCGTCGATTTTGTGTGGTTTAATGAAGTTACTGTAAAGTAAGTGTTTTAATCTGTCGGGTAAAGCGTACAGCCCCCAATACTTCCATTGCTATTCTTTTGCATTAAGTTATTGAGTTTTCATTTTTTATATAAAGTACTGCAAATCACTTTCATGACAATGTTTTAGTTGCACATAAGGATAATTAATAACTTAGACTTTCCCCCCGTTGCTTTACGGGATATAAGAATTGCTATCGCTAAAACACTGGCGGAACCTGCTTGCAGGAGTTCACTGCGAACCGCATTAATAAAATGGATAACTTTTAGTAGAGCAAAAGTGCATGAACAGGATGTGAATGAGTAAAAGGTCTAACGCATAAAGGGGCAGGAATAATTTAGGAAACAGGTTGTTTCCCTGTGATCACCAAGCGATTCTGTCGTATCGTAACTACCAAGCGACTTTGTCATTCGCTTAATTACCGAGGGAAATTGACGGTCTCTATTTTTACGTAATCCTTTGACTAGTGCTACGAATTAGTCAGGGGTGTATAGGATGATCGTTATGGATACTCAATCTCAGCTTACCGTGGATATCATCGCAAAAGTTGCTCTCGGTAAAATCTCAATTACTAATGCCTCTAAGCTCCTCAAGAAGTCTCGCAGAACCATCGAACGTTATCTCAGGCGATATCGCTCTGATGGTATCCGATTTGTGGTTCATGGCAACACAGGAAGGGCACCCGCTAATAAAATCCCCATTACCTTAAAGCAACAAGTTCAAGCTCTTATAAAGACCAAGTATTACGACTTTAACATGCTTCATCTCGCCGATATGTTAGAGGTATTTGAAGGTATCAAAGTAAAACGGGAGACGCTTCGTACCTGGGCACATGAAATCCATCATGTAAAACGAGCCAAACATCGACGTTCTAAGGTAAGAAGACGACGTGAGCGTATGGAAGCCGAAGGCTTAATGCTGCAAATGGACGGCAGTCCGCACCTTTGGTTCGGTGATAAAAAATCCTGTCTTATCGCCATGATTGATGATGCAACCAGTGAGGTTCATGCGGAGTTTTTTCCTTCAGAAACCACCGAAGGATGCCTCAAAGTAATGAAAACTTATATCAAGAAAAAAGGTCTTTTTAAGACTCTGTATGTCGATAGAGCTGGCATCTTCGGTGGACCAAAACGTTGCCACTTCTCCCAGATGCAACGAGCCTGTGAAGAGCTGGGTATAGAAATTATTTTTGCCAATTCGCCTCAAGGCAAGGGTCGCATCGAACGTGCCTTTGATACGTTCCAAGATCGTCTAGTCCCTGAGTTAAGGCTGGCTGGGGTTACTGATATGATCAGTGCAAATAACTACCTACAAAATACCTTCATCCCTGAGTATTGGGCAACGACCCTCACAGTCAACGCCAAATTAATGCGCTCTGAGCATACACCCGTTCCGAAGTACCTCAACATTGACGCGATATGTATTCAAAAAGAATATCGAAAAATCCGTCGAGATCATACCTTCAGTTACGCCAACGCAATGTATCAAATCACCTCCCCATTACGGCACTCTATCGTGAGTCAACAAGTCGAATTACGTAAGCAACTTGATGGTGGTTTTACGGCTTACTTTGCTGACCGAGAGTTATCGATTAAAGAGCTTACTGAGCCTAGCTCTAGGAAAGAATACGGAGAAGAGGTTCAGAAAAAGATCGAGGCTATAGAGCTTGCCAATGAGTTAGGGAATGTTAGAGAAGCGGCCCGACAAAGCGGTTGTTCTGTCAAAAGCATTCACAACAACCGTCAATTGCTTGAAGCCCATGGCCCACTTGCTTTGAAACGTCTGTATGGTCAATCACACAACAATAATCGCATCGATGAAAAGACTCGAAATATCGTCATCTCATTAACACTCAAATCGCCTCACCTAACCTCTATTAGGATAAGTGGTGAGATGAGAAAGCGTTTTAACATCTCGATTAGTCACTCAACAGTAAGGAACATCTGGCTTGAAGAAAAGCTGAATACAAGAGAGTTACGGGAGGCACGTGCCGAGGAATCAATTATCGAATAGAAACTAATCTGCAATAGTGGACTACTATGAATAGAGCAGCGACAGAATCCTTCGGTATTTAGACCGTCAACCTCCCTCGGTAATCACAAAACAGGTTGTTTCCCAATTTGACAGCTTGATAAAACAGGCTGATTAAAATTGCATTTGCCTCCTATCCAAACTCATTTGGGGGCATAAGTTAGTTAGCGAGAGGAGAACTTACATTGAACGGCCAATCTCAGACGGAGGTTTGATCTGGATGTTTAGCTGTGAGTACTCGGAGCGATTATTGTTAATTCTTAGCAATTCTTAAGCGAATTAAGAATTCTTAAAAAACGAAAGAAATTTTAAGAATTCCAATTATTAACTGCTTTATCAATGTTGCGATGTGTTTACATTTTAAAATACCGCCTGCGGCGAAGTTGCCAATATGTTTTTCTTCCTTTTCTCTAGTCCTTGTCTAGGATAGGAGTGATCTTTGTGAGTCATCTCTTGAATGCTAAGTACATCTTCGTCTGTCAGACTTCCAAAAATATCGGCTTCGATCTGATTCTTTCTTGACTTGTTTGCGACTTGATATTTTACGTGCACTTGCGATGCGATAGTGTCGTTCAGCATCGAGAAGTCCGATAGAGGTTTGTGAAGAGCCTTCTCGTCCATGCCTTTAGCTCTAAGAATTTCTTCAAGTCTGAAGACTGCTTGCAGTAAAGATTCTGCTTCAAATGCCGTAACTCGATCGACAGATTCAATTTCACCAATTTGCTCGCAAACATGATGGATTGGGGCAGCGAGACTATGTGTGGTAATTCCATGTTGTAATTCTACTTTGTCTCGACCTTTTTGGACTTCTCTTTGCTTTCTAATATTATTTTTGTATGCAGCAACCTGGCAATAATCCTGGAGTGCACTGAAATGAGTATCCTTCAGTTGCATGATTTCAGGTTGGTATAGCTCAGTACCAAACATCTCGAAAGCTTCTTTTTTTGAAACTGGCTTTTTCGTTGCTAAATGCAGCTTAGCGCTCAATATCACGCCGCTCTCGTCTTTAACTTTCTTTCCGTCCTTTTTCACTGTGGCTCGAATGTGTAATGAAACTTGTTTTTTATCATTCGTTTGAAGCTCATCAATGTGCTGGAAATCTGGCTTTTGAATTTGGTAATGTACAGTTAAATTATCACTACCCTGCATTTTAATGTCATTTTTTAATTTGTATTCAAGTTCGATTATTCGCTCTTTATTATTCATGCTTCTAACCATTTTTATTATTTTTATTGGTATTTAGATATATTAATTGGAATGAATAAATATAGCAATGATTCTTATTGATAGTTGACAAATAAATATTACCAATTAGTAAGGCTTAACAATTTACTTTCCTATTGTTGTATTAAAGTTAATATTCATCTAGTTGAGGTTTTCTCTATTTAAATAAATTTAGTGCGAGTAATTATTATAAACAAAAAATATAAGGTAATAATTAATAATCAACAAACAAAGTTATGAAATTTAAATATAAATAACGAATTATCAATAATTTAAAGTTCGCAGGTTTATTGTAGGTATATTGATGGACTCTTCCAAACGGCAAGGCTTGTTCGCATAAGCTATTTCAGCTACACTAAATCTAAGGTAAGAGAGGGATTAGTCGGATTGAAAAAGCCCCTCCACCCGCGCTGCCATCGCAAGATGCTTCGGGAGAAGATAATGCAGAGCGACTGCGAAAAGCGTATAAAAAGGTAATCTGGAGATTCATCGCCCCTACTCACAGGGGCGTTTTTCGTTTATAGGGAAGGGGATAGGTCATTTGCGATAGTTCGTGCTCTAGCAGTGCTCTTTGTCCCGTCTCCTGAGTCTTGTTTGCCTTTAATGTGCATTTCGAGGTCGATAGTATCAATGACTTCGTTTTTGCGGCCATCATGATGATATTCTTGATTCTCAGTAAAGCCGAAGAGATTTTGGTAGTCACTATCGAGAAGTACTTCTGCAAACTTTATATCTGTCGATGGTGGGCGCACTTCCCGAGTGTCAAATCCAAAAAATTCTAGAATCATATCGATAAACATCTCGGCCCATTTTAGCTCAAGATAAGCACGATACTCGGGGCCTGTCATTCTCGGTGTTTCTTCGAGATTTTTGACTGCAAATCGACGACTGACAATAAAAACTCCATCTTTTCGATGAGCTCTAAAGTTTCGTTTCTTACGCAGCATTTTGAGAATATGTTTGGAGAAATGAAGTTCGTCCATTTTGACTTGAACATCGTAAACTTTTTTGCCCAACAATCTTATGTCATCAAGCTTCTTGAATGCGATGATGTCCTTTTCTTCATCATCTCTCATCCTGGTTTCACGAGCTGATATTTCTTTCGCAATACCAAGTTGCTCATCGGTGATATGAGACAGTCTGTCCTTGATTTTTTTGAATCCAAACTTGCTTTGCTTTCCTAGTTTTGAGGCTGAACAGATAAAGTTCTCACCGCTTTGAGCTTTGATTCTGTATGAGATGCCTTTGATTGCGCCATCTTTAGTGTATGTAAACTGAACGCCGATACTGGCTTCTCGTAGTGCCAGCATCCACTCAGACAGAGAGGGTTTTAATTGGGTTTCCGTGAGGAGTTGGTCATGCACAACGTTTAAGCGCCTGATGATGTCATTTACATGAGGTTTTCTTCTGTCGCCCTGCTCAGAGTTGTTTGGCACCATTATATAGTCGCCATTCTCCTGCTTTTCTGGCTTCATCAAGTCGCCTGGGCTTGCTAGACGGGTTAGGCCAAAGTCTAGCTCTATCTTTCTAATGATAGGGAAGGAGCGCTCGTGTTCTTTCCAGTCGGGAATGACTTTGTTAGTAAGCGTGTCAATTCGACTGATAATAAGATGGACATGTGGGTTGGACTCTTTTGCATGCTTGAAGCAGATCCATTTACAGTTTTCGTATCCAAGGCCTGTCATGAATTGTTCTGCAACCTTGGCCCATTGGTGATTTGCCATATCTTCGCCTTCGGGGTTTGAGAGCACCCAGTGCTTCAAAGGACGTTGGCATCTATCGTTTCTGCTACTAACTTCAATCAGCTCTTCGATCACATCATCCCAGTTTTCAACGGTCGCGTTGGGTCTAAATATCATCTCGTCTGCTGAGAGCATCTCATTTGAAGTGATGAACTCGCTCACACTGCCTTCTTTTGTGTTCGCGCTATATAGAAGCATTTGTTCTGCGTTTAGTTCGGTGTCATCGATGACCTCAAGAGGGACGGCGGCTTCCATGCCGCCTTTACCCGATCTAGACACATAACGCATCATTTGGACGACGTCTTTTGCAGTCTGGACAGTTTCTTTAGGCTTGCATTCAAATCCAATCATGCATCACCTCTCGCTTTGCTGTTCTTAAGCTTATAGCCATTCACTACTTCTTTAACTTCATCAAGTGATAGATTATTGATGGCGAGTGAGATGATGGTGTCGGTGCTTATGTCGCCTTTAATTTCCTCGCGAAGCCCCCTGATTTCATCTCGAAGACTTACTGTGTCTTCAACGAATACTTTCATGTGCCCATTCAGCTGTTCTCCCCGATGTAAAGAGTGCATCAGTTGGTTGAAGTTGCTGAAATAACTTCGTGAGCTTTTAAGAAATTCTAGCGATGTTTTAGTGATTATTGCTTTAGGCTTAATTGCGCTAAAGACGCAGTCTCGAACATAGTCTGACTTATACTTATACCCAGCATCTTTGTATGCTCTCACTATAGCGTCGTTTTGAGCATTAGTGATTTTGCATCGTAGATCTTTACTTTGTTTAAGGTGAGCTTCTTTTTTAGGTGCGCCACCTTTGTTTTTGCTTTCTTTATAATCGTTATTGTTTTTCATAGTAGTACCATTTTTATTATTATTTTTTTTTGGTAGTGAGTTAATTTTTGGTGTTTGGCACTGTTGTTGCCATTTGAGGCATCAGTGTTGCCAAGCTAGGGATGCGAAACCCAAATAAAGTCGATTTTGGCACCAGAGGTGCCATTTTGGCCGTTTAACGGCCAAGCTAGCGAAAATTGCGAAGCGAATTTTAAAGAGCCAACGGAGTTCAAGCAGTTGAAGAGGTAGTAACGAAGTTACGTATCCTCTGAAACTCCAGCTTGCTAATTATTTAAATATTTGAAAAATAAGAACAAGCTTACTATTTGAATTTAGGGTAGCTAAAAAGCTTTATTCTTAATTGTTTTGCAGTGCGCGTGTGCGCTGAATTATATGTTTACTAATTTTAGATAAGGTGTTTTTCTTAAATTAGTTAATTACTAAGTTTTTAAAGAGCTATGAATAACCATTTATTTGTATTCATTCTTATATAATAAAGTTTAATTATTTACTAATCAACTGACATTGAAGTTTTTAATTGTTATGTATTAAATTTATTTTAATATTGCGCCTTTTTGATTTTCTAAAAACCATATTTATAAAGGTGAACATATTCTCAAGTGTGTTTGTTTTTAATTAATTATAACCAATTTTTATTTATAAACAACTAACAAAAGTTAGTCTTTTTCCACAATATTTTTATTTGAAATAAACAAAATTAGTTAAATGAATTATGTAGACGTACAAACATTGAAAAATTAGCGGACAAAATTAAGAGTCGAGTTCAAGAAGAGGGATGCAAGACCTCTAGGAATAGTTTGATTCTAAGTAATGCTGACGTTAATTTTGCTGCGGGCTAGTTCTCTAGTAGTAGGTGCAGGCTTCTATATGATCTGCTTGTGCTTAATGGAAATACCCTTGCGTGTAACAAATTACGGATAATTACACGGATTATGTAATTACAGTTTTTGTTGTTGGTGATAGTCTGCTTACAACAAATTAAGAGGAAGTCTAAATATGAACATGACTAAAGAAGAGTCCATTAGGTGGATTAATCATGCTATTGCATTTTACGAAAATTTGGGTAAGAAGCAGAAAGATCTCGCGCAAGATTTTGGTATTCCAGAATCAAGGTTGAGCGAACTCAAAAATTTACAGAAACCTCTTAAAGTTACGCCTAACCAAATAAGGCAAATTATTGATTTGTGTGGGTCACCTAAAAGAGATCCTGGTCGATTTGAGCTCGCAGAGTTGTACGATAGCTTAGAGTCGTTCTTTGAGCAGTACATACCTGTAACTTTGAATCGATTTCAGCGTGACGTTTATCAATACATGTCTACCCCCCGTGTTATTGATGAGGTTCTTAATAAGTGTTGTTTTGAATCGGCATCTAGAGATGACCAGATTGGAAGTGTAAACCAATTAGTAAAGTCCGATGAATTTGCGAAAGTTTGTAAAGATATTGAATTCAATAGAAAGGTAACGAGTTCCTCCATTGAGCAACTTTCTTCGATTACTAAGTCATATGGTTTTCAGAGTTCAGACAAAGGGACGTTTCATGTTTTGAGGCAATTGTGGTCACTCAACGGGGCGCTTGACGAGTTTCAATTTGGTAGTGAAACCAATCATGGACTTGACCTTATTGTACCAAAAACACCTATTGTTCTAACTGGAAAGCGAATAGCTGCATTTATGCCAGAAAATCTAATGCATGATGGGCCAGCGAACGAATTAGTGGGGAAAGAGTTAATCAGTCTAATTAGTGATTACCTTCCATCCATACGTGACCTGCCAAAATTGGATCATTGGAACACTGTACGTGTAGAGGTGTATTTGAGTGAGAATATGAACTATCACTTATTGATTCACATGTCTCACGGTAACTTAGAGCCATTAGACCTTTCTCATGAATCTACTATCCCCGAGGGTTTCGAATGGTGTAACTACGATGCCGCCGTTGGCGAACGTGATCGAATAGCAGTGATTAAGAATGTTAATACTTTGGATTTGTTTCGACAGATAGAAGAACTTAGGAAATGGCAAGGTTTAGAGCAAGATAACCTCTACGAACTTAAGCAAAACATAGCTAAAGCTGGAGGGCATATTCCTGGAGCTTACGTGCTGGTTTAATAACCAAGTCTAGGATGAGCAAAGGGTTATATAACTTCAAATAGCTAGGATAATAAAATGAAAGAAGAAAAAGAAAAAATTGGCCTTTTCATCGATGCCGATAACGCTCCAGCAAAAAAGATAGATAAAATCCTGTCTGAGCTCGCTCGTTATGGAGTTGTTAATATTCGGAAGGCATATGGCAACTGGAAAAACCAGAACCTTAAGGCATGGGAAGATGTTCTACACGAATATGCGATTCAGCCAATTCAGCAGTTTGATTTGACAAAAGGTAAGAACGCGACAGATATGGCATTAGTCATTGATGTTATGGATGTCTTATATACCAAGGATATTGATGTAATTTGTTTGGTTTCATCTGATTGCGACTTCACGCCTTTGGTTACTCGAACACTTGCAGATGGTAAGACCGTTATTGGATTTGGAGAAAGAAAGGCTCCGTCGCCATTTGTTAATAGTTGTTCTAAGTTCTTGTATCTTGATGACGACCCCAAAGAGGCTCGTCATCCAGTAGTAAAAGACAAGCAACTACATAGAGATACACGTTTAATGAATCTACTGCGCCAAGCAGTAGAGGCAACTGAAGAGGAGAATGGATGGGCTAGTTTGGGGCCAATTGGCAACCATATATCTAATCATGCCTCATTTGACCAACGGAATTACGGGTTCAAAAAACTAAGCGATCTGTTTGTGGCAATTGATCTATTTGAAATGAAAAAAATGAACGGTTCTGTACTGTGGGTGAGAGACAAAAAGCGGTCAAAGAAACAAAACTAGGGGGGTGTCATAGTGGCAAACTAGGTGAATATTTGGCCATGAATTTGGTGAGTCTCGCGGCGTACTTCATTTTTTGTCATCCTACTATACCTGGTGGTAAGTCTTAAGAATGTTAGGTACTTTCTTTCCCATATTTTCCCTTCATATAGAGAAGGGGGCGGGGTTCTATATATGAAAATTCTAAAGATGATTTGCCTTAACTATGTTGTCCAAGATTGTGTCTACGAATTCTTGTATTGTTAGCTAAAGTCCATGATTTTAGATTTAATCTTGAAGTACCCATGAGGAGAAGGGCTAAGTGACTCTATTCAGCCAGACGCTGAACAACAAGGAATATGTCTGGTGTTATAGTTTGGCCAAGATAAGGCTGTTACTAATAGCAAATCGCATAGAATAACCAGTGCTCGGGAGTGAAAATTTCTATTGAATCAAACTTCCTTCCTGCTCTAAATCGGAGGGGGGGAGCATAGGTTTTCTGACATAGCGACCCCCTATATAATTCGGAATCCTTCCCTTATTATCTCTTTTAGTAGCAGTGGCTAGCCATGGATCAGACGGCTAATGTGGATTCTCTTTCCCATGTCTTTCTTCAATTATATTAGTGGCGATTTTAAGTCCATTTACCAGCTCATTAAGCACACCTTTTTGCAGCCGATGCTGTCCTTGAATATTATCCCTATATTGGCTCAACTGACTAGAAAGCAGCCTCAGAACTGGCAGCTCTAATTGATCTTTTTCTGGATTATTAACTACACGGTACCTATTTATCATGAACCCTGTGAATTCAGCAATTTCCATGGGTTTCCACTGTATAATTGCTTCAGCCAGTCTATTGCTATCTATGTTATGAAAAAATGGCTGATGCTCAATGTTGCTTTGAGGCATGTAGATGGTTTTTCGCCAGTCTGTTAGGAAGCTACCTGTAATGTCTTCGCGTTGTTTAAGTCGAGAGCGTTCAGTAATCTCCTCGATTGCCTTATTAAAAAAAGGGGTGTTAAAGCTATTTGAGGAGTAGCTCCTGGTAGGGTAGCGATGTTGGTTAATTGTATCTAGGTCAATGGTGTCTGTATTTAATAGTCTGTTTACTAGCCTTTTACTAAGCTCTTCAATGTTTGTGCCTTCAAAATACCCTTGCTCATGCATGAATATGTAGGTATCACAACAAGTTATCCAATCTGACCAATTGGCTTTGGTAACTGTAAAGAGTAGGAGCTCTAATTGCTCAACGCCTTCTTCAAACTCCTCTTCAGAAGAAAAACTATAAAAGGTATGTGTTTTAAATATATCTATTGGGTTTGCTAACCTTGGTAATTGAAAGCGCTCTATAAACTCAAGTTCGCTAAGATCTGGTATAAGGTTAGTAAAGCAATATTCAGCCAAGTGCTCGGTACAAGACAAACCATTAAGTAGGGAAGTCAGCTGGTTGAACAAAGCTTGTTGCTGTTGATCATCTTTCGTTAGTTCTTCTACCTTACTGCTGTCACCATTACGTTTTGCTTTGGCTTCAGTTATTCGATAAGATTGCCACTTTTCTTTACTTCTAAGTATTGATGTAAAAGTATCCAGATCGCACTTGTTTGAGTAGCAATAGAGTGTAATAAGAACAATATGTTGAGTTAATATTTCGGTACACCTCCTTTTATCGATCCCTTCGATTTTGATAATTATTGCGACTAGTTTAATGATTCGGTTTATCGCTCGTTGAAGCACTCGTAAGTTATAGATATCTATTTTTTGGTTTTGTGCAAGGAAGAGTGCTTTGAACAAGTTTTCTTTAATCATTGGTTCCAATTGGCCATTATAAATATCAGTAATAATGGTTAATAGTTCTTCGTTAGTTCGAGTGAGTTTGATTACATCACTGAAAGACTTCTCAACTTTCGTCTTATCTTTAAATGCTGTTGCGTTTGCAACAGCAATAATTTTTATTTTGTTGTGTTCCGCAAATCGTAAACAGGTTCCCATAATTTCGGCGATCAGCTTCTTATCAGTCAACCTTTCTAAGTCATCGACTATAAGAGTCATATTGTTCATATTTTGAATGGCTTTTTGGCGTAGAAATCCTGTAGTACCAGATATAACGCCTTGAATTAATCCTGCTTCACTAGAATCTGCGCCACATATTCTTGCAAGCTTGCCACTAAGACCTGTTAACCCATTCAAATATTTAGACCCTTCCTCTTGATTAGATATGTAAAGAGAGACGATCTGATCTTGGAACTCCGTGACACTTTTGATACCAAAAGCTGAAATGTAGTGATAGTCACCGAACTCTCTAGGGGCGGATTCGATTAATGGGCGTAGTTCATTCTCGATTAAGTGAGTTTTCCCGATACCCCAAGCTCCATCAAGCAGAATTATAGGAGGGTGACTAGATTCTTTTAATTGTTCAATGATTTGTAGAGTTGTTTTACTTGTCATGACTACTCGTGATCAATTCGTTTTTTATAGTGTACCTTAATGGTTTAGTTCATACGAACCTGGTAGCAATACGATTTTTATTCAAGATCACGGTAGTCTGATTCATGACCAGTGGCACTATTTACATCAAAAGTGGCCCAATCGGTGTAAGCCCTTTTATCCATTTACATCCTGTTAATGTGTGTTTTCCCTACTAAAACGTATACCTCACAGTCTAATATATTCGCTTGTTAATTAAGTAACCCTAAAACTTTAGTTGATACGTTTGAGAGCGCATAATTGCATATCACACAATTAAATATGATACTATTTCCATAAAATCAGGAGTTTAGTACAATGGAAATTATTCACTTATCAGATTTACACTTCGGAGATGCACAAGCTCCATTTAATGAAAGAGAGCTTTCTGAAGCTTTGTCCACGTATATTTTAGAAAATACAGATAACCCAATTGTCGTTATCAGCGGCGACATAACGATAAAAGGGCAGGCTTGTGGCTATGAAATAGCCTCTACTTTTGTTGGTAATCTAATGTCTCTTGGCAAAGTAAATAAGGAAAACTTGTGTGTTTGCCCTGGTAATCACGACATTGTTGATGGCGGTTTTCAAGCGTTTGACAGGTTTGTATATGGGCTTAGACGTGATCACAGTTTAGATTTCAGCAATGATACTTATAAAGTTATAGCCATCCAAGACATACTTTTCGTGGTATTGAATAGCTCTTATCATCTAAATCACACTTTTGGATTGGTGGATGACCGCTGCTTTGATGTGGATCTATCAGAGTATAGTGATATGAAAAAAATTCTCGTTTTTCATCATCATATTCTTAACCAGTTTGACGGTGATACATCTGCAATTAGGAATGGTTATGATTTAGTTCAGTTTATTGAGAAAAATAGATTCTGTTTAGCACTTCATGGACATCAGCATACAGAGCAACTTTACCACTTAGGAAAGAGTTCTACCCCTGTAATTTCAGCACGAAGTGGAAACTTTGAACAGTCGGGTTATTTGAATGCGTTTAATCACTACAAGGTTACAAATGATGAAGTATTAATTGATAGCTTTGTCTTTGAAAAAGCGAGAAGAGGAGTAAAGATTATGAGGTTAACGAGGTAAACTATTTTGGAACTAGAATATAAACAAACAGCATCTCTTGAAACTGTTGCAAGTGATGCTTGTGCTGCGATCGAAGCAAACGGTTATAAGATTAATTTGTTGTTGTCCTATGAGCTTCCTGCCCAAGACCTCGTAAGGAATGCACTGTCTGATGTGCAAGAAAAAGCGCAACAGTGGAACGCTGATAAATGCCCAGAAAACTTATACTTTAACCATGGGCAGTTTAAGGTTGATGGTGTAGATAATATTATTAGTGAGCTCAAAGAAAAGCCATCTAGTAATAGAGCACTGTACTCATTGATTGACCAAAAAACCATAATGGGCTCTGGAGATAGTCCCATTCCTTCTTTTATGCTGTTTCAAAGCATCCTTGATGATGAAACGTTATACTGCAATGTGTACCTGAGAGCTCTAGAAGTTAGTACGTTCTTGAGGATTAACTTAGAAGAAATTAGATTAAATATTGAAAAAATCGCCAGGTCATCATTGTCGTTCACTAAGGTGCGACTGGTAATTCTAGCTTGTCGAGCTCATCACGTACCAAACTTTAATCCTTTGGAGAAACCGAACTTAGATTTGATGAGCCAATATCAGATTCTTAGTATGATGAAGGATGATCGTCCTACATTTATACGAAATGTTGAACAAATGGCCGAAGTCCAAACAGTGCTTAGTAGTACTTCTATTCAACATATTCTCGAACTTGTTGAAGGCGAATGGATTCAAGAAAACAAACCTCGGCTGATTTCATTGTTAGAAATAACCATAGGTTCTATTAATCAGTTAGAAGAATTTCGAAAACAGCACTCGCATGATGATCAGCTCAAAGAATTGAGCAGCTCAATATCTAACAACTTAAAGCTTATAGCTGAGGAGTTTGCCAAATGAGTCTTACCTTGAAAGAAATATGTCAACGACAAAAGCAATTCGACAAACAAACCTCAATTAAGGGTAAACCATTCTATACAGATATCGATGGAACAAATCTTCAGGAACTTGAACATTTGATTGTTTGTATGCTTGGTGAGTTAGGAGAGTTCTCCAACTTAACGAAAAAGATCGTTCGAGGAGATAAATCCTTAGATGATTCTAAGTCAGATTTGGATGAAGAGCTGGTCGATACTTTCATTTATCTGATAAAAATCGCTAATCAATTTGATGTTGATTTAGAGAAAGGTTTTTTGAATAAACTCGCCAAAAACCAAAAGAGATTTGGGGGCTTAGAGTGAAGCTATATCAAGGTGATAGTTGTGACCGTTTATACATAAATGCACTCAAAGACTGCTTAGCTGTAAATTTACCCACTCCTTCTCGTGTAGGAATGGTCTATGATCTTGGCCCTGTCGCTTTTGAATTGACTCCTGGCAGACTCAATTTACTAACTCTTAATAAGAGAGCTTTAAATCCTTTCTTTGCTATTGCTGAAGCTGCTTGGGTTGTTGGAGGACTCAATAGTTTAGACACATTGAACTACTATCTGAAAACATATGACAGTTTCTCTGATGATGGAGTGAGCCTCAATGGGGCTTACGGCTATAGGCTAAGAAATCACTTTGGTTATGATCAGATTGAGTTTGTGATAAAAGAACTAAAAACCACACCTGATTCACGTCGATGTATTCTTAACATGTACTCCCCAGATGACCTCATTAATAAAACATCCAAGGACATACCATGTAATACATCAATAATGATAAAAATTAGAAATGGAGCTTTGGACTTTACTGTTACAAATAGGTCTAATGATATCCACTGGGGCGTTCCATATAACTTTTTTGTGTTTCAAGTTTTACATTGTTACTTGGCACAAAAAATAGGAGTTGAAGTTGGGTATCAGCGACACTTTACAGATTCTTTGCATTTATATGAAAGAGACATAGGGGCGGTTACAGAAGTATTGAAGCATTCTGGGAATATTTTTGACACCGAAAGTGATAAGACTCTTGAGCTCGTATATATGATTCTAGCGGAAATTGAAAATATTAATCAAAAGAAGTTTTCAGGCATAAAAGAAAAATCTTTACGTGAAGCATATGTAAATTATGAGCAGTTTAGGTGTAGTAAAAGCCTGTTTAGTTTTGAGAACAGAACAGGCGATGCAGTACTGGATTTCTTGATTTCTGATTGGCTGAGTAAGTATGCGAAAGAGTAAGTGTTTATTAGCGTATAACTCATGCGAACTTTAGCATTTATAGACATTACAAACAGCCAATGAAATCGGAAAACAAGTTGTTTACATCATTTTCCTGAATAGACGTTTTTCTTATGTTTGGCCAGGATTTTGTGATACTGGCTTACATTCAGATATAACTATTAGTAATACCTTCGTTGGTAATTCATGTTGATTGATAGGTATGGGGCTCATGGGGGCGCATTTTGCTTTTTGCTTGTCAAAGGTTCCCATACTTGAGTTAATTCATTGTTTGTTAAATTAGCGAAATAACTGACACACTTTTGTCCAAAAACTGGTTTCTAGTATTAAGACTGTTTACTAGCAAAGCACTCTCGGTAGGTCTTTTAACTTTGTCGTGTATTGAGGGGATAAAAAGTTACGCTTCATAGTCCAGTCATGCGTAGTTCCCTGAGCGGCTAGGAAGATCGAATCTCGCCCCAGTTTGTTATTGAGTCTATCGATGGCTTGCATCAATGCTGGGTTGTCAGGTTCTGAAAATAAGTCCTGTTGACGCTGCCGATCGGATACTAGATTCATCGCACCTACGCCAATCTTGTAATAGCTGACACCTGGTTTAAACAGTCTAGTTGCCATCAACGTCACTGCTTTAGTCAACTTACTTGTATCATTAGTTGGAACTTCAAATGTGCAGGTGTCTTTGAAATTTTGTGGTAAATCATCGAAAGGCGAGGTGTTGGCAAAAGCCATGAGAATAGCGCATGAGCTTTTTTGGTTACGTGCTTTTCTTGCTACTGTGGCAGCGTGAAAGGCGAGAGCTTGCTTTAGCTCTTCAAGTGATGTTATTCGGTTGCCGACGCTGCGAGTGCTAAATATCTGTTGTTTGTCCACTCTGCATTCGTCCCAAATTTTACAAGGTTGGCCATTCAACTCACGAACGGTTCGTTCTATTTCTACATTGAAAGAGCACCTCGCTTGCTCAGGGTTTAAATTTGCTAGATCTAGAGCTGTTTCTATCCCCATTAACTTCATACGTTGCCCTATCTGGCAGGGTAGTTGTCACTGTTAAAATTTAACCAGTTTGGGCGATAAAGAGTAATTGTGTCTCGTATCTCAATGGAAAGAAAAGAAGCTATATTGAAGAAGCTGTTGCCTCCCTATTCGATGTCAGTTAAAGAAGTGTCGGAAGAGGAAGGAATTAGCACTGCAACCCTGTATCATTGGCGCCAGCAACTCAGACGTTCAGGAGCCGCCGTGCCAAATAGCAACACTTCATCAGAGCAGTGGTCTGCTCAAACTAAACTCGCCATTGTCGCTGAAACTTACTCAATGACAGAAAGTGAACTCAGCCAATATTGTCGTGAAAAAGGTCTTTTTCCAGAACAAATCCAAAGCTGGCGCAGCGAATGTATGCAAGGGTTTAAGTCGAGTAAAGAGCAGGAAGCTGAAGCAAAGAAGCAGGCGAAAGCTGACAAACTTGAAATCAAAGAGTTAAAGAAAGATTTACGACTCAAAGAAAAAGCACTCGCTGAAACGGCCGCCCTCTTGGTACTCAGAAAAAAGCTGAGAGCCTTTTACGGGGAAGAGCCAGAGGACGACTAACCTCAACCGATGAAAGGCAGACCATAGTGACTCTTATCCTTGAAGCGAAGCAATGCGGATGTCGTTTAGAGCCAGCTTGCCATGAAGTTCAAATTGACTTGAGAACGTATCGTCGCTGGTATCAGCAAGGTGAAGTTCAAGCTGACAGAAGGCCGATATGCATCAGACCTGAGCCTGTTAACAAGCTCTCGCAGGAAGAGCGTGATGCGATTATCGAGGTGTGTAACCGCTCTGAGTTCGCAAGCTTGCCTCCAACTCAAATCGTCCCGACACTGCTTGATAGAGGTGAGTATATCGCCTCTGAGTCGAGCTACTACCGAGTGCTGAGTATGCAGGGGCAACTTCACAAACGAGGTCGTCAGCGGAGCAGACAGAAGCAAGCGAAGCCAACAAGTTACACAGCGACGGACTCGAATCAAGTCTATACGTGGGATATCACTTACTTACCTTCAAAAGTTCGAGGCCAACACTCTTACCTGTATGTCATTGAGGACATCTACAGTCGAAAAATTGTTGGTTATGAAGTGTATGAGCATGAATGCGGTGAGCTGGCGTCACAACTTCTGCAACGAACGTTGATGCGAGAGCAATGCTTTAATCAAGCGCTGGTTCTTCATTCAGATAATGGTGCGCCGATGAAGTCGTTGACGTTCAAAGCTAAAATGGAAGAGTTAGGTATAACCTCGTCATATAGTCGCCCAAGAGTCAGTGATGATAACCCTTATGTCGAGTCATTGTTCCGCACGGTAAAGTACATGCCAAGTTGGCCAGTAAAGGGCTTTGAAACTCTCGACAGTAGTCGAAGTTGGGTTGAAGCCTTCGTACGCTGGTACAACACCGAGCACAAGCACAGTAAGCTAAATTACGTCACGCCTTCAGAGCGTCACAATGGAAAAGATAAAGAGATCTTGAAGCGTCGTGCTGAGGTATTGTTCGCTGCAAAAGAGCAAAATCCTGAACGCTGGCCTGGTGATATCAGAAACTGTGAACCTGTTGGTGACGTTCATCTAAATCCAGAAAGAGAAGCTGCTTAATAAGCAAGCAAATGATGACAACTACCTTGAAAAACACCGGTTGTGTCAATCTTCTTCCAACGCCCCAAACTTCAGATACAGGTTGTGATGCTAAATATTGTTGGCGTTTGCATTCAGAATCAATGATGCAGACACCATTCAATTCTTTGTCAACTTTTGCAACTCTGTTAGCCATTTTGGATAGTGTCAAAGTATCACCAGCACCAAAGCAAACGGGCAGTCGACATTCTTTCCAGACGGTTTGACGAATTCGTTGACCGAAAGAGGTTAAGTCTGACTCAATATGTGAAAAACGGCTGATATCTAAAAAGCATTCGTCTATTGAGTAAATGTGGCTCCTCGGTGAGAAAGCAGTAATTGTGGCCATCATTTTTGCAGACAGATCAGCATATAAAGCATAGTTTGATGAAAAAACGTTCACACCACGCTTTTCAATGAGTGTCTTTTGCTTGAAATAGGGCTCAAATTTCTTAACTCCAGCTTCTTTTGCCAACCTATTTGCTGCTACAACGGCACCATCATTGTTTGATAAGACAATACAGGGTAGGTGTCGTAAATCAGGTCGAAATACTTGTTCACAAGCGACATACATAGCGTTGCAATCTATAAGAGCAAACATTACATGAACTCAGGCAGTGGTTTATGTAGACGAATAGAACGTATCACAACCCCTTCAATAGCAAAGGCATCTTCTGGATGGATCTCAATAGGTAAATGATGAGGATTTGCTGACAGCAAAAGCCTGTTATTCACATCAAGGATCTTGCACATAAATGCACCATTTAAGCTGACAATAACGGTATCAAAATGCTGAGCTTGTGGCTTTCTATCGATGACTAACAAGTCACCGTTGAAGATGCCAATTCTTTCCATGGAATCTCCATTAGCATAAGCAAGATATGTAGCATTAGGGTTATTGACTAAGACAGAATCCAGTGAAACACCAAGCTCTACATACTCAGCCGCTGGTGATTCCCATGAGGTGAGTGAGCAAGATATACTGGATGAGGAAAGCGGTAGAATGTTCATATTTACGATCTCAGAATCTATACTGTATAAATATACAGTATAGATTCTGAAGCCGTCAATGTTTGTAAAACTAAGTGCGGTTTAATTAGCCTATGTTCGAGTTAATAAAGCTCACTTTTAAAAGTTGGGCTTGTTTGAACTAATCCGCTACGCGAGCGACTGAATCGTGATTTTCTTCACATGGTGGCAGTCTATTCCAATACTTTAACTGTGAGTGTTTTTATTATTCTGTACGTATGAATACTAAATCAATTTTTCTAGAGTATATCCATCGCGCAAATACTCATTGCGATAGCTGTTTAAACCAATTGTTTGCATTGATGACTCAAGCTGTGATGAAGGTCGATTCTGACGACATAGCTTTGCATTTGATGAACGATGTATCGGATCCCGACCTGTTACTGCTGATCGTCTTAACCGATATTGATTTAACTACTCAGTATGACGAGATCGTACTTGCGACCGCTGTCACTCACGTAATGAACTTTGAAAATCACCCACTTCACTAGATTTGTAGCTTGGTGTTTAAATTTGTAGCTTGGTGTTTAACATGCAGTCGTTTGGACAGTTCATTAGTACACTCATCCATGTAACTGGTTAGTTCTTTCACTGGATTGTTAATTTGAAATGGGCTAAATGTATAGGTCACTTTCACTTTAATATTATATATAGAGTAAAAGTGACCCTCATGAAGACATACCAAAGCTACGCTTTGAAAGATTTCGATTGGTTCATGAGCGTAGCTCATGGTTGTTTCTAGGTAAGTTAAGTATCTCAATCCTATGAAGAGCTACTTGCTCTTGATGTAGTGGACTAAATAGCTTAATTACTTATTCGTAGTTACTCAGCATGTTGGAATCGGGTATTCAAATGGAAGCGCGGCATAGCTACAAGCTTCTAGGATGTTCTGAGCTGATGAATTCGAGCCTAAATAACCCGAGTGATCAGCAACCTAAACGTTTCAATATTTCATTACTATCAGCTAAACCACTTGGTAGGGTATATGGGACGATTGATCTCAACTCTGATACTGCTAACTTTTTAGTGCAGTAATTTGTATCTCTGGTTGTGTGTTGGTTCATTAGAAAGGCTACAGAATTGCCTTTCTCATCGTACACAATTTTGTAGTAATCCGAGGGTATTGCATGAGGCTCATCAGCTTTTGGCAAAGCATCCATTTCGTTGCGGTAGAGAGTCCCAGTAATAACGAACAGGTTCTCTCGAAACCCAACGGCATCCCTAACTGCTTCTTCCAAGTTTTTCCATGCGCCTTGGTTTAAGCCTTTTGCTTGGGGAGTGATATTCGACAAATAGTTAAGAGTAGGCCAATAGCGGCTGCCAACAAAGCTGGCTAAAGGAGCTTGGTGCCCACGATCAACATCGAGCTTACTTGAAGCCCCTGTATAATCACCTTTCTCTAATCGCTCAGCTTCAACAAGTAGAGGGTTATTTTTCCAACTCCTATTAGTTGTTGTACCGAAGTTAAGAATGTCGACTTCATATGCGACCCAATCAGCGAACTGCGTTTTCTTATTTTGAGAGAGCGTGTACAAACGTTCGAAGATGACAACATTACCGTCAATTTCAAGGCTAGGGCAGCCAATTGGGCAGTTTGGCGTCCGAAATTCAGAAGCACTCAAGATCCCTGATGTTAATATTGTGAATGCTATCCATGTTTTCATTGTCATTCCTTTAGATGAGCTTAGCCCCAAATTTAGCATAACTATCAAAGCGGTAGAAGTAGAGTGGGTTAACGTATCTGAAACGGGAATACCCCATTTCATTTGATTTTGGTTTCCTTGTGATCTTCCTTATTCTGACGTTTTTCCTAATTGGCCGTTTTATTCTGACGTTTTTCTTAATTAGTCGTTTTATTCTGAAGTTTTTCACAATTTCGGTCTTCGACTTTAGGGTTTACTGTGTACAGAAATGGCATAGTACCCGAGAAAGCCCCCTTCACTTGTTGCCGAATCCAGTCTGAGTTACTTTTGCCCCAAAACGAGTTACAGCCGCTTATTGTACTGATGAACGAAAGCCTACTTTTGCCTAGAATAGCTAATAACCAAACCTCCAAAGAGGAGGACAGATTTAATGATCCACAACAAAGTCGTTTTAAATCTAGTAGAAGATTGGTTCTGTTACTTTTTGATTCTGAAATTGACAAACATCAGAGTTGCAATAGTTAAAGTTTATATTCAACCAGTTGTTTTTAATCCAAATACCCCCATGTAGTATATGGCTAAAGAACTCAGGAGTGCTGCATGACTGTTCAAAGTGATTTCAAATCTTTCTTAACTAACCTTCAGATTAAAAACGCAGGTCAAATTAGCAAGCGATACGGTAGTATTACCCGCCGTCTAAATATGCATTTTCGTGATAGTGAAAACAAAACAGCGAACACTCTACAAGTTGGATCTTACGGAAGATACACTGGAATAGATGGTATCTCTGATTTAGATATGCTCTACATCATGCCTCCTAGTCTCTGGGACACCTACAAGAAAGATCAAGCTGGTTTACTAGATGCTTGCAAAGAACAGATCAAAAAAGTTTATCCTCAAACTGAAACGAAGAAGGATCGCAATGTTATCGTCGTAAGCTTCAGTAATTACGTCATTGAAGTTGTTCCTGTTTTCAAGCTTATAAATGGTAAGTACTATTATCCAGATACATATAATGGAGGTAGTTGGCTGGTATGTGATCCAAAAGCCGAGTTAAAAGAGTTCAAAGAAAAAAATGAGGAAAGGAATGGCAACTTAAGACGGCTAGCTAAGATGGTACGAGCGTGGAAATCTAGGAATAATATCGAAATGAGTGGCTTTCTGATTGATACCCTTTGCTATCGTTTTATCGATAAAAATGAAGATTTTGACAACGCTAGCTATGGTAAATATGACGTGCTAGTGAGAGACTTTTTTGAGTTTTTAGAAAACGAACCTGATAAACAATACTACCTTGCTCCAGGAAGCAACTCGCATGTAAAGGTCAAAAAGAAATTTCAGAGTGATGCGAAGGCTGCAAGAGAGGATTGTGATGAGGCCATAACAGCGAGAGCTGAAGCGAAATATGATAAATGTAATAGAAGCTATAAAAGCGTTTTTGGCAGAAAGTTCCCGAACAATACAGCTGTAGCTAAAGCAGAAACAACAGAAGAGTTTATTGAACATAAATATGAACAAGATTTGAAATATAATATTGTTTTAGATTGTGAAGTCAAAAAAGACGTGGTGACTAGGTTCCTGTCACGAATGTTAGATTCTAATGAACGGATTTTGCCAGAAAGGAAGTTGAAGTTTACAGCGATGAACATAGATATAATTGGTGATTTCGAACTTAAATGGAAAGTTCTTAACCAAGGTGATATCGCTTATAAACGTAGTAATATTCGCGGTCAAATTGTCAACGATGATGGTACGAGAACTAAAACTGAGACAGCAGATTTTTATGGTGATCACGTAGTTGAGTGCTACGCACTACAAAATAACGTAGTGGTTGCTAGAGATAGAATAGAGGTTCCTATTGCTTAGGAGTAATGCTTAAATGTCAGAGCAAACAACAAAAAAACAAATAGCTAGAGAATATTATAATGTAATTTATGGGTCTAAACTGAACCTTGCATCTTTGGATATTTGTGAGAAGTTACCTAGTATCATCAGCTTGCTATCATTATCTCTAGGTATCCTTGGGCTTTCATTTGAGACTTTTAACAATAAGTCACTTGCTTCATTCCTATTGATAGCAGGTTTGGTTGGGCTAATGCTTAAACCACGAGAAATGCAAAAGGATAAATATTGTACAGCTGGTGATGAGCTTACGGATATCAGTAAAAAACTTGAATTGCTCCATTCAGAAATAGATCCTTCAGAATCAGAAGCTTCAGGCCGAGTAGAGCTGCGAAAACTCCAGACCGAGCACAAAGAGGTTTATCAACCTTCCCCCGTTTTTCTTGCTTCCTGGTATGCCCATTACAAGCTCTTTTCTGAGCACAATAACAAGTGGTTCTGTATTGAGTTGGGGCTTACTTGGAAAGATAAGATACCACTCAGCCTAAGATCAACAATTTTAGCTGCCATAATAGCTATGTTCATTTATATAAATCCGTTCTGCTTTTTCAGTAAAACGTGGGATTGGATAGAAGAGCCTTGTGTCGATGGATGTTGGAAGGAACAGGCTCTTATACAAGAGGAAGATAATACATCTGGATTACCTTTAAATAATGAAGAGGTCACTGTTCAGCAAGCTGCCCAACCATCTGGTAATTAATTGATTGGTTTACCTTAGCTAAGTTATCTTAAAATATGTCCATCGTTTAGAAATCGTAAGAAGGTTCTGTCCAAAACCTTCACAACCTGAATTTTAACACACGGCATTTTCTAGCTCGAAAATGCCCCAAAATTGTTTAGCCACAGATTCCTGATCACTTTCGCTCGTCAGTCCTTGACCTAGTTTTCCTAATGGCAGAATATTAGTCTAGTTGAGCATTGAGTTATACAGAGTCGTATGGTTTTTGTAACAGCAATGTTTATGCACCATTGAATTAGACGTTATGTTTGAAAGGAAATAGCAATGATTTGTAAGCTCTGCGAGAGAGAGAAAGAACTGAAGAGCAGCCACGTTATCCCACGATTTTTATACAGATACATGCTCAATGTTACTGATGGCTATCTAACTCAATATCATTCGTACTTAAACCTTTGGCAAAAGTCAAACAGGCAGCTAAAGAAAGAATTGTTCTGTTTTGAATGTGAACAGTTACTCAGCAAAAATGAACTAGCGTTTTCGGAAATATTTAAGCAGATTAATGAAAGCAGTGAGAGTGAAAAGGCAGTGTTTTCATATGCAGTTCTGGATGATTCAGAAATAAATAAACTTGAACAAAAAGGCTATGATCAAAAGTCGATTGATGCTTTGCTAAAGTCAAATCCTATTTACGATAAAATTCACATATTGGAATATTTTGCTATTTCATATATTTATAGGGAGTTGCTCAACAATTCTTACACAATACCTGAAAGTGAAAAGCGCCTTCTCCAAAACTATCTATTAAATGGATCGACTTGTTCGTTTATGCTCCACGTGAGGCTGCATAACTCACAACCTAGCTTCAATCTGGTCTCAACAGCAACCGTTTTTGATGCCCTAGACGACTGGAAGCATTACACATTTTACGTCCCAAATATGCAATTTCATGTAGCATTACGTGTTGGCGGAACACCTGAAGATATGAGTAAAACTATAGTTATGCCTTCGAATTTTTTTGACGACGATCTAGGCTCTATAGAAATGATACGAAATACTCAATCTGGTTCAAGAAAATCAGCTAACTTAAATCAAACATAACAAACTTCTAAGCCTTCAACATATTTTTCTTAATCAGACAGAAACCAAATGGAGCGTTTGTTCTAAATGGTTTCTGTCCAGAATCTTCACAGTTGGCACTTTGTAACGTAGAAGTGCCCCTTTATCATTTACTGCCATTGCTCTTAGCCGCTTTAATATTTGTCATTTGACCAAATTTCACTAATGCTTCATTATGTGTTTAGTTTACTAATATTATTAACCTATCGGGGGCACGCCGAGGTAGGCGGGAGGCTAACAAAGCTCTGTCCTTTTTATAGTGATGCTTCAGCTTTGCAATGGTTAGGAGTCAACCTCTTTTCAAGCCCTTACACGAGGGCATCTTTTCCGAGGTTCTGTTAGATGAATATGCGATCAGTTTTTTTATGGAGATTGGTACTTTGGAACCAGACTTAAATATCGCCTTAGAAGGCTTTGCTACTGAAGAAGATGCAAATTGCTTAGGAAACAACACATTACTAGCTGCGAAAGTTCTAGCTGAACATCACGAACTTGACATATCTAAGTTAAAAAAAGTCGTAATTACCTATGACTTTGCGTCAGCTCTACAAAAAGTAACCTCTGAGTACAACCATAGATCGCCAAGTTCATTCACCAATAGCAAGCAGAGCACGGCTATCGGACAACTGGTTTCTAAAATGGGCTCTGATGGATTGTGCATTGAATATACGCTTGTTTTGTCGGTAAACTTTTTTGTGGAGTGGTTTAATGAAGATGGAACCGTTGCTGTTGATAAGGATAGGTTGCCGCCTGTATTACATCGCCTCCACCACGAGCTAGTGCACGTCCACGAAAAAAACACGCTGACCTGTCTAGATCAAAGCTTACGTGTCAATGCCTATGATGAAGCGCTTCTCCTTTCAGCGACAAGATCTTGGTCTGAATACCTCGCCAATTTTATGTCTTCACCAACAGCACCTAAAGAAACTATAGATTGCTTTCTTGAGAACTTTCAAACGGTGCTCAATGAAGTCCCTAGCGAAATTGATAGCTTCGTTTGGAACTATATGAATAGGAAAATCTCACTGGATGCAATGTTCTTCGAAGTAAAAAAGAGAGTAAAGCTCATAGTCAATTCCTACGCATATGCTATTGGTTACGTTCATGCAATCAACATTAATCTTCAAGAGTATCTCCCAAATCTAGCAAACACGATTTCTAACTCAAAACTAAAACATTCATTAGCTGATTTGAGCAATGCTCTCGAAAGCCTAACGGAAAGGTATGAGAACGATAAACTAGATGATTATGAAGATTTTAGTGATGTTTCAGCAGCCATATACTCTATTTTCAAAGTATTTGGCCTAACCCTTGAGCATACTGACGGGGCAAATGGGTCAGACCTTTACATCCATGTATATTAGTTTGATGCCTTAGATTACCTATAGCATAACTATGTTCAGGCTTGAGTTTGTTATCACCGCTGGTTCAGGAGCTGCCCAATGTGTGTTTTAACTACAGACACCCAGTGGCACGCGGAAGTAAGTTTTCCTTATTTTGAGTAACTTGAAATTCACTTGATAAAACCATTGGTTCTTTTGATGTTTCCAGATCGGGAAATAAAGTATGATTGATGGATAAAATCAAAAAATATTCTGCTATCTCGTGGCTTTTTACTCACTTGTTAGGTGATCCAATGAAAAAAACTCTACTGCTTCTTTTTCCGTCTTTCTGTTTTGCGACAGAAATGAGCGGTATTAATGAGTTAAAGTACAAAGTCGAGGATAAGAAAGGCGTAATTAGTTGGGATGTTTCAACTTTTTACAAAAAAGATGGTTTCTTTAGTCTAGGCTGCATTGATATGAGATCAGTAAAAAACCTGTGTGCTCAAATAGAAATGAGAGAGTGCACAGAAGATGAGTTATTCTTTGCAGTCGCATACTTTCCCACACCTATTGATATGCCGTATACTTCCGATATCGAAGTTGTTGCGCTCAGTGCTTCGGGATACGAGACGTATTACATCACTGACGCAGGGCATCATGGAAACAATAGTTTTTTCTTCTCTAAGAAAGATGTCTATCACTACGGCAAGATAATAGACATGTTCTCAAACGTTGATTCAGTAAGCATTGACATGACATATAAAAACTATAAGACCATACCTGACAAAATAGACGAAACGTTGAGTTACGATACTAAAGATCTCGCATACGCTATTGATGTAAAAGAGCTAAGAGAGGCTTTTGATGAGTATCAATCTAATTGCTCGCTTTGATTTGGTAGTAAAATGGAGGTTTGAGGAGGCGGGGCTTTTCACCTTACCAAAACTAATCCAATCAAACTAAAACTGTATAAATGCATTAGCTCACTTTTGTCCAGAGGTTCCATAGACCTGAATTTTTACTCGTGGCATATTTCTCTTGAAAGTACCAGCAAGCTCAGGGCTTCTCCAAAGTGTCTTAACTTAATGACTCAATGGTAGTACGTGCCACTGAAACTACCATAAATTCTCTTACGGTTAGTCGTAAAAAACTTGACAGGAAAGTCTCAATTTTTAGCGCTACGCCTGAACTTTCCACCTGCATTGATGTACATGTTCGGTGCCTCATAAAATAACTTCAAATCACTAAATAGTTCTATCACGATCTACTCTGGAATAGAATTCGTCATCAATAAGCAAAGGCCTGTAGGTGATGTTTATATCATTAACCATGCCAAAAGGTTGTATATGCATACTATTCATTTCTTGAGGCGGTAGCATTTTTTTTGCTACCAACGTCGCAGCGATTGTTGGGTCAAAAACAGTACCATCAAATAATGTTATCCATACATGAACATTGAGGGTCTTGCTGGGATTAAAGCCTTCTGCAATTATGTCTTTGATTGATTTTTTTGTAACCTTATATTGTGGTTGTCCCTCAATCAATACATCCCCAATTGTTACCTGTGGCTTTAAATCAAACAGAGCCTCACGAAGCTTAAGGCTATCTTCTTGGTGAATAGCTCGCATAATTGTTTCACATGACTCATGGCAATTATGGGCAGAAGATTGCCCATTAAAAAGCCTGTAATCCATAATTTTAGCGCAGTAGTTAACAAATAGGTTGTGGTATGCAGTCAGTTCCTTGCGATCGAATGAAGTCACAGTTTGTCCGTAGAACTTACGGAAAGTATTTAGATCGATACCTGTATCTTCAAACTTTTCAGGAAACAAAGTCATTTCAAGTTCACGAGCACCGACAAGCTGATCGATGTAACGTATTAATTGTTTATCTATCTTCACACTCCCTCCTATTGTTTTTCTATTCGATATGCAGCAAGAGTTGCATACCTCGATATGTTTAGGTTAGCGTTGTGATTTTCAAGCTTATAGCATCAGGCAAATACAAAGTTGTGAACGAAGTAGGAATAATCACAACTTTAGGCTCTCAGGGATGTAGCACAAAATACAATATAGTTGTATGGAGTGCTGATTACTTCCTAACAACGTCTGCGTGAGTCAGTTTGAGCTGAAAGAACACGGTGACAGGCTTTGTCCAAGGGCTAGATATAGCTGAAGGTGTGTGTAAGGTAGCGAAGGACTCCTGCGTTGTTCTTGATAGCTAATAGCCGCACTTCAGATACTCCAGAACGTAGTCTATTAAACATATCTTTATTACGGCTAGGTTCTGGAGGGATTGGCGTATTCTTTCCAGCGATATCCTACTTAGATCAAGTATTTAACTAATTTGTATAAATATTTGTGACCCATGCCTTTTACGTATCCGTAATTCATATGAGTTCAGCTTTACTGTCTGTTATATTGTCAACGTTTCATATTCTATATGCGGTGATATAAATAGTTCATTCAAGAAGTGCAAGCCAGCCGAAATTTATGCTGTTTAGCTATTCGGGGTAGTCACCTCATTTGTTGCTGCGTGCTCAATGTTGATAATCATGCCTGCGGAGGCTCGAATGCAAATAGATGGACATCATACACTCACTTACGTTATCGCTCGATATGCGGGTATTGAGCATTATGACGCTGAAAAAGTTGCGTATTCCGCACAATATGTAGATGAGGCAACAAATGATAAACCAATCCATTTTGATAATGGTGCGATGTATGACCGCATTGTGTCCGCTCACAAAATGCTCGACTATCGAAATACGCAAGAGCTTGCAAATCATCAGGTATGGATTCCATTCCACTTTCTTCCTGGCAATCAAGGCTACCCTTCAAATGTTGAACCTGACGGACGGTTCATACATCGTTTAGTTTGTAAACCAGACAGCGCTGTTGCA
Source organism: Vibrio splendidus (assembly GCF_024347615.1). NCBI lineage: Bacteria > Pseudomonadati > Pseudomonadota > Gammaproteobacteria > Vibrionales > Vibrionaceae > Vibrio > Vibrio splendidus. The sequence goes on along the minus strand of NZ_AP025509.1, from coordinate 707,632 downwards.
AGAGATATGCTGAGAATGGTAGCTACACATTGGAACAAGCCTTACGGTGCTCACCTTATGGGGATTGCAATGCATGTTTATGCGGATACTTTTGCTCATCAAGGTTTTGCAGGGGTGATCCACGATTACAATAAAGTAGATAGTCTCGAATCGAGCGCGAGCTCTTTGTTACAACGAATTAAAGATGACTTGTTGAGCTGTGGGGTATCCGCTTCTTCTCCTCTTGGGCATGGTGCGGCCCTATCTTTTCCTGATAGACCTTATGCTTCTTGGACTTATCGAAATGGTGAGGGAGAAAGCGTTGTAAGAGACAATACCTCTATATTTCTACAAGCTGCGGATGCGATGTGCAAAGCACTGCAATGTTGGAAACAAGGTGACGTTGAGGTCGATATTGATAATCAACCAGGTTTGAGCTCGCAACAGCGAACTTTAATAGAACATGCTCTAACAACCATAGATGATGAAGATGGGGAAATTCGCCATGCCGAGTGGCTTAAGTGGTTGCGAGATGGAAGGTTTGGCTTTACTGCGGTCGATTTGTCATTTGACAAGAATGGAGATAACAGTTGGAAACAACGGGCGAGGGGGCAAGGTTTTACGCAAGATGGTCAACTGGTCTATCGATACTCGCTATCCTTTCTAAATTCTGACTGGAAACTCTTCCATGACGCGCTCAAAACCTATCGGATAGAAGTGATCAGAGATGTACTGCCTAAGTACGGAATTTGTATCGCTTAGTGCATCCACTCCTCAATAGTAAAAAGGGTAAATCCATGACTGAGTGGTTTGAAGTATCCATTGCTCCAAGGTTAAAGCTTATTGCGACGGCTTCGTTGGTAGTGATAGGCCTTAGTGGCTGTGCATCTAATGAGTCGATTTCAATGGTAGGAGAATACGCCAAGCAATCTACAGAGGTTCAAAATGAGCTAATTGCTGTATATGAATATACAGATGAAGTGCGTATTAACGCCGAACTTATGAAAGCAACAAGGGACGGGGCTACTGGGGCTGATCTAGATATTTCTACCATCGACAATCAAGGCCAAGAGACCTTACTAAAGAACTTGAACACATTTTCCCAAAGTATTTATCTTCTTGCGACAGACGATAGAAGCGAAGACCTAGATAAATACTCGGAGAAACTCAATTCATCGCTGGTATCTTTATCCCAGATGCCCCAAATGGGAGAGATTGATGTAAAGGATGTTGAGTTACTTTCAACTAGCGTGAATGCAATAGCGAGAGCTTATACGGAGAAAATGCGTTATGACCTTTTAAAGGAAATAGTCATTGATTCGGAAAGCATAGTTCAAAGCGCACTTAAATCATTAGAAGGTGAGTTGGATTCCTGGCAGGAAGCGACAAGGGTTTCTTTGGAAAAAGAATTACGTATTCGTTTGTATTTACTTAATAACCCTAATCGCTGTGAGACCAGTGATAGCAAGCGTTGTGTGACGTTCTATCATTCACTTGAAGAACGAGCTGATGCTTACAAGAAAGCTTATAAGATCCGAGTCCGCATCAACGAGCTAGATGTGAAGTTTACAAAACTTGCAAGTGCTCTAGTTAATCTTCAAGAGTTGAACCAATCGATAATCATATCCTTAAAAAATGATGACGATTTAACAAAAGACGCCGCCAAGAAAGCGCTCAAATCAACGAAGACTCAGATCGATGCGATCAAAGAGTTTCGCGATAGCCTAGAGGACTAACAAATGGCTCATAGCCACAAGATTGCTTACGATGAATTGAAAAGTATGTACGACGAACTTCAAAGCTACCTTGACTCTGTCATGTTAGATCCAGAAGATGAACCGTTGTTACTACAATGCGAACAGCTGGGTGATCAAATTTATGCTTACAATGCGGCCATACTAAAAAAGAATTCGGTCACACTAGCTAAAGGACAAGGAAGTGTTAAGGAGCTTATTAATCAAGCTAAAGGAGCTAAAGTAGCTTTAAAGAAAGCAGAAGATAAGGTCAAAATACTAGCTCAGGTAGCTAATGCTATCGATAAGCTATTATCACAGTTAGCTAAATTTTTATAAGTGCCTTGGGTAATTTACATCTCACACACCGTCCTTTCGGACGAAATGACGATTTGATGAGTTAGCCATAGTGGGCTATGTAGACATTTATATGTCGTAACTGAAGGGGGCTACATCGCCTCTGTTGACACCCTACATACCAACACTGAAGAAGCAATCAAACTGTACCTCATAAACCTAAACTTGTGGGTTTAAGAATGAACTCATACTATGAAGATGACGATTTAATAAACTCACTCCACCAAGCCATGATGTCTTTTCTTTGCTCGAAAAAATCGGTTCGATTATAGCTTGCCCTAGTTGTATTTCTATCAGCGTGCGACAAACAGGCTTCAATATGCAGTGAATCATACTCCTGTTCGTGTAGGGCTGTAGACGCAATAGACCGTAAGCCATGTGCCACAAGCTCACCTTTATAACCAAGACTGCGTTTTATTGCAGCGTTAGCTGTGGATTCGCCTATGTGAGTATTAGAGTTGCGCTCACCAGGGAAGACAAACTCTTTACCTTCACTTAGAGGGCGTATTTTGTTTAGTATCTCTATCATCTCATCAGTCAAAGGAACTTTATGTGCTCTTTGGCCTTTCATTTCTTCAGGCGGCATTGTCAAACATCTTTTGTGAATATCAATGTAGCTCCAGCGAGTTCTAGCAGCCTCTTTAGGCCTTAACATTGTGTGAAGTTGCCAAAGAATGACGTATTTGGTTTTATCTTGTAGCGTGTTGTTTTCATGAAGCTTGTAAAGGAAATCTCGAAGTATTTCTGGGCGGATTGTTGGCATATGTTTAACATTATGATGCTCAAACGCGTTGATCATTCTAGTCAATGGGTTGACATCAATTGCATCACTATCAACGCCATATTCCATAATCTGATTCAGTGACTGACAGATTCGTTTAATCGTAGAAAGTTTCTGGGCTTCTTCGAGAGGACGTAGGATTTGAATGGCATCTCTACGCGTAATCGACTCTATGGGAACATTTTGAAATTTGGGGAATATGTATATTTGTAGAGTTCGCCATACACGTTCAGCATGATCCTTGCTAATTGTTTTTTTCTTTCTTTTGAACCATTGCTCGGCAACGTAAATGAAAGTATTAGATTCACTACGAAGGGTATCCTGCTTTAGTTGCTCAATGTGCTCTCGAGGGTCAACTCCATTGGCAAGTTGATTTCGGTGATCTTGAGCAATCTTCCTTGCGTCAGCAAGCTTTAACGTCGGGTATGAACCTAGCGAGAGCTTCTTAACTTTGCCAGTTACACGATTGGTGTATCGATACTGCCATGATTTGGTGCCATTCGGTCTAATGCGGAGGTTAAGCCCATTTCCGTCAGACAGAATATATTCCTTCGTTTTGATCTCGGCTGCTTTGATTTGTTTGTCAGACAAACTAGTGGTTTTCTTTGGCATATGAACTCCCCAATAAGTTGTTACATATTCTACACTAGTTTATTGCTTGGGGTACATAATGGGGTACAAAAAACATGAGGAGTGATGAGTTGGTATGAGAGGGTGTGAATTGAATTATTTATATAAGCTATTGTTTTAAATGGAATGGTTGGTCTTGGTGGATTGGGGTGATTGTTTAATTCAGTAGTCCCGGAAACCATTGAATAGACATAGAGATAAACCTTGATAAATATATTTGCTGCACATTGTAAGGGTTCGCTAGGGCGTGTAAAGCGCTATGTTGTACCTGAAGCCATGTCTTTACAGTGTTACCTAGGATTTATGGATGTCGCATGACTAGATATGGCAGGAGTTTCCCTGCCATTAACAACACCTAGTAACAATGGGTGAGATTGTACAAATGACTGAAAGTTGCTTTTTGACGGGTTACTTCCTTGCATTAGACTCTATGAAGTAGGTCATAAATACCATGTATAGCAGGACTAAAAATAGTTGGAAAATACGTACGTAAAATTTGTCATCCAATGCGCCGCTGCTCATTGATGTCCCCATAAGTACATTGAACCCCGTAAAAGCCGTAATATATATAGGCGCCTTTTGTGGAACGGTATAAATCTTTATTCCGAAAAGCGTAATGACACTGAGTACAACCATCATATATACATACATATTAGGTGTTAAAGATATGATGAGAAAAGTGACGAATGTAATTAGACCTGCGAGGATGTTACTTACTGTGAAAAATAACGCGGTCTTACCGGACGTTTCACTGCTCGCCATTAACGATAATAACATTACAAATGCAACGGTAAGCAGTATCTGAGAAAGTTGAAAATAGAAGTAAAAGCATACGAGGGGAAATGAAATCACCCATGCGCGTATAGCGGCTGTCCATCGCATTTCTTTGGTAAGTGGAGATGCGGGAAAGCCAACAAAGTCCGTCTTCTCTTCTTCGGGAAAATAAACGTGTGAAAGGGCATACAAAGCTACGGCCAAAGTGCCTGAAAACGCAAAACCGATTCCTACAGTCAGCGCGGATGCTTGATCGATTATCGTTATAGATGGAAGTAATATCAGTTCGATCATTAAGAATGTTGCGAACATGACCCATTTAGGGTCGGTAAATAAATAGTATGCCCAAAGCATCCCGAGTGTGAGTATAGAAAGAAAGGCAATTTTATACTCAGGGAGCCCCGTTGATACTGCGAATCCAATTACAGCGGTGGATAGAAGCGCATAGGCCAACTGTTTGACATGGAGAATATGAAATTGAGGTTTATCAGTGATAAATTTTGCGGTCAGAAGTGGCGTACAAAAAGCTAATGGCCAGTTAAACCATAGTGCAAGGAATGTTGCCAAGCCGACTGTCGTGACGTAGCGAAAAATCCTACGCTCTTGTGCTTGATCTATTTTATCGAACATAAGAGAACAAGCTCACTACGTTAATCCAGAATTTTCCAAGTAGATTAAATAGAGTGTTTTCGCCAGTATAAACGATGACATCTGCTTGGCCTCCAATTCGCATTGATTGGATCGCTGATGGTTCGTTTATTTTGATCGTAACTGGAATACGTTGTGTGTCTCTTAACCATCCATTTTGGTTTTGTACACTCGCAAGGTCGCCAAGTTGTTCGTTTTTACCCCATGTGACTCCCAGGTCGATTGAAGAAACTGTGCCTTTGAACGTAGTGCCTGGAGCAAGATCTAATGCGATTTCAACATCATCGCCTGGTTTTATATTACCGAGACTATTTTCTCTAAAATAAGCTTCAAGCCATAATTTGTCGCTTTCTACGAAGGTGACCAATGGAGAGCCTGAAGAAGCGTAAGAGCCTTCTGATAAACCCAAGTTGGTTACCGCACCAACTGAAGGCGCAGATAGGGTTGTGCGCGATAAGTCCAATTGGGCTTTTTGTAATTCAAGTAGTGCTGATTGTATTTGTGCATTTTCCTCTCCGTTAGGACCCACTTGAGCTTTGGCTTTTGTTAGATTAGCGCGAGCGTTCATGACCTCAGCATTAGCTTTATCAATAGTGGCACGTGTTGTATCTGCATCAGACTTTGATACAACCCCTTTGTCTGCCATCGCTAATACTCGTTGACCCTGACGCCGAGCATTTTGTTGTGCAACTAACGATGTTGTGAGTTGTGCTTGAGCGGAAATAATACTGGCCATTTGCGCCCCAACTTGCTGCCCGGCTATCTTCAATTTTGCTTCTGCTTGTTTAACGGCTATCTCATAGTCGGTAGAGGCAATTTTGAGCAACACGTCATTTTTCTCTACTTTAGTGTTTGCTGTAATATTAATTTGTTCTATTAAACCTGATACTTGTGGTTTTAAGGAAATGACGTTGCCTTCAACTCTAACGTTGTCGGTAGTTGGAATAATCCTGTCTGAAACTACAGCGATGCCAATAGAAAGTATGGTGAATGCCAACAGACTGTTTGTCGCTGTTTTTACTTTATTGATTGGTTTCTTTTTTTGCGTTTCAGTGTCGATATTTTTTATTTCTGACATGTGAGGCTCTCAATTTAAGATTCTGATATGTAGGGAGTTAGGTGTTCTACTCCCATCAATGAACCATCACGTTATTAATGAGAGAGTGAACTATTTTTAAGATGAAAATAAGATCAAATATCTTGATTTAATGGCCATGTCGTGACATTTAATTTTTTATTTGCGTGATGAAATTGAAGCCTATGCTAGGCAGAGTCAAATCGGTATTAATTAAATTGGTTATTTTTGATGTGTCACCAAATGGCAAGCATGACGTTAGATGAATGATTAACATGGATTTTGAACATCAATTGCAGCCAATTAAGAGGTTCGAGAACTGCAATTGAAACAAGACTAACGTTAAAGGGACTGGATATGAAACTGATAAAGACTCTCGCATTATCTATGATTGTGTTGACTGCCAACGCGTATGCAATCACAGATGCCAGTAAGATTGGCGCAAACTCAGGTGCTATGAATTACTGCTACGATAACTTTTCTGACCCTAGCCAAAATTCGAAATATAAAATTCTCAAAATGAAGACCTACGAAAAGTACCGAGATCTACCTAGTGATGAACGTGCACGAGCGTTATTAATGAAAAGGGCTGCAGAAGATGGCGATTATTTAGGAGACCCTTTAGATAAGAATCGATGCAATAGCCTTAGAAAGATGCTCTATATTCAATACAACTAAATAGTATGAATTTAACCCCTTATTTGATTTACCAAGTCAGGGGTTTTCTAATTCTTAGGCACGACTGTCAACATATCAAACGAGAAATATCTAATGATAAAGAAGGTTCCAACGTATGGCGTTACCGAATAGAGGAGTACCACTTGTTCGCACAGATTGTGTTCATGATCTGGCTGAACTCTTTAGTGAAATAGATATTAATGTTTATTCTTTGATCACTGGTGTTAAAGCACCTGTTGACATACAAACGTGTGACTTCCCGTTTATACCTGAGACTGTTTTACTCAACATAATCAGAACTTTTGGTCAAAGTGTTTCGTTGGACACATTTGTGACTCGTGTTTGGTTAATGTGTAAGAACACCTATATACCTGGCGTGATTGCTCAGTTGGTTAAAGCAAGGGAGGGCACTGTAAAAGAAGCGCTAGAAGAATTCTGTGAAATCATTCGATATTACTCAAGTGGAGTTAGAATATCGTTAAAGCTCCATAATGATTGTTACTGGTTAGTTCGTGAAAAAGAGGGCGCGACACAAGACTGGTTTAAGTATGCGGAAATTTTCTCGATCATTTTTCTGGATGAGTTGATAACAGCTTTGACAAAAAAAAACAGCACAGAAAAGTATGTGACAATTGTTAGCCCACATACGGAGTGCTTTTTTGAATGTTCAAAGTTAGCACATGTTCAGTTTTTCACACTCCGTTCAGTCACAGGTATTCGCCTAAATAACGAACTTTTGAATCAGAAAGTTAACTTAATAAAAAATTCAGGAAGAGAGGTCATAGATCGAGAAGGCATACCTAGTGATTTTTTGTGCTCATTCAAACATGCCATGCAACCATATTTGTCGATGGGAAAGCTACCTATATCGACAGCTGCGAACATACTGGGAATGAGTCCTAGGACTATCCAGAGGCGCTTATTCGGCGCAAGTGTAACTTATCGTGAAGTGTTAGATGATCTTATTTTAAATGAGGCTCAGGTTCGACTGAAGTACTCGGACGACTCAATAACGTCAATAGCGACCAATATCGGCTACGGTGAGTCTGCTAACTTCACTCGTTTCTTTAAACGCAAAACAAGGCTTACTCCTTCACAGTTCCGCGGTAGACATCAGTGTTTATAGGTTTGTGTTTATGGGGAAGCGTTATGTTTGATTCAAAACTCGATATCTTGTTTTTAGAAGTGACACTTTGCTTTCTTTCTTTTTCTAGCCATAAGAACTTTAGTAAATCGCATTCACGTGGCGCGATATGACAATTCCTCAAAGCTCTAATCCAATAACATTATTGGGTAGACAACAAATAGAGGAATCATCATGTCACATCGTTTTAATGAATATCGCTTACCACTTGAAAGCTCTCTCAAACATGCAGTTTCTTACCTAGAATCTTTAGCAGATAGACCAGTAGACAAAGGTACAACCTCACAGGCGTTACGTGAAGCTATCGGCGGGGATTTACCATTGCGACCAACAGACCCATCACAAGTGATTAATGACATGGTAAAGAATGTCGATGCTGGTTTAATGGCGTCTGGTGGTGCACGTTTCTTTGGGTACGCGATTGGCAGCTCTTTTCCTGCTTCACTAGCAGCCGATTGGCTCGTGAGTGCTTGGGACCAAAATGTTCCTTATTACGTTTCTAGCCCTTCTATGTCTGTTGTTGAAGAAACAGCGGCAGAGTGGATGGTTGAACTACTAGGTTTAAATCAAGGTACGGCAGTAGGTTTTACTTCTGGTGCTCAAGAAGCGATTTACACCGGTTTGATTACAGCCCGCAATACACTGCTTGAACGCGCTGGTTGGGATGTGGTGACAAAAGGCTTGTTTGGAGCTCCTCGTATTAACGTTGTTGTCAGTGATCAAATTCATTCAACGATCAAGCGCGCGCTATCCATGATTGGCATTGGTCTTGAAACGATTGTCAAAGTACCAACTGACGATAACTTACGCATTATCCCAGATAACCTAAAAGAAATTATTTCAGGCTTAGAAGGCCCAACGCTTGTTTGCGCTCAAGCTGGTTGTATTGATTCCGGTGCTTTCGACCCATTTAATGAATTGGCTGATGCTGTCGAGAATCATGGCAACGCGTGGCTTCACGTAGATGGTGCAATTGGTTTATGGGCCGCCGCAAGTGATAAACAAAAGCATTTATTAGCAGGTATTGAACGTGCAGACTCTATTGATACTGACGGGCATAAATGGTTCAACATGCCGTATGACAGTGGAATGATCATCGTAAAAGATGCAGCTGCATTATCTAAAGCGATGGGCGGTAGTAACATGGGTGACTACCTTAATGATGCAATGGAAAAACCAGATCGAAATGCGATTAATTTTGGTATTTCTGCATCAAGAAGAGCACGTGGCGTTCCTGTGTATGCAGCGTTCAAATCATTAGGTAAAGAAGGGATTGTTGAGCACATTGATCGTTGTACTGAACTAGCACAACGTATGGCGAAAAAACTTTCCGCAGTAGAAGGTATCACAATTCTGAACGATGTTGTGTCCAATCGTTTTTCAGCACAATTTGGTGAAGGTGATGATATCTACCGCAATGAACTCACGGATCGAGTTGTTCATCGTTTACAGGAAGAAGGAACACTATATCCATCAACTTCGGGTTACAAAGGCTTGAAGACGATGCTGTTCTCTGTTCTGAGTTGTCATACTTCGACCGAAGACATCGATCTTTCTGCTGAAAAGATCGTTGAAGCATACCTGACGGAGAAAGAACTGATGGATCATAAAACGTTGTAGCTTAATCCTTTGAGTAAATGTAAACCCCAACGATACGTTGGGGTTTGTTGACTTGTCACTATCGAATAAATAAGCGTACGATGTTGCTATTTATCGCAGGTTGATTCGAAATTACACAAAAAATAGGAGTTATGATGAAGTTAAAATTTATAACGAGCATCATATTTATATTTCTAATAGGCGGATGTGCACACTCATTAATCGCTGATGAGCATATTATCTCAATGGATGGGACGCATAGGTTATTTGAAGTCGATGGGAGCTTTCAATACCTTGGTGATTTTGATTATAGAAAAGTTAATAATGAGAACGATAGCGTACTAAGTACAAATCATACTGAAGTCAAAGTTTTTTCTCAAGGTCAGGGTGAAGTGATACTCGCGCAAATGTCGCGTTGTAGCAATTGTGATTTTGATCTAATCAATCGTAATAAAGAGAGAAAAATTGCTCTAAAGGTGAGTGGCTATAATATAGTAAAATATAGGCAGGATATAAGTGGTTTATATAAATCTCATCCTACTTATGTTACTAAATTAAATGAATTATTGTTATCCGATGTTGATAAAATGAAAAACTATTGCTTTGATTATTATGAACTACCAAAAAGAAGAGCTAACTTAAAAATCGGTAGGTTAGTCTCTTGTGATAACTTAGTGTCAAGCCTTCCTATAAAGAGCATAAATGTAATATGAAAAATATAATATCGGCTCAATCTCATGTTGTTTACGGTCATGCTGGAAACAGTTCTGCTGTCTTCCCAATGCAACGTTTAGGATGTGAGGTCTGGCCGATACATACAGTACAATTTTCTAACCATACTCAGTATCCAGAAGGGTGGAGTGGTAGCGTATTTCCACCAAGCGATATCGACACGTTGATGGATGGTCTTGATGCGATCGGAAAACTACCTGAGTGTGATGCTGTTTTAACTGGCTATCTAGGCAGTGAGAGTCAATGCGATTCGATTATTGCTGCAGTAAATCGAGTAAGACAAACCAACCCTTCGGTTTTATATGTTTGTGACCCTGTGATGGGCGACGTAGATAAAGGCTGTATTCTCCCTGCTGGTGTTACTCAACGATTGATTGACGACATCATGCCAATTGCTGACGTTATCGTGCCGAATCAATTTGAATTAACTCAGTTTACTGGGGTTGATATTAAAACAAAAGAAGATGCCATTAATGCTTGTCAAAAAGCTTTAGAGCTAGGTCCTAAAGTTGTGTTTGTTAAGCATCTCCATGTTATTTCAAAAGAGCACTTTACGATGATATTGGCGAGTGGTGAAGGTGTGTTTCTCGTTCAACGTCCTTACTTCGATTTTGAACGCCAGCCCGTCGGTGTTGGAGATTTGATTTCGGGGATCTTCACCGCTTTGATCGTAAACGGCTTATCTATACGAGAAGCTTTCCAACATTGTAACGCCGCCTGTTATGGTGTGCTTAAACAGACCTACAACGACGGGAGTTGGGAACTCAGAACGGTTTCAGCGCAAGATGAAATTGTTAAGCCTACCCAATATTTCGAAATGATTAAGCTTGCTTAAGCTGGGTTACTGGAATAGTTGGCACTACATGTCTCTGTGATTTCTGTTTATCGGGTTGCCTCTGTAAGATGACTATGACTCTCTGCGTGGCTTAGTGATGGACAGTTGAGTTGGAAAAATTGTGCAGTTTTTCTAACTCAGCAGCAATATCGATTGCTTTAATAACAGTAGGCCAGCTGTTTACGGCTCGTAACATTCAAGATGCTATAAGGAAATAAAGACGTAATTTGCTAGCTTGTTGTTGAATGAATGCAAGTTGGTGTATAACTTGAATTGGTTGTTAACTTCCTAGTGTGAGTGATTTTGTCTGTTTCTTTGATGATAAACCAGGAAGGCTGAAAGTTTAGGTTCTAATTTTCAAGGGCTTAATTTTAATACGTCTGTTTGAAAAAGAACTGCAATCTGCATTTTTGTATTTATGTTCATAATTTCAACTATATGTCTGGTTGTATAATAGTCTCTAAACTATTGATAAAATGTGCTTTTCTTATCGCTTCTTTTCTATTAGTGACATTTATTTTTTTGTATATGTTGTATACGTGCGTTTTTACCGTACTTTCTGAAATAAATAGTTCGCTTGATATCTCTAGATTTGAATCTCCTCTGACAACTCGTTTAAATATCTGAGCCTCTCTTTTCGTCAGGTTAGACAGTATTACCTGAGACTTGAAAGTATAAGAGCACGCATTGGATAAAATATGTGACATTAACTTCCTAGGTAGCCATAGATCGTCATCACATACTGTTTTTAAACAACGTGTAAGGTGTTCAATAGGAGCATCTTGATAAATCATCCCTTTTATATTAAACAGGTTGAATAGCTGCATTACGGTAATACTCTGTCCGGTAATATCTGAGGGAACGTCATAGACTACCCATTTACTGGACTCTATTTTTGATAAGATGATGTTGATATCTTCGATATTTTCCAAGAGTAAGTAGCTAATGAGAACGACATCGAACGTTTTATGATTACGAGAGCGCTCAATGCTTAAAATACATTCTCTGCTAAAAGAAAAATCACTGTATTTCCCAATTTCTCGTTGAATAAACTGGTTGTTAATACCGTTGTCACCTACCAGGAGTATGTGCTTTAAATTATTTTTATTTTCATACATAATTTACTCCGAAACTGAAAAATCACGTTTGATTGTATGATGATAGATTTTATATAATTGAGTTGCATATCTCACTTTTTATATAATTACATAGTTATGGTTGTTGTGAAAGTTGGGGTTCGATAGAAATTTGTAATGTATCGTCATATTGTCCTCCTGGTTTGTTCTCTGTCTCACCGATGACAAAACTCAAAGGAATAGGCTGACCAATCGTAGCGGAAAGACGTTGAATTCTTGCGTCAAGTTGTTCAAGGTTTACTCTGTCGTTTTCGAGGGAAAGTTGGTATGGAATGTCCCATTTTGCCTCATTAGATTCATGACGTAGCATTCCTTGATGGGATGATTCCAATACGATGGTATAAGCTGTATTGCTTTGAACCCATAGGTTAGGTGCGGAACGAATAACCTTGTTGGAATATAAAGTCCCTAGATCAAGGTCATAATGTTGTTGGGTCAATCCATAAAAATGAATTTTTGCAGCAGGCGGAACGTTAACAGATACCGGGAGTGAACTAGGGCTAATTTCTATTTGTTTACTATCTGAGGTATAAGAAGGCGAGACTTCCAATAAGCCTCGATAGGTTCCTGACGCTAACCATTGTTTACTTGGGAAACGCATTTGTATCGTTGCCGAAGGTTGGTTTTCGGTTAATGATAAGTGCCATTGATTAGCCACTGATATACCAATCTGCCCACTCCATTCAAAGTCGAGTTTTGCTTGGTTTACCCCTTTTAACGATCGACTGGTATCGTTAAGTTGTAAAATTAAGTCTAATTTGCAGGGTTCACCTATTATGATCGCATCTATACGGTAAGTGTTTATTGTTGCGAACGTTCCTGCGCTGAAAACATCATATTGTGATTTCGATGAGACGGGTTGAATCGCCAAGGCACTGGCTTCACACGCCAATGCCGAAGGTACATGGTTTATGGCGATGAGGAACAAGGATCCCCAAAGAACTTGTTTATTCCACATAAACATCTCCTAGTCTTATCAAGTTGTCACTGCGTTCACTGAGGGTAATGATGACTGATTCTTGTTCTTTGGTGTCGAGTACCAATTGATATTTCCCCGGCTTTAATCCAGAGATTGCGAATATGCCGTTACGATTGGTAAAGAAGTCAATCGGCAACTGTTTTGCTTCACCAAGGTAATGTGCTACACCAGCGACAAGTGAAATAGGGTTGTTACTTTGACGATCGAATAGCTTGCCAATAACAGTTAATACAGCATCAGATCCGATCTGTAGCTGGAATCCCCGTTTATAACCAGGCTTAATCCAAAAAGCACCATCGCCTAAGTCATACCCTGGTGGCAAGTTATCGACCTCGTAACCGACTACTTGGCCATTATAAGCAACAAGGTCAGGAACCATGGCACTTGCATCTCCTTTAAGGTAAACGCGTGCGTACTCACCATCTCTTGTTGGGTCGACAGCCACATCATTTTTTGCGAGGCTTTCGTGCTTGCTAACAATAGCAAATGCTTCGCGCACCGGTCTGCCGATCGTCACAGATGAACCTGCAAAAGCAAGGGCACTACTTATCGTCACATCAGTACTGTGATTTCGTGTTTCACCACTAATGTCTTCAAGCCGCGAAGCGTGGGTCGCGTTTAATTCATAACGGTTAGCCGTGTAGTTAATCCCAGCATCCATATCGGCATCCGTTTCTTCGTTAGTAATGACACTCGCAAACGCCGACATCCCCCCGGTGTTACCAATATTATTCTGATAGCTGTAATCTAAGGCGGCTTCATTAAGCTCTGTGGTGTAACGACCGACTACACGAGTTTGTCGACTAAGAGGCCAACTTATGGTGACAGTAGTGCTGATATCATCGTCTTCGGTTGCGTTATGCCGATAGTTAACGCGGGCACTCCAGGTGGCGGGGGTATCAAACAGTCCGTCCGATAAACTCGGGCTTATCAGCCAATAATCGTTTTCTTTGTCTACTCCCGAGCGATAATTGAGGGTCATGGCCGCGCGTAAAGACTGACCAAGGTAAATAGAGCTGAATGCAGATACATAATGGGTGGTTAAGTTGATATCGATATCGGAAGCATCAAACCCTGAGACCCCAGCAAAATTGTTGGTCAGATATTCATAGCTCACACTCAGTTGTGGGGACAGCGTATTCGTATTGGAAAATTCCGCATCGAACGCAAATTTGTAAGCGTCGCCAGTTCCAAATGTAGGGTGTTCGCTACGCGAAGCATTGAGTTCAGTGACGCCCCATGTAGAAGCGAATAACGCGGTAGCACCATATTGGTAAAGATCTTCACGGGTTTGGAAGTTGGTACCTAACGTTAACCAAGGATTAATACCCACATCGACATAACCATGGAAAATACGCTCGTTGGTTAGGTATTCTAGTTGTCCATTTTGTAATTCAGAAGGTGCTCCATACATGACGCTATATTCAAACTCACCGCTATTGAGCAAGTCGTTCCCGGTCGCAACAGAGAACTCGATGCGTTCTTCATTCCCGGAGCGGTCGGTGATGACGAGTACAATATCATTGCTACCTTGCGCTAGAGGTATGTCACTAAGGTTATAGCTACCGGCGCCTAGCGTTAATCGCTGGACTGCAATCCCATCTATATAGACATCGACATTTGAAGCTCTTTGAAGTGTGAATGATTGATTGGCCCGTGGTCGTGCATTTCTGGTTGGAATGAGTGTGAAATCTCGAGTTAAGCCAATACCAAGTATGTCGGTGCTGTCCTGAAAAGATTGACCACTGTTGTACATATCGCCGAGTACAAGTCGTGTGCCTTGTTCTGCAAAGTCAATATTAAGACGAGATCCTTCTCTTACGTATCGCGAATCTTGTGATGAACTGTTTTCTAAATAGGATTCATATTCAAAGTTTAGAAAACCAATGTTAAGTGCTGAGTCAAACTGACTGCGATAGAGGTCCTGCCTTGACGAATTCTGATCGACATATTGGCTCTCATTAGCCGAAAGGGCAAAGTTAACGTATCCACTAAGCAAACTTGGCTCGGCATAGTTATAAAAATCATCTGCACCGTTCATAGACAATTGCTGGGTTAAGCTAAATTCAGGCGGTACCGTCACGATGCATTCTAATGAAGAGAAATCGAAACTAAGGCCCAGTCCTACGCTCTCAAAATGGTGCTGAGACAGCATATTATCGTCTGTTGTGTCAGTTAGTTTCCCAATACCTTCTTGAGTTACGACGGACGAAAGGAGAGAAAGCGTACTTTCCTTCGGTAACAAGATTTCATTGTTTGCGGTAATGATAATGTCCGCTTCGCCAAGTATGGTGTCACTTATCCTTAACAAAGAGGTAAGTTGAATATCTCGTCCAGTGGGGTTCAAGACCATTTCTTGACCCCAAGCAGCAGGGCTTAAGGCAGCACAATAAAAAAGTACTAATACCAAGACATACAAAACTTGCCATATGTTGTGATAGGTTTCAGTCTTCATGCCCATGGTAAGTGCCCACTGGTAAATAATTTAAAGAAGAAGGCAAAGTAATAATGGAGCGTGGTGGAATAAACTGCTCACCTAAAGCCTCATGTACTTTTTGGCTCTGAGATTCGAGCCCCGAAAAATTAAGTAACGATGTATAGGTAAATCGTGACCCAGAATTAGTGAGTGTTAGTTTGCCTTGTTCATCTATGTGTAATTTCACGTCAGGCTCTAAAGAGGATGAGTGAATGTGCAGCAACGCATTATAGTGAACTTGTAAATTGATACCGGTTGTTAAGCCGATGGGTTTATCTATTCTCGCGTTGTTCTGGCCAATATTCACGGTACTGAAGCGAACGAAGTAACTCTGGGAGGTTTCGAGTGATCGGTTTCCCAACCACTGTATACGGAATACTTGGCGTGCACCGGGTGCCAACATCGCAGCTGGTGGAAACACAAACATCTCTTCACTCGATAGATCTGATGTTTGGAACGTGCCATCAGATAAGAAGTTCAAACGACGAACGTTAGCTTCTAGTGGGAGAGCTTGTGTTGAATTGTTAGTGACAACCAGTTGCGATGTTGCCCGGTGATCTGTATTGAGCTCAATGACGGTTGGAAACAATGTTAAGCCAAACGTATGTGCACACAGAAGCCAATAAATGAGCCCACCCAAGATATAACGTCTCATTGCTATTGATCCTGCTCTATTTCAATCGACAGGGTGTTCACGTTATAATTTTTAAGAGGCTGCATTTCGAAAAAGCGAGTGGAGTAGGGAAGAACCAAAGTACCCGGAATACGTTTAGCGATTTCTACGCCTTTTAAATAGGTTGAATTTTTACCATCAGATATCTTCCATGTTGTATTGGTTAATCGACCATAACTATTACCACTGTTAAGTACTTCAAGAACCCATTTGTTCTTTTTGTCATTTTGCTCGATGCTTTTAATTTCTAGCTGGGAAGCTGTGTTCTGAGGTCGCACGTTGATAAGCGTATTAAACTGAAGTAAAAGACTTACTTGCCCTTGATTACTGCTCGCTCTTTGAACTTTTACTTGCTTAACAGCAATGCGATACGCTTTAGATTCTGTGATGGAAGGATCGCCTAAATACCGCACCATAATGGATTGTGATCGTCCAGGTTCTATTATTGCGGTCACCGGTATCACTAATAGCTCGTCATCTGCAGGCGTCGTGGTCTCTTTTCCATATTCGTTCATGGTCATAAATACTGGAGACAATTCAACCGTGAGCGGTTCGGTTGAAGAATTTTCAACCCTCATGGTCATTTGAGCTCTTTTGCCAAGCGGTGTCATTTCCATAGACATCGGTTCGACTTTGAACGCATGAGCGGACAGACAAGTGAATGACAATAGGAAAAGAACGATCCATTTATACATAGCGAAGAGCTCCAAATTAAACTTATGTCGTTGATATTGATATTGATATTGAGATGAGATTAAGTCGGAGGCCAAATACTAGCCCCCGACTTATTAACCTCTAATTTGAGGTGATATTTACGGTTAATGTATCTGAGTAGCCACCTGCCCATGGGGAGGTTTCTGTCGTCACAATATCAATAGATGCGGCAACACCTGTCGCTAATGCTCCAGAACCGCCATAAGAATTACTGACTGAAACGTCATTTAGACCTGGGCCCCCTGGTGCATTAAGCGTGAAAGCAGCTAAACCTGAAGGATTAAATGTTGCATCGTAGGTAAGAGCGTAGTCTTCGCTATCGTCTGACTCTAGACCACCTTCAGCACTTGTCAGTGTCACAGTTGCACCATCGACGTCATTACACTTCATGTTAAGACCACTAACAGAAAGGTTTTGAATTTGAGAGACGTTACCGAAGTCCATCAGTTGCGTTGAAAGACCAGTAACTTCACATACAGGTGAAACAAAACCAACTAACTGGACATCACCAGGAGCGGCTTGGACTTGAGCACCAAAAATAGCAGTGACTGTTGCTGCGTAGAGTGTTAGCTTTTTCATTAGAAATTCCTTTATCTTAAATGATTGGCTCGAATACTGCTGAGCGTTTGTTGTTCTGCAGATACATTGCAGAGTTTTCACTTTGTCACGCTATGAATCGAAGGGTAAACTTCGATCTCAATAACGTCTTGATAATAACCTGCGAAACGCAAGCTATTTTCGAGTGCTACCCTAAGGCTCCCATGTTGAGCGAAAGGAATAACACCAGAACTGTTTATCATTACCGGTGAAGTAAGTTGGCTGCTGTGCCTACTTTCGTAAAGACGAATTTCGTCTATTTGTAATGACAAATTGTAACTCTCAATAATATCAACCCCTTGGTGTTGATATTTTAAGCCTCCATATTTTGAGTTGATCGTTATACCCAACGGACGGTTACAATACATATTAAAAGGCAGCGATTGCACATCACGGTGTTCCGTAAAATTCATAATATTGCCAGAGAAAAAGTTTATTTCGCATCGATCTTTGATCTGACCACTAATTCCTAACGTTAAGTTGTTAGCTCTAGCATAGAATGAAAGTGACAGACTAAAAATTAACACGGAGACGATGAAGTTATGAAGAATCCGAAATACTCTAACCATAATTCCACCTCTCACTGATTGAATGTAACTTGTTGCTTAACTTTCAAAACTATAAGTGCTTTAAAAAATGGTGAAGTAGTAAAAAAAGTTTATTATTTAGGAGAAGTATGAGTTTTAGTATGATTTTAAGCAGAGAGGTAGAAGCGAAATTATTAGAGAATAATTTAATATTCAATTAGATAGGTTGGTTTTACTCTATGCTAGTATTAACGGAGGTTTATTATTTAATTGATTAAAATAGGACTATGGTCTACACGGACGTTTTGGGTTTTTTGATGGGTTACTGTCATCATGAATGTGACAGCATTATTAACGAAAACACTAATTTTATTATTTAATTTATAAGTTGATTGTAGCGATTCTAAATTGTAATAATGGACAGCGACTATCTACTATTTCTTTATTGAAATTAGTTCTTTACAAGAATCTATTAGGATTGATGTGTTCTATTTTTAATTACCGTGTGCGTGATGATTAAACACTTTAAGCTATTATGACTAAGTCATTTACCTTTAGTGACAATACAGTGCTGATAAGCCATTAATATAAATTAAACTTAAACAATAATTTAATGTTTAAATGTTAGAATAATTCTCATAGGGTATTCTCATAGGCCAAAACGAGATTGCGTTCTGTTCCAGTCAATCAAGTGTGTTTATTAGAAAACTAGCAGGTGTCGAAGGCTATTTGGGCTGTGGAATTGGTTAATGATTTTGCTGAAAGAATAAAGCTTCCCACAGGGGAAGCTCAAATCTCAATTGCTATAGAGGCTAATCTCGTCAAGAGTTAAAGCGCATTCTCTAGCTTTGTTAGGAAAGTAACGATGTCTTCTGAACTGATATCTCTATGGGTAACAAAACGTACTGGATTACCAGGCGACATAGTAATGCCTTGTTCACCTAACTCTCGTGTGATGCGGTTAATATCCACAGACTCATCTAACTTAGCGAACACGATGTTCGTTTGAATGAAATCAGGATTAACAGAGAAGCCTTCTAGTTTACTTAGGCCAATCGCTAGGTTTTTCGCGTTCTCGTGGTCAGTTTTGAGTTGAGCAACGTTTTCAGTCAGCGCCATTTTACCTGCGGCGGCAAGAATGCCTGCTTGACGCATACCGCCACCGACCATTTTACGCAGTCGACGAGCTTTAGCGATGTACGCTTTGTTTCCAAGAAGTAGTGAGCCGATTGGAGCGCCTAAACCTTTTGATAAGCAAATTGTCATAGAGTCGAAGTGTTGTGCGATCTCTTTGATGTGTACATCCAGCGCCGCTGCTGCATTATAAACACGCGCGCCATCTAG
Organism: Vibrio splendidus; assembly: GCF_024347615.1. Lineage (NCBI taxonomy): Bacteria > Pseudomonadati > Pseudomonadota > Gammaproteobacteria > Vibrionales > Vibrionaceae > Vibrio > Vibrio splendidus. Next base: position 688,221 of record NZ_AP025509.1, on the reverse strand, counting down.
GTGCATTTGCAGGCCGTGTTGATTTACGAACTCACGAGCTTCTGCCAAGTACGACATTGGCAGTACTTTACCATTAATCGTGTTTTCTAAGCTTAGAAGCTTGGTGCGAGCGAAATGGCTGTCGTCTGGTTTAATTGCAGCAGCAAGCTTTTTAAAGTCAAGTGTGCCGTCTGGGTTGTTCTCAATGGGTTGAGGTTGAATCGAGCCGAGCACTGCAGCACCGCCGGCTTCATACTTATAGTTATGCGCTTGTTGGCCACAAAGGTATTCGTCACCACGCTCACAGTGTGCCATTAAACCAAGTAGGTTGGCTTGTGTACCTGAAGAAGTGAACATCGCTGCTTCAAAGCCGGTTTCATTGGCAGCCCACTGTTCCAATTCGTTTACGGTTGGGTCATCGCCATAAACATCATCGCCCACTTCTGCATTTGCCATTACGTCACGCATAGCTTGCGAAGGTTTAGTTACGGTATCAGAACGAAAGTCCATGTTTCTCTCCTAGAGTACTTTAGGTAGTCATATAATTGGCTATAGATAGCCGCATAGTTGGGCTTTGCTTAAACAAGCGATAGTTTTTGTATCGGTGATTTGATCGTGTCGTATTTTGTTGTGCAGCTCTTCTAAGCTCAGCTCTATCACTTCTATCACTTCATCTTCGTCGCATTCAAATCGGGTAGTGAGGCTAAGATGTTTTGCGACAAATAAATGCTGAATCTCATCACAGAATCCAGCCAAAGGTGTGACTTGTCCTAAGCTCTGAAAAGAAGTTGCACTGTAACCGGTTTCTTCTTCCAGTTCGCGCTGGGCACATTGAAGAGGTGTCTCATCAATTTCCATCGTGCCTGCAGGTAGCTCCAAAAGCCATTTCTTAAGAGAAGGACGAAACTGATTAATGAGGATGATTTTTCCTGACGAAGTGATAGGAAGAATAACGGCCGCGCCAGGGTGGTGTATTGTTGTATGTTTTACCACGACGTTCGTAGGGAGCGTCACGTTCTCTTCGATGAGAGAAATACTTTTCCATTGATGGATAACTTTACTCATGCAGTTTGGCCACATTCCTTGCCAATTTTTCTTATAACTGAAGACGTGTACCACCTTAACGTCTATGGTGTCGAAAATAAAAGAAAAATTAGGCTTAGTAATAGATTTAATTTCACGCCGTTCGTGATGTTACTCTCATAATTGGAATCTATGATTGCGCGAAAATTGCAGCGTAACCATCTGATATAAAGGCAACTCAATAATAAAAGATACTTGTAACAAAGTGCTAACAAATGTATAAAAACGTATCTACACTCTCAACTGTTCAAAGATTTTCGGAGTAACGCATGAACCCTTCTATTTCCTCACATGCTGACAAGGCGCTACTCTCTGAAAGAATTAACAAATTGGCACATGCTCTCTCTGATGGCGTTTATGAAAGAGAAGACACGATTAAGCTTTGTTTACTGGCGGCCCTGGCTGGCGAAAGTGTGTTTCTATTAGGTCCTCCGGGCATCGCAAAAAGCCTTATCGCTAAACGCCTCATCCAGGCTTTTGACAACAGTAGCTATTTCGAATATTTGATGACCCGTTTCTCTACTCCAGAAGAAGTGTTTGGCCCACTAAGTATTCAAGAATTAAAAGATAACGGTCGCTATGTCAGACTGACCGAAGGCTACCTACCAACAGCACAAGTTGTATTTCTTGATGAGATCTGGAAAGCAGGTCCTGCAATCCTAAATACTTTGCTTACGGTCGTTAACGAAAAGACATTCAAAAATGGCGCAGACATCGAGCGCGTACCGATGCGTTTATTAGTGTCTGCATCCAACGAACTTCCAGATGAAGACAGCGGCTTAGAAGCACTTTATGACCGTATGTTGGTTCGCGTATTTGTAAACCGTATTCAGAACAAACAAAACTTCAAGTCAATGCTGACGACGGGTACTTCTCAAGAAGCTGTGATTCCCAAAGGTTTGGCGATTACTGATATTGAATACCATCAATGGCAGAAAGAGCTCGATAACCTGGAATTGACAGATAACTCGTTCAACAAGCTCTTTGAACTGAAAACCATGCTCGAAGAGACTGTCAAAAAGCAAAGCTCGGGTACTGAAACTGATCTATATGTATCAGATAGACGCTGGAAGAAAGCGGTCAAGCTGTTGAAGGCAAGCGCATTCTTCAGTGGTCGTGATAGCGTAAATCCGCTGGATATTATGCTACTGCAAGACTGTTTATGGCATAGCCCAGAATCGCGTGATGTGGTTCGTAGTGTGGTAAAAGACTTTGCATTGAACCGAGCGTTTGACCAACAAGAGTCGAAAGCTCAAATTGAAATGTCCCGTGAAGAACTCGAAGAGATTCAAGACGATGTTGAATCAACGCTGTCTGTGTCGCTCTCTATGGAGTCAACCAGCGGCTTGTTGCGTAAAGACGTTTACCAAAATGATATCAAGAACGCGAAAATGTACAGCGTCGGCAGTGCATACAACCTAGTTAAACTGGTGATGCTGCAAAGCAACATGTCGGTGTCTGAATCTGAGAAAGGCGATAGCCGTTGGGTGTATGTCGCCAAAGATGATTTTGACCGAGTTCTTAAAGAAGGCCATGGCGATATTTACGGTTACGTAAACGAAAACAAAAATCTATGCCGCTTAAAGCTCGACCTAGATGCATCGAACCAGTTAGTTATTAAAGATATTGCCAATCGTTCTGTACTGGTGAGTGTGGTTACAACTGACGGTTTAGACCAAGAATTATACAACAAGTGGTTGAGTGGTGCTGAGAAAGCCCTAGAGCAGTTAACTGAAGCTGAATTCAAGTTAAAACGAGTTCGCACTGAATTCCATGATGCGCTACCTCATAACTATATCGACCCTGATTTACCGAAAGCGATGGAATCAAGCTTGCAAGCGGTAACGCAAGATCTCGAAACGACAAAAGTGAAGAGTAGCAAGATCGCACAACGTATTAAGTTCATGAGTCAGTACTTCGAGTAAGGGGAGAGCATATGTTAGGAGCAGACGGCTTAAACCTCGCTTTGATGGTGGCTGATTCAGGAATTATTGATACCGCGATGAATGATCTCATCGCTCGTTCTCAAGTCATGATGGCTGCTGAGAACAAAGGCGTTAAAACATCAGTCAAAAACCACTTAGTTAAATGGCGCGGTAAAGTAAAAAAACGCGTCACTAAAGTGTGTGAAACTGACCGCTTCCAAGAGGAAATCGCACTTTACCAAGAAGTGATCTATTGGGATGAACCGCAGTTCTTTGACGAGATCGATAGTGTTATCAAAAAGCTGGAGTGGCACTCGGCGTTCTACCTACAAGCAAGGCGCTTGATGGAAAACAACAAAGGCGTTTATAACGCGATGTTTCCACACTATTTTTGCGACCAATGGTACCAATCACTGTCAGACGCCATTAAACAAGCTCAAGTAACCGAACTCGAAACAAGCAAAGAAAAAGTCTTAGCTGATCTTTATCAACGCATGGAAACCATGAAAAACATGGATAAAGTGACGGAGTCGGGTGATGAGGGTAGCGTAGGGCGCTTGTGGGACATGGCGTCTGCCAAATTAAGCAAAACTGATCTCACCATCATGAAGCGTCATGCTGAGTTCCTGAATAAGCACAAAGGCCTACAAGAGATCGCTGAAAAGCTAGGTCGTATGGCGAGCGAGGAAGATGATCCTTCTTTACACAAAGCCCCTGTAGAAGAACTGCAGATGGTTGAAGAGAAAAGTGATGAGGCGGTCGATGATATTGTTGGGATTCATGAAAGTGATGACCTGAACAAAATGCTGCCGAACGAGACCATGTTCCTAGCTTATCCTGAGCTTGAGGTTATCTTTTATAAACATTTGGCTGACAAACGTTTACTTAGCTATCGCTCGCAAGGTAAGTCACGCACGTTACGTAAAGTAAAAACGCAAAAGCCCGATAGCAAAAACGTCGATATTGAAAAAGGTCCGTTCATCGTCTGTGTAGACGCCTCTGGTTCTATGAGTGGGTTCCCAGAGCAGTCAGCCAAAGCAATGGCTTACGCTTTGATGCAAATCGCGCTTGCGGAAGAGAGAGATTGTTACGTGATTCTGTTCTCTTCTGAGCAGATTACCTATGAGTTAACAAGACAAGATGGCCTGCGTGAAGCGAGTGACTTCTTAAGCTATTCATTCCACGGCGGTACGGATCTAGAACCTGTACTCATGAAGTCGATTGACCTGATGACGGGTGATAAATACAAGAACGCAGATTTGATCGTACTTTCTGACTTTATTGCCCCTAAGCAATCTGATGAAATGATTGCTCAGGTTGAAAAATTGAAAGAGCACAAAAACCGTTTCCATGCGGTTAGTCTTTCTAAGTATGGTAACCCTCAACTTATGACCATGTTTGATCACTGTTGGTCGTATCATCCGAGTCTCGTTGGCCGCTTCATGAAGAAGTGGTAGCGCTAGAACATCTTATTTAAATCGTTTTTGCTGTGTGTTTTTTGATTGAAGAGATCGAACATGCAGCAATTTGATTTAAATGTCAGCAAACAGAATTTAAATTCACATTTTTGTTTGACTATCTTCACTCAATCCGTAAAGTAGGCACCCGAACACAGCGGGGCTAACGTTTAGTCGGTACTAACGTGTTGAAAAATGGCGCCTTGGCAGAGTGGCTATGCAGCGGATTGCAAATCCGTGGACCTCGGTTCGACTCCGGGAGGCGCCTCCATTCTCTTTCTCTTACGTTTTGATAAGGTAAGAAATTAGAAGAATGAAATTGCGATACTAGCTCAGTTGGTAGAGCGCAACCTTGCCAAGGTTGAGGTCATCGGTTCGAACCCGATGTATCGCTCCAAATTTTGTAATGTTGATTCATTTTGACATTAAGATGGTGTTTTACTTTTCAGTAATCGGCATCGCAATAAAGAATTGCGTGCCCTGGTGGTGGAATTGGTAGACACAAGGGATTTAAAATCCCTCGGCGTTCGCGCTGTGCCGGTTCAAGTCCGGCCCGGGGCACCATCTATTTGATTGTTATCTTGTTTGGTAATGTTCAAAAGAGTTGTTCTCTTAAAACACTATTGAAGGCGCCTTGGCAGAGTGGCTATGCAGCGGATTGCAAATCCGTGGACCTCGGTTCGACTCCGGGAGGCGCCTCCATCATTTAGAAAAAACCAGTCCTCGTGGCTGGTTTTTTCGTTTCTGGTGCTTTGCTTCTTGTTTCTTCATCCTTACCTCTTCATTTCTCCCTTTGATATTTGCTAAGCCCAACGCCGTTTTGGTGGAATCCTAAGTCGAGCCTTTGTTGATAAACCGCTAAATAAATCAAAGTCACAATTAACCACAATGCTCAATTTGTTTCATTGTTTTATGGGATAACCCTAATTAAAACATGCGCATGAGTGATAGTGTCCCTCTTTATATTTCTTTAATTATTCTATAAGAGGTTCTTAAATATGCAATTTAGTCTAAAGAGAAAAATGGTTTTCTCTGTAGTTTTGGCGATTGCTGTTACATCTGCCATTCTTCTTTTCATGGGTTATAAGACTTTTCAAACAAACAGCTGGCAAGCTATAGAAAGTGAAAGTCGTAATACACTTCAAGCCCATGCAAAGGGCATCAGTGACTGGTTTTACGATAAGAAACAAGCAGTACATGGGCTTAAACAACAAGTACAGCTTAACCCTTCAATAGATATCGTTCCTCATTTACGTCAAACCTTGGTATCTGGTGGGTTTGGATTGAGTTATTACGGTAACAAAGAAGGTGAGATGTTCCGTCATGATCCTTCATTGAATAAAGCGGGGTATGACCCAAGAGTTCGAGGTTGGTACAAACAAACCTTAGCTGAGAACCGTGCAGTAACAACCAAGCCGTATGTGAGTGTAACCATGCAAACCTTAGTGGTTACATTGACCGATCCTGTGACCGAGAATGGATCGATCATTGGTGTTGTGGCATCAAACTTGGCATTAGACAAATTGATTGAAGACGTATTAGCCATTCAGGTTCCAGGTAATGGACGAGCGATCCTAATTGATAAGCAAGGCACGGTCGTTGCTCATAAGAATAAAGATTTCATCCTTAAGCAAGTCAAAGAGATAGCACCTGAATTAAGTGTTTCTGGATTAAACAGTGCTGCACAAAACTTAACGACAATTTTTACACAAGTTGATGGTGATGAGCGCGTCATCATGGCTGAGCCTATTAAAGGCACCGACTGGCTACTTGTGATTGAAATGGATAAAGACGTACTAGAGCAGCCTCTGTTCAATATGTTGATTAGCCAAATCACTACAGGTTTGGTTGTATTGATCGTTATGGCTGCAGCAACCTCATGGTTTGTGGCTCGTCAATTAGTTGAGCTGGGTCGAGTGAGTGAAGCATTAGCTGATATTGCGGAAGGGGAAGGCGACCTCACACAAAGACTACAAGTGTCGAGCCAAGATGAGGTGGGTCAACTTGCCGATAAGTTTAATGTCTTCGTTGATCGGCTCCATCAAATGATGCAAAACGTCACTCAAGTTTCTACCGCGATGAACAGCGGTGCCGAGCATGCTAATACCAGTGCGATGAAGCGCAGTGATAGTGTAAGCAGGCAACAAGATGAGATCACGATGGTGGCAACGGCTGTGACAGAAATGGCAACAGCAACAGCCGAAATCGCCACGAATGCTGAGAGTACGGCCAAAAGCGCGACTCACTCGGTGGAGTTGAGCGAGCAAGGCTTCCAACAGATGGCTAAAAGCCAATCATCGATCAATGACCTCGCTACTGAGCTAACAAGCGCTGTGTCTATCATCAGTGAGCTTGAAGAGCATGGTCAGCAAATCGCGTCTATCTTGGCGACGATTCGCGAAATAGCGGAGCAAACGAACTTACTCGCTCTTAATGCGGCTATTGAAGCGGCTAGGGCCGGTGAACAAGGGAGAGGTTTTGCTGTGGTTGCTGATGAGGTTCGTGTGCTTTCTCAACGTACTCATGCTTCAACAGAAGAGATCGAAGACAAGATAAAACGCCTACAGCAAGCGACTAATGGTGCGGTTAAAGTGATGACACAAAGTCACGATATGGCGAAAACAAGCGTGCACGATGTGGATATGGCCGGAGAGAGTTTGGCTCAAATCCGTGAAGCGATTCAGATGATCAGTGATATGGCGACTCAGATTGCCTCAGCTGCTGAAGAACAGTCTTTAGTCACTGCGGAAATCAATGCGAATACGGAATCTGTCCGTGAAGTAAGTGATGTAATGGCAGTTGATGCGACCGATGCGGTTTCACAAGCCGATCAGCTAAGTCATTTAGCAAGTGACTTGAAACAAGAGCTGTCACGATTCAAGCTTTAAGTTCAGGCTAATATTAGCTTAAGCACAAAGATCAATTAGAAACTAGAAAGAGCACTGGCTGTTAAAGCGTGTGCTCTTTTTTATTTATAGAGCATGCTCAATGTTTGTCAAAGAAGTCTTTGTTACGAATATACTTACTCATTAGGTGATAAGAGAAAGGCCGGATTAACCAACTGAATATTGATCGCCCGAGGCGTATTAACGTCGGTGTGTTTTCGTAAATCCTGCCGTTATAGAGCCAAAGTACTTTGCCTACATGCCAATACAATAGGGGAACCGGGGGCATAAAGGTCACGATGTCGATGTCACAACATATTCGGTAGGTCTTCTTGCTCAAACGGTAGTTCTTTTTGAAACTCCAATCACCGACCGCGGGCTGCCCAAACGTGACGATTCGTTTAATACAACCCGGGTATTTTTGGTCTAGGTAGTCAGCAAACACACAGCCAATAGCGCCGCCAGAAGAGTGGCCGGTGATAGAAATCCTTTTCCCTTGCTCTAATAAAGGTGTGAGCGTGGCTTCTAAGCGTTCGATAACGGTTTGCCCAAGCTTGTCTTCGTTACGACTCGGTTGGCTTTCTTGGAACATGAGATGATAGAAACCAGCATGAACACGATAGTTCAGCCCAATTCTTTTACAGCTTCTGGTCCATAGCGCAAAAGTGAGTAGCCAGTCAGAAACACTGTGTGATCCCTTGATAACCACGACTACTTCATCTTTGTCGCTGCTCCATAAGACTCGAATCATGGTTTTACCAAATTGATTCTTTATGATGCGCTGTCCATTAGGATCAAAACCGTAACGAGTTTGTTTAAAAACTCTTGGGTAGGCGAGGTTGCAGAGCACAGCGTAGCGTTCATATTGGTATCGTTTTAGTGGTTTCACGGGCGCACATCGTTTTAAAGTAGTTTAATTACAATAGCCTTAGATTGTGAAACGAGGATGAAGGTGTTTAAACGAACTATGGAATTGTATTAAATTAGTATTAAAAATAATCTAAACAACCTAACTAGTCTTAATCTGTAATATTAGTTAATTTATCTTAACAATAATTTAGATTTGACTGATAAATAAGCTAGATTTTATGAGATATGATATGTAACTAAGATAAATACAATACCTTACTTAACCTTACATTACTGAAAATAAAATATGGTAGCATCATCAAAGTTTCTAATTTCTAAAGATAATGTAAAAGGCTCTATTCATGCTATCAAAAAGTCAATCGTATAAATTAGTGTCATACAAAATATTGAGAAATTTATATCGATTGCTTCCTATACTACCTTCGAAAATTAAGATGTCTAAAAACCTTAGGCTTGCTGAGCTATACGTGCAAAAAAGCGACTATAAAAGTGCAACTCGAGTCTTAGAAGAATTAATTTATGAATTCAATAAACATGAATACTATTTTATGTTGCTGAATTTATATTTAATGAAAGATGAGTTATCAAAAGCAAGTCGTTTGCAGGAAGACAAATCAATTGAGTTCATTGATAGTGATATCGTAAATGGTATGGGGCTTTTAAATAACACAATAAATGATTTTGAAAAAGTTAAATTTGTAACTGATTACGTTAAGAGCCAAGGTGCTACCCCCTTATTAATTGATGTTGTTGGTATTGGTAAAGATCTAAAAATAAAGTCCGCTCAAGAAAAAGATCTTATGTCGAATACTCACAAGTATGCAGGTGAACGTAATCTTTGGGGGCAAGGACGTAAAGTTCCTAACTATATACTCTCATTGTATGACGACGCTGAAAAAAAATGTATACCTTCACTTTTTGATTACTCGCGCCCTGTGATAAAAGGTACAAAAATCGCGCTTCTAGACAGTGATAAGCCAATGATGTCAGTGGAAAATGGCTTAAGAGTTACAGTGGGGCAGCCGAATGATGTAAATCGTAGGGTTTTGTTTTTCGGCTCGTCTACAACATATTCTAGTGGTATGAGTGATAGCAACACTCTCGTTTCTCAAGTACAAAAGAACGTAAATGAATTCTTTTCTGATGTAGTAGTTGAGAATCATGGGATTATCGGGATGAAACTACTACAAGCGATGAATAACTTGGTTCAAACAAATATCAAAAAAAATGATATAGTTGTGTTCTTCAACTTTGACGAGTTTAGACATGTTGATCTTCCAGAATCAAATAAAATAGACTTGAATGATATTGACAGAGGCAGCGACTTTTTTATCGACTTAAACAATAAACAAGGTCACTACTCATCTAGAGGCAATAAAGTGCTATCGGAGGTAATAGTTAAAGATCAGTTACTCCCTTTGTTGCATAACAAAGCTTTAAAGCTAGTTAACCGAGGAGATAAAGTAAATGAGAGCATTCTGTTGGTCATAGAAAAGTTCAAATACTTTTTATTTAGACACACTGCTCAGGCGGTTGAATCTTGCGAAATGAAGTCTTACTTAGAATTATTAAAACAGTATGAATCAGATTGTGAAGGTGTTATTGGCAGTGTCGCTGTCAACTGTAATCCAATTACTAAAGGACATTTGCACTTAATCGAGCACGCGGCAAGAAGTGTCGATAAGTTGTTCATTTTTGTTATCGAAGAAGATAAATCTTTCTTTAAATTCGAAGATCGATTTAAGTTAGTCTTTGAAAGTACGAAGCATATTGGCAACGTAACCGTTATTCGAGGCGGAAAGTTTATTTGTACTGAGTTGACTTACCCTGATTACTTCGATAAAGAAACTTCTGAAGCTAAAGCTGATGCATCAATGGAAGCCTGGTTTTTCTGTGAGTACATAGCTAAGGCGCTGAATATTAGTAAGATATTCCTTGGGAATGAGCCAAAGTGTCAAATCACCCAACAATACAACGAAAAAATGCAGGAACTACTCCCTGCATATGATATTGAAGTTGAAATCATTGAGCGCATTTCAACAAATGGCGATGTGATTAGTGCTTCTAAAGTAAGGGAGTTCTTAGCAAGCCGAGATTTCAGCAGTATAGAAGCAATAGTTCCCAAGCCTACATACCAATTCTTAAAAGAAAATTATTAAGTTTGGATTAGCTTTCAAACTACTTTTCTGTAAGAAAGCCAGTCTGTTGACTGGCTTTCTTATTCGAATTCGGTAGCCATAGTTAAGTCTAATAGATAATCCGAGGTCGAATTAGGTATTGTATGTAGGGTGTTGTGTGTGCAGTTTGTGCGATCTGTAGTAATTTCAATCGTTTGAGTTCGATAATTAATCACTTGAATTGAAAGATAAAATTTACTGTTGACGAATTTTTTCTATCCGTTAAAGTACACCTCGTTCTCACGGCTTAGGTCGCAGAGAGATGGTGTTTTACTCTTCGGTAATCAGCATCGCATGATTGCGTTGCCCTGGTGGTGGAATTGGTAGACACAAGGGATTTAAAATCCCTCGGCGTTCGCGCTGTGCCGGTTCAAGTCCGGCCCGGGGCACCATCTATCTAGTTTCTACTTTAAGTAGAGTGTTGAACAAAGAGTGGTTCTCTTTAAACACTTCAATATATTTTTATGTTGATAAAGGCGCCTTGGCAGAGTGGCTATGCAGCGGATTGCAAATCCGTGGACCTCGGTTCGACTCCGGGAGGCGCCTCCATTCTCTTTCTCTCTTATTTAATCGATGAGAAATTAGATGAATGAAATTGCGATACTAGCTCAGTTGGTAGAGCGCAACCTTGCCAAGGTTGAGGTCATCGGTTCGAACCCGATGTATCGCTCCAAATTTTGTAATGTTGATTCATTTTGACATTAAGATGGTGTTTTACTTTTCAGTAATCGGCATCGCAATAAAGAATTGCGTGCCCTGGTGGTGGAATTGGTAGACACAAGGGATTTAAAATCCCTCGACGTTCGCGTTGTGCCGGTTCAAGTCCGGCCCGGGGCACCATCTATTTGATTGTTACCTTGTTTGGTAATGTTCAAAAGAGTTGTTCTCTTAAAACACTATTGAAGGCGCCTTGGCAGAGTGGCTATGCAGCGGATTGCAAATCCGTGGACCTCGGTTCGACTCCGGGAGGCGCCTCCATTATTTTGAAAGCCCGATCAGAAATGGTCGGGCTTTTTTACGTCTGCAGGAAAGTGGTTTTGGTTTTTGAATGCTTTTCTTTTACCTTTTCAGATAGAAGAACGCCCGTAAAACCCATTCATTACCTTCGAAAGGTTAGACACATTTAGAGCTGAATCAAAGAGAAAGTTGCTAGTCAAAGAGTCCAACGCTGATCAGTGAACTGCACTTGTTCAATGCTTGATAGGGTATTCAAGCCATCGCGTGAAGTAACGGTGTCATTGAGCTGAAATTTACCGCCCCCAAGATTGTGGATTTGGTATTCACTTTTAGGACCATGTACTACAATCGTATTAACACCTAAATTTCCGGCTACCTTATTATCATATCCATTGATCTCAATATTTGCGTTATTCTTGCCCGATAGCGTTAGTTTCGTCAGATATTGAGAGTGATGAGTGTAGGGCGTTGCTGGGTCATATTGCATTTTAAAAGTGCCGGTGAATGTATCAGCAATGTATGCGTCGTAAGCCAGTGTTGGAGAGAAAATCTGTTCAGTAATATATTGCGCGTTAGGATCTCTTGTAGAAAAGTCGTCGCGAGTTTTAACTTTGTATAACCCCCACATACCTTCGCCACTATACGCCCCCCAAAGCCCGTAATAGCTATCAATGACGGCTGCAAAGTACTCTTGGTCAACACTGACTTCTTCTTGCCACTCTACCAAAGTGTCAACTGGAGGTGTATAGGCATTATGTAAAGCCTGAGTCTGTATTGTATTCAGCTCTTTTTGAAATAAAGGTAATGCCGATTCGCCACTTTGAGGGGAGTTAAGAACACCAATACCATAGTCATGGACTAGGTGGAGAATTTCTTCGTAAGACGCATCGCGATGCTCTTCATAATCCTGTCGAACGTACCATTCTCCGCCTTCTACTTGAATTTCCTCTTCGAACAAGGGTTGGCCATCCAAATCGTCGTTATATTGGGGCTCATCGTGATAATTCATTAGTTTCAATATTGCGCCATTGTTCGCCATAGCATTTGCAATATCGCGTTTTGAGTCAGCGCTCCCGTATTTAGTGCCATCAACGGGGGTTAGATAGTGATTGAGAACATTGACTGCTTTGACTATCTGATAATTGCTCAGGCGATCCATAATTAGAATATGGATAGATTTGCCATTAGGGGCATTGACCGCGACATGTCGGTTATAACCTGCTTTGGAATACGCAGAGAACTGAGAAGGGACCGCTTCTATTGTGATCCTGTGAACAACGGATGGTTTGACATTTTCTTGGCTTGTCACAGGCTTGCTTTGGTTTGAACTATTACAACCGACAAGAAGAACAGTGGCAGCGAACGCAGTTAAAGATAACACTTTCATGGTACACATCTTATGATTTAGAACGTGGTGCTAATATACCGAGATGTCGCGTGATATTGGGTGATTGCAGTTGCCGTAATACATACCCATACAATGTCTTACAATGCCCGTGATCCGTTGGCTCTGTTGTTTTAACCTGCCGACCAATCGAAAAATAGTGTGTCAAACCTTAAATGGGTCGATTATTAGTGCTAATAGGTTATGTGATTTGCATATTTTGTGTACAAAGAAACGCAAGGGCAGCTTGTAGAGCTATTGAAGGTGAACCTTGGATTTTCTCAGCAAGTACGTTGTAGACTGTATTAGCATCAAAAAGAGAGATTTGAGGATAAAGTACTGGCTCTTCTAAGATCAAGCTAACTAGCTCTTCATGTGAACCACCAGACTGTTTTAATTGCTTCAGCGCCGCGATTTGGATACCAATATAAGGGTGCTTTAGTAGCCCGAGTAATTCTGTTTCGTCAGTGGTATATCGCACTAAACAGACTTTTAGAGGGAGGCTTTCAGAGGCTATTAGTTGTAAACGGTGTTGATCGATCCAGAGAGTGCCAAGCCAATCGATGATACTTTCGAGGTTGGAACAATCATCATTCAAGACTAGATCTAATACCGATTGGTTGAAGTAGGGGGTCTCAACGTCGGTCAAGTTGATATGATGACAACGCAAGGCAATGACTAGCGCGTGAAACTCAGCGTTGGATAGGCTGGTAAGTTTTTCAGTAGAGCAAAGCTCCACCAGATATTGCTTGTCTTGACAGTATTCAATCGCTAACGCTAGGTTTGACAAGCTTTCGATTGCAACTCGTTTGGTTCGAGCATGTCTTGTTGAAGGTTTTGAATGCGCTGATTGCCTCAACGAATCAAGCGTGGAAGTGATAGGAGGTTGTGTGGCACTAGCGTCATCATTCGGATCGTTAAGTTGTCGATGTGGTACTTCTGTTGTCGCCGTTTCTCTTTCTGTTTGATTGGTTGTAATAATTACAGGTAAGTCGACAATGAGCTCTTTTAGATAGGCCTGAGAACTCGGTGCTAGAGTATGAGATAGGTGCTCAATGAGTTGTCGCTTCACTGAATTGCTGCAAGTGCCCGATTGCAGTTGCTGACGGATAAAGGCAAGGCTTAGGGTTTGTGATATGTCACTTAATAAAACATTCAAGCAATCAAGTTGAGTCGCTTCGTCTAAGCTCGAAAACTTCTCATAAAAGACTGGCATAAAGCGGCTAAGTTGGGCTTGTTTACTCTGCGGGTTTAAGCTCGAAATTAATTGAAGCATCGCCGTTATTGAATGAGAAGGGTGCCGTTTATCTTGCCATTGATTCACGAGTTGTTGCTTGTGATTGTCGCTAAGCAGTGCCGAAAGGATATCGATTGGAATTTCTTGTAATAAGTCGTTCTGACCAAGGTGCTTAATGTCGACTTGGTAATTCCATTTTTCCAATGTACTGAGAGATGTTTGTCTTATCAGTGGGTCTAAGTGCGAAAGGCCAGTTAAAAACATTTGCAAATACTCACGACTGTTCATTTGAGACAGCCGTTGAAAGGCGATTTGCTGGCAACGTAGATCTTGGTGTTGCGTGGCTTTGAATAACGTTATTTTATCCGGTGTGCTTTTCAATAACATACGCATATCGTTTGTGCGCGTTACTGCAAAGTTCTCTTTAAGTAGTGCCGGTGAGTGACGCGATAGCACTGAGACTAGTTTGACCTGAACATCAGGCTCTGGGTCACTTCGAAGTAGGGGCAGTAAACGACTCGCTTGAATATAATCTAAATTAATTTCATGGTTATCCAAAATACGTGCAGCATTCAAACGGATATCATCACCATCATTCCATTCACCCTCCCAGTAATCGATATCGTCACAAACGACGTCTATCAATAATCCCTTCGCTTGTTCTGAATCGTTGTTGTGCTCAACAGCATTCAATGCGGCTAGTTTTACTTCGCTGTCATCCCACAGTTGAAAGCAGTGGATGATGTCTTTGATAGGAGCATGCTTGTCTTGAGCTAAACATTCTAGGCTTGTGATAACAACATCTACAACGTTGGATTCTAAACCTGTAAGCAAGAGGTGTTTAGTTTGCGAAAATTGAGCGAGAAACTGAGTTGCTAGAATTTGATCGGATACGTTCCCAGCAAGATAGGTATGTTCGACACAGAGAAGGAATTTATCGAGAGACATAGGTTTTAGTACCACTGAACTAACAAGTTTGAATAATAACTCTTATCATTCCGAATTGTATGATCCTAATCATATCTTTAATGTTTCACGTGTTAATAATAGGCTTCATTGATAACAATCCTTAAAACGGAATGCCGATGAGTGTTTTACGAGCACAGTCCACACTTCAAAGCTTCGCTCGAAAAGTCTGCGTAGTATTGTGCTCCTTTTTTACGATGAGTTTACATGCTGCTTTGCCTCCTTTAGATATCGATCCAGCTCAAGCAGAACTCGGCAAACGACTGTTTTTTGATACGCGCTTGTCCGGGGATGACTCGATTTCGTGTTCCAGTTGCCACATTCCGTCTAATGGTTTTTCTTACCCTGAACCGTTAAGCCCTGCGTATACGGGGAGTGATGGATTTCGTAATGCTCCAACACTTATTAATGCAGCCTATAAAGAGGTGTGGTTTCACGATGGTCGTATTGGCACCAACCTAAACGATGTGGTTCGGGAAAATATCACTGAAGACTGGCTGATGAATATGGACATGCGTTTGATGCAGGAACGCCTCAAACAAGACCCAATATACGTCGAGATGTTTAAAGCGGCCAATCTTGGAGAACCGTCAAATGGCGGAGTGCGCAAAGCTCTGCCTGAATACCTAAAGACACTGACTTCGAAGAATGTCCCTTTTGACAAGGGCGAGCTTAGCGACTTAGCGATCCAGGGAGAAAAGCTGTTCACAGGCAAAGCGGGGTGCAGCCAATGCCATCGTGGCGCTCTGTTTTCGGACGGAAAGGCACACAATACCGGAGTGCCTGAAAATCATGAGATATTTTTAGACCCCATGCGACATCAATCTTTTCTTGCCTACAACATGTTTATGGGTGTGCAAGATTACTTAACGTTAAAGCGCGATGTTGGTGCTCATGTTCAAACTCATAAAGCGGATGGTAGCGATCGCGGTAAGTTCATAACGCCAACGCTGCGAGAGCTCAGTCAAACTGCGCCGTATATGCACAATGGCATGCTTGCCACGCTTGAAGATGTGGTTGAATTTTATAATCAAGGTGGTGGCGAAGACTCAAACAAAGACTCTCGACTCACCACGCTTTCCCTAACGGACTACGAAAAAAAGGCGCTGGTGGCTTTTTTGGAATCGTTATCTGGAGATCCCCTTATAGGCGAAGAATACGAATGGTTAGACTATGACTTCGGCTACGAATACACGGAGGATTGGTCAAATGCTCGTAACTAAGCGCTCTGTATTAAAGGCAGCACTCTTTATTCTTATTGGGATGACGGGGCTTCCCAATGTTGTTAATGCAAAGGTACAGTTTGAGCCTCTAGGGGAGGTGCCTGTGCCTGTGGATAATAAACAAACACCCGAAAAAATAGAGTTGGGAAAGATCTTATTTTATGACGGTCGGCTAAGTGGCGATACGACTAGCCCATGTGCTGGTTGCCATATTCAATCGCAGGGCTGGGGTTTTCCTGATGACTTATCCATGGGATATCCGGGTACGGTACATTGGCGCAATAGCCAAACGATTATTAATGCGGCTTATTACGACAAATTTTTCTGGGCGGGCAGCGCTATGTTATTGGAAGCGCAAGCCAAAGATGCAGCGAAGGGCGCGGTCGCGGGTAATGGTGAAGACGACATCATGGAAGCGCGTTTAGCCTTAGTTCCTGAGTATGTTGAACGCTTTAAGCGAGTGTTTGGTGATGATACTCCGAAAATACATAACGCTTGGCGCGCTATAGCCGCGTTTGAACGCACGATGGTTCAACGTGACACACCAATAGACAACTATTTACTCGGTGACAAAACCGCTTTGTCTGAGTCCCAATTGAAGGGTAAAGCTCTGTTTGAAGGCAAAGCGAATTGCATTGCTTGTCACAACGGGGCTTTGGCATCTGACCAAAAATTCTACAACATTGGTGTGCCGCCAAGTCCTTGGTGGAATGATGATGGATTAGCGCAGATAACATTTAGATTTGAGCTTTATTCTAAAGGTGTCACCGAAGAGATGTACCGCACCACAAAGGCCGACCCCGGTGCTTACTTTCGAGCTAAACGCAAAGAGATGTTAGGTAAGTTCCGCACACCGAGCCTACGTTATACAAAATACACTGCGCCCTATATGCACAATGGCACCATTCCAACTTTAGAAGCGGTGATTGATTTCTACGACCGAGGTGGTGTGGCAGATGATGGGCGCACTACTGGATACCCTCAGACTAAATCTGCTCTAATTCAACCTCTTGGTTTAACGGAACAAGATAAAAAGAACTTATTGAGCTTTGTAGAAGCATTTTCAGGTGAGCAGATTTTTATTGAAGAGCCAACCATTCCAGAATACCAACCGCTATTTACTAAAGAAGAACTTGCTGGAGCAGAAAAATGATCGCCAACTCAGAGCAAAATTCAAGTAAACGACACAACAAATGCATGATGTCACGACGTGATTTTTTACTTTATTCCGGTGCGGCTACTGCCGTATCTATGGTTCCTCTTACCTTATTTGCAGGGACTGATTCTGAAACTCAAGTTGAAGGTCGTGTTGTCGGTTACCCGCGTAAGAAAATCGCAAAGTTAAGTCAACTCATCAACCACATTCCGGTTCACTTTCAATATCCAGATGAAGGAAAAAATTCGATTGCGATGCTGGTTAAATCCGACATCGAATGTGGCGGTGGGATAGGGTTACAGCGCGATATTGTGGCCTATTCGATGACATGTACTCATCAAGGTGGGCCTTTAACCGGTGCTTATAAAGCAACAGGGGAGCATCGCATTGTCGGGCAGTGCCCATTCCACCTATCTACATTTGATTTGCGTCGCCATGGAATTATGGTGTCTGGTCAAGCCTTTGAGAGCTTACCTCAAGTACTGCTCGAGCTCGAAGGTGACGACATCTATGCAGTTGGCGTTATGGGGTTGATCTTTGGTCGCATGGAAAACCTGATCGATGTGGAGGTAGTTTAATGAGTGAATCTTCTTCAAGCAATCAATCTCCTTTAAACCGTCAGTACCTCCAACCGACTAATACTTTACTGCCTCCTGTTCATGCTGAAGTTATCACAACAGCCTGTGATTATTGTATCGTGGCGTGCGGTTATAAGGTTTATCGTTGGCCTGTAAATAGCCCTTCAGGTGGAGCTCGCTCTAACGAAAATGCGTTTGCTGTCGACTTCCCCGTTCATGCATTACAAGCTTGGGTTTCGCCACAGCAACATAATATTGTTTCGCATAATGGCAAACCACACCATGTGGTTGTAGTCGCAGACAAAGACATACAGGTCGTCAATAAAGGCGGTGATTCTTCGGTTCGTGGTGGACTGCTCGCAAGAAAGCTTTATAACCCAGAAACACCAACCAAAGATCGATTGAAGCAACCACTTGTTCGAATTAACGGTCAGTTACAACCTGTAGAATGGGATTTTGCGTTGGATATAGCGGCCCAAGTCGGCCGTCATGTGATT